>JANPGK010000023.1:0-104466 GCA_031423895.1 Hyphomicrobiales bacterium
ATCAAATCGCGCGAGGCAGAAGGCTATGCCTATGAAGGCGCCGATGCATCGTTTGAATTGCTGGCCAACCGTTTGCTGGGCAATGTACCCGAGTTTTTTGAGGTGAAATCGTTCCGCGTATTGGCCGAGCAACGCTTCACATCCAAAGGCAAAAAGGAAACCATTTCCGAAGCCGTGGTGAAGCTGTTGATAGACGGCCAAGAAATTATGTCTGTCGCCGAAGGCGCAGGGCCCGTGCATGCGCTCGACACCGCATTGCGTACCGATTTGGGTAAATATCAGCACCTCACACAGCATATTGAGCTGACCGATTATAAAGTGCGTATTTTTAAAGGTGGCACCGATGCGGTCACCCGCGTGTTCATCGAAAGCCACGACACCGCAACAGGCCAGCGCTGGGTCACCGTGGGTGTATCGCCCAACATCATCGACGCCTCATTCCAAGCGCTTGTGGATAGCATCTGCTATAAGCTGTTCAAAAGCTGTGGGTAAGCTGTGGATAATTAGGTTGGGCAGCGGCAATCAACCACTGCTGGCTTTTCAGGTTTTGGCTTAGGCTGTTATGCTTCAGGTTTTTTAGTGGGTTCAGGCTCAGCTTTTTGCTGTGGTGCTTCAGGTTCCTTTGTGGGGGATAAGTTTATTTCATCCTGTTTATCTAAAGGAGCGGTGTTGTTCTGGGCAGGACTGCGGTAACCACCAATTCGCTCCATGAAGTCCTGATTCATGCGATCCATCATTCTTTTCATGTTAAGCTTTTGCATCTGCTGATTCATATGCTCTTGTATCTGCTGATTCATACGCTCCAACATACGCTTTTCAGAAGGATCCATATAGCGCTGATATTGTCCGTCTGGCGCGGCTTCTTTTTCCTGCAATACGTCTTTCTGCATCTTCTCTTGAAATTCTTTAATATCTGAACCTCTAGGCGTTGTAGGCTCCATTTTTTGAGGGGCCAGCTTTGGTGCCTCGGGTTGTGGAGCAACTACATGCGCTTGAGGATCCGGAATTATAATCTCATCACATACATTGACAAATTTCTTATCGCGATTAGCGGCTTGAATTTGTTCAGCAGTGACGCCAGTGCCTAGTTTTTTCGCAATCACATCATAGGTTGCCAATGTAGTTGTGCGCACATCTGAACACATCACTGTATACGGTGTGCCGCCTGATGTCGTAAATTGCGTAAAATCCACATGCTGCGCGGCAGTATTTGTATTGGAGTTTTTTAAATCTATTTTCATGATGTGCTCTTACTTACGCACCATTGTTATATGATATTCAGTAAAATTACAATTATACGATAGTTGAATACTCAGATTATTGGATTGTCTTATAATGACGAACTTGCATGAGCATTATTCAACCTGCCATATACTCAATGAACCTTGATCTCTTGGAGCGTCATCCTCGGGCTTGAACCGAGGATCCACTTAAGAAGATGATCTGGTCTAACCCGATTGTGGCGGCATCTATTCACTAATTGTTGGATCCACACTCACAAACTACTCTCAACCTCGCCCTTATCCACGCGTTTGGAAAATTCGGTTTCAACACCTGTTGCCAATGCTTTGGCTTGGTTGATCCAATCTTCACGCTCAATGCGGCCAGGGAATGCAAGAAAGCTATTCACCCATTCGGCCTGCGCCTCGCCCCACGCGGCAATTTGGTCGAAGTGAAAAATCCCCAATGCATTCAGCTTTTTCTCATTTGCAGGGCCAATGCCACGGATGCGTTTTAAATTATCAGCCTTGCCGCCACGCGCGGCCTCAAGCCCAGTAGGCTTCTCGCCGCTCAACTCAGCCGTTGGCGCGGCAACAGCAGGCACTTCCACAACTGGCGCCGCAATATCATTGGCAGGCGCGGGCACCACGGGGGCAGATGTGGGGCTGGCAACTGGCTGCACCGCAGGCTTTGGCATCGATGGCACATCAACAGTAGCCTCTGCACCAAACACGCCTTTCAGCCAGCATCCTAAGACGCACCCAATGATAAACGCTGCAAGCAGCAATAATACTGTGTGAATTACAAACCATGTCATGTGAGCACCTTACGCTTTAGAAGAATGACGTGTGAGCCAACCTGTGCAAACACCAATCACACACGCCAGAAGAAGATAAAACCAAAGATTAGAGATGAGATACATCATAGCATGTGTCCTTATTTCACTGTGAATTCAATGCGGCGATTGCGTTGGCGGCCTTCTACCGTGAAGTTAGTGGCAACTGGCACCTCTTCACCTTTGCCAATAGCTTTCAACCGTTTGGCCTCAATCCCACGCGACACCAGATAATGCACCACGGCCATGGCGCGCGCCTCAGAAAGCGCTAAATTCATGGCTGGCGCCCCCATATTATCGGTGTGGCCCGTGATGGTGAGCATATCCAGATCGCACCCTGCAACCACACCTGCGATTTGGTTGACAAATGGCACGCTATCCGCACGCAACACGGCCGAGCCTGTGTTAAATTGAATGGTATTTTTGGCCAGCAAATCATTCAAATGCGCTTGGCATTTTTGCTTGGCGGGCGTGAGTGCAGGGGCGATCACAGCAGGTGCTGCCACTTCAACCTTCGGTGCTTCTAGCAATTTAAGGCCTGAAACATCGACCCCAAAGCTTGAAAGTGCGGTTTTGATTGCAGCAATCACATCGCCCGATTTGGCAAGCCCAGTGAAGGATAATTTGCTATCAACCAACCCAAATCCACCTGAGGTGAGACCCTTTAATTGCTCTAAAGCGACGCTGGCCATCGCTAAAAACTGGCTTGGCGCCCCTGCCCCCAATTGCAATTGGTCAATCACCATACCATTTGGTGAGATCGCTTTTGCTTTTTCTAAAAGTGCAACGCGCACATCTTCTGAGGGATAAAAACCAGAGAGCGTCACGCCCTTTTCATCCAGCATCGCATCAAAATTATAGGGCTTAATGGTAGGTGGCACGATCGCCAATTTATCCAATGAAATGCCTTGCGGAAGTGAGGTTTTGGTGGCCTCCAGAACAGCAGCAACGCCTGCTGATTGCGCAGCAACACCTTCAATAGAAATCTTGGTATTCACAAAACTCGCTGTGCCCGTTGTGAGTTTCGCCAATTGTTGTGCGGCAAAGCGTGTGCCCAGCACCCAAACGCTATCCACCGGTGCGCCGCCAGCAAGCGCTTGCTTGTCCAACACATTTATGCCTGGCAAGCCCGATTTCACAGCATCCACCACCGCTAATTTCACGGCATCATTCGGTGCATAGCCTGAAATGGTGGCCGAGGTTTCGTCCTTCACTATAGAAAGCGTGTAGGGTGATTGCACGGCCAAAATTTGCGCTTCACTGTGCACTTTACGCACACCGCGCACAGAATCCACAATTGCCATCACTTTTTGTCGGGCATCCTCAGATGGCGCAGTGCCGCGCACAATGGCATCACGCCCATTGATGGCAACATTGGCCCAAATCACACCATTGGTCTTTAAAATTTCGGCGGAACGAACACTCAGATCCGCCTCTATTTGTTTTGTCTTATGATTAATTGCAAAAAATGCAATTAATAGAACGGGCAAAAGCCCCCAAAACCATTTTGACACTCGACACATAACACGCATCCACTTCGATTTTTGATGGACATACTGCCGCACTTTCAATCTAAGCTGTCAAGTCATTATTAAGAAACATCAATTGAATTTTCAGCACTTTCATTTTGCCGTGTCCACATATTGGCATACACACCATTTCGCTCCAGCAACTGCGCATGCGTGCCGCGTTCAATAATGTGCCCCGCATCCATCACCAAAATTTCATCGGCATCCACAATGGTGGAAAGCCTATGCGCGATCACCAGCGTGGTCCGATTGTGCGAAATCAGCTTGAGCGCCGACTGAATCTCACGTTCGGTATTGGTATCGAGCGCCGATGTGGCCTCGTCCAATATCAAAATTTCAGGGTTCTTCAATAAGGTGCGCGCAATAGCCACACGCTGCTTTTCCCCGCCCGAAAGCTTCAGCCCACGCTCACCCACGGGGGTATCATAGCCCTGCGGCAGCGATTTGATAAACCCATCAATCTGCGCCATTTGCGCCGCCTGTTCAATTTCAGCATCGGATGCACTGGGGCGACCATAGCGAATGTTATAACGAATAGAATCATTAAATAAAACAGTGTCTTGCGGCACAATTCCAATGTGTGCTCTTAACGTATTTTGGGTCACATGGCGAATGTCTTGCCCGTCCACCTCCACAGCGCCACCCGAAATATCATAAAATCGAAACAATATCCGCGACAATGTCGACTTCCCTGCGCCCGAGGCCCCCACCACAGCCACCGTTTTGCCAGCAGGAATATCAAACGAAATGCCCTTTAAAATCTCTCGATCGGGCGCATAATGAAACATCACATTTTTGAACGACACCGCGCCATGCATCAGCTGCAATGGCTGTGCATCAGGGGCGTCTTTCACTTCTGGTGTTTGGTGCAGCAATTCAACCATATCGCCCAAATCCATCGCCGCTTGCTTCAGCTCGCGATAGAAAAACCCAAGAAAATTCAGCGGAAACCACAGCTGAATCATCAACGCGTTCATCATCACCATGTCGCCCACGGTGTTTTTGCCGCTCGCAATGCCCTGCATGGTCATGGCCATACATGCCACCAAGCCGATGGTAAAAATCAGCGTTTGGCCAGAGTTGAGCCACCCCAGCGACACATAAGTGCGCACCGAAGCCTTTTGATAAGCCGCCATGGCCACATCGAACCGCTGCGCTTCAAGCGTTTCATTGTTGAAATATTTCACCGTTTCAAAATTAATGAGACTATCCATGGCCTTGGCATTGGCCTCGCTATCGCTTTCATTCATCTGCTTACGAATGCCAATGCGCCATTCGCTGGCTTTGAGCGTAAACCAAATATAAACCGCCACAGTTCCAAATATAATAACAATATACCGAAAATCAAAGCTATAGGCCAGCACCCCAATCATCAATATAATTTCAACAAATGTAGGTATCACATTGGCAAACATCATGCGCACCAGCGTATCGATTGCTTTCACACCTCTATCAATACTGCGTGAAAGCCCGCCCATGCGACGATCCAGATGAAATCGCATCGACATATTATGCATATGCTCAAAGGTTTTATAGGCGAGCCCCCTCAACGCATGCACACCCGCTTCGGCAAAATATACATCGCGAATTTGGCTGAGCAGAACCTGCCCGAGCCGTGTGAGGCCATAGCCCGCAAGCAGTGCCATAGGGGTCATCACAATTGCAGGGAACAGCGCGCCCCACTCTGTTTTGGCCAGCGCATCGGGCGTGGTCAGGCTATCGGTCACCCATTTGAAGAAATAGGGCACGGCCACTGTCACAATTTTTGAGAGCAGCAACACCACCATGCCCAGCACAATTTTCACGCGCAAATCGCGCCGATCAACGGGCCAAAAATACGGGCGAATAATGGGGAGAATGCGCATAGCCCTCTATGCAGGGGAATGGAGGAGATGGCAAGGGGGCTATCAGAGTTAGCTGCTACTATAGATCATTTTGTCACCCCGTGCGCAGTGCAGCATTCTTCATGATGCGCTGCAGACACGGGGTATTGCGACAATTGCGCTCTATCGGATTGATTCCAGCATCTGCACTGCATCATTGACGCTGTGCTGATGCTGCCAGCCTCAGGCAAAGCCTTTCGGCGTTCGTTTGCTAAAATCGATTCACTGGATCGATTTTGCGGCTACGCCGCCGCACTCACCGTGCGGGACAACACCGTTCCAAACCTAAGCCACCCCTCACTCACTCCCGCCCCCTGCGCGGGTGCGTTCAATATTTGATACATCACCAGGCGACGGCACAAATTCAGACAGCTCATTTGTGTTTTCAGGAATGGTGAAGCGCGGGTATCGCGCGGCATTTTTAGCAGCCTGTTGCGCGAACAGTATATCCAATTCGCCATTTTGCATTTCTGGCATGGCACTCGGCCATGAGAAATCATTCTCGGGCAACACGGGCAATTTCACCGCATCAATGATTTGCCCTGCATCTATTGTGGGCCATTCCATCAGTTGTGCGCCAAGCTCTGCATCCTCAATAATCTGAGGTTGAAGCTCAGTAACTGCGTTGATCAGCGGAGCGTCAGCAATATTTGGTGCGTTAACATCTTGCGCCACAGCTAACTCAATTGGTTTATGTTTGCGTGCCGCGCGCTGCGGTTTCTCCGGAACATCCTCAGCAAATTTTGTGAAATCGGGGAATGTAGGGGCTTCCATCGCAGCAAGCGCGCTTGGTGCTGGCACCGCTTCAGGGATACTCAAGCCATTTTGCCAAAACGGCGTGCCTGCAAAAGGCACAGTGGTGCCCGCAAAGCTGGTGTCCATAAAGCTGTGGCGTTTGAAAGCGCTTGCACTAAATTCTGCAGCTTGCTGTAATATTGGAGGTGGCGAGGCAGACGCCATGCTGCCGCCATACATATTTTCTGTTTTCTTATCAGGATCTTGGCCAAATACGGCTTTATTAATCCATTTCACAACTTTAGTATCATTAAATATGTATTTATCAAGCGCATATAACCCTGCCCCCGCGACAGCGGTAATAAACCCAATACGCCCCGCTTTGCCTACAAAGCCACTGACCTTAAACTTACCAATTTTAAAGCCATCTGCCCATGCAAATTTTGCAATATTTTTTTCTACACGCTTATTGGCGTCCGCCGCATATGGAGAACCAAACTGCAAAGAACACGCACTGGCAAGTTTAGCTTTATCCATTGTTGCGCCTGCATCCATCCACAAAAATGTGGTTGTCAAAGGTGTGAGATAATTCTCAATCAAAGGCTTCGCACTCAGTCCAAATACCTTATAATTATCATGAAGAAATAATTGCCCCAACTGGAGCGCATCGCGCGTAAATTGAAAAAACGACTTCGCCGCTTCACATTTTAGCACTTCCGTTTGCGGATCCCCTTTTTCATCATATACCATATATTTAACGCCATCTTTTGTAACTGTCTTTTTTTTCTGAAACGCTGCAGCAAATTGCCCCGCACCACCAGATAACTTAAATATAGAGGATATAATACCAAGTTTGCGATTGGTCCAAGCATCAAATGCGCCCGTATTAGCTAATAACACACCAGCATTTGCCATAAAATAAGCCATACCTGAAGACATTCTGATATAATTACGGGTAATATTTCCCTCTCTGTCGGCAACACTTTCATTCCAACCTGATAATATAAGACATGCATTTGAGGAAAAATTACCCCCATAAAATAACACTGATGATCGTGCAGCGCTTGCATTCACTAACACGCCCATCTCAGGAATAGACAGACCACGCGCCAAATAATGCTTCTCAGTCAACCAACGCGATGCGCTTGGCATATATTTATCAAGTAATTTCCAATTCATTGCCCTGTCTAATGTAGGTACTGCTGGGCATGTTTTCGGGTCTATATATCCAATAAATTTATTGGTCGTAGGATTCAGAAAATTTGCCACCCACGAGGCACTATTTGAAACTGCAGAAATCGGAACATTCGAAATTGCTTGCGCGGACATACGCACTAAAGGCACGGCTGCAACATAAGGCAATACCGTACTCGCCGCATCAGATGTCGCTTTTTTTGTCCGCTCCCAAGTAACAGGCTCACTCTGTTTAGACCCCCCCTCACCCTTCACACCCTCAGCCAGCAACCACAAGGGCACGACAATCGGCCCGAGGATTACAGAAGGCGGCAAGAGCGCAGGCACATCAGCCATTGAGAGCATCCGTTCGTTGATGGGGCAATCCCCATTCACGTGAGTCTATTGATTATAAAATTAATGCGATAGTCGTGAATAGAATCTTAATTTTGAAATTTCAATAGCAACCTTGATAAAAATTTATAATTTTAATGCACGTCGCACATGCGCATCAAACTTTTGTTGCGCAGCAGCATTTTAACAAAACCTATAATTGCAGCCATACTATCCAATTGAATCCTAATATAATTTTGAAATCACTGGCCATATATCGCGCTGCCGCACCGCAACAAAATCGACGCACAACCTGAAGTATTATGGTTGCAGTTATCCACAGCTCTTAATTCATATGCCATTCTCAATCAATTTGACTAGACGGACAGAATGCCTCGTCTGCTGTGAACTGTGCCATTTGCCAATTATTAACCATATATTAGGGGGCGGGGGCGATAATAATGGGTCTATAGTTCTGGTCGTTGAGTCTCGCACATGTCACATGCTTCTGCTAAAAATCGCCCTGCACACCGCCGCGTTAAAAAACCGCGTAAGCAGCTATTTATTGTATTTGGCGAAAAAGCGCTGCATGTGCCCACCCCGCCTTGGCTTTTGATCACATTTGGTGTGGCACTCACAGGTTTGATGGCATGGTATTTTGCCGCTACAGCCTATATTATTTTCCGCGATGATGTGTTGGCCGCCACAATTGCGCGCCAAGCCCGCATGCAACATGCCTATGAAGATAGAATTTCTGCCTTGCGCCTGCAGGTGGATAAGGTGACAAGTCGCCAGTTGCTGGATCAAGAAGCATTTGTGGCACGGCTTGATAAGGTGATGGAACGCCAGCAAGTGCTGGAGCAACGCGCCATTGGTGTGAATGCCCTGCTCGAGCAAACTCGTGGTGGTGCCGCGCCGCAAAAAACAAGTGAATACACACCCGCCCCGCAAGATGATGTGACAGGCGCTATTGAAGAAATGAACCCAATCGAGAAAAAACTCAGCGAATTGCGTGATGGCAAAACCAATGCACGCGCCGCACGCGCTGTGCTACATAAAGGCGCGATACCGCAACAAATTGCGCAATTTGAAGGCGCATTGCATGGCCTTGGCAATAAACAGCAAGATGTTGTGAGCAAAATTGAATCCAACGCCGCTGCGCATGAGCGCCGTATTCGCTTGGTGCTCAATGAACTGGGCGTGCGGGCGCCACGCACCGCTACGCTTGAAAATACCATTCAATTTACGCCCAATGCATCGGCTGTAGGCGGTCCATATATCCCAGATCATTCCGCATCAGATGAGTTTTTTCAAAAACTTGCCCGCGCTAAAACAGCGCTAAATAACGTAAAACAATTAGAAACCACCATCACCACCCTGCCCTTGCGCCGCCCTGTGTTTGGCGCATTTGAAATCACGTCTATATATGGCTCGCGGTCCGACCCGTTTCTTGGTAGTTCCGCGTTCCATGCGGGCATCGATGTGCGCGGCCCTATGGGCCAACCCATTTATGCCACAGGTGCAGGCATTGTGTCATCAGCCGGCAATAATGGCGGCTATGGCAATGTGGTGGAAATTGATCATGGCGAAGGCCTCGCCACACGTTATGGCCACATGAGCGAGATTTTGGTCAAAGAGGGCCAGCAAATTACCGCCGGCACATTGATTGGCCGCGTGGGCAGCACCGGCCGCAGTACAGGCCCGCATTTACATTATGAAACCCGCGTGAATGATGAAGCCGTGGACCCGATGAAATTTGTGAAAGCTGGCATGCGACTCGGTAAATTTTAACTGCATTTCAAATCTTGCGTTCAAACGCAATGCGCATTACACAATAGCCAACAAACCACTCACAACACAGGTGCTTTAATGGCAGGCCATTCCCAGTTTAAAAACATTATGTATCGCAAAGGCGCGCAAGACGCCAAACGCGCGAAACTCTTTTCTAAGCTTGGGCGCGAGATCACCGTTGCCGCCAAAATGGGCTTGCCAGACCCAAAAATGAACCCGCGCCTGCGCGCCGCCATGGCTGCAGCTCGAGCAGAATCGATGCCACGCGATAATATCGAACGCGCTGTTAAACGCGCCGCAGGCAACGACACCGAAAATTTTGATGAAATTCGCTATGAAGGCTATGGCGCTGGCGGCGTGGCGGTGATTGTGGAAGCCCTCACCGATAATCGCAACCGCACCGCAGCAGATGTGCGCTCCTATTTCACCAAAACAGGCGGCAATATGGCCGAAACAGGTGCTGTGTCCTTCATGTTTGATCGCTTGGGGTTGATCGAATACCCACTTTCAGCTGCTTCAGCCGATGATATGTTAGAGGCCGCAATTGAAACGGGCGCCGATGATTGTGCATCGGAACATGAAACCCACAGCATTTATTGTGCTATGGAATCCCTCAATGAAGTGGCCACCGCGCTCGAGGCTAAATTTGATGAGCCCGCCAAAACCACCATCATTTGGAAACCGCAGGCCATCACATTGGTAGACGATGAAGCGGGTGAAAAACTGATGCGTCTGCTCGATTTGCTCGATGATCACGACGACGTGCAAAATGTCTATTACAACTTTGAAGTGTCCGATGCGTTGATGAAAACACTCGGCGGCTAATATGCAAGCCGCAAACCGACTTCGCATCATCGGAATCGACCCCGGCCTACGCCGTACAGGGTGGGGCGTGGTGGATGTGAACGGCAACACCATGCACTATGTGGCCAGTGGCGTGCTGAAAATTGGCACCGATGGCCAACTACCGGCGCGATTGCTGGAACTTTACCACGCACTCACTGAAATTGTACAAACTCAGCGCCCCACCGAGGCTGCGGTGGAATGTACCTTCGTGAACGTCAACCCAGATTCCACGCTCAAGCTTGGCCATGCCCGCGCCATCGCACTGCTTGTGCCTTCACTAGCGGGGCTGTCGGTTGCGGAATATGCGCCAAACGCAATCAAAAAATCGCTCTCTGGGTTTGGTCATGGCGATAAATCCCAAATTCGCGGCATGGTGCAGCGTTTGTTGCCGGGCGCCAACCCAAAAACGGCGGATGAGTCCGATGCGCTTTCAATCGCAATGGCACATTTTTTCATGCGCAATGCAAAATATTAGATTTTCTGTCATTCTGAGTGCAGCGAAGAATCTCCTTGAAATTGCACACAATCGGTAGGAGATCCTTCGTTTCACTCAGGATGACATATTGAAAAAGGAAAAATGATGCCCACCGAATTTTGGATTTATGCTTGCACCCTCACCCCGCGCAAGCAAGTGTTGGTCTCATTGCTGGAAAAGGCTGTAGAGCGTGAAATGCCCACCGTGGTGTTTTGCCAAAACGAGCAGGAAGCCGAAGCGCTCAATGAATATTTATGGAGCTTCGATGCAGAAAAATTCATCCCACATGGCACATTGGCTGATGGTGAAGCCGAGCATCAACCCATTTTTCTCACCCACGAGGCATTAGTGCCAAATGCTGCGGAATTGGCGCTGGTGTGGGGGGAAGCACGTGTACCCACCAATATCCCCTTTAAACGCGTGGTGGTGATGGTAGATGCCCGCTTTGAACCCGCCAAGCTAACCCCTGCGCAAGAAGCCCTAAAAAACGCGCTCGGCGCGGTGGAAACCTTATGGGTACAAACGGATACGGGCAAGTGGGTGAAGCAATAAAAAAGCCCCGCGTGCGCGAGGCTTTTTTAAACATACCGTCATTCTGAGGCAGAGCCGAAGAATCTCCTAGAACTACGGGAGATCCTTCACTCCGTTCAGGATGAAACGTTCTTAAGCAGCTTTGTTTGAAGATTTTACAACAGGTGCAGGTGCACTTGCAGCAGCAGCCTTAAACATGCTTTCAAATGGTTTGAATGCATCTTTAAGCATTGCAGTCGACATTTCACTCAATTTTGTTGAGTAGGCGATTGAATCTTCATAAGCCTTTTTGCCATGCTTCATTTGCAATTCAACAGCCGCTTCAACTGATTTTACAGCTGAAATTTCTTGGATCGCAGCAGTGCTGGCTTCGAGTGCTTTTTTCGAGAAATCAGCAGCTTCAGTAGCAATGGCTTGAACGCCTTTTGTCACTACAGCTGTAGATTCTGTCAATTTTTTTGTGTTGTCTTCGGTGAGTTTTTTTACGTCGTCAAAATTCTTGTACATGGCATAGCTCCTCTGTTTTGCAGTGCAACATGTACCATATAGGCACGATTGCTGCACACGTCAAGGGCTTTTTTGTGCGCTGCACAAAATATTTTCATTATCATTGCAATGCAGCCATTTTTCCTTGAGCGCCGTGGCAATCCCATCCTTACTATTGATGAAATCCCTCGACTGCGCTCGGGATGACGGCATCATATAAACAAATCCCAAACAAACTCGGCAATTTTTTCCTTGTTAACCATTTTGCTTAATTGCCCTTTAAACCAAAAATAAGAGAGTGGTCTATGCGCGGACAAAGCTCTGCGGTGTGTATGTGCGTATTGTAATGCGTAAAGGAGTGGGTCATGGCTATTGTAATGCGTTTGGGCACGATTGCCCGTTCTGTTGTGCGTTATGCTGCAATTGCGGCATGTGTCAGTGCATTTGCGCTCCATCCACACGCGGCCAAGGCGCAACCTGCGCAAGCCTCTATCATTGTGGATGCCAACACAGGTGAAGTGCTCTATGCGCAAAATGCGGATGCGCAGCGCTTTCCTGCCTCAATCACAAAAGTGATGACACTCTATATGCTGTTCGAGCAATTAGAGGCTGGCAAAGTGTCGATGGACACCGCCATGGATGTCTCGGCATTTGCATCTGCGCAAGCCCCTTCCAAATTGGGCCTGCGCCCTGGGCAAGAACTCACTGTGCGTGAAGCCATCAATGCACTGGCCATCAAATCGGCCAATGATGCGGCGGTGGTTGTAGCCGAACATTTGGGCGGATCTGAAGAAAATTTCTCTGCGATGATGACCCGCAAAGCGCGCTCTTTGGGCATGACCCGCACGCAATTTGTCAACGCCTCTGGCCTTCCCGATACAGAACAGTTGACCACCGCGCGCGATTTGGCGCTGCTGGGCTATTCCATCCAAAGCCGTTTTCCTGAACTGTCCCGTTCATTCGCCAAATCAAGCTTCACCTATAATGGCCGCACAATGGGCAACCACAATAAATTGCTTGGCCGTGTTGAAGGCATAGATGGCATTAAAACTGGCTACACACGCTCATCTGGTTTCAATCTTCTCTCCTCCATGCGTGTTGATGGCCGCCATTTGATTGGCGTTGTGCTTGGCGGTAAAACATCCCGCGTGCGTGATGCGCAAATGCGCCAATTGCTAGTGGCACACTATGATGACGCCTCCAGCCGCAAACAAAACTTGCGCCAATTTGCTGGGCGCAGCTTGCAAGGTAGCGCGGCATTCGACGTAGCACAAGCCGACACCCCTGTGAAAGCCCCTGCCCCGCGCGTAGCATTAGTGCGTGAAGAACCGCAATCGGCAACTGGCAAACCTGTGCAATTGGCTCCAGTGCAATTGGCAAGTGCTGATGCATCTTCAATTACATTAGGGGCGCCAATGCCAGCACCAAAAGCTGCGGCCGCGCCAACACCTGCTCCAAAAACCGCACAAAAGCCAGTTGTAAAAAAAGCGATTATGGTGGCTAAAAATAGCAAGAATGACGCCGAAGATGAAGACGAAGACGACACTAAAATTCGCACGGCGGCTGTAAAAAGCAAAGCAGTTGCTGGTTGGCAAAAAGGTCCTGAAGGCAAAATCCTCAGCAGCAAGGCTACACCCTCAAAACTCGATAAAGCCCCTTATATTGTGCAAATTGCGGCTGTGCCTGACAAAAAATCGGCCACTGCGATGCTCACAAAGGCCAAATCAAAAGCCCCTAAACAATTGGCGAACGCCACCCCCTACACCGAACCCGTTAAAAAAGCTGGCGACCAATTATGGCGCGCACGCTTTAGCAATCTCGATAAAGCCTCCGCCGAAAATGTATGTGCTGCGCTGAAAAAAAGCGCCATGCCGTGCATGATCTCGCGCTTGTAACCTGTTGAAAATAAAGAAAGTTGCGTGATGAGTACTCCTCCAGAAAGTCCTGAACAGCACCAAGCACAACGCCAAATGGCGATGGCAATCTCCTATAAAATTGCCATGCGCTTGCAAGGTGAGACCAATAAGCAAAAGCCCGCTAGCCCTACCAACACGCTCAAGCAATGGATCAAAGAACTGCTCGGCCAAGCCGAACGCTCTGTGCAGCTCGATGCGCCACGCACCCGCATTTTTCTACAGGTTTACACCCCAACACACAAACGTGCCGTGCGGATTTTAAAACTGCCAAAGGGGCTGTTGTGATCGAAAAGCGCTAGCACAATGCGCACCATTTCATTATGGTGCAAATATGAAACAATTGCACATCCTCACCTCCCCCGCTGAAGTTCACGCCGCGTTTGCCCACGCCCGCGCCAGTGGTCAAACCATCGGCTTTGTGCCCACAATGGGTGCGCTGCACGCGGGGCATATTGCGCTGGTGGCACGTGCGCGCGATGAAAATGATGTGTGCATCGCATCCATTTTTGTGAACCCCAAACAATTTGCCCCCACCGAGGATTTGGCCACCTATCCCCGCACGGAAGATGTAGATTGCGCGATGCTGGCGGCAGCAGGGTGCGATTATGTGTTTATGCCAACGCCTGAAATGCTCTACCCCGCTGGCTTTGCCACATTGGTGCATGTGGGTGGGCCCAGTGCTGGGCTTGAAAGCGACTTTCGCCCTCATTTTTTTGATGGCGTGGCCACGGTGGTGGCAAAGCTGTTGTGCACTGTGTTGCCCACCCGCGCCTATTTTGGCGAAAAAGATTATCAACAGCTGTGCGTAATCCAACACTTGGTACGCGACCTTGCCTTACCCATAGAGGTGATCGGCTGCCCCACAGTACGTGAGGCCGATGGGTTGGCGATGTCGTCTCGCAATCGATATTTATCACCAAATGAGCGAAAAACCGCCACGCAGATTTATGCGCACATGCGCCATGTTGCTGAAAAATTACGTTCAGGTGAGATGCCACAAACGGTGCTGCCTCACGCGACCACAACGCTAGAAAATCACGGATTCACAGTTGATTATTTCGCCCTGCGTGCGACTGACACATTGGCTGAAATCTCCACCGATATACCAATCACCACCCCTGCCCGCCTGCTGGTGGCCGCACGGCTTGGCACCACGCGGTTAATCGATAATATCGCGATTTAGCGCTTTTGCTCGTCTGGCACAGCACTAAGTGCTGTATTGAGAATCGCAGCAGCTTTTGTTGTTGAAATGCCTGTGCTGCGCACCATAATATCAGGGTCTTCATTTGCATTTGCTGTATAGCGCACTTTTGATGTACCCACAGCAAACAAACCAGCCAATTCACCTTCTAACTCGCCATTTTCATATATACTCCACTCAGGCCCAAATTTGGATTGTGCAAAATGTTCTAATTCTTGCGCCGAAATGGTTTTATCCTCTTTGCCATCAACGCCATTATTCATACGCTGTACAGTCAAATACACTTCACTTTCTGTTACAACCCCGTTACCATTCAAATCAGCTTTTTTAAAGATATAAGGATTTTGTTCTTTGGCATATTGTTGCGGTGTCATGTTAACGCGACCTGCTTCATTTTGTCCTTGCAAAAAAATGCTGATCAGACTTTTTTCCATAACGGATTCTACCACTGAACCCGCCCCTCCCATCAATGAAGCCAACTCTGCTTTCAACGCTTTTGTTTTCTCTGCTCCTAACAATGCTTTTTGCGATTGAACAAATTTATCAACTTCAACTTGTGAAATATTACGAGAATCATCAATAATTGAGCCAAGACGCATTGAAAAACTTGTAACTTCAGAATATTCAATTTTTGTATCGCCATTTGAGTTGATCAAACTAGCCAAAACAGGATATTGCATTTGGTGCCTCCATATATTTCAGGCACATTACAATGAATTCACATCAAAATATATTATACTATAATCTATACTATGTTTTAATGCTAACAATTAAAACTTTAAACTTCCACCACCACGCCATCCACCACCGAAATGCGCCGATCAAGCCGCTGTGCAAGGTTCATATCATGTGTGGCGATGAGCAGCGAAATGCCGGTCGATTTCACCAAATCGAGGAATAGGCCGATCACATGCTCGGCGGTTTTGGGGTCGAGATTGCCGGTGGGCTCATCCGCCAGAACTAATCGCGGATTATTGGCAAGCGCCCGTGCCACAGCCACACGCTGCTGCTCCCCGCCGGAAAGTGTGCTGGGCAAATGATTGAGGCGATGCTCCAGCCCTAAATAGCGCAGCAGCTCTGTGGCATCCATTTGCGCATCGGCCAGCCGCTTGCCCGCAATTTGCTGCGGCAGCATCACATTTTCCAGTGCGCTTAGCTCTGGCAATAGATGGTGGAATTGATACACAAAGCCCAACATGCGGCGGCGCAACCCTGTGCGGGCATTGTCATTGAGGCCTGAGGTGGGTGAATTGAAAAAATACACTTGCCCTGCGGTGGGTTGCTCGAGCAGCCCCGCAATATGCAGCAAGGTCGATTTGCCCGAGCCTGAAGGCCCTACCAGCGCCACGGTTTCGCCGCGCCCAATTTCCAAATTTGCGCCGCGCAGCACACTCACCGCCGCCTCGCCCACGCCATAAGTTTGGTGCACGTTCTCAATCCGCAAAATAGGTTTGCTCGGTTCAATCACCATTGCGCAGCCCCTGAATTGGGTCGAGCCGCGCCGCGCGCCATGCAGGGTAAAGTGTGGCCAACAGCGAAATGGCCAGCGCCATCACCACCACCGCCAGCACTTCTTTACCATTCATATCGGCGGGCAATCGGCTGAGAAAATACAACTCTGCTGGGAATAATTCCGTACCTGAAAGCCATGTCACAAATTGCCGAATACTTTCCACATTATAGCAAATCAGCGTGCCCAGCCCCACACCAAACAATGTGCCAAGCACACCAATGCTCGAGCCTGCAATAAAAAATATCCGCAGCACCGCCCCGCGCGTGGCGCCAATCGTGCGCAAAATGGCAATGTCAGCAGATTTATCCTTCACCAAAATGATGAGGCCTGAAATAATGTTGAGCGCCGCCACCAAAATAATCATGGTGAGGATGATGAACATCACATTGCGTTCCACCTCTAGCGCCGTGAAAAATGTTTTATTGCGCTGCCGCCAATCCAGCATCATCAACGGGCGCTGTGCCGCCTCCATCAAGGCCACGCGCGCGTCATCCACTTTGTCAGGGTTGTCCAAATACACTTCGATAGAGGACACTGTGCCCGTTTGGCTGAAATAATTCTGCGCCTCCACCAAAGGCAAAAACGCAAATACACTATCAAATTCACTCATTTCCAGCGCAAAAATGGCGGTAATTGGGTAAGATTTAATCCGTGGTGTGGTGCCAAACGCTGTCACCGCCCCGCGTGGCGACACAAGCGTAAGCTTATCGCCCACTTGCAGCCCCATTGTTTCCGCCAAGCGACGGCCAATCACAATGCCCGCGCTGCTGTCAAAACCATTTAACGTGCCCTGCACAATTGAGGTTGCAAAGGCTGGCAATTTGGCAATTTCTGCCTCGCGCATCCCGCGCACCAACACACCGCTGGCTCGTGTGGGGCTAGAGGCCAGCGCCTGCCCCTCAACATATGGCACCACAAGCTTAACGCCTTTGGCCTTCATCAACCGCTGCGAAACCTCGTCCCAGTCATTCAGCGAGCCATCCACAGGCTGCATCAGCACATGGCCCTGCACCCCAAGAATTTTAGTGGTGAGTTCTTTGCGAAAGCCATTCATCACCGCCATCACAACAATAAGGGTGGCAACGCCCAACATAATACCTAAAAATGAAAAGCCTGCGATGATCGAAACTGCGCCATCGGCACGTTTGGCCCGCAATATCCGCGCTGCCAACCCCCATTCATAAGGGGCAAACGCACGCGTGGGGGCAAGGAGTGAGTTGGACATATCTATGCGTACGACAGGATTCGGAGATTGTCACCTGCCTCCTCACATCTCGCCATATTTGCCGTTTTTCCACTCATAAAACACATAGCCCGGTGCGGTCACATCACCTTTTTTATCAAAGGCAAAATCACCCAACACGGTTTTCCAAGCGCCGCCCGTTTTGAGGGTTTCCGCCACTTTTTTGCCGTCGAATGAGCCTGCTTTGGTGGCCGCTTGCGCCCATGCCTGCACCGCGCCATAGGTGTAAAGCACATAGCCTTCTGGGTCGATTTTCTTGGCTTCAAACTTTTTCATCACATCGGCCGCGCTGGCTTTTTTGCGCGGGTCGGGCGAGAACGTAAAGAGTGTGCCCTCACCCGCCGGCCCCGCAATGGTCCAAAATTCTGTGGTGTTCAGCGCATCGCCCGCGATCATCACGGTTTTCATGCCTTGGTCGCGCATTTGGCGGGCAATCAGCCCCGCTTCGGTGTGATATCCGCCCACATACAGCACCTCAATGCCGGCCGCTTTGAGTTTAGATACCAGCGCGGAGTAGTCTTTTTCCTTGGCGGTATAGGCTTCCAGCACAACATTTTTTACGCCTGCGGCTTCAAGATTCTTCTGAACTTCATCGGCTAAGCCTTTGCCATAAGAGGATTTATCGTTGATGATGGCAATTTTTTTGCCTTTGAATTTCTCGGCAATATATGCTGCGGCCACTGCCCCCTGCTGATCATCTCGCCCACACACACGGAAGGTGTTCCAGCTGCCTTCATCGGTGTATTTTGGGTTGGTGGAGGCGGGTGTAATCTGCACAATCCCCTCTTCCGAATACACCTTCGACGCAGGGATGGAAGAGCCAGAGCAATAATGCCCCGCTACTAGCACCGCTTTGTCGGAAACTGCTTTATTGGCCGCGGCAACAGCTTGTTTTGGGTCGCAGGCATCATCCCCCACCACCAATTTTACTTTTTTACCCATTACGCCGCCAGCCGCGTTCAAATCGGCCACAGCTTGCTCTGCACCGGCTTTCATCTGCGCGCCAAACGGGGCATATTCCCCTGTCATGGGCCCAATGGTGGCGATGGTGACCTCTTGCGCCAAAGCGCTGCCCATAAGGCTTGCGGCAAAAATTGCGCTGATCAATAATTTGGTTTTCATGATGTGTCTCCCTGATGTGGGGAGAGTGGAGCGGGAAAACGCGGCCACGTCAAGCCGCATTTTCTCAATTGATCACAGCGCCGTATCGACTGAAATCGGCTTAACAGCCGCACGATACGCACCCATAGCGCCAGAATTGCCATAGGTATTCAGTGTAGATTTTGAGGCCACTTCTTCAGCTACATCCTTGATAATCTGCTCGGAAACACCGCGTGCAATTTCCAGCGCGCTCATATTGGCCTGCAAATTGGCGCGAAAACTATCATGCCGCTTGCGGGTGCGCTCCACCATGGCTGGAATAAGCAATGAAAGTGTTTGCGCATGGGTTTGAATAGCAAAAATATCTTCAATATAGAGCCGCGCAAATTCGGCCTTTTCAGCTTGCAAATGTGCCGCTTCACGAATTTTACCGGCCCGCACCAAACGCGTTTCCGCCTCAATAATGTTATTGAGGGCATCCATCGTTTCATTCACCCGAATACACAAAACCTCCGCATCGCCTTTTGAAATTTGGGCGGCAGAGGTGTCGGAGGGGATAGACGACATTGCGAAAGCTGCGTTTGTACTCATGGTGATGATCCTACTGTTTGTGCTTGCATGCGCACCAACTCATGCACAACAGCATCAGCCAAGCCGATACCGCCATTGCGCGCAAGTGATTTGCCATATTCTTCGTTGAGGAGGCCGCGCCATGTACTTTCGGCTTGGCCCGCGTGGAGAGAATTGTCTTCTGCACCAATACCTGTAAACATTTGGTTTAAAAGTGTGCCTAATATTTGCCCTTCGAACTCCTGAGCCTGAAATTTCATCTTTTCCATCGATAATGGCTTAGCATTCTTCGAACTTGGTAAACCAATCGTTTTCTCAAAATGCGTAGAAATTGGCGCTTGTGGGGCATTCAAAAATGGGTCGCTCATCAAATCACCTCAATTTCAGCATGCAGCGCACCCGCTGCTTTAATGGCGTGCAATATAGAAATCAGATCACGCGGGCCAAGGCCAAGCGCGTTGAGGCCATCTACCAGCTCTTGCAGCGAAACCCCCTCGCGCACCACCGCAAGGCGTTTATTGGCACCGTCATTCACCTCAATATTGGTACGTGGCACCACAACGGTTTCCCCATCGGCCAATGCGTTGGGTTGCGACACTTGTGGATTTTCAGAAATCGTCACGGTGAGGTTGCCCTGCGCCACCGCTACGGTGGAAACCCGCACATCGCGCCCCATCACCACAATGCCCGATTTTTCATCGATCACAATTTTGGCAGCCAAATCTGGCTCCACCCGCAATTGCTCAATTTCCATCAACAATGTCACAATATTGCCTTCATATTTTGGCGGCACATGAATGCGCACAGTGCCCGGGTCGAGTGAAACCGCATTGGTGCCGCCTAAAAAGTCGTTCACGGCACTGGCCACACGCTTAGATGTGGTGAGGTCTGGCGTGCGCATCGACAATTTCAAACTTGTGAGCGCCGCCAAATTAAATT
Source organism: Hyphomicrobiales bacterium (assembly GCA_031423895.1). Taxonomy (GTDB): domain Bacteria; phylum Pseudomonadota; class Alphaproteobacteria; order Rhizobiales; family JANPGK01; genus JANPGK01. The sequence goes on from JANPGK010000023.1 coordinate 20,322, forward strand.
GAATTTCGCGCTCCACAATCGCCCCGCTGGCAATGCGCCCCACGGTGGTGGTATTTTTGGTAATGCTGGCGGCCTCCCCCTGCGCGGTGAACCCTGAAAGCGCCACAGGCCCTTGCGCTACGGCATACACCTCGCCATCCGCACCCAGCAGCGGCGTCACCAGCAATGTGCCGCCTTGCAAGCTTTTGGAATCGCCCAATGCGGATACGGCAACATCAATGCGCCCACCTTGTGATGAAAACGGCGGCAAATTCGCGGTTACCATCACGGCGGCCACGTTGGCGGTCCGCAAGTTGAAGCCCCGCGTGTTCACGCCCAAACGTTCCAACATGGCTTGCAAACTTTGTTTGGTAAATGGCGCGTTGTTCAAGCTATCGCCTGTGCCGTTCAAACCCACAACCAGCCCATACCCAATCAATTGGTTTTCCCGCACGCCCTCAACTGTTGCTACGTCCTTAATGCGCGAAGTGGCCTGCACTGGTGCGGGCATCATTCCTGCAACAAGCGCACATATTGCAATTACAAGACGCAAACCTTTGGCACTACGCATTCATACGACTCCATATATATGACAAGTATAATGCCAGAAGTATGCCAAATTGGTTAACGCATTTTGTGCTTGTTTATCAGCGCGATAAAAATCAAAACGCCTTTATTTATATACGCCATTTGCACATAGGCGGCAAAAAATTCCGCGCCAATTTACGATTTATTATCCATAAGCCTTTACAATTGTAATGATCAGGAATTCAATCATGCTGCCCATTCAAACTGCTGCACTCAACCGCCCCACAACAGCTGCCCGCCCCGCGCGTGCAGGCAGCACATCTGGCGCAGCATTCATGCTGCCACAACAGGCGGGCGTTGCCCCTGCCCCCATGGGCATGCTGTCAGGCACCGTGCAACTTTCAGGCATTATGTTTCTGCAAGAGGCCACATTTGTGGAAGACGCCCTTGAACGCAAAAAGCGCAAAGCCAAGCAAGGCCAAGATGTGCTGAAAACGCTGGAAGACGTGCAACGCGGGCTCATCACAGGTGAGATCAACAATCAGCAACTCACCACACTCAAATCGCAGTTAGACGACCTCACCCATGAAGGCCTCACCGACGACCCCCACCTCGCACAAATTCTGGGTGAGATTGAAGTGCGCGCCGCCGTGGAGTTGGCAAAACGTGGGATGGTGTAAATGCACATCACCCCCCATATAAACTTATGAGAGGTGATGCAAAGTGCTTATTAATTCAGCTTTATTTCTTATACGCCAAATTTGGAAATAGTGCAAAAAACTCATTTTGAGTGAGATAACCAGCACTTCCAACTAACTTATCTGCGAAATTTAGTGAAACATATTCTGATTTACCTTCAGCACTATTTTGGGCTTCATCAGAAAAACTTGTTTTATTATAGCCAGTTTCCTGAACAAAATAATTCCATTCATCTCGATCAATTGTAGAATTATCTCCATTATTGTCCGTATTAGGGCGCGTAACTTGTTTTAACATCTGACGCATATCAAATGCACTCACAATTAAACCATCTTCATCAAATTGATAATTCTCAAAGCCCTCGAGAAATTTTGGCCGATTTATATCCTGTGCTTCAGTTGTTGTGCCCTGACCTTCAGCTTCTCGTTGACTTGCGCTGGTAATAAAGCGATCTAATTCTGCCTGATCAATTTTGCCATTTTGGTTGCCTTGAAGCCAATCAGCATTATCACACATATTTGTAGCATGCGCCTTAAACTCTTCAAAATCTAAATAACCATCTTTATTTGTGTCGTAATTCTTACCATTTGTTGATCCAAATCCATATAAACCCATCCGCAAACTTTCTTGATAGTTCAAAGTTTGCGCGCCACCAGCATATTTATCAAATATACCTTTAAGTTGACCATCTACAGGATCTCCCTCCAATTGTATAGGTGAGTTACTGATTTCGGGCATATCTTTTTTATTATTTTCACCCATTACATTTGGCGCAGTATAATTTGCCAAGGCTGCGGTTCGCGGTCGATCCTCCACCACTGGCGCACCCGCTTGCATTTTTTCTTGAAACGCCGCCAAGCGTTGCATGGTAGCAGTTTGCGATGGTGCATATTGCTGCGCCAGATCGTCTAACGTCTCATTTTTAAATGGCGTGTCCTGTGCGGCATTTTGCATCGCCTCATTGAAATTATTCAACGTATAGGCCTGCGCCGGGGCAGCATGCGCATTATTTTGGATATTAGTTTTGTTGATCGCCATTGCGTGTTCCTGTCAAGGTTGTTTTTTATTTTTTGGTATTAACGATACATTTCCACAATAAAACTGAATTTATCTTAAATATTAAAGTAAAAAAACATTTAAAATTAATTGCATATAATTATACTAAAATAATACTTAATTATATAACCTCTAAAGCGACAATATTTGTAAACACCACATTTCCCCCCTTGCACAAAATCAATTCCATCCCTATGAAACCCGTGATATAAATAGAATCAAGAGCCACAATGGCCGCACGCGGGAGCACACCATGACAACAGCTGAATTCGACACGCAATACCGCCCCAGCGAAAATGAACCCTTTATGAATGATCGCCAGCGCGATTATTTCCGCCAGAAGCTTCAGGAGTGGAAACATGAGATTCTGCATGAAAGCCATGAAACCCTGCTGCATATGCAAGAAGACCAAGTGCAATTGCCCGATTTGGCCGACAGAGCCTCCTCCGAAACCGATCGCGCATTGGAACTCCGCACCCGTGACCGCCAACGCAAATTGATTTCAAAAATCGACTCCGCGCTCAAACGTATTGAAGATGGCCAATATGGCTATTGTGAAGAAACAGGCGAGCCCATCAGCCTCAAGCGCCTGGAAGCACGCCCTATCGCCACCCTCTCCATCGAAGCGCAAGAACGCCACGAGAAGATGGAAAAAGTCTATAAGGACGAGTGAAATTCTTTAGGTAAAAAGAATATTTATGATATAATCTCTACGTTCAATGTGGAGTCATATATGCCTACAAATCGCAAATCTGGTTCTGATAATGGCACACCCACTCATGTGCGGCGTGGCGCACAAGGAAGTGAATCTATCAGAAAAGCGGGCTCTATAGTCATTCATAAATCTGTTAAATCCTCTGCAGGCAGTACGTTAACACAAACTTCCAATAAAAAAATGCCTCACAAAGATAATAATTCCACAAAAAATTCTCCAAATAGTAAAAACCTTATAAAAGGCCTCAAATCTCTTGGGCAATATTGGGATACACACCTCACTACTGATGATGTTATGCACATGACACGCGGTAATGAATAGGCAAACTCAATGACAGTACTTGTCGATAGTTGTGTCATAATTGATATTATTACTCAAGATCCTTGTTTTTCAACTTGGTCAGAATGGGCGTTATCACAAGCCGTACAAAGTAATCAACGCATTGTGATCAATCAAATAATATATGCTGAAATTGCGTCAGGTTTTGCTAGCTCCCCGTCGTTACAAAATTTCTTAAAAAATTTGGGAATTAGTTTGGAAAACATACCGTGGACTGCCGCTGAATTGGCAGGAAAAGCCTACAAAACTTATAGACAAAACAAAGGCGCCCGCACCACAACTTTACCAGACTTTTATATTGGTGCGCACGCGCAAGTCAGGCACTACACTGTGCTTACGCGCAATCCAGGTGAAATGAGAACGTATTTTACTGATATAAAACTCATGACACCAGAAACCCACCCCCTCTAAAACGGCAGCAGCACATCCATCACTTGCTGGCCAAGACGGGGTTGTTGCACATCGGTGATCTGGCCGCGCCCGCCATAGCTAATGCGGGCTTCCGCAATTTTGGCCGAGGCAATGGTATTGTCGGATTCAATATCTTCAGGCCGCACAATGCCTGCTACAATTAATTCGCGCACTTCGTTATTCACGCGAATTTCCTGCCGACCTTCCAGCACAAGATTTTGATTGGGCAATACTTGCGTGACAACTGCCGCCACATTGGTGGCCAATGTTTCGGCGCGGTCTACTGTTCCGCTGCCTTGGCTGTTCGATGTACTAGAGGCCGCCGCCATCTGTTCAGGCGTTGCGCCCGCAGGCAACAGCGTTTTGGAGAGAATTTTCTCAAGCCCAAGCGCTGCTGTCACGCCTGCATTTTCAGAATTTGTGCGGCCGCGCTGGGTTTTATTGCTCAGCTTGGCGCTATCGGTCACGCTCACTTTCACGGTGAGAATATCACCCACACGTGCTGCGCGTTGATCCTTAAAAAACGCACGCGAGCCAGAGCGCCATAAAGAGTTGGACTGATAGACAGAAGGCTCAATTGTGGGCATAGGCATTTGCACAGGGCGATAGCCAGGCTGGTGTTGTGGATTCTCAATTGCTGAAAGCGTGGGCGCGCTACCAATACCTGCCAAACGGTCGGCCATCGAACAGCCGCCTGCGAGCAGGCCAATGGTGGTGATGCCTAAAATGTTGATTATATTGCGTTTCATCGTATCGTCCTTCAAGTCTTATCGTGCATTCAATGCGGTTTTATTGCGAAAGTTCACATAGCTCGGCTCAACAGACACAAGCCCTGCGCCCACAACTTTGCCTTCCATAATCTTTTTTGTGTGCATGTTTTGCACGCTCACCATGTCGCCCACTGCGCCATCCGCCAAGGATTTGCCGCGTGTTGAAATTGTAATGCCGCCATTTTCAAATATCACGGTCACAAGATCTTGCTTGAGGACTTTTTTGCTACGCTCCAAATCACTCATGCGCAATGGAAGCCCTGCAGGAATGGCGCGCTTGGCACTCATTCCATTGAGTGTTTTCATGTCGGCCACAGCATCTTGCGGCAATTTTGTGCGGGCAAAAGGCTCTATCACAAAATCATCGGTGGTCACTGACGCGCCTTTATTAATCGGCTTCACCAATCGCGCCACCTGAATCATCTCTTCGGCTTGGCCGCGAAACACCATGGGGTTTTGATTAGACAAACGGCTATCGGCCACCACCACCAGCGCTTCAAAACGGTTGGTGTTGGGATTCCAATCCATCCGCACCAATGTTGGCTCAGCGCGGGCGCCATTTTCAATCATATAATTGGGCGTACCCACATCGAAGGAAATGGCCACATCATTGGCATTATTTGCTTTCATTTTTTCGGCCAAGGCCTGCTGCACCACATCATGCACATGGTCAGAACGCATAGCGCGGGCGGCGCGAGTCACATAAACGCTGGCCATGCCGCGTGTATCGATATTTTGTAACCCCGCCGCACGGGCAGCATCTGCCACACGCTCGGCAGAAATTGCCCCCTTGGTGCCCAAATCGGGCGCACGAAACATGGGCGTTTTGCCGGCCACACCTGCATTTTCAACCAAATCGCCGAGAGTCACAATTTCAGCATCCACATTCACATCACCGCGCAGCGCTGCAAAATCTCCAGCGAGTACAGTGTCATACATCACGATACTCAGAAGGATTTGAGATAGAAAATACAGCGCTCCCCTCCCCTTGCGGGAGGGGGTAGGGGGAGGGGTTTTCTTGTTTGACTTAGAATGAAGAATACCCCCCTCAGTCTCGCCCAACAAAAATGTGGGCTCGACAGCTCCCCCACAAGTGGGGAGCGAAGTATAAGATTTATAGAAAGAAAGTTCCATATCAAGCCCCTATACTATTACATCCGTGAGTTGGACGACATCATTTCGTCGGCGCCTTTAATCACGCGCGCATTCATTTCATAGGCACGCTGTGCCGCGATGAGTTCCGAAATATCGGTCACGGCATTCACGTTCGCTTCCTCTAAATAACCTTGCAGCACATTGCCGAAGCCTTCAGTTTGCGGGTTGCCCAGCACTGCTGGGCCCGAAGCGGCAGTTTCAAGAAACAAGTTGTCCCCAATTGGGTTTAAGCCCGTATTATTGATAAATCGCGCCAGCTGAAGCTGCCCCAAAGTTTGCGTATCGGTTTGGCCTGGCAACGTGGCCTGAACTGAACCTGTTTGGCTGATCGTCACTGATGCTGCATTTTGTGGTACCGTAATGCCATCGGCCACTAAATAGCCCTCAGCTGTCACCAATCGGCCTTGGCTGTCCAATTCCAATGAGCCATCACGCGTGTAAGCCGTTTTGCCATCTGGTGTTGTCACGCGCAAAAAGCCTTCGCCACGCACCGCCACATCATAGGTTTTTTCGGTTGGGGTCAGCGTGCCTTGGCTATGCACACGCGGAGTGGCCGAGAGTTTCACGCCTGAACCAATTTGCACACCTGTTGGCACCTGCGTACCCGCCTCCGATGTGGCTGTGCCTTGACGGCGCAAATTCTCGTACATCAAATCTTGAAATTGCACGCGCTGGCGCTTGTAGCCAGTGGTGCGCATGTTGGCGATGTTGTGGGAAATCACCTCCACATTCATTTCTTGCGCCAACATTCCAGTGGCCGCTGTATTGAGTGCACGCATTTCAAACTCCTACTTCACTACTTCAGGCTACCTACGCAACCAGCTGATATTTATATGAAAAATCATTTTTTTACGCACGCATTGCCAGCTTATCGATGGCATTTTTTTGTTGTTCGTTCATTTTATCCATAATCGAAACAACACCCGCATACGCACGATTCACTTCAATCATGCGGCTCATTTCTTTCACTGGGCGTACGTTGGATTTCTCCAAATAGCCCTGCTGCACACGCGCATCGATTGCGTCTGCGGGTGTTTCGGTTTTGGCAATAAATAAATTATCACCAACATTTTCCAATTTCTGCAGCTGGGCGAAACGCACTACTTTAACACGCCCCTTGCTGCCTAAATTGGTGGTCACAGAACCATCGGCGCCAATGGCTACGTCGGTTTCGTCACCACTAAACACAAGTTCGCCACTGGTGCCCTGCACGGCTTCACCGCTCAATGTCACCAATTTCCCTTGTGAATTTCGTTCAAAATTCCCCGCGCGCGTATAGCGGGTTTCGCCTTTGTCGTTTTGCACAACAAAAAACGTGTCGTCCTCGCGTAGCGCCATGTGGAATGTGCCGCCGGTTTGCTCCATTGGCCCTTGAGAGAAGTTTTGCAGCGTGCCTTGATCCACCACAAAGTGAACGGCACGATCTTGTTTCTTAAAATGCTCGGCGCTGGCAGGGTTTTTCATGTGATCACGAAACAGCATCGACTGCGACTTGTAGCCGTTGGTGTTCATGTTCGCCACATTGTTGGCCACAACATCAAGCTCGCGCCGAAGCGCAACCTGACGAGACAAACCAACCAATAGAGCATTTTGCATTCTAGAACCCCTTACTGCCAAAACCGTCACACAACGACTCACTGGGCAGGCGTCAGCTAGGGTATTTGCAAAGAGCGTGCCAACTTGAAAAAACGCATCAAAACAAACCATTTTAAGACAGAAAATATATTAAATCAGTGGAAATGCCTTAATAACACCACCTCTAACGCGCATCAGCATCCGATATTAATATATTATTAAGCATACAATCGGCAATTATTGCCGCAGGCGCCTTAAAAAGTAACGCCCTGTTAACGCTAATCCTATTGAATGAAACATGCGCACTACTGCATCCGCGCAATATGAGGCTCTCAATGTCTAAGGCACCCCAAAAAGACGAAGCAAAAGCGGAAGGTGGCAAAGTTTCACCTATCAAAGCCATTCTTGCAGATAAGAAAAAGCTGATGATGATCGCGCCAGTTGCCTTGCTCTTGATTGGTGGTGGCGCTGCTGCGGCCTTAGGTGTGTTTTCATCAAAACCTACCCCTGTGGCCGAAGATGCCAAAAAAGATGGCGAAGCCAAAGATTCTCATGGCGCACCTGCAGCCGATGCTGGTGGACACGCGGCGCCAGCCGCAGATGCGGGTGGGCATGGCGGCGGTGGGCATGGCGGCGGCGCAAAAAGCACCGCAAAAGTTGCATCAGCCTATCGCGCAGCTTTTCTCGATATGCCCGATATGACCGTAAACCTTGCTTCAAACGACGGTCGTAACCGCTATGTAAAGGTAGCCGTAACGCTTGAATTTGGCAGTGCTGAAACGGCGGCGGTGATCGAACCCATTTTGCCGCGCATCCAAGATACATTCCAAACCTACCTGAGAGAATTGCGCATCACCGATTTAGACGGCTCGGCTGGTGTATATCGCCTCAAAGAAGAGCTCACCCGGCGCGTGAATGTGGCGACACATCCGCACAAAGTCACGGGTATTTTATTCCGCGAAATCATTCTGCAGTAAGGCAAAACCACAATGGCAGATAATGATTTAGACGACGCCGCAACTGCCGCTGAATGGGGGGCGACCGATTCTGGCGGAGATGACGCCGACGCAATGGCCGCTGAATGGGCAGCAATGCTCGACAGCACCCCCGATGTATCGGAAGATAAAGGCCAAGTCAGCGACCGCGTACTCTCTCAAAATGAAATTGATAATCTGCTTGGGTTTGAGCTGAACGACAATGTGTTTGGTGACCAAAGCGGCATTCGTGCCATCATCAATTCCACCATGGTGTCGTATGAGCGCTTGCCCATGTTGGAGCTGGTGTTCGACCGATTGGTGCGTTTGCTCACCACCTCCATGCGCAATTTCACGTCCGACAACGTCGAAGTATCATTCGATGGCATTAAATCCATCCGCTTTGGCGACTACGTCAATTCCATCCCCCTGCCCGCTGTTTTGGGCGTGTTTAAAGCCGAGGAATGGGACAACTTCGGCCTGATGATGGTGGAATCCAACTTGATTTATTGCATGGTTGATGTGCTGCTGGGTGGGCGTCGTAGCGCGGGCAGCGTCCCCATTGATGGCCGCCCCTACACCACCATCGAGATGAACCTCACGCGCCGCATGCAAGAAGTGATTTTAGAGGATCTGGTAGCGGCATTCGCACCCATCACACCTGTAAATTTTGTGATCGACCGCCTAGAAACCAATCCACGATTTGCCACCATCACCCGCCCCGCCAATGCATGCTTCTTAGTGCGCCTACGCATTGATATGGAAGATCGTGGCGGTGTGGTGGAAATTATTGTGCCCTATGCCACAATCGAGCCCATTCGTGGCCGCCTCATGCAAATGTTCATGGGGGAAAAACTCGGGCGCGATTCTGTGTGGGAAGGCCATTTTGCCACACAAATGTGGGCCGCAGAATCGGAGATCGACGTGGTACTGCATGAAGGCTATTTTCCGCTTAAGCGCCTGATGGCGTTAGAAGTGGGCGAAACCCTCATATTAGACATGGCGCCAAACGACCCTGTACACATAAAATGTGGTGATGTCGTGCTGTCTGAAGCACAAATGGGGCGCTCATCTGAACGTGTCGCCGTGCGTGTGACAAAACCATTATTCAAACCTCGCATGACTCTCAAAGCCTTTGAAGATGCAGCCCGCCAACAGGAGGAAGCCCAATGAACGTAAATTTTGGACTCATATTAGAATCATTAGTTGCCGTGTTATTGGCAACCACCATTTTCTATTGTTTCATCCTCAACAAGCGCCTCACGGGCTTGCGAGCAGACGAACAATTGATGCGCCAAACCATCCGCGACCTCACCATTTCAATTGATACAGCAGAGCGCGCCATCGAACATTTACGCAAAACGGCTGGAGAACAAGAACATTCACTGCAAAACGCGATTGAATCGGCAGAGCGCACGCAATTCGCACTTAAAGATTCACAAGTGGAAGCGCTGGACACACTCAGCGCGCTGCGCCATGGCACATCTGCCGCACACGACACTACGATCCAAATCAAAGCCCTGATACACACGGCCACCACCATGATTGAAACGCGTCAAAACTCGACGCAGCGCATGACAGAACCACAGCACCCCACACATTATACCGCCCCTAAAGTTGATATTGCGGGTGGCGACGACACGCACGCACTTGTGCATGCTGCAATTTCAGCGGTCACCACTGCGCGCAAACCGTTCAGCGCCATTTTGCGAGATGCAGCATGAAACATATGCGTCTCATTCCACTGGTATTATTCGCAACCGCCAGCTTGTTGGTGCTCAAAGGTATGGGCATCATACGCAATGGGCATTACACCTTGCCCAGTGAACAACAGCAGGAACTTGTGGTCGCTGGTGGTGGTGGTGCGCCTGCACCTGCTTCAGGTGGCATTGCCGCAGCACTGGCAGCACGCAGTGCGCCCAAAGAATGCCCCCCTCAATTGGGCAATGGTGTAGATCCGAAATCAGAGAATATACTCCCTGAAAAACTCACTGAAAAACGTAAAGAGCTTGAAGCACGCCTGCAAGAGGTAGAATTTCGTGAGAATCTTGTCAAAGCCGCTGAAAAACGCCTCGATCAAGCTGGCGGTCGCGAGAGTGGCGGCGGCTCACAAATAGTGAATGGGCAAGTAGTGCAGAAAAAAAAGGCACAAGAAGACGTGCCCGACCAAATCAAATCGCTTGTGACCATGTATGATAACATGAAGCCAAAGGACGCGGGCGTGATTTTTGATAAGCTGGATATGAGTGTGATGTCACAATTGGCGCTGAAACTAAAACCCGCCAAAATGGCCGAAATTTTGGCCGCAATGAACCCTGAAATCGCACAAAAACTCACTACCGAGCTGGTGAACCAAAGCCGCAAAGTAGCACAACTGCAAGGCATGGGCTTTGGCAGTAATGACACCATGAATTTGCCAAAGATTGAAGGCACGATGCAAAGGTGAGCGACACGCTGGTCACACGTGGTCATCCTGAGTGCAACGAAGGATCTCCTGCCGATTGCGCTCAAACTCAGGAAGATTCTTCACTACGCTTTGCGTGTTCAGAATGACAGCTTTGGTTGCTTCCTCGCAAAAAAGCGACTGGCTATATATGCGGAATCCTACCTCTCCCCACGCATCCCCTTGACTCTCCACCATAAAAAAATCTTATCCCCGCTCCCACGCATTGCGGTATATTTGAACCATACACACCAGCAATGGCTGTGTATGGCTTTCAAGCGTGTTGATAAATCTCTTGAAGCCGTTGTGTCGCCTATATCGTTTGTATTCACGAGTCGCTCTGTAATCATATCCACCTGCAGTGGGAGCGCAGAATAGCGGAACAGTCTCGCAACAGGCACATCCGCACGATATACCTATCAACGGCCAATCTGGATGTGCGCAAACATGGTTGGGGGGTTTTTATAACACACTTAAAAGGACCCGAAAAAAACTTGCCCGCGTCTTCAAAATAGACTTTAGTTGTAATTGTCTTACACAAAGCTATTCAAAAGGAGATATAAAATGGCGGGTATCGATGAATTATTGAACTTAATCGAAACGACATATAAAGGCGTGAACGTTGAAACAGGCGCAGCACATGGCCTTGATGGCATAAGTACTGCGTTTGAGAATGTTCTGAAGACGCCAAAAGTGATGGTTGATCTAGAGCAAGTTGCAATGTGGAGCCAGGAGTTACAACGTGGACGGAGTAATGTTGGAGTTAATTTGATAACTCATACTGAATATGCTGGTTTACTTACCCGCGTCTCAGGCTTCATTAAAAAGACCGAGGGCTATAGCGTAATTCCAGGTGTGACTGAAGCGTTAGGTAGTAACAAAATAACTGATGCATTGTCTCTTCTGAAACAACATGCTACAAATGGTGCACCAGACGCAACTCCACTAATTAAAGCTAAAATTGGCACTTTGGAAACGGCATTTGCACGCGTGCAAGGCTTTACAGACAAAAAATTAGTCACCGTAAAACAAGAGTGGTTTAAAAATATAAAAGGCATGTTCCCTGCCATTGGTGCGGCGGCAATTGTTGCCATCGCAGGCATTTGGGCCGCAACGCGCAAACCGTCTCAACAGGTTGATGCATAAATTTAGTACGACTGTTAAAACTGTCACACCAGCATTGCAGCGCCCCACTTGGCTGCAACGCGGGTGCGTTTATATGTGCAAACAGCGCCAGAATCACGCGACCGCATCAACCACACCGATTCTCGACATACAGCCTGCACACCCACGCGCGCCAGCCGCTGTTTGCGCCCCTCTCCCAAATTTGGCTGCGATTCCTGCCCCAAATTGGCACGACTCAGCCCACCTGCTAAATTCCTTAAAAAAGTGCAAAAACTTTCCCCCGTTATCCACAGGGCAATTTTCTGTTGATAACCACATGTTGGGTATTTTTTAACACATACCCACTACAATTAGTATCAAGGTCGCTTGACGTGGCTCTAAATGCAGGGTTAGGTTTGTTAACGAATTGGCGGGGCGCTTTGCCTCACCATTCAAAGGATCTTCCCAAAGTTCCAAGTTTGTTCTATACTCACTGAAGGCGCAGGCTTTTCAGAGCGGAAGATTTGTGCCGAGGGAGTTTGGGAATGTCCCCAACGCATTTTATGCGTTGGAACGAGCGAATGCGAAGCGCGAAGCGTATCTACATTCAAGAATTGAGCGAGAGCTTTCAATTCTTGAAACAACACAAATGACCACGACACTCTATATATAACACCACAAGGAACTGGCACATGCGGATTGAACGATTTTTCACCACCCAAGGGCAAGATGCTTACAGCAGCATCGCATTTCGCTATACCACCAGCGAGATTAAAAACCCCGACGGCTCTATTGTGTTCCGCCTTGATCATATCGAGGTGCCAGACCAGTTCAGCCAAGTGGCGGCCGATATTCTGGCACAAAAATATTTCCGCAAGGCTGGCGTGCCCGCAGCTTTGAAAAAGGTTGAGGAAAATTCCGTGCCATCGTTCCTATGGCGCTCTGTGCCCGATGAAAAGGCCCTCGCCAAATTGCCCGAGAATGAGCGTTATGTGTCTGAAATGAGCGCCAAACAAGTGTTCGACCGCCTCGCGGGTACATGGACCTATTGGGCGTGGAAGGGCGACTATTTCAAATCGGAAGAGGATGCGCAGGCGTTTTATGACGAATTGCGCTTTATGCTGGCCACGCAGCGCGTAGCCCCTAATTCCCCGCAATGGTTTAACACTGGCCTGCATTGGGCCTATGGCATTGATGGCCCCGGCCAAGGCCATTATTATGTCGACCACAAAACTGGAAAGCTCACAAAATCAGCCTCATCTTATGAGCACCCCCAGCCACATGCCTGCTTCATTCAATCCATCCAGGATGATTTGGTGAATGAGGGCGGCATTATGGATTTGTGGGTGCGTGAAGCGCGCCTGTTCAAATATGGCTCGGGCACTGGCACCAACTTCTCCAACCTGCGCGGCGCCAACGAAAAACTCACTGGTGGTGGGCGCTCCTCAGGCCTCATGTCGTTCCTCAAAATTGGGGATCGTGCGGCGGGCGCTATTAAATCGGGTGGCACCACACGCCGCGCCGCCAAAATGGTGGTGGTGGATATTGACCACCCCGATATTGAAGATTTCATCGACTGGAAAGTGAAAGAAGAGCAAAAAGTAGCGGCTTTGGTGACAGGTTCCAAAATCTGTGCCCGCCATTTGAAAGCTGTGCTCAAGGCCTGCGTCAATTGCGAAGGCACGGGCGATTCCTGCTTCGACCCCGAGAAAAACCCTGCCTTGAAAAAGGAAATCAAAGCCGCCCGCAAAGTGAGTGTGCCCGACAACTACATCAAGCGCGTGATCCAATTCGCCAAACAAGGCTATAAGGACATTGAGTTTGATGTCTATGACACCGATTGGGACTCCGAGGCGTATCTTACGGTTTCGGGCCAAAATTCCAACAATTCCGTACGCGTAACCGATGGGTTTTTACGCGCTGTGGAAGCCGATGGCGACTGGAATCTCACTGCACGCCGCGATGGCAAAGTGACCAAAACCCTCAAAGCACGGGATTTATGGGAGCAAGTGGGCTTCGCCGCATGGGCTTCAGCCGACCCAGGCATTCAATATCACACCACCATCAACGACTGGCACACCTGCCCCGCTGCTGGAGAGATCAAAGCTTCAAACCCTTGTTCCGAATATATGTTCTTAGATGATACGGCCTGCAATTTGGCCTCCATCAACCTATTGCCATACCGCGCTGAAAACGGCCAGTTCGACATTGCCGCCTATGAATACACCACACGTTTATGGACAGTTGTGCTAGAAGTTTCGGTGATGATGGCGCAATTCCCCTCCAAGGAAATTGCCCAACGTTCCTATGATTATCGCACGCTTGGCCTTGGCTATGCCAACATTGGCGGGCTGCTGATGACCTCTGGCATTGCCTATGATTCTGAAGAAGGCCGCGCCATTTGTGGTGCGCTTTCCGCCATCATGACCGGAATTTGCTATGCCACATCAGCCGAAATGGCCAAAGAATTGGGCACATTCCCAGGCTATAAACCCAACAAGGAGCACATGCTCCGCGTGATCCGCAACCATCGCTTGGCCGCCCATGGCGCCACCGAGGGGTACGATTCCATCGCAGTGAACCCTGTACCGCTGGATGCCGCCAGCTGCCCCGATGCTCGGTTGATCGACCATGCCAAAGCCGCATGGGACAAAGCCCTGCACATGGGTGAAAAACACGGGTTTAGAAATGCCCAAACCACTGTTGTGGCCCCCACAGGCACCATTGGATTGGTGATGGATTGTGACACTACGGGAATTGAGCCCGATTTTGCGCTGGTGAAGTTCAAAAAACTCGCAGGTGGCGGCTATTTCAAAATCATCAATGCTTCAGTACCACAAGCGCTCAAAACGCTGGGCTATTCGGATCAGCATATTGATGACATTGTAAAATTTGCCGTTGGCCATGCCTCCTTGAACCAAGGCACACCGCATATTAATACATCAACACTTCGCGCGAAAGGCTTCACACAAAAGGAAATTGACGCCGTTGAAGGTGCTGTGAAAGGCGCATTTGATATTAAATTTGTGTTTAATAAATGGACTTTGGGCGAAACCTTCTGCAAGGACGTGCTGGGTGTGAGCGAAGACCAGCTGAATGATTTCAGCTTCGATATTCTCACCCATATGGGCTACACCAAGCTGCAAATTGAAGAGGCCAACACCTATGTGTGCGGTGCCATGACAGTGGAAGGTGCGCCGCATTTGAAGGCGGAGCATTTGCCCGTGTTCGATTGCGCCAATGCGTGCGGCCGCACTGGCAAGCGTTATTTGTCGGTGGAAAGTCACATCCGCATGATGGCGGCAGCACAGCCCTTCATTTCGGGGGCAATTTCTAAAACCATCAACATGCCCAATGACGCCACGGTAGACGATTGCAAAAACTCCTACATGCTGTCATGGCGCTTGGCACTCAAGGCCAATGCGCTCTATCGCGATGGCTCGAAGCTGTCGCAGCCGCTCAATTCGCAGCTGATCGCCGATGATGAGGACGAGGTGGAAACTTTCGCCGCCATGCCGGCCGCCGCCAAAACAGTGACAGTAACAGAGAAAATTGTGGAGCGCATTATTGAGCGCCACATTCGCTCCAGCCGCGACCGCATGCCAGACCGCCGCAAGGGCTACACCCAAAAAGCGGTTGTGGGTGGGCACAAGGTGTATTTGCGCACGGGTGAATATGAGGATGGCAATTTGGGTGAAATTTTCATCGATATGCACAAAGAAGGCGCGGCCTTCCGCTCGGTGATGAATAATTTTGCCATCGCCATCTCGCTGGGGCTGCAATATGGCGTGCCGCTCGAGGAATATGTCGACGCGTTCACTTTCACACGCTTCGAGCCTGCGGGCATGGTGCAAGGCAATAGCGCGATTAAAAACGCCACCTCCATTCTCGATTATGTATTCCGAGAATTGGCAGTGTCGTACCTCGGCCGGCACGACCTTGCCCATGTAGACCCCGACCAAATCGGCCACGATGTGCTGGGCGGCGGTGTGGCACAAGGCAAATCGGATGGCGAGCCAAGCCCTGCCCCAACGCTCATCTCACGCGGGCTCACGCGCGGCAAAGCCACGGCGCCCCTCACCTTGGCCAGCTCGAACGCGCCGCGCACCACCAGCGCCGCGCCATCCGCGAGCAACATCACTGCATTCTCAGGCAATGCAGCCATGAAGTTGCATGCGGTAGAAATGGAAGCTGAAGCCCCACATGAGGATATTGAGGACGCCATTGCGGCAACCGCCACCACACAGCCACACCTCAGCGCAGGCGAACGCCGCATGGAAGCGCGGATGAAAGGCTATGAGGGCGAAAATTGCGGCGAATGCGGCAATTTCACCATGGTCCGCAATGGCACCTGCCTGAAATGCGACACCTGCGGCTCCACAAGTGGGTGTTCGTAAGCATCGCACTTCCCCAACCCTCCCTCTACCCCCTTGGCTTCACGGCTGAGGGGGTATTTTTATGCATTTCATTCTTAGCCTCATCCTCGGGCTTGACCCGAGGATCCATCTTTCTTGTTTCTCTAGATCCTCGTTGTCTATTCCTCACGTTGCTCGGGCACTAGAATGAGGAGGGGTAGCAAGCCGTTCAGGATGACATCATAAACACCCCCAATACAACACCATATATAGTATGGTTAACGCACTAATCACTACAGAATATAGAGCCAATTATATTTATGCATTTTTTTTGTAAAAAGTAATAAAAAAGCAACTTCAGACTCTAGACAAATCACTTCGAATAGATTCATTTAGAATAATAGCGCGGTGAGTTGGCCGTTTTGTTGCGAAATATGTGTTTTAGTTGTGTTTCGTACACCGAGTATCATAAAAAAATAAAATGCGGGGTTACCATGTCTGTTATTACAGATTCGGGCAGCGTTATTGCTGTGTCATTTTTAGAAACGCTCATGAATTCATGGCGAATTATGCTATTTGGCGCGCCAAAACCACAAGACCTCACACCGTTCCCAATACAAACACAGCAAGAACCTGAAGAATTCTGCGACTTATGCCACTCGCTGCGTACGCCCCTCAATGCCATTATTGGGTTTTCGCAAATGATGTCGTCGCAAGTTTACGGGCCATTGGGGCACGATAAATACCAAGATTATTCCTGTGCCATTTCACAAAGCGGCGAAGATTTATTACAACAAATTGAAATTTTACTCAATCAACGCACCAAAGATCATGTTATCGATGCATCTATGCCCATATTGATTGAACCGCGCGCGGGCGCACACGCTGCACATAGCGTGCATATTTAAGACCGCTTTCGCCGAAATAACACCGCACCACCACCAATTGCCACCAATAGGGGAATAGCCCACAATGGCGCGGTTTGCTCAGTGGCGCGGGGCTTGAGCAACACAAAATCGCCATAGCGCTGCGCAAAAAAGTCGAGAATTTCAGTGTCACTCGCACCTTGTGCTAATTTATGCCGCACAATGGCTTTGAAATCCTTGGCGGCATCGGCCTCGGATTCCAGCACAGATTGCCCCTGACACACCACACAGCGCAATTGCCCCGCAATCCGTTCATAACGCTGCTCATCAATCGCATAATTTGCATTTGCTATCTGAAGCCCCAATAGCAAATGCGCCAGCCCAAAGGCCAGCGCATTGCGATACATATATATTGAAGATGAATGCATAATTCACCCAACCTCAAATTCACAAGGCCATAACTTTAGCATCCACGTCGACGATTCAACCACCGTTGATAATCAATTTGTTGTTGATATTGCCGATCTTCATATTGGCGCTCCCAGCTATTATCAACGAAAGTGTTATTCATACGGTTTTGATCAATCCGTCGTTGAATGCGCGATCCAATAAATCCACTCGCAAGAGAGCCCACCAAAACTGCCAACCATGGGCGCTCATGTACGCCATTATTGATACCATTGCCAAGATTCACAAAGAAATCGCGCACTGGGCGTTTGCGTTCTAAGGGCCTGTCATATTTGCCAGTGCGCTCACCATAACCACCACTTCCACCCTCATCCGCATATTCAGGTGCTGTTTTCGCGATTCTTTTCTGAGTCTTAGGTGGAGCCTCAGTGGCTGGCTCAGGAACATCGTCTGCGCTAACATCACTTAGATCAACACTCGCAGCAATTGCTTTTTTCTGCTGTGCATCATATGCAGCAGTGCCTTCTTCCCATTCATCTACATTGGCAAAACCTTCAGGTGAAATGTAGCCCTTTTTATGAACGCCAATTTGCTTTGGCTGTTCTGTATGTGTGTTCACATACGCATCCGTATGAGTTTTAATTTTATCAACACTACCGGTCGTGTTCCACTTTTCTTGGAACGTTTTTACAAGAGCCTGAGCATCTTCAAAATCCAGCCGGAACCTAGCGCCACCTTCTTTCATAAGGCCATATGTCAGATTTGTCGCTTCTTCATCACTGATCCGGCCATGCCGACTACCATTATACTCGTCACTGCGCGCCATATTGATGAGCATATCTGTTAAACCAGTCATTTGACCACTCCCTCAGGACAAAATTATGTATACTTAATAAACCCATAACATCTTATTCCATATTTGGCAATAGTTCCTTAGTCTAATATGATTTTTGGTGTTTCATTTCAAGTGGCGTCATTGCGAGGAGCTCTTTTGCGACGACGTGTCCGCCGAAGCCTTGGCGAAGGGGTAAGCAATCCAGTACTCAAGACTCTGTATTGCCGCGCTCCGTAACACTCCCGTCTTCGCTACGCTACGCCGTGGCAAGTCGCTCGCTACGACGCTCCCAACAATCCCTGTGCACGCATCACAAAAATGTGATCAATTCTGCCCACACACCACATTTTTGCCGCATTTACGGGACGTTGTAGGAGCAACAGATTGATATGGTGCGAGAAACACTTGCCATCTCAACTTTTTTTTATCATAACGCGGGTCTTTAATTCCCAAAGATCACCAAAGTCTCGAGAGGTTTGCTTCAATGTCGTCTAAGAAATCCAAAAATAATGCCCCCGTTAAATTCTTCGACTATACCGATGAATCTGAAGGGCATTTTTTCCGCATTGAAAGCCCTGTTGTGACGCGTAAAACCAAATATCAAAAAATTGTGATCAAGGATATTGTGGGCCTTGGTCGCGTGCTGGTGCTCGATGGCGCCACTCAATCGTTTGAATTTGATGAGCATATTTATCATGAAGCACTGATGCAACCTGGCCTGTGTGCCCACCCTGCCCCCAAGCGCGTTTTAATTATTGGCGGCGGCGAAGGCGCATCCGCCCGTGAAGCGCTGCGCCACCCTTCGGTTGAAGAAGTGGTAATGGTAGATCTCGACGGTGAAGTTGTAGATTTGTGCAAAAAATACTTGCAAAAATGGCATGAAGGCGCGTTTGACAATCCAAAATTCAAGCTGATCATTGGTGATGGCCACGCTTATATGCTCAATGAAACCGACCAATTCGACGTCATCATCATTGATGTAGTGGATAGTTTCGATGGCGGGCCAGCCGAAGCGCTGTATTCCACCAAATTTTATGAAGCCACCAAAAAACGCCTCACGTCAAATGGTGTGCTGGTGATTCAAGGCATGGAATTGGACTCAAACGAATATCAAGACCATTGCACCGTGCGCAAAAACATTGCGGGTGTGTTCAAACATGTGCGCTCCTATAATGTGTATGTGCCTACATTTTGGTCGGAATGGGGCTATATTTTCGCCTCCGACAGCCAAGACCCGCTCACCTTCTCGGTGGAAAGCATTGATAAAACCATCGCCGATCGTGGCCTCACCAATCAGTTTAAATTTTATGACGGCCGCGCGCATCAGCGCCTGTTCAGCCTCGGTAAAGACATCCGCAAATTGTTGGGTGAAATATGAGCACAAAGCCCTCTGTCATTGCGCAGCAAGGCGATGAACCAAAGACCACGGCGTGGGGCTTATTCTTATGGGCATTTAGTGGTGTAAAACCACGGCTTTATGCATTTATCGCCACTTTAATTGTGGTGTTGGCATGCGAAGTCACCATTCCTTTGCTGCTGGGCAGAACGGTGGATGCCGCGATTTCTAAAGAGGATATCGACGATTTACTCCACATCGGCCTGTATATGGTCGGCGTGATTGTGGTGCTGTATACGGCGCACGTCATATACATGCGGATGGAAGCTACGCTGGTGGCCGACGCCACATTGCGCCTGCGTAGCAAGCTGTACACCCGTATCATCACTCAGCCGCTGGCGTTTTTCAGCAAAAATAAAGGCGGTGAGCTTGGCCACCGCATCATGGGCGATACCGAAGTTATTGAGAAACATGCCATTTATTTACTTGCCGACGTGCCATTTGCCATTGTGACGGTGATCGCCGTGGTGGGAATTATGTTCTACACCAATTGGAGCTTGGCGCTTGTGGTGGTGGCATTTCTCACCATTGCCGCATTTTTATCGCATCGCGTGGGGCGGCCGATTGCAGGCTTAGAAAAAATCATCAACGGCTTTTATTCTCGTATTGGTGGCCATTTGCAGGAATCCATCAACGGCATTCGTGCTGTCAAAACCTTTGGCCGAGAAGACCACGAGCTGGCACGCCTAAATAATTTAGGGCTGGAATGCCGCACGCTGGAGCAACAGTCTGGCAAAATCGCGGCAAAACTAGAGCCGCTCCTCAACCTCATTGAAATGCTGGGATTGGTGATTGTGGTGTGGTGCGGCGCCTATTTGGTGTATCAAGATAAGTTGACGCCTGGCGAGCTGGTGACTTTCATAGCCTATATGGAGTTTCTGTCGGAGCCAATGTCGCGCGCTGGCCGGTTTTATCGCCAATATTTGCAATGTAAAGGCACATTTGGCCGGATTGCGGAATTTCTCAGCACCCTCCCTGTACATTTTCCGCGTACAGGTAAAACGGTGGACGGCACATTGAATGTAGAATTTCAAGATGTCTCTTACACCTATGCGGGCGCAGACCACCCCGCAACCGACCATGTGAGCTTCACCGCACAGCGCGGCGAGGTGATTGGGGTTGTGGGCTCAAACGGTGCGGGGAAATCCACATTGATGGATTTGCTGCTGGGCTTTCAAACCACCAACGATGGCAATATATTGGTGGGCGGCGTGCCGCTAAATGACTGGGACGAAGCCGCCTATCGCAATGTCACCGCGGTGATGAGCCAAGACGTATTCCTATTCAATGCACCACTCATGGATAATATCCGCTATGGCCAATTAGATGCAACAGATGAAGCCGTGCGTATTGCTGCATCTCTGGCAGGGCTCGACCCGCTGATTGCGCGCCTGCCCCAAGGATTTGATACGATTTTGGGTGATCGTGGCAGTAAACTTTCAGGCGGTGAACGCCAACGTGTGGCGATGGCCCGGGTGCTGCTGCGCAACCCACAAATATTGGTGTTTGACGAGCCCACCTCAGCACTAGATGGCGCGGCAATTGCCGATATCAACGCCCGGATCAAAGCCTTCGCGCCAGGGCGTGTGACATTCGTGATTGCCCACCGTTTAGACACCGTTTCAATTGCGGATCGCGTGTTGATGCTGGAGCACGGCAAGCTGATCGCCAGCGGCAGTGTGGCCGAATTGCAAGCCAATAGCCCAGAATTTCAGGCGCTATTTGAGCATAAGGATGAGAAGCCAAAGGGTAAGTCGTAATTTACGCTTGGTCTTGATTGCCCTTTGTGAAGAAATTTTTCACACTGCCCCAATTGACTGCAGCAAAGCTGGCGATGGCAAGAAGCGCGATAGAAAGAATAATTTTAGCATTATGATTTCTCAACGGCGCATTATGTAGTGCCTCTGCATTTAAAAAAGACGCTTTAATCGCAGTAATATTATTAGTATGCGCTGCAATTGCTTTCGTTTTCACATCTGGCGGAAATGAAGCAGAATTTTCAATTTGATTAATTAAATCTTGCTGATGTGTTATGGCTGATACAACTTCAGCAGGAAAGTTTGGTCCACCCATTTTATATCTCCATTTTCAATAATCACGTTGATATTGCTATAATCGCATGGCTACACCATTCAGTATTGCATGTCAACCCTTCACTCAAAAATCACTTCAGGTGGCATGCTCGATAATATACTCTCCACATTACCGCCCGTTTTCAGGCCAAAAATTGTGCCGCGATCATAGAGCAAATTAAACTCCACATAATGCCCGCGACGAATGAGCTGCTCGCGGCGCTGTTCAGGCGTAAACGGCGTGTGCATATTACGGCGAACAAGCTTAGGGTAAATTTCAGCGAAAGCACGGCCTACATCCTGCGTGAAGGCAAAATCGGCCGCAAAATCACCTGAATTGTGATGATCGTAAAATATGCCGCCAATGCCACGCGGCTGCTTGCGATGCGGTAGGTAAAAATAGGTATCGCACCACGCTTTGAATTTTGGATAATCCGCCACTGCGTGCCGTTCACATGCGCCACGCATGGCTGCATGAAAATCTACAGAATCAACATCTTCCTGCGTGCGGCGTGCGTTCAGCACAGGTGTTAAATCTGCCCCACCGCCAAACCAATCCCGCGTGGTGCAAATATAGCGCGTGTTCATGTGCACAGCGGGCACGTTTGGGTTCCACATATGCGCGATGAGCGAAATACCCGTGGCAAAAAAGCGGGGGTCTTCCTCCGCACCTGGAATTTGTTTTTGAAATTCGGCAGGAAATTCGCCATGCACGGTGGAGATATGCACACCCACTTTTTCAAACACGCGGCCTTTCATCATGCCCATCTCACCACCGCCGCCATTCTCGCCGCGTAGCCATGGTGTGAGGGTAAAGCGGCCAGCGGGTGTATCTTTTAATCCAAGAGTTGAAGGGCTGCGCTCCAACTCTTGATTCACGCTGCGCGCTTCGCAGTCGCTCGTTCCAACGCATTCCATGCGTTGGGGATATTCATCCTCAATGGCTTCAAATCGCGCCACAATATCATTGCGCAGGGTGCGAAACCAATTTTGTGCGACTGTTTTCTGATGTTCGAGTGTCATGCTGCGCTCCATAGCAAATTCTGCCACAGCTGTATAGCAATGTGATGTGGGGGCTATTGATATGAATCAACTTACAGAATTTTGCCGCAACGCCTCGCCAGCCACCATCGCCAAGCTAATGGCCACATTGAGTGAGCGCATCTGCCCATGCATAGGAATCAGCACCCGCGCATCCACCGCTGCATGAACGGCTTCCGGCACGCCCGCCGATTCCCGCCCCACCATGAGAATTTCGCTGTGTTGAAATTGGTGCTGTGTGTAGGGGATTGACGCCTTGGTGGAGAGCAGTGTGAGGCGCAGCCCCTGCCCCATTCGCCATGCATTAAAATGCGCAAAACTATCATGTCGCTTGAGGTCCACATGCGCCAAATAATCCATGCCCGCGCGCTTGAAGTCGCGGTCGCTCAACCCAAAGCCAACGGGCTCAATAATATGCACAGGCAGGCCCAAACATGCCGCCATGCGCAGCATGGTGCCCGCATTTTGCGGAATATCGGGTTCGTATAGAGCAATATGAATGGCCATATAGCAGCTTTAGGCAGCTTTATGTTGGCAATCAAGCCCGATTTTTATCATTTCGAAATTGGTTGGAAAGACCTAAAACAGCACCACTCGCTATAGTGGCACATGCCAAAATTGTTTTTAAACTTCTACCATTGAGTTGTTCTAAAGCATCAAAAAATAACCGTTTTGCAGCCGCATATCGCGCAATTTTTTGTTGCAAGTCAACCGACACCCCATTTGAATTGTGCAAATTATTCACAATATCTTGCGGTAGTTTTTTCTTGAGCAAAATTTCCCATAAGTTTGGTGCAGTAGGCGCGCTGGGTGCATAATGTAGAGGATCAGGAAAATCTACCATAGATCCTGTCATCACATATTTATAAATTCCATCAACAACAGCTTGCATATCCAACTCCAAAATTAAAAAATACTTTATATGTAGAATTCTATAAAGATCACAACCAACACAAAGTATCAAGTGTTTTTTTCAGTGCTGTACACCCATTTTGGCAGTTGTGGGGCGATATAGCGCCCGCAGAATGCTAACAACGCTACACCATATATTTGGCCAATATGATTTTTTTGTACCAACTGCTTTAAAAACCCAAGTGCCGCGCTATATCTGAGCGCAACAACACCATCAACTTTATGAATGTTTCCAAATGTAGTTTGCAGTGATTTGGTAATTGCAGATTCAACATTTTGAGTCACCCCATATAAATATTGAGTGTGTGGCGGCAAAGCAGCGCCATCTTTAATGTGAGATTTTAATACGACTAAAATATCTGGAACTGTTTGCGCATCAACATTTACGCCATGAATTCTTTCATTAATGTTCAATAATCCACTCATTTTTATCACCTCACTCGAATATGAGGTATAAATGATTGATTACAAAGGCTATGTCAATACAACATACGACATATGCACTAAAATTTATTCAGGCCTAAATTATGCTGTATCGGATTTTCCTCCAAACCATTTCGGCAATTGGGTGGCAGAAATGAGCCCCGCAGCAGCGACAGCGAGCAGCGTTATGGCGTTACGATTTTTTGTCATTTTTAATAGTTCTGGGAAAAAATTTTGCATCACATATTGATAACGACGCACGGGGCGTGCTGTTTCAATCACATCTTTTCGGAGCTTTGTCACTGCTTGTGCAGAGTCCCAGCCATGTTTTTGATTCACAAAATCAAACACTTCAGTATGATGCAAGTGGCTTCCAAAAGTTCCATCCGCTTCTTTTATTGCATTTTTATAAGTGCTAGATGTGTAGTCTGTTACATATACCATATTTTTGCATTCTAAGACGTCATTAAACTTCATTTTTACATATCTATCAGCAGACGGATCAACGCCGCCTTTTTTAATATAACGCAATAAGTCTGTATATAATTTATCACCACTCATAATAAACTCCTGAATATCACCGGCACTCATAACATTACGCCTCAATAATCGAAATCTGTACACTTCGTTGTCCACACAATAGCCATGCACAAAATGCACCCCTTGCCGCGTGCGCGAATATCAGATATACACGGACGCTTCCAAATTGAAGGGAAGCGATATGACCACCACCGCGCCGATTGCCATTATCATGGGCTCTACCTCCGACTGGGCTACCATGGAACACGCCGCCAAAACGCTCGATGCGCTGCAGGTGCCCTATACAGCGCAAGTGGTTTCGGCCCATCGCACCCCCAAACGCTTGTATGAGTTTGCCACAACGGCCCATGAGGCGGGCGTTCAAGTGATTATTGCAGGCGCAGGCGGCGCGGCGCATTTGCCCGGCATGGCGGCGGCCCTCACCCATTTGCCCGTGTTTGGCGTGCCTGTAGAAAGCGCGGCGCTCAAGGGCGTCGATTCGCTGCATTCTATTGTGCAAATGCCGGCGGGCATTCCCGTGGGCACATTGGCCATTGGCAAAGCGGGTGCGATCAATGCCGCATTGCTGGCCGTTGCGGTTCTGGCGTTGCATGATGAAGCTCTGCGTGGGCGGTTGATTGTATGGCGTCAAGCGCAAACCGACAATGTGCCATTCAACCCACACGGTGAATGATCTCAAATGGATGCGCTCAAGCCCCTCAGTACAATTGGCATTTTAGGTGGTGGGCAGCTAGGGCGTATGTTAGCGCTGGCCGCCAGCAATTTGGGCTTTCGTGTGCATATTTATGCGCCCGAGGCCGACAGCCCTGCGTATGATGTCACCCGATTTTTCACCTGCGCGGCGTATGATGACCAAACCGCGCTGGCTGAATTTGCCGCTACATGTGATGTGATCACCTTTGAATTTGAGAATATTCCTCTGAGCACCATAGAGTTTTTAGAAACTCTTGCGCCCGTGCACCCCAATTCAGCGGCGCTGCGGGTGGCACAAGATCGGTTAAACGAGAAAAACTTTGCGCAGCAGCATGGCCTGAATGTGGGGGCGTTTGCCGCGATCTCTCACCCCAGTGATTTTGCCCCTGCGCTGCAGGCAATTGGCGCACCCGCAGTGTTGAAAACCGTACGCATGGGGTATGACGGCAAAGGCCAGCAAATTATTCGCAGCGCCGATGATGCACCCGCTGCATGGGCGCACTTGGGCAATGTGGCGTGTATTTATGAGCAATTCATCAATTTTGAGGCTGAGGTGTCGATCATTGCCGCGCGCGGGCACAATGGTAGCGTGGCGATTTATGACCTTGTCGAAAACATTCACGAGCATCACATCTTGGCGCGCTCGATTGTGCCCACGCATTATGGCGCCGAACTGCACGCCCAAGCGGCAGGCTATGCCACCCGCGTGCTGGAGCAACTGAACTATGTAGGCGTGCTGGCGATTGAATTTTTTGTGGTGCGCACAGCGGATGACACGCTAAACCTATACTTCAACGAAATGGCACCGCGCGTGCATAATTCTGCCCATTGGACACAATTGGCCACACACACCTGCCAGTTTGAGCAGCATATTCGTGCGGTTGCGGGCTGGCCACTGGGCGCCACCACCCGCTTTGCGCCTGTGGAATTGCGCAATATATTGGGCGATGACATTGAAAATTTTGCCACCGATGCCGCAGCCCCCAACGCGAAGCTGGTGCTGTATGGCAAGTCGGACGTCAAAGCTGGCCGCAAAATGGGGCATGTAGTGATGGTGAAGTAGGCTGTCATCCTGAGCGCAGCGAAGGATCTCCAGCAGAGTGAGCCCAAGCTCAGTGAGATTCTTCGCTGCGCTCAGAATGACATTCATAGATCAACACTTTTTTTACCCATTAAACACCACCCCCTATACAAATTGGTAAAATTTGCTATTGTGTTTGTTCATCATTCGCGGTATGCACCCCAATCATCCCCGCGAAGGGAATCGAATTGATATAAAATGGAGCAAGTGAACCGTGCAAGTTGTTGTTCATAATGGAAATGTTGACCAAGCCCTTCGGGTGCTGAAAAAGAAAATGCAACGTGAAGGTATCTTCCGTGAAATGAAGCTGCGCGATCATTTTGAGAAACCCTCTGAAAAACGTGTGCGCCGCAAAGCGGAAGCCGTGCGTCGTGCTCGTAAATTGGCGCGCAAACGCATGCAACGCGAAATGGGCATTGTTGTGGTGAAGCCTGTGCGCCCACCGCGCCCGCCGCGCCCTGCCATGTAAACTTGCAATAGTATTGCTTGTATATAAAGCCAGCTGCTCTAAGCTGGCTTTATTGATTCATGGTTAAACGCTCTCGACTTGAAGGATTCACAATGCTGAAATTTACCAAACGCCTTGCGGCTATCGCCCTGCTGTGCACCTCACTTGCGGGTTGCGCCACAACGAACTTTGGCGGATTGGGCGCAACTGGTGCAGATGCTGACAGAAAAATGGCGCAATCGGCCAATATCACGTCACTCACGCAGGTGATCCGCACCAACCCACGAGATGTGAGCGCGCTTAACCTGCGCGGTACGGCTTATGGCCAAAATGGCCAAAATGCTGAGGCAATTGCCGATTTCAACGCCGCCAATGCCATTAACCCCAATTTCACGCAGGCCTATGTTAACCGCGCGCTTATCCACCGCCGCATGAACAACCTGCAGCTGGCGATGGCCGATTACACCCGCGTGCTGCAAATCGACCCAAATTATCAACCCGCTTATGTGGGGCGCGGTTCGCTCTATCGCCAAGCGGGCAATTTGAATGAGGCGATGGCCGATTTTGAGCAGGCGATCAAGCTGAAAAACAACGATGCACAAGCGTTTTACAATCGCGGGCTGGTCTATCAAACTCGCGGCATGCATGATTTTGCGGTGGATGATTTCACCATGGCCATTGGCCTTTCGCCCAATTCGGCCACACCCTACAACGCACGCGGTGTGTCTTATATGGCGCAAAATAATATCAAAGGTGCCGCCGATGACTTCTCCGACGCCGTGCGAATTGATGAAAATTTTGCAGAAGCATGGTCCAATCGCGCCTGCGCGCTGGAGCTGAAAGGCGAGAAAGAAGAAGCTGCCAATTCCGCCGCCCGCGCCAGCAGCCTCAACCCATCACTCAGCGGAAAAAAAGGCTGGTTTTAGGCTGTCGTATTTGTGTCTTTAGCAAAGAGAGATTTGCCGAGTGTGAAGGCTGCACCAATACCAACCGCCAATAATACTGCTGGCACAAATTGGCGAATGAGTGTGCGTACCCAATAGTGTTTTAGGTCTCCAGTAGGAGAAGATTTATCGATCGCGTTCGACAATTTTGATAAATGCCCAAATGCAATATTCTTGAATATGCGTTCTTGAATATTGAAATTTTGAATTGCCGATAGAGCATTTACCAATTCATTTTTTTGTAAAAATCCTTCTAAACATGTGGAGTGTATCGGTAATTTTCTAATATCCTCAATGGCTAAATCTTTCATGTGCGAAAGTGCATTTTCATCAAATTGTTGCGCTTGTTTTAATTGTTGAAGCCACCCTTTAGAAACCATCTCCATATGTTGAGCTAGATTATTCTGACCTTTAAGCGTTGACGCATGAAAATTCATAATTTCGCCTTGCCGATGAAACTGATCGTGCACGCCAACTTCTAAAGCTGCTAAATGCCTATCCAAAGGCGCAATCACGCGATTATGATATGTTCGTACAATTTCTCCAAATGTTGTCATAATTATCCCCTTGAATATGCAATTGACGCTTCGCACCTAACCCAAACACCATTTGCTGTCAAGGTTTATGCTATTCCGTTTGATATTCCCTTGCTCATAATCAATAAACTCGCCAGAATATACAGAAAAATTGGAGTCGCGGCATTTGGAGTATTTCCTGCAACAAACCATCAATGGCTGCACGTTGGGGGCGATTTATGGGCTGATCGCGATCGGCTATACCATGGTGTTTGGCATAATTGGCATGGTGAATTTTGCGCATGGCGATGTGTTTATGGTGGGCACCTTCATTGCGCTGATTATGTTTTTGCTGGCTATTTCCATTGGTTTCACTTCTATCCCATTGATTTTATTCCTCATGCTGGTGGTGGCGGTGGTGTTCACTGCGCTGTATAGCTGGACCATTGAGCGCGTGGCCTATCGCCCGTTGCGGGGCTCGTTTCGCCTGGCGCCTATGATCTCGGCAATTGGCATGTCGATTTTTCTTTCCAATTTTGTGCAAGTCACCCAAGGCGCGCGCAACAAGGCCATTCCGCCGCTGCTGCGTGATGTGATTGTGCTGATGGATAATGGCCAATATCAGGTTACTCTCGCCTATAAACAGCTGCTGATTATGGGTATAACATTGGCAGTATTGGGCATTTTCAGCTTCATTGTGGCCAAAACCTCCATTGGCCGTGCCATGCGCGCGGTGGCACAAGATGCCAAAATGGCCGCGCTGTTGGGCGTGAATGTCAACCGCACCATCTCTTTCGCATTCATTGCCGGCGCAGGTTTGGCGGCTGTGGCGGGCGTGCTCTCGCTGATGCATTATGGTGTGGTGTCGTTCACAGATGGCTTTATTCCAGGCCTCAAAGCCTTCACCGCCGCTGTACTGGGTGGCATTGGCTCGCTGCCAGGTGCATTTTTGGGTGGCTTGATTATTGGGCTGATTGAAACCTATTGGTCTGCCTATTTTTCGATTGAATACAAGGATGTAGCCGCGTTTTCTATTCTAATACTTGTGCTGATTTTCATGCCAAATGGCCTGCTGGGCCGCAAGGAAGTGGAGAAGGTGTGATGCAAAATCAACCTCCTTTCTCCTTAGGCTCCCCACCTGTGGGGGAGCTGTCGAGCCAATCCTATATTGGCGAGACTGAGGGGGGTATTCTTACTACTAATTCAGATAAGAAAACCCCTCCCCCTACCCCCTCCCACAGGGGGAGGGGAAAGTTTCTTACTGCGTTCAAAACCGCCCTCTTCTGGGGCTTCATCGCCCTTGCGCTTGGTTTGCCGCTCATCGCCTTTCAAGCCGCACAAAATGATGCCCATGAAATTTATCTCAAACATCGTTGGGCGCTGTGGGCCATCTGCGGAGCGGTAGTGTTTTTGGTGGTGGGGCTATGGCAAATGGGGCGTAATCTGTTTGCATGTCATCCTGAACGCAGTGAAGGATCTACTGCCGATCGCGCTCCACTTCAAGGAAATCCTTCGGCTTTGCCTCAGAATGACATCCCTAGATTGCTTCGCTTTACTCGCAATGACGTTTTAAAACAACACTTCCCCCTTGCCCTGCTCCTGTTCGCCATCGCGTTTCCGCTCATTTTTTCTGGCGATCGCTATTTGCTTGATATGGGCGTGCTGATCCTCACCTATATAATGCTGGGCTGGGGGCTGAATATTGTGGTGGGGCTGGCGGGATTGCTCGACCTTGGCTATGTGGCGTTTTATGCAGTAGGTGCCTATAGTTATGCGTTGTTGGCGCACAATTTTGGCCTAGGTTTTTGGATCTGCCTGCCGCTTTCAGGCATTTTAGCGGCGTTTTTTGGCATATTGCTAGGCTTCCCTGTGCTACGGCTGCGGGGCGACTATCTGGCGATTGTCACCATGGCATTTGGCGAAATTATTCGCATTGTGCTGATCAATTGGGGGGCGCTCACGGGTGGGCCCAATGGCATTTCAGGCGTGCCGCGCCCAAGTTTTTTTGGCTTGCCGTTCACCAATTCAGAGGATGGGTTTGATGCCTTTTTTGGGCTGGAATATTCCTCGCTACACCGCCTCATTTTCTTCTATTATCTTATTTTGGCGCTGGCATTGTTCACGAATTTTGTCACACTGCGATTGCGCCGCTTGCCGCTTGGCCGCGCGTGGGAAGCCCTGCGAGAGGACGAAACCGCCTGCCGCGCGCTTGGCATTAATGTGACCCTCACCAAGCTTTCAGCATTTGCGATTGGCGCGGCATTTGGTGGGTTTGCGGGCTGCTTTTTTGCCACACGTCAAGGCTTTATCAGCCCAGAATCGTTCAACTTCAATGAATCCGCTTTTATTTTGGCCATTGTGGTTCTGGGCGGCATGGGCAGCCAAATTGGCGTCGCGTTGGCCGCAGCGCTCATGATCGCGGCGCTTGGCGCCTTGCGTCATATGGATTTTCTCAAGGATATTTTCGGCCAAGAGTTCGACCCAAATCTCTACCGCATGTTGTTATTCGGCCTTGCCATGGTGGTGATGGTGGTGTGGAAACCGCGCGGGCTGGTGGGCAATCGCACCCCCACCGCTTTTTTATACCGTGAAAAAACCATCGACAGCACCCATGTGAAAGAGGGGCATGGATGAGCAACATCCTCTCCATCCAAAAAGTCTCCATGCAGTTCGGCGGGTTGGTGGCCGTACAAAATGTGAGCTTTGACGTGCATGCAGGCAGCATCACGGCGGTGATCGGCCCCAATGGCGCAGGCAAAACCACATTGTTCAATTGCATCACGGGGTTTTATAAGCCTACAAGCGGGCAGATACTCGCGCAGCATGAAGGCGGCAATTTTATCCTTAACACTTTGGCCGAATTTGAAATTTGCAAAACCGCCAAGGTGGCGCGCACCTTCCAAAACATCCGCCTGTTTTCGGGTATGACCTGCTTGGAGAATTTGCTGGTGGCGCAGCATAATGCGCTGATGCGTGCCAGCGGATTTTCGCTCAAAGGCTTGCTGAGGTTGCCGTCTTACCAACACGCGGAACGCACTGCGATGGACACCGCCCGCTATTGG
The DNA here is from genome assembly GCA_031423895.1 of Hyphomicrobiales bacterium. Lineage (GTDB taxonomy): Bacteria > Pseudomonadota > Alphaproteobacteria > Rhizobiales > JANPGK01 > JANPGK01. The sequence goes on from JANPGK010000023.1 coordinate 51,661, forward strand.
CTGGAGCAGGTAGGGCTGCTGGCGCACGCCGATGATGCTGCGGGTAGCTTACCCTATGGCGCGCAGCGGCGGCTGGAAATTGCCCGCGCCATGTGCACCGCCCCCAAACTGCTGTGCCTCGATGAACCAGCAGCGGGGCTAAACGCAACAGAATCGGCGGAATTGAACATTTTACTGCGCCACATCCGCGCGCAGCATGGCATCACAATTGTGCTCATCGAGCATGATATGAGCGTGGTGATGGAAATTTCGGATCACATCGCCGTGCTCGAATATGGCCAATTGATTGCGCAAGGCACGCCCGCTGAAATTCGCGCCAACCCACGCGTGATTGCGGCCTATTTGGGCGTGGATGAGGTGCAGACATGAGCAATGCCATTCTCAACATCCAAAATCTCACCGCGGCCTATGGCAGCATTGTGGCGTTGCAGGGCGTGAATGTGCATGTGGGCGCGGGAGAAATTGTGGCGCTCATTGGGGCCAATGGCGCGGGCAAATCCACGTTGATGAATTGTATTATGGGCAACCCGCGCGCAAAAGCGGGCACAATTCACTTCAATGATCATGACATCACGCAGCTGCCCACCCATGAGATTGCGCGGTTGCGGCTGGCGCTGTGCCCGGAAGGGCGGCGGATTTTTGGCCGCATGAGTGTGCTAGAAAATTTGCAAATGGGCGCATCGGTGGATGGTTTTGCACATTTTGAGGCTGATCTTGCCCGCATGTTTGCACTGTTCCCGATCCTTGAGAAACGCCAACACCAACGCGGTGGCACGCTTTCGGGCGGCGAGCAGCAAATGCTGGCCATTGCCCGCGCGCTGATGAGCCGCCCCAAAATGTTGATGCTGGATGAGCCTTCGCTGGGCCTTGCGCCGCTTGTGGTGAAGCAGATATTCGATACATTGCGCCAGCTGAATGCCGAGCGCGGCCTGCCCATTTTCATTGTGGAGCAAAACGCCTTTCACACGCTCAAACTCGCCCACCGCGCCTATGTGCTCACCAATGGCCGCGTGACGCTTGAAGGCACAGGTGCTGAGCTGCTGGCCAACCCACAGGTGAAAGCGGCGTATTTGGGGAGCTAGTGAGGCTTATGCTCCCATCACCTTCTTCACATAAATAAACAGTGCATAACCTGCCGACATGGCCACGCAGGAGAGCAACAGCGCGGGGGTGAACTTCATGCCGAATTTAATGAACAGCGGAAACATGATGAAAAATAGCAAGGATGGGATGACAAGCCACAGAATTTCATAGGATAAATCCGCCACTTTTTGCGCATCGCCCGTATCATAATACAGCCAAATAAACGCCAAAATTGAGGTGAGCGGCAACGAGGCAATGGCTGCCGCAAACAGGCTATAGCGCCGCGCCAACTCTGAAACGCCTGCCACCACAAGGGCTGTGATGAGGACTTTGAGCGCGAAATACATGGGCTACCCAACGCTACCTTCAAGTGAAACCGCAATCAACTTTTGTGCTTCGGCCATAAATTCCATCGGCAACTGCTGCAATACATCGCGCACAAAGCCGTTAACGATCAGCGCAACCGCTTCTTCCGAGGTGAGCCCGCGCTGCATGCAATAGAACATTTGGTCGTCTGATACCTTGGACGTTGTGGCTTCATGCTCAAAATGCGCGCTGGCAGTTTTGGCCTCAATATAGGGCACGGTGTGGGCGGAGCAATTGTGGCCGATCAGCAAGCTGTCGCAATTGGTGAAATTGCGTGCGCCCTTGGCATTGGCGTGGGCGGAAACGAGGCCGCGATAGGCGTTGGAGGAATGCCCTGCCGAGATGCCTTTAGAGATGATGCGCGACATGGTGTTTTTGCCCAAATGGATCATTTTGGTGCCAGAATCCACCTGTTGGTAGCCGTTGGATACCGCAATGGAGTAAAACTCGCCTTGCGAACCTTCGCCGCGCAAAATGCAGGATGGATATTTCCATGTGATGGCAGAGCCTGTTTCCACCTGTGTCCACGAAACTTTGGAATTTTTGCCGCGACAATCCGCCCGCTTGGTCACAAAATTATAAATGCCACCTTTACCGTTTTTATCGCCAGGGTACCAATTTTGCACGGTGGAATATTTAATCTCGGCATCATCGAGCGCAATCAGCTCCACCACCGCCGCGTGGAGCTGGTTTTCATCGCGCATGGGTGCGGTGCAGCCCTCTAAATACGACACATACGAGCCTTTGTCGGCAATAATCAGCGTGCGCTCAAACTGGCCGGTGTTCTTTTCATTGATGCGGAAATAGGTGGAAAGCTCCATGGGGCAACGCGTATTGGGCGGAATATACACGAATGAGCCATCAGAAAACACCGCCGAATTGAGGGTGGCGTAGTAATTATCAGTGACAGGCACCACCGTGCCCAAATATTGCCGCACCAACTCGGGGTGTTCCTGCAATGCTTCGGAAATGGAGCAGAAAATTACACCCGATTTCTTGAGCTCATCCTTAAATGTGGTGACAACCGAAACGCTGTCAAACACCGCATCCACCGCCACGCGGCGCTGCTCCGCTGCACCTTCTACACCCGCCAAAATGGCACGCTCATGCAGCGGAATGCCAAGCTTCTCATACATTTTGAGGAGCTCTGGGTCGACATCCTCCAGAGATTTTGGCCCCGGTGAGTTTTTCGGCGCGGCATAATAATGCAAATCTTGCAAATCGATGCTGGGGTAATTCACCTTGGCCCAGTCTGGCTCGCGCATGGTGAGGAAGCGCTGATAGGCCGCAAGGCGCCACTCCAGCATCCATTCTGGCTCATTTTTTTTGGCTGAAATCAGGCGAATAATCTCCTCATTCAAGCCTTTTGGTGCCAATTCCATTTCAATATCGGTGCTGAACCCATATTTATATTGGTCCACGTCAAGCTCAGCCACATGCTCAACTGTTTCTTTTACTGCTGCCATTATGCTACCCTTTTTTCTGCTCGAGCGGCCAACCGCGTGAGCACCGTGTGTGCAACTGTCAAAAATTTTGTAATCTCGTCTTGCGTGGTGTTCCAACCCGTTGAAATACGAATGGCACAGGCGGCCAATTCATCGGCCACGCCCATAGCTTTAAGCACATGCGATTTGCCCACCTTGCCCGATGAACAGGCCGAGCCTGAACTGAGCGCCACGCCCGCAATATCGAACGCCATCAATGCTTTTTCGGCGGTAATGCCAGGGATTGCAAACAAGGTGGTGTTGGGCAATCGCGGGGCGTTTTGGCCAAAGATAATGGCGGTGGGGAATGTGGTGAGGAGGGAGTGTTCGATGTGTTCCCTCGCCCCTTGCGGGAGAGGGAGGAGCGCAGCGAAGGGTGAGGGGTTGTCTTGCTGAGTTGTTTTATACCCCTCATCCGGCCTTTGGCCACCTTCTCCCGCAAGGGGAGAAGGAAGAAGCGCCCCAAGCCCCGCAATGGCAGGGACATTCTGCGTGCCAGCGCGTTGGCCGCCTTCTTGCCCGCCACCACGAATGAGCGATTGCGCCAACTCCATTTTATGGGAGCGCCGCGCGATGATGCCCACGCCTAATGGCCCACCACATTTGTGGGCAGAAGCCGTTACAATATCGGCGCCAAGTGTTTGCATATCAATGGGAATCCGCCCCAAGCCTTGGCTTGCATCCACATGCAGCAATGCGCCAAACTCATGCACAATGGCAGCCAATTCTGGAATATTTTGGATGACACCCGTTTCATTATTGGCCAGCTGAATGGAGACCAGCGGCGGCACATCAAACTGCGCGGCCAGCTTCACCAGCTCACCACGCAGCACATTGGGCAGCACACGCCCGTGCGCATCCACAGGAATGGAAAAACATAATTCTGGCGCAAAATGGCTGCCGTTAATCACACTCACATGCTCGGTGGCGGCGCATAGCATGCAAGATAGTGGCAAATCATAGCCACAGCCACGCCAATGCGGGGTGAGCACCATATTATTGGCCTCAGTGCCACTGGCGGTGAAGACAATCCCCTTTTCATCGACATTCAGCGCTTTGGCCACCTGCGCGCGGGCGCGCTCCACAATGCCGCGCGCCTGTTGGCCTGCGCTATGTACCGAGGATGGATTGCCCACCACATCCATTGCCGCACACATGGCCGCGCGCGCTGCAGGGTGCAGCGGTGCCGTGGCATTGTGGTCGAAATAAAGTGTCATTTATAGGCCCCAAATGGTGTTCGCTGTGGGGCCTCGCATCGCTAAACATCGCAATGGAATTATTATGCACAAAATGCTTGCAATTGCTGCATCGCTTCGTGCACAACAAGCTCATGTAGCCCCAAACGACTGCACCAACTTTCTGGTTGAATATATGCATGCGCAATGGGGCAAAAGTCAATGTGAAAAGTGAGGTCATCCGTGCCTGAAGTGATTTTGAACGGCCCAGCAGGGCGAATGGAAGCGCGTTATCATATTTCAAAAAACCGCTCTGCGCCCATCGCGCTGATTCTCCACCCCTATCCGCAATTTGGCGGCACGATGAACCACCCACTTGTGTATGAGCTGTATCATTTATTTGTGAAGCGCGGCTTTTCTGTGATGCGGTTTAACTTTCGCGGCGCTGGTAAATCGCAAGGCGTGTTCGACCATGGCCAAGGTGAGCTTTCCGATGCCGCTTCGGCGCTGGATTGGATGCAGGCCATGAACCCTGAGGCCAAAACCTGCTGGATTTGCGGCATGACCTTTGGCGCCTATATTGGCATGCAATTGCTGATGCGCCGCCCTGAGGTGGAACGCTTTATCTCGCTGGGGACACCCGCCAATTTATATGATTTCTCATTCCTTGCGCCCTGCCCTTCGTCGGGTTTATTTGTGCATGGCGATAACGACAGAATTGCGCCCTATAAGGATGTGTTCACCGCGCTTGAAAAGGTAAAAACTCAAAAAGGCGTGATATTACAAAATGATATTATTGAAGATGGCAATCATTTCTTCGATAATAAACATGCCGAGGTTTTGGCCAGCGTTGAAAATTATGTGAATGTGACAGGCGGCATGATTTGAGCATGAGCGAGACACCCTTTGGCCCCAACAGCGTGAGCTATACCCATGGTGAAACCGCGCAACGGCCGTGGGGCATGTGGGAAGTGCTGGCGGTGGGTGCTGGCTATTGCATCAAGCGGGTGTGTGTGCAACCGGGGCATCGGCTTTCATTGCAATATCACCACCATCGCGCCGAGCATTGGCTGATTGTGCACGGCAATGGCACGGTGGAAATTGAAGGCATAGTGCATGAGGCCAAAGTGCATGATCATTTTTTTATTGAGAAATTACAGCACCACCGCATTCATAACACAGGTACTGAGCCGCTGATATTTGTGGAAACGCAGTGCGGCACGCAGCTCGATGAGGCAGATATTGTGCGCCTTCAGGATGATTATGCAGGGGCTTAGGGTTTGTAATCTTAAGCTCCCCACTTGCGGGGGAGCTGTCGAGCTAATCCTATATTAGCGAGACTGAGGGGGGTATTCTTATGCTCGGAGTCAGATAAGAAAACCCCTCACCCGGCGCTGCGCGCCACCCTCTCCCGCAAGGGGAGAGGAGAAGAAAGAATTCAGCAACCTCACACCTTCACCAAAATTTTCTCAATAAAGCGCGGCAAGGCAAACGCCCCTTGGTGCACTGTGGGCGAATAATAATTGGTATCGGCATTTAATTCAATAAAACGCTGCTGCAACACATCCAGCGGCACTTGGTGAAGCTGTGCATTATCCGTTGCCCAGCCCATGGCCATATGCCCACCAACATAGGTGGGGATGGCCGCAACATAGCAGCCGCCATGGGCGAATATATCGCGGAAATAGCCAACAGATTGCGCAAGTTCATCGGGTTGCATAAACGGCACGCCATTTTGCGTGACAAGCACACCGCCAGGCTTGAGGCAACGCTTACAATCGGTATAAAATTGCTTGGTGAACAGCACCGCGCCTGGGCCTTGCGGATCGGTGGAATCCACAATAATTGCGTCGAAACGGTCTTGCGTCTGCGCCGCATACACCAGCCCATCGGCAATAATCAGCTCCATACGCGGGTTTGAATAGGCCCCAGCGGAGACTTCAGGGAAATGAGTGAGTGAGAAATCCACCACGGTTTTGTCAATTTCCACCTGCACGCAGCGTTTCACATTTTTATGACGCAGCACTTCGCGCGCAATGCCGCCATCGCCGCCGCCAATGATCAACACATCTGTGGCATTCCCAAGCGCCATCAACGGCACATGCACCATCATTTCATGATAGATAAATTCATCGGCAGTGGTCACCTGCGTGGCGCCATCAAGCATCATCACGCGGCCAAAGCGGGCATTGTCGAACACCACCAAATGTTGATGCTCGGTTTTATCCTCAAAATCCACACGATCCACGGCAAACCCAAACCCTGCTTCGGGGTAGAGCGATTCATAAATCCAGCGCGGGTTGGCCATATGGGGTGCCTCATCAGATGATCAGAATAAAAAAGGTGCGGCGTCTGCATAGACAACCGCACCTTAAATTGCAATAGGAGATTGAGAATTTTCTACTTTTCTGATCTCCCGCAGAGTGATTTTTTAAACGCCCTGCCCACGCATAAATTCATTGAGAATCACGCGATCGGGAGAGAAGGCGGCTTTGAGCACGTCCACAGCTTTGTGGGGCTCGGCATCGCCACACATGAACACATCGAACGCAGCATAGCCAAATTCGGGCCATGTGTGTACGGAAATATGGCTTTCGGCCAGCACAGCAACGCCTGAAATGCCGCCATTTGGCTCAAAATGGTGAAGGTGGATGTGCAGCAATGTGGCCCCTGCCTTTTCAACGCATTCCACCAGCGCGTTATGCATCACTTGCATATCATCCAGCTTGGTGGCGTTGTATAAATCGATAATGAGGTGCGAGCCCGCGCAGCGCACGCCATTGCGAGTGATGAAATGATCCAATCGATCATCATTTGAAACATGTGTGTTCATGAGTGAAGTATCTAGATCCTCATCGCGGACGGCGTCCAAAAAATTAACAACTTTCAAGTGGGCGCTATCTGCCATGGTGTTCCCCGTTTGCCACTTATGATTGGCATATGTTAATGATATGTTACGTTTTGTGCGTGCATAGCATAACGATATGCCAATTCAAGCATTTTTATTATGCCATGGTTAAAATGGTGAAATTATGGCAAAGAACACATTCTATGATTTTTTTAATTTAAGAAATTCGCACATCTTTTGCATTCATGCCGTTTATATAGGCCCGCAGGCCTGCAAAATAGCCCTTTGTATAGGCATGATCGGGTGAATGTGGTGTGAGTGCTGTCTGAAGATATTTGCCAATCATTCTGATAATACGGCGTATTTTCATGCCCCCAAGGCCATGCTTGCGCCGCACATACAGCTCAGACCAGGCCATATGCCAGCCCTTCCAATAGTGCAAATGCGTAGTGATTGGGGAGGAGGTATTGCCCTCATGCACCGCAGTTGCGGCCGGCACAATCACACAATCGCGCCCCATTTGCCACACACGGCGGCACAAATCATCATCTTCATGATACAAAAATATGTTCGAATCAAATATTGGCTGCCCCTCAAACACCGCCATGCGGATGAGCATTGCCGCCCCGCTCACCACGGGGTAAGACGCGGTGTCGTTTGGAATCACTTTGCGGCGCTGCGATGCAGCCAAAAACGGGCATAATATTGAGACCCCACGCACAAAAATATGCCCCGCGTCATTACGCAGCAGTGGCGTGAAAATCGCGGTTTCCGTGTATGTATTCGCAGCGTCTAACAACAGCTGTGCGCAATCGAGCGCTACCGTGCAATCGGGATTCACCAAAAATGCGAATGGTGTGTGTACACATTCAAAGCCCGCGTTGGACGCAGGACCAAAGCCGATGTTGTGCGTGTTTTGCAGAAGCTCAGCACCAAACTCCTGCGCGATTTGAGCGCTTTGGTCGGCACTGGCATTATCCACCACCACAATATGGGCAAGCCCTGCCCCGCGCAATGCCGCCAAACACGCTGGCAACACGCTGGCGCTGTTATATGAAACCACGACGGCGGTGATAGAATCGGCAACAGACATGTATTACCCCAACAGAAAAAGGCCAGAGTTGCCCCCAGCCTTTTAAAATAACAACATCAAAACCTTAACCTTGGCGCGCTTTATAGCGTGGGTTGGTTTTATTGATGATATACACGCGGCCTTTACGACGTACCAAGCGGTTATCGCGGTGACGGTTGCGCAAGGATTTGAGTGAATTACGGATTTTCATGACATATTCTCGTGTTGTGTTGGGTGTTACTATAGGCATTTTACGCAATTGGCAAGTGCTAACACGCACTTTTATGGATAAAAATTATAACCGCCCCAACCAATCCCCCAGCCACACGCTTGCAAGGCACAGCATGATAGACGCGCATATATAGAGTGCTGCAGTGGGCTTGTCGCCCGATTGCCACAATGTGAGTGTTTCAAGGCTGAAAGCCGAGAATGTGGTGAAGCCGCCCAAAATTCCTGTGATGATGAGCGCGCGCCAGTGGAGTGCTTCGACTGGTAATTTTGCCGCAATATAGCCGATCATCAGCGAGCCGATGACATTAATCGCCAACGTGCTGAATGGGAATGCGGTATCCCACATGGATTTGCCAAGCAATGAGGCGCTATAGCGCATCACAGCACCCAGCGCCCCACCAATGGCCACCATGGCAAAGGCCTGCATATTAGGCCGCCAATTCTGCGATCAGGTTTTCAGCGATTTTGTCGATGAAGGCGGCGGTGGAAAGCCAGCCTTGATCAGCCCCGACCAGTAAGGCCAAATCTTTGGTCATGAAGCCCGCCTCAACCGTATCGACACAGACTTTTTCGAGTGTATTGGCGAATTTGGCCAATTTCTCATTATTATCCAATTTCGCACGATGCTTCAGGCCACCAGTCCACGCAAAAATTGAGGCCATGGAGTTGGTAGAGGTTTCTTGGCCTTTTTGATGCTGGCGATAATGGCGGGTGACAGTGCCGTGCGCCGCTTCTGCTTCGCAAATTTTGCCGTCTGGGCTCATCAAAACTGAGGTCATCAGGCCGAGTGAGCCGAAGCCTTGGGCAATGCTGTCGGATTGCACATCGCCATCATAGTTTTTGCAGGCCCATAGAAAATCGCCCGACCATTTCATGGCCGAGGCCACCATGTCGTCGATCAAGCGATGCTCATAGGTGATGCCAAGTGCGGAATATTGGTTTTTGAACTCTTTTTCATACACTTCTTGGAAGATGTCTTTGAAGCGGCCATCATAGGCTTTGAGAATGGTATTTTTGGTGGAGAGATACACAGGCAATTTGCGGTCGAGCCCGTAATTGAGGCAGGCATGGGCAAATTCATAAATCGACTCATCTAAGTTATACATGGCCAATGCCACGCCTGCGCTGGGGTATTGAAACACTTGATGCTCAATTTTGCTGCCATCTTCACCCACAAATGTGAGTGTGAGTGTGCCTTTGCCTGGCACCACAAAATCGGTGGCTTTATATTGGTCACCATACGCATGCCGCGCAACAATGATCGGTTTGGTCCAACCTGGTACAAGGCGCGGCACATTTGAACACACAATCGGCTCGCGGAAAATGGTGCCGCCCAAAATATTGCGGATGGTGCCGTTGGGGCTTTTCCACATTTTCTTGAGGCCAAATTCTTTCACCCGCGCTTCATCGGGCGTGATGGTGGCGCATTTCACGCCCACGCCATATTTCTTTATAGCCTCTGCGGCTTCGATGGTCACTTGATCATCGGTAGCGTCGCGATGCTCCATGCCAAGATCATAATATTTCAGGTCGATGTCCAAAAACGGGTTGATCAACTTGTCCTTAATCATCTGCCAGATGATACGGGTCATTTCGTCGCCATCCAATTCCACCACTGGATTTTCAACTTTGATCTTGGCCATAGAGCGCTCCTGATATGTAAATAGCGTGATGGGCATGAGTTCTGCCTTTTTGCTTGCAGCTTGTCAATGCCGCCTTAAGCGTGGGCGCAATAACTTTTTATAAACCAAACTTAAGTAATAATTTGTTAGATATATTTATTGTTGTTTGTTTATCTATACTGTATTCGATACTTTTTATTAATGTTACTAATATTTTTACTTATATATTCATGTATTTAAAATTGACATATTTAAAGTTTTATGCTAGTTGTTGTTTAAATAAAAAACTATGACAGGAATACCCAATGACACACGTAAATTCCGGCATGAGACATTTCTTTGGTGGCGACGGCCGCATGAACAGAGACGAGTTTAATCATTTACTGCGCCATATGGGTGTACGCAATCCAAACTCAAAAGCCGCACGTGCACTGTGGAAACAGGCCGACAGAAATCATAATGGCCATGTTAGCCCTGAAGAAATGCGTAAATTTATCAATAAGCTTATGCATGATTTGAAAATGGCCGGCACCACCAATGATGGTGGATTGGATCAGTTTTTGAAGAAATTCGACCGCAATGAGGATGATAAGCTGAGCAAGAATGAGCTTAAAAAACTAATGAATGCGCTTGAAAATATGGGCAATGCGCAATGCGATGCAGACATGGACGATGATGAGTATTGCAACCCTATGTGCGGAGATTACACACCATTTTCTGCATGTGATAAAAATGACTATGCACCACCTTCCGCTGGCAAAGGCTGTGGCAACGCCCCAGCGATGCCAAATGCAGCGTGCGAGCCCTCACCAAAACCTTCATTAGCAAAATTGTTGGAAAAAGCACTTGAAGCTCCAGCCGCTGATTGTGGTGTTAAAAATAGTGACTATTGTGCACCAAAACCGATTGCTCAAATGCCCGCAAAGGCGGCACCGCAGCAAAATATGGCACAAAGCGCACCTCAATCGCAATATGTACCAATTCCTGAACCCAAGGCACCTGCCAAACCGCTTAATTTATGTGGCGTTTCAGAAGCTGTTTGGGGACGAGACGAAGATCGCAATCAAAAAATCAATCGTGACGAATTTAACACAAGCATGAACGCTATTAATATTACAGACACAAAACGCCAAGATTATATTTGGGGAAAGTCAGACAAAAATAAATCTGGCGATTTAGATGAAATGGAAGTGCGCGATGTGACCGTGCAAATGGCGCTGGGGTACGAGACCGTATTCACCCCTGAAGAGATAGAGCGCATGAAGCAAAACCAGGGCCGCTTCTAAGTTGAAATTACACTGACGACACACCTAGCACCGCAGCTTACACTGCGGTGTTTTTTTGCAATTGAGCCATTCACAAATTCTATATAAATTTAAGCACCATTCGCCATTAGGCCTACACTTATATTCGTAAATTTATATAATTAATGCAATCGTCTTATTAACTATAAAATATAGACGAATGAACTAAGTAATTTATATAGTATAAAATACTACTACTATTAAGGTTTAATATAAACTACCAAATTAACTATTTTAGTTTACGCAATAACCGTGATAGTTATACCAATAGACTAGACGTATGAGGCGATAATTACTTGACATTAATATTTTGTTTATATATATTGATGGAAAGTAAACGAACTAATTCAATTCAGAACTTAGGAGGTTCACATGGTTGGAATGTATGGCGCAGCTAGCATGCTGGATAAGTATGACACAGGTGGTTTTTTTGGATTTGGTGCTGACAATGGCAGACTCAACAAGCATGAATTTGGCAATTTGCTCAAAGGCGAGTTTGGTGGAGTGTCACGACGCGACCGCAACAAAGCCTTTAAAGCAGCAGACACCAATGGTGATGGCAAAATCAGCACAAAAGAGCTAAAAAACTTCATGAACGATATGAAGGATATGGACAGCACATCAAATTGCCGTGGCTCAAAATGTGGCGGCATGAATAATAGCAACCGCGATAAAGCAAACATGAAGCGTATGATGTCAGATATCATGGATGCATTAAGCCAAGCCATGGACAAAAATGACTTTGGTAACAATAAGTCGTTTGGCAAAAATTCTAAAGATATTATGGAGTTATTGCGCAAACTGATGAAAATGCTGGATCGTGATTCTGGTGATTCTGACAGCGATATGCGCGATTTATTGAGCCAATTGGGCAATAAAACGGGTGGCTCTTGCTGCGGTAATAAATCTGGCAACCAAATGGATGACTTGATGAGTGCGCTTAAAGACATCACGAAAGCATTGTCTCGTGGCAACTCAGGTAATGATTTCGGAGGCAATTATAATGCACCCTCAAATGGTGGCGGTGGCGGCGGTATGCCAAATTCAGGATCTGGCGCCCCCTCAAAGCCAGATTATACGCCTCCACCACCAGCAACTGGCAAACCAAACCCAGACACTGTGATCGCCACTCGTCAAGATATGAAAGACGATATGAAAGATGCAGATATAAATCGAGATGGCAAACTAAACCGCGCTGAAACAGGCACATTTTTAGACACTATGAACGACCGTGCAGATGCAAAAGGTGCAACCGCTCAGTTTACAGAAGGCCAAAAAGATGCGCTGTTCAAAAAACATGATAAAAATAGCGATCTTGTACTCGATAGACGTGAACAGCGCCATTTGCGCAATGAGTTAGCCGACGGGAAAGCGCCGTTCGATAACAATGTGACGGTTGGTGATTGGAATAAAGTGACAAGCGCCACACCACAACAAGCGGCATAACGGATAAAATACTTGCAATTTTATGCGCAAATGTGTCGCAATACGTTTGACAAGAGGTGCGTTCTGAATTAAGGAACGCACTTCTTACCATTTTGAAGCAGGATTTAGGTTCAGACCATGACAAAGCGCGCTGAAGCGAAACACAAACTAGACCGCCGTATGGGCGAAAATATTTGGGGTCGCCCCAAAAGCCCAATCAACAAGCGTGAGTATGGCCCAGGCCAGCACGGACAACGCCGCAAAAGCAAATTGTCGGATTTCGGCACACAATTGCGCGCCAAACAAAAGCTCAAGGGCTATTATGGCAGCATTGGCGAAAAACATTTCTACGCCATTTATGTAGAAGCATCCCGCCTAAAAGGGGATACCTCCGCGAATCTCATCAGCTTGCTGGAGAGCCGTTTGGATGCAGTTGTATACCGCGCCAAATTTGTGCCTACAGTATTTGCGGCACGTCAATTTGTGAATCACGGCCATGTGCTTGTGAACGGCAAAAAAGTGAACATCGCCAGCTATCGCCTGAAATTGGGCGATGTGGTTTCGGTACGTGAAGCGTCAAAAAATATTCCGATGGTGCATGAAGCAATTGCAAGTGCTGAGCGTGATGTGCCTGAATATGTTGTGACAGATCACAAAACAATGACAGCGACATTCAATCGTCTGCCATTGCTGACCGATGTGCCCTACCCTGTGCATATGGAACCAAATTTGGTAGTGGAATTCTATTCCCGCTAAAATTGGTCTTTTTGCCCCATTACTGCGTTGCGTACATTTCTGCGATACTCATGTACTTTTATGTACACTCCGTTTCTTGAAATACACGCTTGTACTAAGCCAAAAAATCCCAATTTCATTTGAGATTGAAAACCCGCCCTTTGGCGGGTTTTTTTGTGTTTTGAATGAAAAACTACGCCCTTCGTAGGCCGCACCATGTCCAATTTTATTTATATTCAGAAGGCGTATAACTGAACTATCAACAACAGAGGGAACATATCATGGTTGGAGCAGTTCAAGGCGGCATGCAAGCTGGTGGGTCACAAGGCGCGGGTGAAACTGGTGGCAAAGATCAGGCCATGGAAATTTTAAAAAAATTACTAGAGCAGGCGCAAAAAGGGCAAGGCGCTGAAAAATCTGATCAAGGCCAAAAAGCCCAATCTACCCCTCCCACGCAGGGTACGGAAGAAGATGACCCCATCAAAAAGTTACTTGCGGAGCTCAAAAAAATGAAAGCGCAAGAAGATAATGGTGACCCAAGTGCCAAAGGGCAACAATCTCAGCAACAAATGATGGCGCAATATACACCACCAGTGAGCAATGAAAATTCAGGTAGTAGCGGTGTCAAAAGCGCTTAAGAATTTACGGTTGCGTCGTAATCTCCAAATACCCCGCCTTACAGGCGGGGTATTTTTTTTGTAAATTACGTTATTAACTCTATAAATACTATCGATTCTAATCAATAAGTTGAATACATCATGTCTAATTTACTTTAACTCTTTTTAAACCTACACTTAATCATCAGCAACACGAAAGGAATATATAATGTGTGGATCAGTTGGAGGATGCGGTGCATCACAAAATACGCAAAGCACTCAAGGTGCACAAGGTGGCAGCGAAGCCATGGATATTCTTAAAAAACTGCTCAAAACTGTAAAAGAAGAAAAAAAATCAGAGGACACACAATCTTCAAGTGGTGACCAAAATAAAATGCTTGAGTTTATTAAACAAATGCAAAACGGGTAAAATAACAATACATCCCCCCCCAAGCCCCGCCTCATCAGCGGGGTATTTTTTATCCAAAGCATTATTGAGGGCACACCTTAAGTTGAATATCACGCGCATCAAAATTGATTTATAAGTATCCTTAATGGAGCAAAATTAATGAGCGTCAGCGCAATTTCTGGCATTACTGGTGTATCTGGTGGGCAAAATGTCCGCGATCTCAATGAGTTTGATGCGTTGCTGCGTGCGCAAAAACAGGCGCACCAGAAGCGCCAAGATGATCTGATGCAAGCGTTTAAGGATAAACTTGAGCAGCAACAAGCGCAACCTCGGAATAATACACCTCAAAAATCCTCTCCTAAAAAAGATATGCCAAAAATTGATGATGGCGCGTTGATGAAAAAGGCTCAGCAAAATGTTGCCACCAACATGGGCAATAAAGATGGCATACTGGATGACGATGAACAGAAATTTGTAGTGCCTGAATTTCAAAAGCTCAAAGCAGAGGCTGAAAGCGCTCAAAAAGGTGGCGGCGGCAATGCATTGGCCAGCTACACACCCGCAACATCTATGGCCACAGCAAGTCAATAAATTTATTGCACTTAATCAAGCAGCTACGCATTGAATGCTGCAGTGCAAATCTGTATCAAAATAGCACTTGCAATTATTTTAAGTTGTAATTATAAATACTCTAGATTGTAATTTTGTGATGGATACAATGACAAAACAGGAAGATTCTGCGGAATATATTTTAGCGCATGTGCGGGAATTGAGAACCGTTGCGCAACTTGCGAATTTGAATTTATTGGTGTATTTTCTTGAGCTTGCTATCTCAGAGGCCGATGCAATCATTAATAGTCGCTCCATGGATGATATGCGTGCGCAAAGCCGCCACACACCATAAGTGCAAGTGATGACAATAATATCTGCAGTTCATATTATTGCATAGCGGCTTTAATGGATTCAACTGCTGCGTGTAATTTTGTTGCATCTGGCCCACCAGCTTGCGCCATATCAGGCCGACCGCCGCCACCTTTGCCGCCCACGCATGGCACGCCAGCACGCACCAAATCTACAGCATTCAGGCGCCCAGTGAGGTCATCACTCACACTCACAACAAGGCCCGCCTTGCCATCCTCTGATGCGGCCGCAATAACAACAACTCCAGAGGGGATTTGTTTGCGTGCTTCATCTGCCAATGATTTAATTTCATTCAGCGGTACGCCTGCCACAATTTTGGCCAAAAATGGTACGCTATTTATGGTTTCTACTTCTGAATTCACCCCTGCCCCACTGTCACCGACCATCGCCAATTGGCGGCGCATATGTGCAATCTCGCCTTCATTCTTTTTATTGAGTTCTAGCACACTCGCAAGCCGCCCCAACGCACCCTCAACAGGTGATTTGAGCAACGCCGCCATGGCGCGCAATGTGGCTTCGCGCTGTGCAAAATATGTACGGGCAGCTTGGCCACATAAGGCCTCGATCCGCCGCACGCCTGACGAAACCGCTTGTTCAGCAATGATGGTCACCAAGCCAATTTCGCCCAAACGCTGCACATGTGTGCCGCCACATAATTCAATTGAAAATGTGGTGCTCGCATTTGGGTTTTGCCCCATACTCACCACGCGCACTTCATCGCCATATTTTTCACCAAACAATGCGCGCGCGCCCGAATTGCGGGCGTCATCAATCGCCATCACACGGGTTATGACGGGTGCGTTTTGACGGATTACGTGATTGGATAGGGTCTCAATCGTTTCAAGTTCCTCCATCGATAGGGATTTGGGATGGGCGAAATCGAACCGCAATCGCTCTGGCCCCACCATCGATCCTTTTTGCGCCACATGATCACCCAATGTTTGGCGCAACGCTTCATGCAAAATATGGGTAGCGGAGTGGTGTGCGGCGGTATTGCTGCGGCGATTTTCATCCACCTCTAATGTTGCTGCGTTATTTACGCTTAACGTGCCGTGTTCGATTGTGATTGAATGCACGATCACGTCGCCCAATTTTTTATGAGTATCGGTGATGGTGGCTCGGGCATTAGCAGTGACGCAAATGCCTAGATCGCCCAACTGGCCACCCGAATCGCCATAAAAAGGCGTTTGATTGCAAATCATAAAACCAGATTGGCCCGCAATGAGCGTGTCCACGAGTTTGCCATCAGCGATCAATGCGCGCACTTCTCCTTGTGCTTTGAGGCGATCATAGCCCAAAAATTCGGTGGCGCCATGCTGCTCGCGCACATCATACCACAATTCATCGGTGCTTGCATCACCCGAGCCCGACCATGCCGCACGTGCTTCCGCCTTTTGACGCGCCATTGCCATGTTAAACCCTTCAATATCCACATCAATTTTTCGGACTTTGAGGGCATCTTGCGTCAGATCGAGCGGGAAACCGAATGTATCATACAGCTTAAAGGCCACATCCCCCGCAAGCGTTGCGCCAGTAGTGAGGTGCGCGGTTTCGGCATCCAACAATTCTAGCCCACGCGACAAGGTGCGGCGGAAGCGTTCTTCCTCCAAGCGGAGGGTTTCGCTGATGAGTGATTCAGCGCGGATCAATTCAGGAAAGGCATCGCCCATCTGCGCTTTGAGCGTGGGGAAGAGGCGGTGCATAATCGGGTCTTTGGCACCAAGGAGCTGCGCATGGCGCATGGAGCGGCGCATGATGCGGCGCAGCACATAGCCACGCCCCTCATTGGAGGGCAGCACACCATCGGCGATGAGAAAGCTGCAGGCGCGAATGTGATCGGCCATCACGCGATGGCTAGCAGATTGCGCCCCATCGGGCGAAATGCCTGTGAGCTGCGCGACGGTTTCAATCAAGGCGCGCATCATATCGGTGCGGTAATTGTCGTGTGTACCTTGCATAACGGCTGAAATCCGCTCCAACCCCATGCCCGTATCGATGGAGGGGCGCGGCAAATTGACCCGCTCACCACCCAATCGCTGCTCATATTGCATGAACACAAGGTTCCAAATTTCCACAAAACGGTCGCCATCCTCAGTGGGGGAACCAGGAGGGCCACCAAAAATATGATCGCCATGATCAAAGAATATTTCGGAACATGGGCCACACGGGCCCGTATCGCCCATCGACCAAAAATTATCGGACGTGGCGATGCGGATGATTTTCTCGTCTGGCAAGCCTGCAATTTTTTTCCATAAATCAAAGGCCTCCTGATCATCGGCATAGACAGTGACACATAATTTGTCTTTGGGCAGTTGCCATTCTTTGGTGATGAGGGTCCATGCCAGTTCGATGGCACGATCCTTGAAATAATCCCCAAAAGAGAAATTGCCGAGCATTTCAAAAAATGTGTGGTGGCGAGCGGTGTAGCCTACATTTTCCAAATCATTATGCTTACCGCCTGCACGCACACATTTTTGAGATGAGGTGGCAGTTGTGTAATTGCGCTTTTCCAGCCCTGTGAACATATTTTTAAACGGCACCATGCCCGCATTGACGAACATCAGTGTTGGATCATTATTAGGGACAAGCGGTGCAGAGGGCACATTTTCATGCCCTGCTTGCACAAAATATTCTAAAAATGAATTCCGAATCTCATTCAAAGACGCCATGCGACAACACCCATAATCACCCGCGACGTGCAATAATGCCAATCACTTACACCAAACAACATCATTTGCACCATGCAAACAATCTTATTTTGCATAGTACACATAGGTAGAATCTACAAGTGCGAGTGCCATATTTTTATAGACAGCGATACGCCTCCCCCAATTGGTGATTATAAAAGACCACCCCACATATGCTGCGCAGGGCGCCTCCTGTTGAAAAAGAGAGGTGAGGGCTCACTCTCCCAAATCTTCAACATCATCATTTCCGGGGCTTACCAGCAGTTGATCGGCGATCATGCCCGCATTTTGACGAATTGTGGCTTCAATTTTGGCCGCAAGCTCGGGATGATCCCGCAAATATTGCTTTGAATTTTCACGCCCCTGCCCCAAGCGTTGGCTATCACATGAGAACCACGCCCCACTTTTTTCAACGATACCCGCTTTCACGCCAAGGTCGATTAGTTCACCCAATTTCGAGATGCCCTCACCATACATAATGTCGAATTCCACCACTTTGAATGGCGGTGCCATTTTGTTTTTCACCACCTTCACTTTGGTTTGGTTGCCGATGGTTTCTTCTTTTTCTTTAATCGCGCCAATGCGGCGAATATCAAGCCGCACAGAGGCATAGAATTTGAGCGCCTGGCCGCCTGTTGTCACTTCAGGGCTGCCATAAGTCACGCCGATTTTGTGGCGCAATTGGTTGATGAAGATCACCAATGCATTGGTACGCGAGATTGACCCTGTGAGTTTGCGCAATGCTTGGCTCATGAGGCGAGCCTGCAAGCCTGGCATGGAATCGCCCATGTCACCCTCTAATTCCGCGCGTGGTGTGAGCGCCGCCACGGAATCGATCACCACCACATCAATCGCGCCAGAGCGCACGAGTGTATCGGCAATTTCAAGCGCTTGCTCGCCATTATCTGGCTGCGAAATCAACAATTCATCTAGATTAATGCCGAGTTTTTTAGCATAGGCGGGGTCGAGCGCATGCTCGGCATCAATAAACGCGCAAGTGCCACCCTTTTTTTGCGCCTCTGCCAGCACATGCAGCGCCAATGTGGTTTTGCCTGACGATTCATGGCCATAAATTTCGACAATCCGCCCGCGCGGCAAACCGCCTATGCCCAAGGCAATATCGAGCGCAACCGAGCCTGTTGAAATGGCGTCGGCATCCACCGCTTTATGATTTACACCAAGGCGCATCACCGAGCCTTTGCCGAAGGTGCGTTCAATTTGGCTGAGCGCCGCATCAAGCGCTTTCGATTTTTCGCCAGGTTTTTCGCTTGCTTTAGATGCGGTGTGTTTTGGTTCTGCAGCCATTGGACTCTCCTCAATTTTCAATACAATGGCGCAGCAATTTCGCCCTGTCAATGGATGTTCTTATTTTGTCCACATTTTATTTTTTGTATCAATCCCCATTTGACATTTGCGCGCAATCGCTCCAAAGCATTCCACATTATATGGAGTACCACACGTGGCGGAAACAATTGTTGTCGTGGAATCGCCTGCAAAGGCCAAAACCATCAATAAATATCTGGGCAAGGGCTATCACGTGCTGGCGTCTTACGGGCACATTCGCGATTTGCCGTCCAAAGATGGCTCGGTGAACCCAGATGACGATTTTGCGATGTTGTGGGAAGTGGATAAGGACTCGGAAAAGCGCGTGGCCGAAATTGCCAAAGCGGTGAAGGGTGCGGACAAGCTGATTCTCGCAACCGATCCTGATCGTGAGGGTGAGGCCATTTCATGGCACGTGCTTGAGGTGCTGAAAGCCAAGAAGGTGCTGAAGGATGTGGCTGTGGAGCGCGTGACATTTAACGCGATCACTAAATCGTCCATCGATGCGGCGTTTAAGGCCCCTCGCCCGATTGACCAAGCGCTTGTGGATGCTTATTTGGCGCGCCGAGCGCTCGATTATTTGGTGGGATTTTCGATCTCGCCTGTATTATGGCGCAAATTGCCCAGCGTGCGCTCGGCTGGGCGTGTGCAATCGGTGGCACTGCGGATTTTGTGCGATCGTGAAGATGAGATTGAACGCTTTGTGCGTGAGGATTACTGGAGTGTGACTGCTCAGATGTTGTCGTCCGCTGGGGATGCGTTTGAAGCGAGGCTTGTGGGCGCGGATGGCAAAAAATTGCAACGTCTTGATATTAAAAGCGACGCCCAAGCCCAAGACTATGCGGCGCATTTGCGCAGCGCCACACACGCCATTGCCGAGGTGGAACGCAAGCCTGTGAAGCGCAACCCGCCAGCGCCGTTCACCACATCAACATTGCAGCAAGAAGCCTCCCGCAAATTGGGGTGGTCCGCCAGCAAAACCATGCAAGTAGCGCAAAAGCTCTATGAAGGCGTGAATGCGGGCGACGAAACCGTGGGTTTGATCACCTATATGCGTACCGATGGGATTTCGATGATCCCAGAAGCTGTTGGCTATGCCCGCAGCTGTATTGAAAAAGAATTTGGCAAGAACTATGTGCCCGACAGCCCGCGCATGTTCAAAAATAAGTCGAAAAACGCGCAAGAAGCCCATGAAGCGGTGCGCCCAACCGACTTCCGCCGCTTGCCAAAGCAGCTGAAAGCGCATTTGGAGCGCGACCATTTTGCATTGTATGATTTGATTTGGAAGCGCGCGATGGCCAGCCAAATGGCCGCCGCCGACACCGAACGCACTACACTGGATATTGATGCCAAAGCGGGGGCACGTGTGCTGAATTTGCGCGCCACCGGCACCATCATCACATTCGATGGCTTTCTCACGCTGTATCAAGAAGGCAAGGACGATGAGGAGGACGAAGATTCCGCGCGCTTGCCCATGCTGAAATTGGGCGAAGCGCTCAAATGCGGCGATGTGAAAACCGAAGGCCACACCACCGAGCCCCCGCCGCGCTATACCGATGCAACATTGATTAAAAAGCTTGAAGAATTGGGGATTGGTCGCCCATCAACCTATGCCAGCATTTTGGCGGTATTGCTCAGCCGTGGCTATGTTTATGTTGATAAAAAGCGACAAATTCCTGAAGAAAAAGGCCGGATTGTGACGGCATTTCTCGCCAGCTTTTTCACTCAATATGTGGCCTATGATTTCACCGCCGAGCTGGAAGATAAGTTGGATGCGATTTCTGACGGGCAAGCCGATTGGAAGGAAATTCTCCGCGAATTTTGGACAGGCCTCTCTATCAAAATTGGCGAAGCCAAGGAATTGCGCACCACTGTGGTGCTGGATGCGCTGAATGATTTATTGGCTGATCATCTGTTCCCCGCCAAAGCCGATGGCAGCGCGCCCCGCAAATGTGGTGCCTGCGAAACCGGCATTTTATCGCTAAAAATGGGCAAATTTGGGCCCTTTATTGGCTGTAATAACTACCCAGAATGCCGCAATGTGAAACAGCTCGATGCCCAAAGTGGTGAAGCGGGCGAGGAAGACGGCGCGGCGCGCAATGCCGAACCGATTATCCTTGGCCAACATCCTATGAGCGGTGAAGATATCTCGCTTCGTGTGGGGCCATATGGGCCCTATGTGCAGCTGGGTGCCGACAAAAAGCCCAAGCGCGTGAACGCCCCCAAAGAATTGATGGTGGAGGGCGAGCTGAGCTTTGAACGCGCCCTGCAGCTGATTGATCTGCCGCGCACCGTGGGGCAAGACCCTGAAACGGGGCAAGACATTCTGGCCAATATTGGCCGCTATGGCCCCTATGTGCAGCAGGACAAAACCTTTGCCTCGCTGGCAACGGTGGAAGATGTATTCACCGTGGGGCTCAACCATGCTGTCACGCTGATTGCCGATAAAAAATCGGGAAAATTCAGCCGCTTCCCGAAAAAGAATGAGGATGGCACTACGCCCGCAACACCTGCAGGGGTTGAAGTGGGCGCCCACCCACAAACGGGCGAGATGATGAAGGCGCTTTCAGGCCGTTTTGGCCCCTATGTGGAAATGGGCAAAGTGCGTGCGCCTCTACCGCGTGGCACTGATATCGCCAATGTATCGTTAGAAATCGCCGTGGTGGCTGTGGATAAAAAACGCGCCGCCATTGCTGAAGGTGGCGACACACCAAAAAAACCGTTTAAGAAATTTGCGAAGAAGAAATAAGCAATTGTGAGCGCATCTTAAAATTACTTTTGCGCGATGCACCAAATCCCCTATAAGGGATGTATGAAAAAATTGCCGCGTAAAGCTGATTCTGCTCATGGTAAATTATCCACAGCACCATTGCAGGAGCAGATTGTGGCCTATTTGGCCGCCCATGCAGGGCCTGTGAACTTCCACCACCTCACCCGCGTTTTAGGCCTACATGGCATGGATAAGCGCGAAGCCAAGCATATTGTGCGGGCATTGGCGGATGCTGGCAATATCCGCAAGGATGGCCGCAAGCTGCTGCACCCCAAACATCAAACGGCGCTGGTGCATGTGCGGGTGCTCAAACCCCACCGCGAGGGTGGCTTTATGGCCGAAAGCGTGGCCCGCGATGGCATCAAAGCCATTGCAAACCCTGTGCATTTGCTGATGCAACCACCGCGTGGCCGCAAGGGGATCAGCGTGCGGACGGGCTATGAGGTGCTCGCGAAATTGCAAAAATTGCCTTCAGGCAAGACGGAAGAAGTTTCCGCTAGAGTCTTGAAAATCATATCGAAACCTGTGCAAAAATTCCTTGCGCATGTGGATATGAACGCCAATGGCAGCGCCCGCATTTCGCCCACCAGCAAGCGCCATGTGGAAGAAGATTTTCTGCTCACATCGGGCGAAGTGCTCAAGCTTGGCCTGCAGCAAGGCGATGTGGTGGAGATGGAAGAACATGCCAACCGCTTCAGCAGTGCGGGGCGGTTTTCGGCCGTGCGCAAGGCGGGCAATATTCATACTGAATTTGGCTTGTCGCAAATTGCGCTAGAGGAATATGACCTGCCGCATGAATTTCCACCTGAGGTAGAGAAAGCCGTGAAGGCTATGAAACCAGTGGTGATGGCCGCCCCGCGTGAGGATTGGCGGCAGGTGCCGTTTGTGACCATCGATCCGATCGACGCAAAAGACCACGACGACGCCGTTGCGGCACGATGGGATGAAGACCCCAAAAATGTGGGCGGATTTATCATTGATGTGGCAATTGCCGATGTGGCCGCCTATTTAAAGCCCAACACAGCGCTGGATGACCACGCCCGCCTGCGTGGCAATTCGATCTATTTCCCTGGCCGCGTGGTGCCAATGTTGCCTGAAAAACTCTCGAATGATTTATGTTCGCTGCGCCCGCTGGAAGACCGCCCTGCCCTTGCCATGCGCATGGTGTTTAATGATAAGGGTTTGAAAATGCGACATAGCGTGCATCGCATCGCCATGCGTTCCCACGCCAAGCTGGCTTATGAACATGCGCAGGCGGTGTTCGATGGCGGCATTTTTGATACCCCATTACAGGTGAAAACAGCGCTTGGCGTGCTGTTTGCCTGCTATCAAAAACTTGCCCATGCGAGAGATGCCCGCGGCCCATTGAATTTGGAATTACCAGAGCGCAAAATTAAACTCACCCCGCAAGGCACTGTGGCGGCGGTGATTACACCCGAGCGGCTGGAAGCGCATAAGCTAATTGAAGAATGCATGATTCAGGCCAATGTGGCGGCGGCGGAACTATTAGAACAGCATAAAACACCGCTGATTTATCGATGCCACGACATTCCCACCGCTGAAAAACTAATGGGACTAAAGGCCGCTTTGCAAACGCTGCAGCTCAACATTCCCGCCGGCAATGATGTGCGCCCTACCGTGTTCAACCGCATATTGCGCGCCGTGCATGGCAAACCCTATGAGCATATGGTAAACGAGCTGGTGCTGCGCTCTCAGGCGCAAGCCGAATACACCGCGCAAAATTATGGTCATTTTGGCTTGAATTTACGCAAATATGCCCATTTCACCTCTCCCATTCGCCGCTATGCCGATGTGATGGTGCACCGCGCGCTTATACGTGCTGCGGGCTTGGGCGATGACGGCCTACGCGATAGCGAAATTGAGGAATTACCCGAGATTGCCACCCATATTTCGGCTACCGAACGCAAGGCCATTCAAGCCGAACGCGATACATCCGACCGCTTGATTGCGCATTATTTGGCCGACCGTGTGGGCGCACAATTCACCGCCCGCATTTCTGGCCTCAACCGCGCGGGGCTGTTCGTGCGACTGAGTGAAACGGGTGCCGATGGCTTTATTCCGCGTTCAAACTTAGGGTTTGGCTATAATTTTGACGAAAAAGCCAATATTTGGCGTGGCCGTGGCCGCACCCAGCGCTATGAAATGGGCATGCCGCTTGAGGTGGAGCTGATTGAAGCGTTCCCAATGGCGGGGGCTTTGCGGTTTTCCATTGTTGGTCAAGCCGTTACTGGCAGCGCTGCACCACGTGTTGGAAAAGCGAATGCGCCAAAGAATCGACGATATCGCTAAAATTTTACTGAATTTTCCGCCGTAAATTTTACATTTTTCCCGTAGTCTCGTATGAAATTACTGAGGCATTCGTGAGCAATACTGCTTTTACCATCGATCAAGCTTTAATGGATGCATTCGCGTGCTACACACAAATTGTGAATGCCGCTGATGTGGATGATGCCATTACGTTTCAGGCACCTGTCTCATTGCATGATGCGCTGCAACCTGCATCGTCCGCCGAACTTTATGTATTTGACCATATGCCCAGCAGCCCAGATTCGCAAAATTTTGAGTTTTCAGAAGGTATGATGGGCGGAGACCATCTTACAAATTTTTTCGATATGGGAGCACTGCCAGCCGAGATGAAACTCGATTTTTAGTCGCAGATGTACAGATGCACATGCTATCATAACGCATGATTCCTGTATTACTCCCCATCTTTGCCGCAATTTTATGCGCCACAAGCTTTGGCCTCACCATTAGTTTGCTGATGCCCGCACTCACATTGCGGATGGAAGCCCTTGGCTATTCTGGCGCAGCCATTGGTTTGCATGGCGCCATTGCGGGGGTTGCCAGCCTTATCATTGCGCCCCTTACGCCTTGGCTGGTAAAGAGGTTTGGATTTGCACGATTATTGCGCATGATGTTGTTCTTCGGTGGCATCTCCATCGCCAGTATTGCGCTTTCAGATGACCCAATTGCATGGTTATTACCGCGTTTTGGCTTTAGCCTATGTGTCACCTGTATTTTTGCGCTGAGCGAAAGTTGGATCAACACCATCACCCCGCAGCACCAACGCGGGCTGATGATTGGCATTTATGCGGCCACGCTCTCATTAGGTTTCGCGGCAGGCCCTGCCATTTTGGCCAGCATTAGCGCACAAAGCGCTTGGCTTGTGCCAATAGCAGTTGCCTGCTTGGCACCAGTGCTGCTGGCGGCGTGTATTGCACCGCGCGATATTGGCGCGATGCACAGCATTAATGTGCGCGCGCTGGTGGCCGTATTCAAACGCGTGCCTGTGCCACTAGCGGCAGCGCTCACCTTCGGCATATTCGAAACCTCGGCCTTCACCTTTATGCCACTATGGGGGCTCGCCAATCATATCAGCGTGGCAGATAGTACATTGCTGATCACGATGTTGAATTTGGGGATTGTACTATTTCAATTGCCGCTGGGGCTGCTCGCTGGCCGCCTGCCCCCGCGCCCGCTTCTGGCGGCGGTGGTGGGGTTAATCGTTGTATTTAGCGGTGTTTTGGCGATTTATGCCGCACATATGTCCATATGGGTGCTCTATGCCGTGGTGCTGGTGTGGGGCGGTTTGGCGGCGGCGCTGTATACTGTTGGCCTTGTGTGGTTGATGGCATTGGTGGCGCCCAGCGAAATTGTGCAGGCCAACAGCTATTTTGTGTGGATGTATACCATTGGCATGGTGCTGGCGCCGCAATTAATGGGGCTAATGCATGATGTTGCGCCGCAAATGGGCGTGATGCTGGGCATTGGCAGCGTGTTATTGCTGTATTTTATTGCATTGATACGAAAATCATGAGCGCCCCCTATTGACAAACGCCGATAGAGCAGACAAAAGGACGTTTAAAATTCAAACAGGTGCACTATGGCCAAAAAAGGCGCGGTTATCAAAATCAAATTGCTTTCAGAAGAAGGCACAGGTTTTTTCTATGTGGCAAAGAAAAATGCCCGTACAAAAACTGAAAAGCTCACCATGCGCAAATATGACCCAGTTGCGCGTAAACATGTGAATTTCAAAGAAACAAAGATTAAATAATCGAGCACACAATGTACAATCCATTTCCTGTTGCGAAACCATTTTGGAAATTGATTGATAGTGTTGGGCTTGGCAACATATTCGTCGGCATGGGCTCACTTGCTGCATTAATATTTTACGGCGTAAACAAGCCATCCAGAGACAATTCGTCTAAATTGCCGCAGTTCAAAATGATGTTGCCTGCTGCATTGCCTGCATCACTTAAAAATAACGCACCTGTATCAAAACCCACCCCACAAAAAGATATTCCTTCAGGAATTGGCCCGCACACATTTATTGCGCCAACTAGAAATGTTGTTCGCGGCCTTGAAATTTAATGCTACAACCAATTTTCGCGTTAGGCCTCTGGCTGTTTTTGTCCTTTGAAATACGACATCAGCTGATCTTTCAATAAAAACACGCTCGCCACTGCACCCAGCATTATAGATAATCCGTGTTTTTTCATCACCTTATTAAAAATATCCCTCACTTCATCACCAACTTGTTTAATATAATGCTCCACATATATATCATCTAACCCGTACTTGTTTTTAATCAAAATTGGATCAATTTTTACATATGGAAGATCAAAATCTTTCATTGCATCAGCCATTTGAGTTTTAATGCTATTCGTTATTTGAGGATCTTTCTTTTTCAAATGCGCGTCAAACATAGCCTCTACGGTAGTTTTAGCACCTGAAAAATAAGTGTATACAGCTCTTTTTACAACGTCAGTATGATCATATGCCATTTTAATATCCTTTATTAATTTACACTTCACGCTGTAATATAAAAAATAAAATTTAGCAACTCATATTTATTCGCACAATAAATTTTATAGTCGATCTCGTATAATATGATCATGTATCAACGTCATAGGCACATAGCGAAGTCATTTAGTTTATTGTCATCCTGAGGCTACGCCGAAGGATCTCCCTAAATTTGAGTGCTGTCGGCAGAGATCCTTCACTTACGTTCAGGATGACATGTATAAACACTGCGTTTTAATGGAGTGACGCCCTCACTGCGTTTCGCTCGTAATGACGACTTCACATGATCATTTTATATGAGACTCACTGTACAAGCAGAAGAATCAGGCGCGCCTTCAATTAATTACGCCACTTTGCCCTTGAACTGATCCGCCTCGGTAGAATGGCCCATGGCTGTGGTAGAGGATTGCCCGCCTGAAATGGCCACGCTCAGTGCATCGAAATAGCCTGTTCCCACTTCGCGTTGATGGCGCGTGGCGGTGTAGCCGTGCTTTTCGGAAGCAAATTCCGCCTCTTGCAACTCGGTGTAAGCCGCCATGCCCGATTCCGCATAGCCACGCGCCAGCTCGAACATGCTATGGTTGAGGCTGTGGAAGCCTGCCAAGGTAACAAATTGGAACTTATAGCCCATGGCGCCCAATTCGCGCTGGAATTTGGCGATGGTGGCATCATCCAAATTCTTTTTCCAGTTGAACGATGGCGAGCAGTTATAGGCCAGCATTTTGCCGGGGTATTGCTTGTGCACAGCTTCGGCAAATTCCCGCGCTTCATCGAGGTTTGGCTTGGAGGTTTCCCACCACAATACATCGGCATAGGGCGCAAACGACAAGCCCCGCTTAATGCAATGCGCTAACCCCATACCATGTTTGAGGCGGAAGAAGCCTTCTGGCGTGCGTTCATCCGATATAAACTCATGGTCGCGCTCATCAACGTTCGAGGTGATCAACTGCGCGCTTTCGGCATCGGTGCGGGCAACAATCAGCGTGGGCACGCCGCAAATATCAGCCGCCAAACGCGCGGCAATCAATGTGCGCTCATGCGCTGCAGTTGGCACCAACACTTTGCCGCCCAAATGGCCGCATTTTTTCTCCGAGGCCAGCTGATCTTCATAATGCACACCCGCAGCACCCGCTTCAATAAACGCCTTCATAATTTCATGGGCGTTCAAAGGGCCGCCAAAGCCCGCTTCCGCATCGGCCATGATGGGGGCAAACCAATCCCGTGATAATTTACCTTCGCTCACTTCAATTTGGTCGGCACGTTGAAAGGTGCGATTAATTTTTTTCACCAGCTCTGGTGCTGAATTGGCAGGATATAAGCTTTGGTCGGGGTACATAGCGCCCGCAATATTGGCATCGGCCGCCACTTGCCAGCCTGAAAGATAAATGGCCTTCAGCCCTGCCCGCACCATTTGCATGGCTTGATTGCCCGAAAGCGCGCCAAGTGCATTGATATAGGGCTCATCATGCATCAGCTGCCATAATTTATTGGCGCCGCGTTCAGCCAATGTATATTGAATACTCAGCGAACCGCGCAAGCGCACCACATCAGCGGCTGTGTAGGGGCGTTTAATGCCATCAAAACGGCCTTTTGGCGCATTAGGAATAATATGGTCGAATGTAATTGCAGACATGGCTTCCTCCGTTATATTTGGACATTATGAGACGGAGGTTTGATAATCCTTAATGCGCTGTTATCAATTGCACTTAGGCTTAACCAAACCCTAAGAACCTGCGACGAATTCTACTGTCATGGGCTGCAAATGGCGTTTTTCTGTGTTCCGATGCTCATTTACTTCTATGTAAACTCCGCTTCGGTACTCAAAAAATACCATTTTCGCTGCATGTCAGCGAATTTGTCATAGGTTCTAACGCAATACTTTTAGATCACGCATGTTTCAATTCGAGAATTTTACACGCATATTTTAAGTGAAGTCGCTATAATTTGTGCTTTTTGTTTCATAATGAAACATTATACCGCAACGCAACCTAACTATGTAATTTTGTGACACATTTCATGACGCAACGCAACATAAATTTTCATTGAAACCATTAGACATTAGAACTAATTGATACATATGCTTTTACTCATCGACAATTACGACAGCTTCACGTGGAATCTCTATCACCTTATTGGCATGCAAACGCAGCGCGCCATTCAGGTTGTGCGTAACGACGCCATCAGCGTGGCGCAAGCGTTGGAGATGAAGCCGGCTGGCATCATCCTGTCCCCCGG
Source organism: Hyphomicrobiales bacterium (assembly GCA_031423895.1). GTDB lineage: Bacteria > Pseudomonadota > Alphaproteobacteria > Rhizobiales > JANPGK01 > JANPGK01. The sequence goes on from JANPGK010000023.1 coordinate 80,771, forward strand.
GCCCTGCACCCCGAATGAGGCCGGCATTTGTTTGAAATTGATTGAGGCTGCAGCGCAGCACACGATTCCATTATTTGGGGTGTGTCTTGGCCACCAAAGCCTCGGACAGGCTTTGGGTGGACATGTGGTGCGGGCGCAATCGCTATGGCATGGCAAGGTGGATACCATCACCCACACAGGCGGCGGGTTGATGAAGGGCTTGCCGAGCCCCTTCCACGCCACGCGGTATCATTCGCTAGTGGTCGATCAGGCCACCCTCCCCGCAAGTTTGGTTGTAGACGCCACAAGCTCTGATGGTGTGATTATGGCCATTCACCATGCTGAAAAGCCACTGTTTGGTGTGCAATTCCACCCTGAATCCATCGCCACCGAGCATGGTGCGCAAATGGTGCAGAATTTCTTAGATGTGGTGGGGTGATGGGGTTAGCTTATTACATTAGTAACACGACACGCCAAATCCTAGCTTCGAAATTTTCCTATAATTTCAATAATCGCATTATAACCATCGTGAAGCCCCTGATACAGCGTATGTTCTCCACCCCAATTAGGAGAAACGTCATCAAAAGCGTGGTTTTTAATACGCCAAACGGATTGAGCCATAGCACTTAGACTATCCAAGGCAGGCTGTCTTTCATTACCACTCAATGAGCGAATAAAATCTATAACCGCACCTTCGTTTTTACGAAGCAAATCAACATTATGAGAGGCACACGTAGCAGTAGATAATTTATAGACTAGATCAGGCAAAACCTTCTGAAATTCATATTGTGTTGTTCTAGAAGTAATAGCATACGTGCCTAATTCTGTGAAAAGACTAGCTAAAATTCTTGCACTCAACATAAATATACCCCATTTTTGGACATTCTAACAAAATATCACCACCATCGTAACCCCTTTCTTTCTAGTACTTTAGTAGGGAGGTAACGTCATTGCGAGTGGAACGTAATGTAGCGTAGCAATCCACGGCTGTCATTCTGAGGCGCAGCCGAAGAATCTCCCGCAATTCTGGGAGATCCTTCACTGCGTTCAGGATGACGTTTCTGGATTGCCCTAAAATACAAACCGCTATATATAACACTCCAAAGTTTGTAGGAGTTCACATGTCACAATTGATGCACGGGAAAAAAGGGCTGATTTTTGGATTGGCCAATGATCGCTCAATCGCGTGGGGGATCGCGCAATCTTTGCATGCTGCAGGTGCACAGCTGGCCTTCACCTATCAAGGTGATGTGCTGAAAAAACGGGTGGAACCGCTGGCGGCGTCGCTGGGTGGCCATGTGGTAGGCGCGTGCGATGTGGGGGATTCCGCCAGCATTGATGCCGTATTTGAAAATGTGAAAAAACTGTGGGGGCATTTGGATTTTGTGGTGCACGCCGTGGCGTTTTCCGACAAAGACCAGCTCAACGGCCGTTATGTGGACACAACCGCTGAAAACTTTGCCAAAACCATGCAAATTTCGGTGTTTTCCTTCACAGAAATTGCCAAAAAAGCCGAACCATTGATGACCAATGGTGGCTCTCTGCTCACGCTTTCCTATTATGGCGCCGAAAAATGGATGCCGCATTATAATGTGATGGGCGTAGCCAAAGCCGCGCTGGAAGCCAGCGTACGCTATATGGCGGCCGACCTTGGCCCGCGCAATATTCGAGTGAATGCCATTTCTGCAGGGCCGATCAAAACCTTGGCCGCCTCTGGCATTTCCGATTTCCGCTATATTTTGCGCTGGAACGAGTTCAACTCCCCCATGCGCCGCACGGTGACAACCGACGAAGTAGGCGATTCCGCGCTGTATTTTCTCAGCCACCTCAGCCGCGGCGTAACAGGCGAAATTCACCATGTGGATGCGGGTTATAACATTGTGGGCATGAAACACCCCGATGCGCCGGATATCAATGTGGATTGAGGCCGCCTGCTGCCGCATTCACATCTTTCTTGCACTGCACGCAAGTTTCCTGTATGCAATCCGCTTTTAACGCGCGAAGCTAAATGCTGCATTTAGAATCGTTGGGGTTCATCACACCGCACAGGAGCCCACACATGGAATTTCTGGACACAAGGTATAAAACCATGAGCAAACGCCGCCGTATCTATGAAGGTAAAGCCAAAATTTTGTATGAGGGCCCCGAGCCTGGCACAATTGTGCAACATTTCAAAGATGATGCCACCGCAGGCAATGGCGCCAAGCATGAAGTGATCGACGGTAAAGGCGTGCTGAATAATCGCATTTCGGAATATATTTTCACACAGCTGAATGTGATTGGCATCCCCACACATTTCATTAAGCGCTTGAACATGCGCGAGCAACTCATTCGCGAAGTTGACATTATTCCGCTTGAGGTGGTGATCCGCAACGTGGCAGCGGGCTCGCTGGCCAAACGTTTTGGCTTGGAAGAAGGGCTACAATTGCCGCGCCCGCTGATCGAGTTTTACTATAAAAAAGATGAGCTTAACGACCCAATGGTGACCGAAGAGCATATTTCGGCCTTTGGCTGGGCAGCGCCGATGGAAATTGACGAGATTGTGAACATTTCCAATCGCATCAACGACTTTCTCACGGGGTTGTTCTTAGGTGTGGGCATTCGCTTGATCGATTTCAAGCTGGAATTTGGCCGCATTATTGAAAACGACATGCTGCGGATTGTGCTGGCGGATGAAATTTCACCCGACAATTGCCGCTTATGGGACATCAAAACCCAAAATAAAATGGACAAAGACCGCTTTCGCCAAGATATGGGCGGGTTGATTGAGGCCTACACTGAAGTAGCGCGCCGCTTAGGCATTATGAATGACGGCCAAACCCCATCGCATTTGAAGGCGGTGGAGTAAGTGTTGCACTTTGCTCCCCACTTGCTTTGCCCTCCGAAGCCTGGAGGGCAAAGGATGGGTGGGGGGGCAAAGTGGCTTCAGCACAGATACTCACACACTTGTTTTTGAATCTTTTGGCGCTTTCGATGTATTAAAGATCGCCAATGCACCAAGCCCGACAACAAGTGCGAGCATTGCTTTAACAACAACGCCAGCACCAGTGAATATTCCTTTTCTAAAGGCATTAAATGCGGGATTGTCCTTCACATCTTGCCCTGCACTCATCACATTATAGGCTTCTTGTACTGCAAGCTTAATGGGTTCAGCTCCCAGATGTGCTATTTTTTTTCCTAAAGCTTCCCCTGATCTTTTATAAACTCCCGCTTGATGTTCTCGTAATATCATATCAAGAAAAATATCTTGGTCAGCGCCACGGAATGCGTCAATAATTGCCGTTGCAGTTTCGCTTTGTAATATAAACATCATTATCTCCTGTGCTATACATATCAAAATGTAAAACTGTTTATGATATTCGTGTCAAGCATAAGTTTATTACTTCAACAGCACCAACAGCCCTACCCCCAGCACGATGCGGTAAATGGCGAATGGCGTGAAACCTGCGCGGCTGATGAAGTCGAGGAACGGCTTCACAATCAATAATGCCGAAATAAATGCAGTTACAAAGCCTGTGGCGATGAGGCTGGCGTTGCTCCAATCGAGCGTGCTCCAATTTTTATAGGCATCATACACAAACGCCGCCGACATGATGGGGATGGACAGCAGGAATGAAAATTCCGCCGCGGTACGCTTGTCCAGCTTGCACAATAACCCGCCAACAATGGTGGCGCCGGAGCGCGACACACCTGGAATGAGCGCCACCGCCTGCGCCACACCAATTAAAAATGCAGATTTCAGCGTGATTTTTTCAACAGAATTGACATGCGGATATTTCTGCCAGCGCTCCACCACCAGCATAATTATGCCACCAACAATCAGCGCGATGGCCACCACTTTGGGGCTATAGAGCACCTCTTTGATGTGTTTGTGGAACAATAGCCCCAACACCACAGCGGGAATCATCCCCACAAGCATTGCACCAATCACAGAGCGCGATGCCGGCGATGTATGCAGGGTGAACACATAGCCCAGCAAGCGCCGCATGTAATATACGCATAATGCTAAAATGGCGCCCAGCTGGATCATCACCTCAAACGTGCGGCCAGGAGGGCCTTTGAATCCCAAAATATCACCCACAACAATGAGATGCCCTGTAGAGGACACTGGCAAAAATTCAGTGAGGCCTTCAACAACGCCAAGCAAAGCTGCTGTGAAAAAATCTGTCATGTAGAGGGCTTTCTTATAATTTAATACGTCATTGCGAGCGGAACGAAGTGGAGCGTGGTAATCTCATCCATATTCACCATCCCGTTTCGATGAGATCCCTCTCTTCGCTCGGGATGACGTTTTACTACCGCCCCTTCATCGTGCTCATGCCCTCCACAACACCGCGCAGCTGCATGGGCAATGCAAAGCTTTGTTGCGGGGTTTGCGCAATAATGAAATAGGCGGTTTTTCCTTTTTGAAGCTTATCTTGCAGCTCTTTGGTGAGTATGGCCTCGGCCACGCAGCCTGTTGTGAGGCAGCGGATGAAGGGCACTTTGCCCGCGTTAAATTCATCAATCATCAGGCCAAGCTCAGAGGTGAGCAGCACCCCCAGCGGTGCCAGTGCGCGCAGCAAAAATTGGCCATCGGGGCTTTTCACAATAATAATTGTGAGCCCCACCGCGCCGTTATTTTCAGCCTGCACACTTTGCACCAAGGCGCATTGCTCGGTCATATTCGCGGGTTTTTCACAGCGATACGACCATTCACCAAATTCTGTCACACTTGTACTGGTGCCGTTTGCAGCTACAGTTGCAGGGGCAGCCAGCGCGCTGTATAAGGCAGACAATGCCACCCATGTGCTGAGCAGAAAAGCGAGTGGAAATGAACGTGAACGCAGCATATGATTCCTTGAATTTATATCACAATGAATGCGTGACAAAGCTCATGACGCCCGTCAAGTGGGTTGCGCTGCTATTTTTACACAAGATTGCATAAAAAGTGTAGATTTCCAGTTGCGAAAATCATTATTTTCTGCCTTATATCGCCCGATACCTCATAACACATCTACCCTACGGCAAGAGGCCTGTACCATGAAATTCCGTTCCCTTTGTGCACTAATGGCGAGCATCCCCGCCTTCTTGTCTCACCTTTCACCCGCATTTGCAGTTGAGCCTGGTGTTCCACATATGTGGGGGTATAATTTTCAAGCATCCGCGAGCAAGATGATGGACGACATCACTTGGTTTAAGCTGTACACAGAATGGTTTATCATTCCAATTGTAATCTTTGTGTTCTTCTTGATGGTGTATACATGCTGGCGCTTCCGTGAGAAAGCCAACCCAAAACCTTCAAAAAACGCACATAATACAACCATTGAAATTATTTGGACTGTTGTTCCCGTACTTATCCTCATCGCGATTGCTTTACCTTCGTTCGATCTACTTTTAAATAAGCAATATGGCACGCAAAAATTCGACATGACCGTGAAAGCCATCGGTAACCAATGGTATTGGACCTATGAGTACAATGAAGGGGGCAAGTTCAAATTTGATTCTGTCATGCTGGCCGACAAAGATATTACAGACAAAGCGAAGCAGCCGCGCCTTTTGGCTGTGGATAACGAGATGGTGGTGCCTGTGGGCAAAACCATTCGCGTGATTACCACCGCAAGTGATGTGATTCATGCCTTCACCGTGCCTGCATTTGGAGTGACAACAGATGCAGTACCAGGCCGTTTGAATGAAGCATGGTTCAAAGCCGAAAAAGCAGGTGTGTATTATGGCCAATGTGCGCAATTGTGCGGCAGAGATCATTCTTTCATGCCAATTGCTGTGCGTGTGTTGCCCGAAGCTGAATTTAAAGCATGGCTTGAAACAGCCCGCAAAAAATTTGCAGCAACAGACACGATTAAAACCGCAGCAGCACAATAACCTAGTGCGCACCGCGCAAAAATTCTAATAGACGACCAAACAAGAGGTTCTACTATGGCTAACCCCGCCGCACATAAAGCCCATGACGACCACGCACATGATGCGCACTCACACAAACCGAGCTTTGCGCAACGCTGGTTGTTTTCTACCAACCACAAGGATATTGGTGTGTTGTATCTTTGGTTCGCGATGATGGCGGGAATTGTTGGTGGGTTGTTGTCCATCGGCATTCGCATGGAGTTGCAATCTCCTGGCCTGCAATATTTTACTAACCCGCATATTTACAACGTGTTTAGTACTGGCCACGGCGTGATTATGGTGTTCTTTTTGGTGATGCCAGCTATGATTGGTGGCTATGCCAATTATATTATTCCCATCATGATTGGTGCGCCTGATATGGCCTTCCCACGGATGAATAATATTTCATTCTGGTTATTGCCGTTTTCATTCGCTCTGCTGCTGATTTCGTTGTTTGTTGAAGGCGTGCCAGGCGGCAATGGCTTTGGCGGTGGCTGGACAGTTTACCCACCACTTTCGACCTCTGGCCACCCTGGGCCTGCGATGGATTTTGTGATTTTATCGCTGCATATTGCGGGGGCATCGTCAATTTTGGGGGCGATCAACTTCATCACCACCATTTTCAACATGCGTGCGCCTGGCATGACCATGTTTAAAATGCCATTATTTGCATGGTCGATTTTGATCACAGCCTTCTTGCTATTGCTCTCACTTCCTGTTTTGGCTGGTGCAATCACTATGTTGCTCACCGATCGCAACTTTGGCACAGCATTTTTTGCACCTGAAGGCGGTGGCGATCCATTGCTCTATCAACATTTATTCTGGTTCTTTGGCCATCCTGAGGTATATATTTTGATTTTACCAGGATTTGGCATCATCAGCCATATTGTTTCAACCTTCTCACGCAAACCTGTGTTTGGCTATTTGGGGATGGTTGTGGCCATGGGCGCAATTGGTTTCTTAGGCTTCATCGTGTGGGCGCACCACATGTACACCACGGGCATTAACGTGAATACGCAGGCCTATTTCACATTCGCCACCATGGTGATTGCGGTGCCAACGGGCGTGAAGGTATTCTCATGGATCGCCACTATGTGGGGCGGGTCGATCAGCTTTAAAACACCCATGCTTTGGGCGCTTGGCTTCATCTTCTTGTTCACTGTTGGTGGTGTAACAGGCGTTCAATTGGCCAATGCGGGGCTCGACCGCGCCATGCACGACACCTATTATGTGATCGCGCATTTCCACTATGTGTTGTCTCTGGGCGCTGTGTTCGCCATTTTCGCGGCATGGTATTATTGGTTCCCAAAAATGTTCGGCTATAAATTTCCTGAATTCTGGGGCAAGCTGCACTTTTTCGTAACCTTCGTTGGCGTGAACACCACCTTCTTCCCGCAGCATTTCCTTGGGTTGCAAGGCATGCATCGCCGCTATGCCGATTATCCCGATGCATTTGCGGGATGGAATTATGTGTCCTCGATCGGCTCATATATCTCAGGCTTTGCAGTGCTGATCTTTATCACAGGCATTATCATCGCATTTAAACGTAAAGTGCCTGCGGGGAACAACCCATGGGGTGACGGCGCTACAACATTGGAATGGACGTTAAGCTCCCCTCCTCCAGTCCACCAGTTTGAAACACTGCCAAAAATCAAACATGATCATCATTGATCGCAACTGACAGGCACATCTATGGCTGATCTTTCAGCATCTGCGATTGCAACTGCCGCCTCTGATCATCAAAAAGAGGCGGCAGATCTGCGTTTAAACCCATCAGCCATATTGGGCGCAGCACCCCATGATTATTGGGTGTTACTCAAACCGCGGGTGATGGTGCTGGTGGTGTTCACCGCATTAGTTGGGCTTTTGCGTGCACCTGGTGAATTGCATCCGTTTTTGGCGATTGTCGCTATTTTTGCAATTGCAATTGGCGCAGGGGCATCTGGTGCGTTCAACATGGGGTATGATGTGGACATCGACCGCGTGATGACCCGCACGCAAAAGCGCCCCACCGCGCGCGGCGTTGTGAGTGTGCCCAATGCGTACGGATTTGCCAGCATATTGAGCGTTTTTTCGGTTGTTGTTTTGGGCTTAGCTGTCAATTGGTGGGCCGCTGCGCTGCTGGCCTTCACCATATGGTTTTATGCCGTGGTTTATACCATCTGGCTTAAACGTGCCACACCACAAAATATTGTGATCGGCGGTGCAGCAGGCGCATTCCCACCCATGATCGGTTGGCTGGCCATGAGTGGTGGCTTAACACTTGAGCCAATCCTATTGTTTCTGATTATATTTTTCTGGACACCTCCACATTTTTGGGCGCTTGCTTTGTTGAAGGTGGATGATTACGCCAATGCCAGCATCCCTATGTTGCCAAATGTGGCGGGCGTGCGCACCACACAAATCCACATTTTGCTGTATAGTTTTGTGTTGGCGGCGGTTGCCATTGCGCCCTATGCCATTGGTTTTACTGGGCACATATACGGAATTGTGAGCGTTGTTTTCAATATCTATTTTGTCTATAGCGCGTATAAAATTTTTATCGCGAATGAGTTTGAACCAGAAATTTTACGCCCTGCGTGCCGTAAGCTATTCACATTCTCAATTCTCTATCTCTTCGTACTCTTCCTTACATTATTGATTGATGTCTATCTACCCACACCATTTGGGAGTATGCTATGAATGACGCGCCAGAATATTTACCGACGGATGTCTCTGCTGAGATTCGCCGCCGTCAAAATGCCCGCTCTCGCGTGCTGGGGCTTGTTTTGGCGGGTTTAGTAGTGCTATTTTATGCCATCACCGTATTTCGTTTTCCTGTCTAACCCCTGAGGCGACAATGAACACCATACAGCAAAAACATCGCACACATTTTGCACTTTGGTTTGCCTGCTTGCCCGTGCTGATGCTAGGCGTTGCCTATGCTTCAGTGCCTTTGTATCGCATGTTTTGCGAAGCAACTGGCTTTGATGGCACGCCAAAACGCGCTGCGCAAATGATTGAACCCATTAACACTGTGCCTTTTAAGCAAATTGACGTGAAATTTGATGGCAATGTGGCTGGCACTTTGCCCTGGCAATTCGCCCCAAAGCAACCATCTGTCACTATACGCGTGGGTGAGCCTATGCACATTGATTATCGCGCGCGCAACATGGCTGCACGTGCCACAACTGGTACCGCAACATTTAACATACTGCCCGCAGCAGCGGCAAAATATTTCAACAAGGTGCAATGTTTTTGCTTTGAGGAACAAACCCTCAAATCAGGGGAGTCAATTGATATGCCGGTGACATTTTTTATAGATCCCGACATTTTGAAAGACGAAGATGTGAAAAATATTCACACAATCACCCTATCATACACTTTTTTTCCGACCAAAACTGTGCTCAAACAGAGCAGCTTAAATTAAACAAGGATCTCCCATGGCTGGCAAAGTAAACCACGATTATCACATCATCGACCCAAGCCCATGGCCGTTGATCGGCTCGGTTGCTGCGTTTATTATGGCGGTTGGCGCCGTGATGAGCATGAAAAAATTGGAACTTGTTGGCTTCCATCCCGGCAATTTAATGCTGACCGTTGGCTTGGTTGGTGTGCTCTACACCATGTTTATGTGGTGGCGCGATGTGATCCGTGAAGCAGAACATGAAGGCGCGCACACACCTGTTGTGCAATTGCACCACCGCTATGGCATGATTTTGTTTATTGCGTCTGAAGTCATGTTTTTTGTGGCGTGGTTCTGGGCCTATTTCAATGTATCGCTTTTCCCCAATATTGAAGCCTATAATTTGCGCACCGAATTATTGGGCGGTGTGTGGCCGCCAAAAGGCATTGAAACATTTGACCCTTGGCATTTGCCTCTATTGAATACGATGATTCTGCTCCTTTCAGGCACCACTGTCACATGGGCGCACCACGCTATGCTGCATAACGACCGTGAAGGTGTTAAAAATGGCCTGATCTGCACGGTGTTGCTCGGTATGCTGTTCACCGCCTGCCAAGCCTTTGAATATTCACATGCGCATTTCAGCTTCTCTGGCCATGTCTATGGCGCCACTTTCTTTATGGCCACGGGATTCCATGGTTTCCACGTGATTATTGGCACCATATTTTTGGCAATTTGCTTGTTCCGCCTTCTGGCTGGCCATTTCAAACCCGACCATCACTTTGGTTTTGAAGCGGCCGCGTGGTATTGGCATTTTGTGGATGTGGTGTGGCTATTCCTGTTTGCCTCTATTTACGTATGGGGCGGCGGTGGTGGCGCTGGGCATTGATTTGGCTTCAGCCTTATTTTTGCCGTGATCTCAAGCGCCCATACGTCTAACGCTGGAGACTCACATGCATAAACTCATCCCAACTTTAGCAACTTTCTCTCTTTGCCTATGCGTATCAACGGGTATATCGAGCGCATATGCAGGCGTCATACAGGTGCCTGCACAACTTGAGTCTACACTCACTCACAATGTGGAATTGGCAAAAGGAAAGCCAAAGCATGCACGCCGTGGAAAAAGTACATCTGCCTGTGGTCACGACGCAAATAAAGCCGCCTGTTCACGCGGTAAACGTGGCAGAGCTCGCGGCAATTCTGAAGGTTTTGGTTTTACACCTCCCGGCCACCACAAGGGGTGGGATAAGGGGCGCGGCAATCCGCATCGCGGCTGGTAGACCAGCCACAGAAAAACTGATATAAGCTGTATGCAAAAGGATTGCTATGGCTGAAGACCCACTCATCACAAACGAAATTGCTTTTAAACGCGGCATTGCCTGCAAATGTCCACGTTGTGGTGAGGGGAAATTGTTCAGTGGCATATTAAAACCTGCTCCACACTGCGCTGCTTGCGGGCTTGATTACAACTTTTTCGATGTGGGGGATGGTGGCGCCACACTCGTAATTTTCATCGCAGGGTTTTTGGTTACTGGTGCCGCACTTTATGCACACATCGTGCTGCTTTGGCCAATTTGGGCACATTTGCTTGTGTGGCCAATTGTCACTGTTGCACTTTCGCTGGCATTACTGCGCCCGCTTAAAGGCTGTTTAATTACATTTCAATATGCGTATAAAGCACAAGAAGGTCAACGAGAATTGTAATAAATACAATTTTATGTATTAATTCTGTTTACATCATTTTATTTTCGTATATACTTACGCGTGTTATATAAAATTAAGATTATAAATAGGAGTTGATTATGGACATTGGACCAACACCATCAGAATTTTTGCAACGATATGCAACAGCTGATATGCTATCAGATGATAAAATTGATGAATATGAGTTTTGGAATTTGATACGAAACCCTAATATGGTTGATAGTAAATCAAAATTTTCTAGTGCTAACACGCAATACATTTCTCATAAGAACACACCAGAACATTTCATCGAATTCAAATCTTCTGAACTTGAGAAGACAACTCGTAAAGATACTACTACTGGCTATAAATTTCCAACTGTTTATGGCACCAATAATTATATTGTACCATTGTGCGATTTAAATGGAGATGGTGGAATTGATATGAGCTCAAATAGCTTAGAGCTTGCGAAACTAAATGAGTTGTGCACAGTCCATGAGTTTACAAGCGATAAAACTCAAACCAAACAATATATTTCCGATAAGCAAAAATCTCATAAAATAGCAGATCAAGAATTTAATAACACATTGATTGGCGTCGCAAATTTTGTTCTCGATCATAAGTCGCAATACATTACTGGTAAAATCATTGATATTCGCGAAAATACAAAAACGACAATCGATGACTTTGAAAAAGACATGTTTAAAAAAAATCGTGTTAAATTCGATGTGTCATTAGCACAAATTGGTAAGCTAGTGGAAGATGGTGTCATTACACCAATTTCACCATTAACAAAGGATGACGTCATACGCGTTGCAACTAGTCTTGCTAAAGAACGTCAAAGTAGAAAAGAGGAGCCTAAATTAACCGCACTCACAGAATATCAGTTCCTCTATACTTTTATGCGAATGTGTACCTTCAACGGCACTATTGATGGCACTCTAACCCCTCAGAAAAAAGATTAATCCACCTCGACACACCCACTAAAATCAATTATAGAAGCGGGATGACCGCTCCTTTTTCATTCTCCTCCCCCACCTTTACCTTCACCGCTTTTGTAGGCGTAATGTGCGCCGTGTGCATTGCGCTTGGTTTATGGCAACTGGAGCGGCGGCATTGGAAGCTCAATTTGATTGAACATGTGGCGCAGGCGCAATTGCAGCCCCCCATCACGATCAGCACAGCCGCTGATTTGGCCAAAGTTCCGCTGGATTATCGCGATGGCGCCAAGGTGGAAATCCGCGCCACACTCGACCCTGCCCGTGAGTTTCACGCCTATGTCAATTATATCCACCCGCAAAAACGCACGCGCACGCAAGGCTATTGGGTGTTCTCACCTGCAAAATTTGCTGATGGCACTCATGTGATCATCAATCGTGGGGTGGTGCCGCTTGACAGCAAAAGTGACATGGCCGCGCGCGCCAAGCTACCCACGCAGCTGGTGGGTGTGATGCGCACCTCAGAATATGGCAATTACATGAGCCCCGCTGCGGATATGGTCAAAAATATTTGGTATATTCGCAAAGTCGAGGATATGGCGCAAAAATGGGGCATCGCGCCCTTGCCCTATTATGTGCAGCTGATCCAAACCGACCCCAACGCGTGGCCGCACCCGCAAACCTTTGAGGTGAACCTCCCCAATAATCATTTGGGTTATGCGTTCACATGGTTTGGGCTGGCGCTCACCATTGCCGTGGGCTATATGGTGTGGCTGAAGCAGCGATAAACACCTTACGCCAATGGGGCTTGGTGACCATTTTGCACAGATGAGTTTTTAAACCACAAAACCCCAATACCCGCCGCAACAAGCAAAGCAATGGTTTTTGTAATACCTGCGTGCTGTCTTAATAGCGTGAAAAATTGGGTCACTTTATTTGGAGTATTTTCAACTTGCAATACCGCTTCTTCTGCTGAATTAAAGACCACCCGCAACTCATTTTTGTCAGAACCATTAAAGCGCCCTGCCATTTCAATGGCAACCTTATCAAAATATTTTTTATTTGGGGTGGTTTCACCAGGTACTGGTCCTAAACATGCATCTTTGTAACTCAAAAATAGTGTTAATATCGAATCTTCCTGATTAATAATCTTTGTCCCAAGTGAATTCTTATATTGTATTGTCATGAATTTATCCCATTTAGTTGCATTTTATAAATGATTTTGCTATTTTTTAGTCACTTGATAGCATAAGCACCCTCTCTGACAATAGTTCAGACTTAAAAATTTGTGTGGTTGACAGTCCCCAATAAAATGCTCAAAACCATCAGCACTATGTTATGAGAATTGCATGCAGTACATCTCCACCCGTGGCCAAGCGCCCGCAATTGGTTTTAACGATGCGTTGCTGGCGGGGCTGGCCAGCGATGGCGGGCTGTATGTGCCTAAAACCATGCCACACTGGAGCGCGGAGGAATTTGCGGCCTGCTTTAGCCAGCCGTTTCATATGGTTGCGGCTAAGGTGCTGAATAGTTTCACCGGTGGCGATATTCCACAGGAAGTGATCGCCCAAATTTGCCTGAATGCGCAAAACCGCTTTGCCCATGCGGCCACCACGCCACTGGTGCAAATTGCGCCCGATGAGTTTGTGTTGGAACTGTTCCACGGCCCCACCTTGGCCTTTAAGGATGTGGCGATGCAAATCATTGGCCAGTTGATGGCGCATGTGCTGCAACAACGTGGCCGCCGCGCATCGGTGATCGCCGCCACATCGGGCGATACGGGCAGCGCTGCAATTGAAGCGTTTGCGGGCTTGCCAAATGTCGATGTGTTTATTCTGTATCCGCACAATCGTGTGAGCGACGTGCAGCGCCGCCAAATGACCACCAACCCCCACGCCAATGTGAGAACGCTGGCGGTGGATGGCACGTTTGATGATTGCCAAGCCATTGTGAAAATACTGTTCAACAACCATACATTCCGCGATGAAGTGGGGCTTACAGGCGTGAACTCCATCAATTGGGCGCGGATTATGTCGCAAGTGGTGTATTACATCACCGCAGGGGTGGCGCTGGGTGCACCGGCACGCAGCATTAGTTATATTGTACCAACTGGAAATTTTGGTGATATTTATGCAGGCTTTGTGGCCAAGCAAATGGGGCTGCCGATCGACCAATTGGTGGTTGCCACCAACCAAAACGACATTCTGGCGCGGTGTTTGGCCACAGGTGACTATACCCCCACTGTTGTGGTGCCCACATCTTCGCCCTCAATGGATATTCAAATCTCCTCGAATTTTGAACGGTTATTATTCGCGGCCTATGATGGAGATGCCACGCCTGTGCGCACCGCCATGCACAATTTGGCGCAATCGGGCAGTTTCACTGTAGCACCCGAAGCCCTTGCCTATATGCGCAGGTTTATGCAGGCTTATGCAGCCAGTGAGGCAGAAGTGAGTACAAAAATTCGTGAAACATTGGCGCAATGCGGCACGTTGATAGACCCACACACAGCTGTGGGGCTGGTAGCGGCCGATAAAACGGGTGCGCTTACAAGCCCGCGCGTAACGCTCGCCACCGCGCACCCCGCCAAATTCCCCGATGCCGTCGAACGCGCAACTGGCGTCCGCCCCAGCCTGCCGCAACGGCTTGGCAACCTGTTCGAACGCGAAGAGCGGTTCGAGGTCCTACCCGGCGATTATAATGCGGTGCGCGATTATGTGCTAGCGCGCGCGGCGCGGTGATATGGCACCCGATTTCGTTACCCTGATTAGCGAGCCGCGCGAGGACTACACGCTGATCGATAGCGGCAATGGCCGCAAATATGAAAGCTATGGCAACCGCCGCTTCATCCGCCCCGAGCCGCAGGCGATGTGGGAACCGGCCGCCGATGACTGGGACGCAGATGCCGAGTTCGTTCCCGGCTCCGACGAAGAGGGCGGCGGACGCTGGTATAATAATCGCCCGGTGCCGTTGGACGGATGGCCTTTGCGCTGGAACGATGAAGTCAGCTTCACGGCGTCGTGCACGCCTTTCCGGCATCTCGGATTTTTTCCCGACATGGACCCAGTGTGGCGCTGGATGCGCGGCGAAATTGCCGATGTTGCTGATCCTGTAGCCATGAACCTGTTTGGCTATACCGGCGTCGGCACGCTCGCCTTGTCATCCGCAGGCGCGCAGATGGTGCATGTCGATGCCTCGAAGAAGTCAGTGTCGCAGGCGCGTGTAAATGCCGAAATGTCGGGCATGGCGGGCCGCCCGATCCGCTGGATCGTCGATGACGCCGCAAAATTCGTCGCGCGCGAGGTGCGCCGCGAAAAACGCTATGACGGCATTCTGCTCGACCCGCCCAAATATGGCCGCGGACCAGATGGCGAAGTATGGCATCTTGAACAGGATTTGGCTCCCTTGGTGGCGAATTGCCGCAAGCTGCTAGATGCCAATTCACGTTTCCTCTTTTTAACCGTCTACGCCGTTCGCATGTCGGCACTGGCGCTTGGCGGATTGCTTGAATCGCATTTTGCCGATTTGCCCGGCAAGGTTGAATTCGGCGAACTGGCGGTGCGCGAGAAATCACGCGGCCTGTTACTCCCCACCGCTATTTTTGCGCGCTGGTCGCGCTGAAGGACCATATGACCGATAGCCTGATCCTTGAAGTCCACGACCTTGTCGTCAATGTCCTGACCGGCATTTACAGCCAGGAAACCCACCTGCCGCAGCCGCTGAAAATCTCGATCAGCGCTACGCTCGACATGGCGGACCATTACGCGCCGGATACGCCGCTTAACGCATCCAAGAATTACATGACGCTCAAAGAGGCGGCGACGCATCTTCCGGAAGGCGTGCATTTCACGCTGATCGAGGCGGTTGCCGATCACATCATCGATACGCTTTTCGCCGACGATGCCCGCATTCAGCATATCAAAGTCAAGATTATCAAACTGGCGATTGCGGAGGATGGAGAAGCCATCGGTATCACGATGTCGCGGAGCCGCAAATGAGCGCTGCGCCTCTGGCCATCATTACTGGCGGCAAACGAAGGCTTGGTGCAGCGATTGCCGCGCGGCTCGCCAAAGCAGGATATGCGCTGGCGCTGGTCAGTCATGTCGACAAAGATCCTGAAGCTCCGCTTTTGAAGGTTCTGAACGACCATCGAAGTGATTGGCAACCCTTTGTCCACGACCTGTCGGAACCCGCGGTGGCGCCGTTACTGATCGAAAGGGTGGCAGAGCATTTTGGCCGTAAACCCGACCTGCTCGTCAATAATGCGGCAATGTTCGGGCAGGATGACTGGGAGGGCATGAGCACCCAGACGCTCGAAGCGCATTTCCGTTTGAACCTGTTCACCCCTTTGTTGTTGGCGCAAGCGCTGGTCGAGTCGGCCGGTGAGGGACGCCAACCGGCAGTCGTTAATATCATCGACCAGCGAGTGATGAACCCGCACGGGGATCAACTGAGCTATACTCTGTCAAAACAGGCATTAGCCGCATCTGTTCGTTCCATGGCGTCGGCTTTTGGATCGCGTGCCAGGGTCAACGCGGTTGCGCCGGGTCTCGTCATTTCGACCGATGATTATGATGCCGCGCAGGAGGAGCGGTTGGCTGGGATGATGCCGCTGGCTGCACTGCCTTCTCCGACCGGCGTGGCTGATGCCGTATTGTATCTTGCTGAAGCCAAAGACGTTACGGGTCAGACCATCTTTGTCGATGGCGGCGCGCATCTCAAAAGCTTCGAGCGAGATTTTCTCTATCTTTAGGTCGGCCTTGAGCGACTCGAGCACGGACGTAATCGGCCGCTAACAATTCGTGAGATTCAGCCTGATATTTCAGTCTACGTCGAATTTAACCCCCTGCGCGAGTGGCAGGCTGCGGCCATAGTTGATTGCACTGGTCTGGCGGCGCATATAGGATTTCCAGCTATCCGAGCCGCTTTCGCGACCACCGCCCGTTTCCTTTTCGCCGCCGAACGCGCCACCAATTTCGGCTCCTGCGGTTCCCATGTTGACATTGGCGATGCCGCAATCCGAGCCACCTGCTGCAAGGAACAGCTCGATATCACGCATTGCGGTCGCAAAAATCGATGAAGAAAGGCCTTGCGGAACGGCATTCTGGATCGCGATTGCTTCGGCCAGGTCTGAATATTTAACAACATACAGAATCGGTGCGAAGGTTTCTTCGCACATGCAGTCGTGTGGAGCTTGCATTTCGACCAGCGCGGGGCGGACATAAAAGGAGGCGTCGCTATTCACGTCGACCCTGCCGCCACCATGCACGCGGCCTCCCGCAGCCGTCGCCGCTGCCAGTGCGGCCTGCATCGCTGCGAATGCCTGGCCGTCAATCAGCGGACCGACGAGTGCATCGCTGGTCAGGGGGTTGCCGACAGCAATATTTTCATAAACCGCGGCGAGTCTCGGCATGATAAGGTCGTATATGTCTTTATGTACAATCAGACGGCGTAGGCTGGTGCAACGCTGCCCGGCTGTTCCCATCGCTCCGAACGCGACCGCGCGCAGCGTGAGGTCGAGATCCGCCGACGGCGTGACGATCGACGCGTTGTTGCCCCCGAGCTCGAGAATCGAGCGGCCAAAGCGCGCGGCAACTTGCTGCGCCACGGCGCGGCCCATGTGGGTGGACCCGGTTGCGGAGACGACTGGCACACGGGGGTCGCTTGCCAGCTGCTCACCAACTTGGCGTTCTCCGATCAGCAGTCCCAGTAGGCCGCTGGGCGCATCCTCGCCGAAGCGCGTTGCCACCCTATCAAATAGCGCCTTGACCGCGATTGCCGTCAGCGGCGATTTCTCTGAAGGCTTCCAGATAACGCTATTGCCACAGACGAGCGCGAGCGCCGCATTCCAGGCCCAAACCGCGACCGGAAAATTGAACGCTGAAATCACGCCGACCGGCCCGATGGGATGCCAGTTTTCGACCAGTCGATGGTCAGGGCGTTCCGAAGGCATCGTCAAGCCGTATAACTGTCGAGAAAGGCCGACGGCGAAATCGCAAATGTCGATCATCTCCTGTACTTCACCATATCCTTCGGACAGCACCTTGCCGACCTCAATGGAGACGAGGCGTCCAAGGGCTTCCTTATAAACACGCAGTTCGTCGCCGAGCTGGCGTACGAATTCGCCACGTCGCGGCGCAGGCACGTTCCGCCATGCCAGAAATGCGTGATGTGCCGACCCGATTATCCCGTCGACCTCGGTAGATTGTGTTTTTGGAACCTGTCCTATAATTTCGCCGGTTAAAGGCGAGCAGGCAACCAAATCGCCGGATTGGTAAAGCGATGACGATACGCCGAGCGCCGCGAGTAAATTCGCGGTTTCAGGACCAAGCGGGTTGTTCATTCTAATTTCTCCGATACAGGCAAGTCAGCCATATGAAGCAACCTAACATGCGGTTGCAATATCATGTCGCCAAGCTGCAAAGTCGCCGTCGTTCCGATAATGGGACGACGGACAAAATTTAGTGCTGGCGCTTGGTTGGCGCATATAGGAAATTCGGCGGGTTTCACTGTGGAGCCGTATGTGGTGTTCGTTTGGATGCGTCGTCTTTCTTGGCCGACTGTCGCTTTGTTCGACATCGCGGCATTGACGGCGTTTGGTTTGTCGGTGCTACTGCTGACGGACACGTCTTCGGGTCGGCCAACACAATCTTCATCAACGTCCGACAAACGCATCGCGATAAGCTTCGACGACTCGCCGCGTGGTCCGGGTGCCTTCCTGAAAGCCGAAGTCCGCCCCCAGCTGTTGCTAAGCCAGCTTCGGCAGGCGGGGGTTCGGCAGGCAGCCTTTTTCGTCAATCCAGGACGCATCGACCCGAGCAACGGGCATGCAGCATTGCTCGATAGCTATGCATTGGCGGGTCATGTGCTCGCTAACCACACGGCCCACCACCCGCGGCTATCCGGAACCACTGCGGAAAAGTTCCTGACGGATGTTGACGAGGCAGATGCGTGGTTAAAAGGGCGTCGCGGATATCGACCGTGGTTCCGTTTTCCCGAACTGGACGAAGGCGGCAACGATCCGCAGAAGCGCGACGCGGTGCGCGGCGGGCTCAAGGCGCGAGGCTTGATCAATGGCTATGTAACAGCCGATGGCTGGGACTGGTTCCTCGACAGCCTGACCACTCAAGCAGTTGCTAGCGGACAAAAAGTGGATATGGCCGCCTTGCGCAATTTATATGTCGAGACGCATGTCGGGGCGGCGGCGTTTGCCGACAGGCTGGCGCGGCGCGCGCTCGTACAGCCGCCCCCTCAAGTCCTTTTGCTGCATGACACCGATCTCGCCGCGCTTTACCTGGGCGACTTGATTGCCACATTACGCGCCGATGGCTGGACGATAATCTCCGCCGACGAAGCCTATGCCAAGCCATTGCCCGAAACGAACAGCCTTTCAGATGCAAACGGGACGCGCCTGCAAATGCTCGCGCGCGAGAAGGGCGTAACGGGGCCTTATTGGTTCAAACGCAATGAAGTGGCAGTGATGAAAAGGCTTTTTAGCCAGCGAGTTCTTCACGAATAAAAAGGCGAAAACGTCCATTGATGAAATTACACGCTGTCATCGCACTTTAAGAACTATTCGCTCAAGCTTTTAACCAGTGCTCCAATTCGGCAATCGCAAGCAGGCGGTGAAATTCAACGCCCAGCATTTCGCCTGCACGCCATTTGATCGTTGCCCCGACGGGCCGGTGGCCCTCGGCGCGCAAAAGCAGATTGTTGTGCACCCGAAGCTTTTCGTCGCATTTCAGCTTCCCACCGCGTTGCGAAACATCGTGTAGCATTGCGTCATAGCTTATGGCGTCGAGCTTGAGCATTACCGGCTTATGCACCGAAAAACGTGGTAAGCGGGCCCGTTTGCCGTCGGGCTGGGACGAAGGTTTGGCAAGGATCTGCTCGACAGGCACTTCCTCGGCAAAGCTGACGCCGATCATCCTGCCCTCTTTCCACGCAACCGTTCCGGTCAACTCCTGGTCATCGACCAGCGCAATGGAAACGGCCTGGCCGATCTCGAGATCGAAATGCGCATCGATCATCATCCCGCCGGGCGACACATCACGCACCATGCCAAGACCTTCCGCATCCAGGTCGGGAGCGGCCACCCTAGCAACACGCATGACGCGCAAATTGCGGACAAATTGCCGCCTTTCGGCGGGTTCGGCGACGCTGATACCGGAATCACCAATGCTATCGTCTGCCAGTTTATGATCGAAACGCAAATCCATGCGCTTATAATCGTGGGCAAACACTAATTTTCATGAGGAGAAATCTGGTTAACGCGCGCGGCTGCATTGCTAAATGTTTGCAAAGCGCATTAAAGGCAGGGCTGGGCAGCGGGCCCAACCCAAAGGAGTCTGTCGATGCTGTCCGTAACCACTCAGATACAAGACGGAATTGCCGTCGTAACTGTCGAAAATCCGCCTGTGAATGCGCTTTCATGGCATGTTCGGGAAGGACTGCAGAACAGTTTCAGCGCTGCCTTGGCCGACGACTCGGTAAAGGCCATCGTCTTGCGCTGCGCAGGAACGACCTTCATTGCTGGCGCCGACATCACCGAATTCGGCAAGCCGTCGCAAGGGCCGGATTTCAATGCTGTGCTGAATATGATTGAGTCGGCGTCAAAGCCGGTCGTCGCGGCCATTCACGGCACAGCATTGGGCGGCGGGCTCGAGACAGCCTTGGTTTGCCATTACCGGATTGCGGTACCGTCGGCAAAGTTAGGCGTGCCCGAAGTGAAGCTTGGCTTGCTA
Source organism: Hyphomicrobiales bacterium (assembly GCA_031423895.1). Taxonomy (GTDB): domain Bacteria; phylum Pseudomonadota; class Alphaproteobacteria; order Rhizobiales; family JANPGK01; genus JANPGK01. Next base: position 101,380 of record JANPGK010000023.1, read on the forward strand.
CCGGGTGCAGGCGGCACGCAGCGGCTGCCGCGTGTGGTGGGGGTCGAGGCTGCCGCAACGATGTGCGCGCTTGGCGAACCGCTGCCCGCCGCGAAGGCCGAGGTCGTAGGACTAGTCGACCGGCTGGCTGGCCAAGACACTCTCGCCGAAGACGCAATTGCTTATGCGCTCGAACTCATTGCTGTTGGCCCCCGTCCCACCCGCGAGCGTCCGGTGACCGGCGACGCTGCGGTCATCGAGCAATTGAAAAGCGCAAACGCCCGAAAGTGGAAGGGCTTTGATGCGCCTTACGCCAATCTCGCCTGCGTTCAGGCGGCGACGCGGCTGCCATTTGAAGAGGGCCTCAAATTCGAACGCACCGAATTTCTGAAGCTGATGGGCGGATCGCAATCGGCGGCGCAGCGGCATATGTTTTTTGCAGAGCGTCAGGCGGCGAAGATCGACGGCCTTTCCAAAGACTTGCCGCTCCGCGATGTCAAAAAGGTCGGTGTTATCGGCGCAGGCACGATGGGTGGCGGAATTTCGATGAACTTCCTCGCCAAGGGTATTCCGGTCACGATCATCGAGATGGTGCAGGAAAATCTGGATCGGGGCGTCGGGGTAATCCGCAAAAATTACGAGGCGAGCGCGGCCAAGGGGCGGTTCACTACGGAACAGGTCGAGGGCATGATGGGCATATTGACGCCTTCGCTCAGCCTTGATGATCTTGCCGATTGCGACCTGATTATCGAGGCAGTGTACGAGAGCATGGACGTCAAAAAGGACGTGTTCGGGAAGCTCGATAAGATCTGCAAACCCGGCGCGATATTGGCTTCGAACACATCCTATCTGGACATCGATGAAATCGCTGCATCCACGTCTCGGCCGCAGGACGTTGTTGGGATGCACTTTTTCTCCCCCGCCAATGTCATGAAATTGCTCGAAGTGGTGCGCGGGGAAAAGACCGCCGATGACGTGCTCGCAACGGCAATGGCGCTGGGCAAGAAGATTGGCAAGGTCGCCGTGGTTGCTGGCGTCTGCCACGGATTTATCGGCAATCGGATGCTGTCTACGCGGCAGCAACCGGCCATGCAGTTACTGCTCGAAGGCGCGACTCCGGCGCAGATCGATAAGGTGCATACCGATTTCGGAATGCCGATGGGGCCATTCCAGATGAGCGATTTGGCCGGTCTCGACATTGGCTGGCACCGCGACCCATCGCGCATTGAAAGCATTCGCGATGGACTATGCGCGGCTGGCCGTTTCGGGCAGAAGAACGGCAAGGGCTTTTACGATTATGACGAGAAGCGCGTTGGGACGCCGAGCGCCGAGGCACTGGCGATCATCGAGGAATTCCGCGCCACTTCCAACCTTCCGAAACGCGAAATTACGGATCAGGAAATCGTCGAACGCACACTCTATCCAATGGTCAATGAAGGCTATAAAATCCTTGAGGAAGGCAAGGCGCAGCGCGCTTCCGATATCGATGTCGTCTGGATTTACGGCTATGGCTGGCCAATCTATCGCGGCGGTCCAATGTTCTGGGGTGATCTGGAAGGCGCAGGCAAAATCGTCGAGGCGCTTGAAAGGCACAGCGTCAAGGTTGCTGAAAGTCTGAAGGCGAAGGCTTAACTCAAACTGTCTGGTGCGGCCAAGAAGACTCGAACTTCCACGGGCTTTCGCCCACAACGACCTCAACGTTGCGCGTCTACCAATTCCGCCATGGCCGCATTTGCCTAGACAAGTAGGAGCGCGCCACTAGCAAAGCCGCTGCGCGGGCGCAACCGCCTTTGTTGGTTTAGATTACGGTCCGCGCGTGTCGCGTAACGGTACAGCATTTAACAAAGGCGGCGAAGCGTCGTTTTTTGATGTGATGTTTCTGCCATTAACCTTCATTCGACCTTGCCCCCGATGGTTAAAGCGGCGTTTACATTTGGGCATGTTTGCGCTTCTGCCCTTACTGCTGGCTGCTACCCCCGCCGCACCGCTACCGCGCGCAACCCGCGTGGCGACCGCAACGGTGCAGATCATCCGGTTGGAACTGGTGATCACGGAACCAGAACTAAAAGACGTCCAGCCTACCGACCGGCAATATCGCAAGCGCGACACGATGCCGTTGACCGAGTTTTTCTAGGCCGCGATTTTCTCCAGCCGATATTTGCGCATCTTTTCAATCAAGGTGGTGCGCTTTAGCGTCAACATGCGCGCCGCTTCGGAAATCACGCCATCGGCGTGGGCCAGCGCCGCCTGAATGCGCTCCAGCTCCATCTGCTCGACTTGCGCCTTCAGATCGATTGGCGAATATGAGCTGACCGGCGCGATGATAATATGAGGCGCAGGCTGCGGCGCCGACAGCTTGGGCGCCGCGCGGCCCAGTAGCTGATCGACACCGAAAGCATCGACTGTCTCACCGCCGAAAAGCACATTGGCGCGTTCGATGACGTTGCGCAGTTCGCGGACATTGCCCGGCCAGTCATGCGCCATCAGTCTGGTCACGGCGCTTGCGTCGAAACGGCACAGCAAGCCGGTGCGGCCCTTTTGGAAATGGGCGATCAATTGAGGAATGTCGTTGGCGCGTGCGGCAAGGTCAGGGACGTGCAGCAGGACCACGCCTAGCCGGAAGAAAAGGTCTTCGCGAAAGCGGCCCTCGCCAATCGCCTTGTCGATTTTCTGGTGCGTTGCCGAAATGATGCGGACATCGACCGCCAAATTGCTGTTGCCGCCGACACGCGAGATCATGCCGTCCTCAAGCACGCGGAGCAATTTCACTTGCATATCAAACCGCATGTCGCCGATTTCATCGAGAAAAAGCGTGCCGTTGTTGGCGTTTTCGAAATGGCCCGATCGCCGCGCTTGTGCGCCAGTGAATGCGCCCTTCTCATGGCCGAACAATTCGGATTCGATGAGCTCCGCCGGAATGGCGCCGCAATTGAGCGCGACATAGGGCTGGGCGGCGCGCGCGCTGGCGGCATGGATAGCGCGGGCAACGACTTCTTTGCCGGATCCGGATGGTCCGCAAATCATGACCGAAGCGGAAGAATTCGCTACCCGCCTGACCATGTCGCGGAGCGCGACCATCGGCGCGCTGTCGCCAATCAGATGGTCTTC
>JANPGK010000024.1:0-61222 GCA_031423895.1 Hyphomicrobiales bacterium
CCAAATTTCTGCTTAATCATCTCCACCAATGCATGCACCACATTGGGGTTTTTCAGCATCGCCATAATCCCTTGCTGTGCTTGCGGGTCGTTAAAATCAAAATCTTCAAGCGTGCCGCGCAGCTTCAAGCTGTTCAAATCGAGCCCCGCCGCGCCTGTTACACCTTCAGCGCCCGTGGGTTGGTTCAGCTGCAGCGCCTTGCCAAAATCGTTAGAATTTTGCTGCGCATCAATGCGCGTTGCGGTTTGGGAATTGAGCACACCGAATAATTTGTCTAACATTGCAAGCCTCTATGAATATCTTATCTTTACACCCCTATGATTGAGAATGTGTTGCTGCATATCGTTAATAAGTTCATAATTCCATGCAATATTCACCCTTCTTCAACCCTTCTAGCGTTTAAGATGAAAGCTGATAGACTTAAAACAGCATAAGGATTCGTGATGCGCGCAGTTTTTACTTCCACCGCTTTGGCACTCATTATGAGCGCAGCGCCCGTGCATGCCGAGTTTGCGCCGTGGGATCTATTCAAACAGCCGCAACACGCTGCGCAGGATGAAGCCGTAACCACCGGCTCGATCTCGCAGCCTTCAAAACCACAAAAACACGCGTTTTTATTTGGTGGCGGTGGCGAAAGTAATAATATTTCAGGCTCTGTGATCCGCACCATGCTTGATGGCGCTGAAAAAGGCGACACCTCCGCAATTGAAGCGGCAAAACAACAGTTCGGCGCCAATTCTGCCGCACACGCGCTTGTGCAATGGGTCTATTTACGCCGCGCCTACCCTAAGGATGCGCAGCAAATGGCTGGCAACTTCGTTAAAAATAACCCAGATTGGCCAGAAGCCACGCAGATTCAGCGCATGGCCAATGGGGAAACTGCCCGCAGCAGTACCTCCAGCGGTTCAGAGCGAGGCGGTGTTTCTAGCATGTTACGCGGCGGTAAATTGCGTGAAGCCGCCAATTCACTTGGCCAAGGCGATAGTTGGTGGAGCGCCCGCCATCAGGTGATCCGTGGGTTGATGGACGCGAATGATATGCAAACCGCCTATCAAGTGGCGCGCGACCATGGCACATCGGTAGACACAAACCAAATGGATGCAGAATTTCTAGCGGGGTGGATCGCGCTACGGTTTCAAAACGACCCGCACAAGGCCGATCGTCATTTTGCCAAGCTTGATGAAATTGCCAAACGCCCCATCAGCCAATCGCGTGCCAGCTATTGGCGCGGCCGCGCGGCCGAAGCCATGGGCAATGGCGGACAAGCGGAATGGCACTATAAAAACGCGGCGCAATACCCCACCACCTATTATGGCCAGTTGGCGCGCGCCAAATTTGGGGCGGATGAGCTTTCGCTCCCGCCCTCACCCCAAGCCAGTGGTGGTGACAAAGCCGCCATTTCTAGCTCACGAATTTATCAGGCGATTTTACTGCTGATCAAAGCCGATAAGCTTGAGATTTCAAACAGCTTTGTGAAGGATTTCGCCAATAAGCTGGGCAGCGCTGGCCATTTGGCCGCACTTGGCGAGTTACTCAATGAAGATGGCACCGCAAAACACTGTGTGCTGGTGGGCAAAGCGGCAGCAACGCGCGGCATTATCCTTACGCAAATTTCCTACCCAACCGATGGTGTCCCCAATTATAATATGACAGGCCCTGGCGTGGAAAAGCCCGTGGTCTATGCAATTGCACGCCAAGAAAGTGAGTTCGACCCCAAAATCCGCTCCTCCGCTGGCGCGGTTGGGCTCATGCAAATGCTGCCATCCACAGCTGCACAAACCGCCCGCAAATTCGGCATTGGCTGGGATGGTTCACGCCTCACAGACCCAGGCTACAACGCATCACTTGGTTCCACCCATTTGGGGGAATTGGTGGCCAATTATAATGGCTCCTACATCATGACATTTGCCGCCTATAATGCGGGCCCTGGGCGTGTGCGCGAATGGGTGCAAAAATATGGCGACCCCCGCACACAGGTGGACGCAATCGATTGGGTGGAACGCATACCCTTCACCGAAACCCGCAATTATGTGATGCGCGTGATGGAAAACACGCAAATTTACCGCGCGCGCCTGAATGGTAACCGCTCGACTGCGCTATTGATTGAATCGGACATGAAACGCGGCGGTAGCGGTGGTGGACAGAAGCAAAAAGGCTGGTTTGAGTGAGACCGCAACGTATAATAATTACCGATTGACACATACACTCATCTGGTTAAATTTCTTAATAAAGATGTTATTAGGAGACCATTATGGCCATTACACTTGAAACCCTAAAAAGTGAAACTTCTAAAATACAAACTGCATATGATGTTTTCACTGGCCAACTATTAGGCAAAACACCAAAAATCAACGTACCCCTGACCTCTGCAACCAGCGTGTCAAGTAGCTTGGATAAATTGGCGAGTATTTTAGATTTTATGAAAACTAAAAATATTCCACACTTAACAGAAGTTGAAGCTGCGCCAGATCAAACTTATCATATAACCAAATGGTGGGGAGATCCTAAATATCAAAGCAGCACAACAACCAGCCATGACAAGGCGGATTATCTGCGTATTAATTATGAAAAGATGGAAAACATAATTGAAAAAGCAAAAGTGCAAATTGCCAATGTTAAAAAACTTGTGCCCGCAATAGTAAAGCATCTTCCCCTTGCGTTTATTGGCGCTGTATTACTGAGTGCCAGCATTTGGTGTGGTGGTTTTTTATCTAAAAAAAATGCATAGGCATCAAACGACTACATCCCCAGCATAGCGCCGAGGATGGGGTTAGATTTGCCTGCATTTGCAAGGCGTTGTTTGTTTTAGCACCACCACATAAGAGCCTCCTCTGGGGATTTCATCATCATTTCATGAACAGAGCGTATTAAAGCCGAAACCGCACGCTATCGCTCCAAAACCGTTCAATCCGTTGCAAACCAATGTTCATATTGGCCATTTCATCATGAGTGAGCTCGCCCATTGTTGCGATCATGCCCGATTGACGCGTGAACAGCGCGGCCACGCGGTCGGCAATTTCCATGCCTTTGGGGGTCAGCTTCACTCGCACAGCGCGTTTGTCCGATTTGCAGCGTTTGTGGTCGATATAGCCCGCTTCCACCAATTTTTTGAGGTTGTACGACACATTCGAACCCAAATAATGGCCTCGGCTGCGCAGCTCACCCGCGCTCATTTCCGCACTGCCCATATGGAACAGCATCAGCGCTTGCACAGGGTTCATATCATCTTGCCCAGCCCGCTCGAAGTCGTCCTTCACAACCTCTAGCAAATTACGATGAGCGCGTTCAATTAAGTTGATGGCATCGAGATAGTAATCAACCTCTGTTTCATGGCTATGTGCATGACCAACTGGTAACGCTTGTGGGTTTTCACCTGTATTCAACATTGTAACGCCTCACTGTCAGTTTTTGTTTCGCAGGTTTTCCCTGTCTATAACTTGACACTACAGCAGACCGCATAAAATACGTTTAAAATTCAAACTAAATAAATCGTAACTTTGAGGAAGGTTAACAGTTAACCATTGTTTCTACGCTCAGCAAAAAAGCGCCGTAACAATTCCGCAGCGGAATGTTCATAAATGCCGCCATAGGTTTCAGGCGCGTGGTGGCAGGATGGATCGGCATAATATTGCACGCCATGCTCCACCGCGCCGCTTTTGGGGTCGAACGCGCCAAAATACAATCGGCGGATCCGCGCAAAGGAAATGGCCGCTGCACATAAGGGGCATGGCTCAAGCGTCACCCACAAATCATAGCCCACCAGCCGCTCCTGCCCTAGCTGCGCGCAGGCTTGGCGAACAGCCAGCACTTCGGCATGGGCGGTGGGGTCGTTCAGCTCGCGTGTGCGATTGCCCGCTGATGTGATGATTTTGCCGGCGTCATTCGTGATCACCGCGCCCACGGGCACTTCGCCGCGCGCACCTGCCACTTCGGCCTCAAACAAGGCTAGTTCCATTGGGTGTTGTAACATTGTGTCCTCTCTTTTCCTTCTCCCTTGACGGGAGAAGGTGCTGCGCAGCAGCAGATGAGGGTGAAATGCACTATTTAAGGACACCCTCACCCGTCACTTCGTGACACCCTCTCCCGTCAAGGGAGAGGGGTAAGTGCACAGTTGGCTTTCACTGCAAGCTGTGCTACCAGCCTTATATGTCAAAAAAATCACAAACACCAGCCGAACTCGCCCCTGTTGAAACCACTGCCCCTGCCGCGGATAAAGAACGTGTGGCCAAGGTGATCGCCCGCGCAGGGCTTGGCTCTCGCCGCGATGTGGAGGCGTGGATTGTGGCTGGCCGCGTGAGTGTGAATGGCGCGATCATCACCTCGCCCGCGCTGAATGTTGGCACCTCTGACACAATTATTGTGGATGGCGCACCGCTGCCCACGCGTGAACGCACGAGGCTGTGGCTCTATAATAAACCACGTGGATTGGTGACCACCGAGTGGGACCCTGAGGGCCGCCCCACTGTTTTTAGCGCGATGCCCGAGCATTTACCGCGTGTGATTTCGGTTGGCCGCCTGGACATTAACACCGAAGGCTTGCTGATGCTTACCAATGATGGCGCGTTGGCCAGCTTGCTGGAACACCCAAAAACGGGCTGGACACGCCGCTATCGCGTGCGGGCGTTTGGTGTGCTCAGCCAAGACCAAATCGACCAAATGGCCGCAGGCATGGTGGTGGACGACATTCATTATGAACCGATTGAGTGCATTATTGACCGCGTGCAAGGCGATAATATCTGGCTGGTGATGACCCTTACCGAGGGCAAAAACCGCGAGATTAAAAAGGTGCTCGATAGTTTTGGCTTGAAAGTGACACGCCTTATTCGTGTGTCATACGGGCCGTTCCAATTGCGCGAAATGCCAGAGGGCGAAATTGAAGAAGTGCCAATGCGCATTTTGAAAGATCAACTCGGCCCCAATCTCACTAAGCAGGGCAATCTCGATTTTGAAAGCCCATTGCGCCAAGTGAAACTCGTAACACCCGAAGCAGGATCGCCCCATGCGCCGCGCCCTAATCGTGGCGGTACATCAAAATTTGCAGGTGGTGCCCGCAAATTAGAACGCTCCCCCAAAACGGATGAGAAGAAAAAATGGGAACGCCCCGCATTTGAACGTGTTTTACGCGAACGCCCTGAGGGCGAAGATCGCTATGAGCGCGTGCGCCGCACACCAGCCACCCCCGCCAATGAAGACCGCGCACCGCGTGGTGAATATAAACCGCGTGAAGACCGCCCTGCCCGCCCATACACTCCGCGTGGCACGAATGATGGCGCGCGCGCGCCATACAAAGCCACCAGCAAAGCCGCTCATTATGCAGGCGCGCAAGCAGGTGAAGTAGAGTTTCAACGTGCGCCGCGCTCTGAAGGCGATTCTGGTGAGTATCGTGCACGCCCCGCACGCGGTGAAGGCGGCAAACCACGCAACAGCTTTGCACAAAAATCAACCTCCCCCCGCGAAGGTGGCCGCGACACAAAACCTGCTCATCCAACCGCAAAACGCAGCAGCTACTATATTCGCATGGATGAACCACGCGGCGAAAACCGCGATGCCCAGCGCACCGAATACAAGCCACGCGAAGATCGTGCCCCTCGTGGTGAATATAAACCCCGCACAGGCGGTGCCGCACGCCCAAGTGGAGATCGCCCCAACTACAGTAAGCCCAGCAGTGGTGGCCGGCCATTTTCGGGTGGCGGCAATCGCGGTGGCAAGCGGGGCTAATTCATGCGCATAGTGGGGGGGGCATTCAAAGGGCGCGCGCTGGCAACGCCAGAATTAAGCAATAAAAACAGCCCAATACGCCCAACTTCTGACAGAGTGCGTGAAACCATTTTCAACATAATTGCCCACCGCTTTCCGCAGGTTCTGGCGGGCGGGCGCGTGCTCGATATATTCGCGGGCACGGGCGCCATGGGGCTAGAGGCGCTTTCGCGCGGCAGCAGTTTTTGCGTATTTGTTGATAATGGCGTGGAAGCCCGCGCGTTGATCCGCGAAAATGTGCAGCGATTTGGCGTGGCCGCGCGCACAAAACTCATCAACCGCGCCGCGAATGAAATTGGCACGGCGCACCCATTCTCCCCATTTGATATGATCGTGCTCGACCCACCCTATAACAAAGGCCTCGGTGAAATGGCGCTTCAAGCGGCGATTGCTGGTGGCTGGCTGGCCAATGAAGCGCTGATTGTGTTGGAAGAAAGCGCCACCGCCACCATCACCCTGCCCCCACAAGTGGAGCTGATCGACACCCGCATGATCGGCGATACGCAGGTGGTGTTGGGGCGGTATACCTTATAACGCCGTCATCCTGAACGACCTGCCTCGGCGAAGCGCAGCGAAGACGGGAGTGAAGGATCCCCCGCCGACCGCGCTCTAACTCAGGGAGGTCCTTCGGCAATGCCTCAGGATGACACTAAAAAATAATAACATCGAGCGCTCTATAACTTCAAATTTATCGCGACAACCTCTCATTTCTGCGCTATAAACCGCGAATAATTGCGAAATATAATCATTTCAACATCGGTTTTTTTCTGTAAACGTGGGTTCATGAGCTTAAAATCATTTGTAGAACAACGACTAAAGGACATCGGGCGTGGCCCCAGTGAAGCGGCCAAAGCTGGCGGCCTCACCTCGAATTTTATTACCGACATTATTTATGACCGTAAACGCTCTGTGCGTGGTGAAAATTTGCAGAAATTAGCTCAAGCGCTGCAATGCTCCACTGCCAATATTATTGCCGCGATGAATGGCGAAATTCCGTTCATTATCGCCACACCAAACGGCACAGCGCTTACAACAATGGCCACCATTCGCACTATAGATGTGCCAACAATTGCCCCGCATTTGCTTAATTTTACACTGAATGATGGAGATGAGCGCTTCTCAAGCCCCAATTCAGAGCAAAATTGGGATGTGCCAATGAAATTTATACGCAACACCCTGCGCGCCGCGCCAAGCGACCTGCGCGTGGTGGAGGTACAAGGGGATAGCATGATGCCTTCGCTCTATGATGGCGATCTGGTATTTATCAACACCCAGCACATCTCGCCCTCGCCCTCAGGAATTTTCGCAATTTGGGATGGCGTGGGCGTTGTGGTCAAACGCGTTGAGATTGTACCGCAACATGTGCGCCCTACCGTCAACATCATTTCGGACAATAAAAATTACGCCGCGCATGAAGTGCCAATTGCCGATATTCAGATTATTGGGCGTGTGTGCGGCAAGGTCACGACGCAGGTTTAGCTTTAATTTTGTAATCACTCACCATTATTGCAACTGAATTTTCGCGAATTACGCTGGCACATTACTTTTTTATATTGACACATCGCGATATTTCGCGAAATCTGTGAGCTGCATCAAGCAACCAGGGAGATTGCAATGTCACATCACTTTGAAATCAAAAAGAATATCCCCATTCCGGCGCTGAAACCCAAAAACATGTGTTATCGCATTCCGCTCGATACCATGGATGTGGGGGACTGCATAGAGTTGCCTGTGTTTGACGTACCAATGATCAAAGCTGCAGCCGCAAAAATGTCGAACCTTAAGCGTTATGAACGCAAAACCTTCACCAAACGCACACTGCGTGCCGAAGGGGTAGTGCGCATTTGGCGGGTGGCGTGATATTCATCGTATTTCATCCACCATGACCCAGCCAAACCCAACATCCATAGGGTTTTCTGTCATCAATGCATCGCTGTTTTGGTTCATAATTACAAACGCCCATTCTTTACCATTGGCATGGGTTTGCCGCGCTAAAACTGCACCGCGAGCGCCTTGCAAATAGCGCCGTTGAATATTGCCAAACACGGCAATACCCATAAATTCACTTTGCTCTTTGGAATATTCATCGTGAATGGCTGGCGAACTGCGCAGTGCCAATGTGCGTATGGCCACAAAACTGGTTTGTTGTGGTAAGTATAGCTTTGGCAATTCCACTGTCTTTAATATTTTTAATGCGCCGTCTTGACGTGGATTGTCAAAAGTACCCAATATATATTCATCGCTCAAGCTTGCACAGCACCCCACTGCGAAACTGGAAATCAACGGCTCTTGCGCGGGGCGAAGCTTCAAAATAAGGCTTTGAAACGGGCTCGTGTGCTTCACTTCATAGCCAGTTGCCGTTCCAAACCACACCACGCTCACATCGCCTTCCGCACATGGCGCAGGGCCTGAATAGATAATATCGAACTTGCCATCGTCATTAATATCGAATTGGCGAAATTGCGCGGTTGGGTCTTGCAGAGTTTTATCGATAAATGAGCAAGATTTTTGCTCAAATTCCTTGAGGGGGGATGCCAAATAGGCTGATTTGATCACAGCTCCGCGCGCTAATAGCTCTTTTTTTGTCAATGGCACAAAATGCGCAACCGTTTTCCATTCCCTTGTGGAAGGAAATATTTTTTCTGAAATTTGCAACGGAGTGGTTTGTGCAAAAGCGCCTGAAGTTGCAAATATCGCAAAAAATACAGCACTAAAGATAACCCGAATAACAAACATATCTGCCCCATTCTGATTGATATAGAGTGAGCATAGCAGCATTTTTATAAAATTTAAGTCGAAAATTCAGTAAAATTGTAACTATCTCCAGTAATTGAACGGCAATTGCCATCAGGCACTTTGCGATAAAATTTTACTGGCGTGCCAAGCCGTAGCGCAAAGCGCGTAGGCTGGTGCGGGCGGCCGGAGTCGAACCGGCACGACTGTAACATCGACGGATTTTAAGTCCGTTGCGTCTACCGATTCCGCCACGTCCGCACACAATCGTGTGATAGCTGATTTATTACACATGCGCAATTGCTTGTGTGAATAAATTTTACATATGCCCCAATGCTTTCAAACTGGCATGGCCGTTTTTACCAATAATAATATGGTCGAGCACCTCAACGCCAAGTGGTTTTGTCACGGCAATAATTTGGTGGGTCATTTTAATGTCCGCCAATGAAGGTGTTGGGTCGCCCGATGGGTGATTATGCACCAAAATAATGGCCGAGGCCGAAAGCTCCAGCGCGCGTTTTACAATCTCGCGCGGGTACACAGGCGTATGGTCGATGGTGCCCACTTGCTGCACCTCATCGGCGATCAGCTGGTTGCGTTTATCCAGGAACAACAGGCGAAACTGCTCCTTCACCTCATAGGCCATGGCGGTGCGGCAATATTCAAGCACACCTTGCCAGCTGGCCAGCACTTCCTTTTTATGGATGCGATTTTTGGCAAAGCGGCGCGCGGCCGCCTCATAAATTTTAATCTCAATGGCGGCGCTCTCGCCCATACCCTCCACTTGCTTCAATAAAAGAATAGGTGCGGCCAACACTTCAGCGAAACTGCCAAAGGTTTTGATCAATAATTTGGCCAGTGGCTTCACATCGCGGCGCGGTAATGCCCGAAACAGCATCAATTCCAGCAATTCATAGTCGGGCAATGCGGTATCGCCAGCACTCACAAATCGTGCCCGCAACCGCTCCCGATGCCCCTCATGATGGAGTTTGTCTTTGAGAGATGTCTTTGAACTTTTGATGGTTTTTGGGTGGGCCTCATCTGGTGTTGTGCGATGTTGAGGAAAAAAATCTTTCAGCAAATCTTCCGCTTCAATCGGCGCTGCAGTAACTGCCATATTTCCCGTTATAGGGGAAAACCCCTCTTCTAACCCTTTAGTGCCGCGCGTTTTTTTTGCCATGCTTACCCGTTTTTCTCTTTCCTCTCCCCTTGTGGGAGAGGGTGCCTCAAAGAGGCGGGTGAGGGGTTTTCTTTCTTAGAATGAGTAAGAATACCCCCCTCAGTCTCACCAATATAGGATTGGTTCGACAGCTCCCCCACAAGTGGGGAGCAGAAGTGAGATCACCCCAACACATGCGTTTTATCAACCCCACGCGGGCTGAGGGTGAAAATCTCAAAGCCGTTTTCTGTCACACCCAATGAATGTTCATATTGCGCGGTGAGTGCCCTGTCGCGCGTCACAGCTGTCCAGCCATCGGCAAGTACTTTTATATCAGGCTTGCCCAAATTGATCATAGGCTCGATGGTGAAAATCATGCCTGCTTTCAGCTCAATCCCCTCCCCTTTGCGGCCATAATGCAAAATATTGGGCATGTCGTGGAACAATTGCCCAAGCCCATGCCCGCAAAAATCTGTCACCACACTGCAGCGTTCACTCTCGGCATAAGACTGAATGGCAAAGCCAATATCGCCCGTGGTGGCGCCAGATTTTACCACCGCAAGCCCCCGCATCAGCGACTCATAGGTAATATCCATCAACCGCTTAGCGCGCACGGGCACGTCCCCCACACTATACATACGCGAGGCATCGCCGTGCCAGCCATCCACAATCAATGTAATATCCACATTCACAATTTCGCCTTCACGCAAGGGTTTATCGTCGGGAATGCCGTGGCACACCACATGGTTGATCGAGGTGCAGATCGATTTGGGAAAGCCGCGATAATTGAGCGGTGCGGGGTATGCGCCATGATCCATCGCAAATTCAAACGCAATTTTATCCAGCTGGTTGGTGGTGACACCTGGCTTCACCACATCGGCCATCATATCCAGCGCTTGCGCCGTGAGCGCACCCGCCTTGCGCATGCCAGCGAATCCCTCTTCGCCATGCAGCTTAATTTGCCCTGTGTTGCGCAATGGCGCAGATTTCGCGTTTATATACATGTTCATAGTCTAGCCTAATTTTCACTCATTGTGTCTATCAGAAAATTTCTGTTTTGCTATCCCAACAAATCGCTGATAGATAATTTTAACATACAATCTGGAATCTTGCCCCCATGCAATACACCGCGCCTGAATTTGGTACATTTGCCCCAACCCTTTGGCAACGCCTTGTGCTCAAAATCACGCGCGCCATGCCCAACTTATGGTTTCCCAAACGGATTGCCTTTGTGTTGCGCCGATTGTTGATGATCGGCCGCAACAATCCCTATGACACCAGCGTGTGGGGGTTACATTTGCGCCTCTACCCACAACAAAACCTGTGCGAAAAACGTATGCTGTTCACACCGCAATTGTTCGATGTGGTGGAACGTGAGGCGATGCGCACCCATTTGCCGCAAGATGCCATTTTCCTTGATGTTGGCGCGAATATTGGCGCCTACACCTTATTTGCCAGTACGTTGGTGGGCGTTGGCGCACGGCTGTATGCGTTTGAACCCCAGCCCGATGTGTATGAGCGCTTGCTCTATAACCTCAGCCAAAACCCCACGCATATGGTGAAAGCACTGGCCTGCGCATTGGCCGATAAAGACGGCGAGATGACACTATTCCTCAATACCAAAAACAAGGGTGAGGCCTCTGTGGTGCTGCTTGGCCAGGCCGATATGAGCGACATTCACACCTTCACCGTGCCGTGCAAAACGCTGCTCAGCCTTGCCACGGAAGAAGCCCTGCCCCGCATTGATGCCATGAAGCTGGATGTGGAAGGTGCGGAGGATTTAATCCTCGCGCCATTCTTCCGCGATGCGCCAGAGCATTTATGGCCGAAACTCATTATTCTTGAGAACGCCCGCACCCGCTGGGCGAGTGATTTGCTCGGGCTATTGGCTGAGAAAAATTACACCATTCAAGCTGAAACCCGCATGAATTTGGTACTGGTGCGGAGGTAAGTGATCAAAGTCTTCCAAGGCTTGCCCTAATTTCTAATACTTCCGCTCCCTCCTTGCGGTGGAGCTGTCGAACCAATCCTATATTGGCAAGACTGAGGGGGGTATTCTTACCCTTAAGTCAGAAAAGAAAACCCCTCACCCGGCGCACTGCGCCACCCTCTCCCGCAAGGGGAGAGGAGAAGTAAATGGAGAAAACCATGAACCCAACTGCAGCCCTCATCATCATTGGCGAAGAAATCCTCAACGGTCGCACTAAGGATAAAAACATCGGCTATATTGCCGAATATCTCACCAATTTGGGCATAAATTTACGCGAAGTGCGGGTGATTGGCGATGAGGAAGCGGCAATTGTTGAAGCGGTAAATGCACTGCGCGCGGAATGCAATTATGTGTTCACCTGCGGCGGCATTGGCCCCACGCATGATGATATTACTGCTGATTCCATTGCCAAAGCCTTTGGTGTGCCCATTTCAGAAAATGCGCAGGCCATTGAAATGCTATTGGAACGCTATGCCCCAGAAGATTTGAACGCTGGCCGCCGCCGCATGGCGCGCATTCCGCATGGCGCAGCGCTCATCCCCAATTCTATCTCAAAAGCGCCAGGGTTTATTCTTGAAAATGTGCATGTAATGGCGGGTGTGCCCAATATTATGCAGGTGATGATGGACGCCCTCGCCCCGCAGCTGGCAAAAGGCCAGCCCTTGCATGTGGTGACAATCGACACACGTGTTGGCGAAGGCACTTATGCCGAAGCACTGCGCGAAATTGCTGCGCAACACCCCACTGTGAGCATTGGCAGCTACCCGCGCTTCACCGCGCAAGGCTTTGCCACACAAATTATCATTCGCGGTAAAAATCTGCAAACCTGCACCGCCGCAGCAGACGCAGTGCATGCAATGCTCACTAATATTTAGAGTGCGCCGACCCTAAACCACATCTGCAAATTTTTGTAACGCCTTAGGATTGGTTACAAAATCTCCAGGCGTCACTCCTGCTACAATGCACTCATTAGCGGGTTTGGCATCCATCACACACCCACACAGCACCTCCATGCGCTCACACCAATGCGGGCACTGCCGCACGATCAACCCTTCAGCGGCCAAATCACGCCGTATTGTATCGACATAATCAGACTCATTGCCCACATCAAAATTACGATACATTCGATTTAAAACCGCAAGCTGTCTTTGCATGTCTTCAGCACTTTGATCAGTCATTGCAACCCCATATTGTAATTTGGCACAATGCATGATAGAAATATAAACCTTAAAATTTTATAAAAATACAACTTACAAGTTTATAAATTTTTCTATTCTTCTATTAAATGGGCACTCGTTCCATTATGGGTTGCAATTGCACCGCGAATGACACCTGCTGCCAACACAGCTCCAGTGCCCTGACCAAGCGTGAGATTCAAGGACAATAATGGATTCAATTGTAATTTTTCAATGAGTTGCGCATGCACTACCTCACCAGAGGCGTGCCCTGCCACACAATGCGAAATCGAAGTTGTGCTGATCGCGTGTAAAATTGCAGCCGCAGCAGTTGTAACAAACCCATCTAGCACAACTGGTATCTTTTGATAACGCGCCCCTACAATCGCGCCTGCCATCGCAGCAATTTCGCGCCCACCAAGACATTGCATCACTTGAAGCGGATCCTTCAATATGTCCTTGTGCCGCTCTAGCCCCTGCTCGATCACTGCAATTTTTTGCGCCAATTTGGCTGAATTGCCACCCGCCCATGCGGCTGCGCCGCCACCATAAAGCGCAGTACAAATTGCCGCTGCAGATGTTGTGCCCCCCACCGCCATTTCGCCCAAACATAATAAATCAGGCTGGCTGGCCAGGCATTCCATGCCATAGGCAAATGTGGCGGCCCATTCTGTTGGGCTCAGCGCTGGTGCAATGGTGAAATCGGCCGTGGGGCTTTCTAACGCCAGCTCAAACACTTGCAAACCCACCGCATTGGTGTGGCACATTTGGTTGATCGGCGCGCTGCCATCCGCAAAATGCGCCACCATTTTTTGAGTCATATCAGAAGGCAATGCTGAAACACCGTGCACTGCAATTCCGTGATTTGCCGCAAAAATTGCCATCAACGGCTTTTTGATTTTCGGATTTGATTGGCCAGACCACCCCGCATACCATTCCACTATCTCTTCTAAACGGCCAAATGCACCATGCGGCATGCCAAATTGCGCCGTGCGCGCCCGCACTGCCGCAATTGCGGTTTCGTTTGCGGCAGGCATTCCTAAAATTAACGCACGAATATCATCAAATGGGTTTGTCAAATGTCTACTCCTGTTGCATGATGGGCAAACGCTTCATAGGAACATTCACATGCAAGAGCAATTCAAAAAATATTATATCGCGCAAGATTGGTACCGCATGAAAGATCAATGCATGAGCACCCTCACACATTGGGTGCGCGTGCCGCTGCCATTCGCGCCTAACGATTATCCCGCCTCGCTGAATATGCTGGCGCGCTTCACCCTGCCCGTTGGCGCCATCATCGGCGGCGCATTGTGCATTTTGGTATTGATTTTGTCGGTGCTACATGTGCCCGTGGGCATAAGTGCGGCATTGATTTTAGTGGGAGCGGCTGTGCTCTCTGGTGGCAAACACGAAGAAGGTTTGGCCGATTGTGCGGATGGCATCAAAGGAAAGACACCCGAGGAACGCCTTGAAATTATGAATGATTCCCGCCGTGGCACATTTGGTGTGATGGCGCTTGGTTTGAGTTTGCTTGTACGTTGGCAAGCACTTGCCACTTTGCTGGATGAAAGTGTGGGGCTTACCATGGCGGCTATTTTTGCTGCGGCAGTACTTTCGCGCGCGCTGGCGCTGGCCCCATTTGGGTTGCTTCCCAACGTGCAGGCAACGGAATCAGATACACTCACTTCCCCCTATTTTTATGGCATCATCATTGGCGGGTTTTGCGTGGCAGCACTATTTTTAGCGCCCTATTTTTCCATCCACGGCTTCGTGTTGATGAGCGCCTGCCTTGCCGCGCTTTTATATGGCATTATCTCGCTTTCACAGCGCTTGCTGGGCGGTGTTATGAATGATGTGGGCGGCGCCACCCAGCAATTGGTAGAAATTATTGTGCTGGTGAGTGTTGTGGCGTTTGGGGTGTAGCACCATATGGAAGCCAGCCCACTCACTGGCGCGCAGCTGATCGCCGATTATGTGACGCGCCTGCCCGATGCGCCGGGGGTATATCGTATGCTCGATATAGGCGGCGAAGTGCTGTATGTGGGCAAGGCCAAAAGCCTGAAAAAGCGCGTCAGCAATTATGCGCGCGGCAATGTGCATAACAACCGCCTCACGCTGATGATCTCCCTCACGCATGCTATGGAGTTTGTGACCACCCAAACCGAACGGCAAGCGCTGCTGCTCGAGGCCAATTATATCAAGCGCTATAAGCCCAAATATAATATTCTGCTGCGAGATGACAAAAGCTTTCCCTATATTTGCATCACCACGGGGCATGAGGCGCCCATGATCACCAAGCATCGCGGTGCGCGCAGCAAGGGCGGGAAATATTTTGGCCCGTTTGCCTCATCTGGCGCGGTGGAAAATGCCATCACCACGCTGCAAAAGGTGTTTTTGCTGCGCACCTGTACCGATGCCTATTATGCCAATCGCAGCCGCCCATGTTTGCTCTATCAAATCAAACGCTGCGCGGGGCCATGCACCGGTGAGATTTCGCGCGAGGGCTATGCCCATTTGGTGCAGCAGGCGGAGTTGTTTTTGAACGGTAAAACTAGCCAAGTGCGCGCGCAGCTGGCCGCGGAAATGGAGCAAGCGGCGGAGCGGCTGGAATTTGAACATGCCGCCAAATTGCGCGACAGGCTGAATGCACTTTCGGTGATCGGCCACACGCAAAATGTGCATTTGCAACATATTGAAACGGCAGATGTATTTGCAATTGCGTGCGAGGCGGGGCATTTTTGCGTGCAGGTGTTTTTTGTGCGCAATTTTCAAAACTATGGCAGCCGCAGCTATTTTCCGCAGGCCAGCAGCGAGAACACCAGCGCTGAAGTGCTGGGGGCGTTCATCAGCCAATTTTATGACGACAAACCCACCCCCGCGCTGGTGCTGCTCAATGAGAGGATTGAAGACCAAGACATGCTGGCCGAAGCCCTAAGCGAGCGCGCAGATCGTAAAGTGGAGCTGACCACACCACAACGCGGGGAAAAGCGCGAAATTGTGGACTATGCCGCCCGCAATGCAACCGATGCGCTCAAGCGCAAACTAGCCGAAAGCGCCACACAATTGCAATTGATGCAAAAATTGGCGGAGGTGTTTCACTTAGATAAACCGCCAGAACGTATTGAAGTCTATGATAATTCCCACATTTCAGGTACAAACGCAGTGGGCGCGTTTATTGTGGCGGGGCGTGAGGGCTTCATCAAAAACCAATATCGCAAATTCAACATCAAAGCGGCGGATTTCACAGCGGGCGACGATTTTGCCATGATGCGCGAGGTGTTGAGGCGGCGGTTTGGGCATTCGGTGTCACTTCCTTCTCCCTTGACGGGAGAAGGTGCCCCGATAGGGGCGGATGAGGGTGAAACTATTGTTTCTCAAAATCACCCTCACCCCCCGCTGCGCGGTACCCTCTCCCGTCAAGGGAGAGGGGAAGACAGCGCAGAAAAATGGCCCCTGCCCGACCTGATTTTTATCGACGGTGGCCAAGGCCAGCTGAATGCCGCGCGCGAGGTGATGTTTGAACTTGGGTTCAATATTCCCATGGTGGGCATTGCCAAGGGGGTTGATCGAGACGCCGGGCGCGAGCGCTTTTTTATGTATGATGCGCACACGCACCTCACCTCCTTCACCCTGCCCCCGCGCGATGCCGTGCTGTTTTACATCCAGCGCCTGCGCGATGAATCGCACCGTTTTGTGATTGGCACCCACCGCGAAAAGCGTGCAAAGGCCTTCACCGCCACAAAGCTGGATGACGTGCCGGGTGTTGGCCCCACCCGCAAACGCGCGCTGATGCGGCATTTTGGCACCGCAAAAGCCGTAGGCGGCGCCAGTTTAGAGGATTTGATGCAAGTTGATGGTATCTCTGAAATGCTGGCACAGCAAATTTACGAACATTTTCGGGGGTGAGTGTTGCTTTCATTATCAAATGATGCAAGCATTATAATATAATAGGAAATTAACATGGATATAAAAAATACAGCAACAGATTTATTTAAATCCGCAACGCATATTCAAGATGAATTATTTGATATTTTAAAACGCTATATACCAAAACAAGATATTGGTGAGAGCCAAATGAGTTTTAATGCGCTTAAACTTGATGCAAAAACGATATTAGAAGCAAAAGCAATCAATTTTGATTTGCAATATGTCCTTCGGTACACACAACAAGGTATGAATGCCAAAGGTGAGCAATTGGGCGAGTTAAATGAATTGAATGTCACAAATGCCGCGGAAAAACTCCCTATTATTCAAGACAGATTTCTTAAATTTAAAAACTCTATAAAAGTGCCACTCATCATTGGCTTCACTATACTGGCCGCTGCGGGGGCATATTGTGCCAATCGCAAAAATACCCCCACGCAAACGGTGTGAACCCACACATTCCATTCCAAACACATTGTGAATAGGTGCTATGCATAAAATGGCCTTGCGTCCGCATTTTAGCGTGCTTAGATTTTATATGAAAATATTTTGTATTGAACAAAATCTAAAGTAAGGAAATATATTATGGTAAAAAATATAAATACTGCGGAAAAAACATTTAATAAAACATACAAAACTGCGTGCAAAGATTTTGTTGATTTTGTAAATTCACATGACGCAAAAATTAAAACTGTTCAACAGTATAACTTTGGCACATTACCACATAAATATGAGTTTCAAGGCATGAAAGACATTCTGACATTATACCTTGTTGACCTCAAAAAAATTGGCAATAAGATCACTGACCCACAAGTCGCCATCAACGCCACTGAAGTTTTGGGAAAGTGGATCAATAACTTCGGCAAATTCAAAGCCAATTTTTCACCTGTAAAAGCTGTTGGCATACTGCTTTTCACAACTCTTGGCGCTTATTTGGGTTCTAAAGCATCAGAATCATAATGCAATTTTGATAAAAAGTTTGGGGATCGCGCCATTTTGCGATATACACCCCTGCATGAACCCGCCCCATATTGCTCCCCATTTCGAAAGTTGGCGCTTTTCTGTTGCGCCCATGATGGACTGGACAGACAAGCACTGCCGCTATTTCCATCGCCTGCTGACCACGCGCGCGCTGCTCTATACTGAAATGGTAACCTGCCAAGCGATTATGTATGGCAATGACCCGCAACGGTTTTTGGCCTATAATGCAGAAGAACACCCTGTGGCATTGCAATTGGGCGGCAGCGACCCCGCCCTGCTGGCTCAGGCCATCGCAATTGCCAACCCGTTCGGCTATGACGAGATCAACCTCAATGTGGGTTGCCCCTCCGACCGGGTGAAAAGCGGCAGCTTTGGTGCGTGCCTGATGGCCACGCCACATGTGGTGGCCGAGTGCGTGCGGGCGATGAAGGCAGCAACTGATGTGCCCATCACAGTGAAATGCCGCATTGGCATTGATGATCAAGATGTTGAAGCCACCCTGCCGCGATTTTTAGAATCCATCATCAACGCAGGGGTGGATGGCGTGATTATTCACGCGCGCCGCGCCATTTTGGGGGGACTTTCCCCGCATCAAAACCGCACCGTACCCCCGCTGAATTATGAACTGGTAAATGCAATGAAGCGGCAATTTCCCCAGGTGCCAATGGCGATCAACGGCGGGATTATGGATTTGGAGATGGTGCAAACACAGCTAAATAGCCTCAACGGCGCCATGGTGGGGCGTGCGGCCTATCAAAACCCATGGTTGCTGGCGCAGGTGGACAGCACAATTTTCGGCCAAGCTGACCCAATCGTCACTGAGCAAGACCTGCTCGCGCCTATGTGTGCCTATGCCGAGGCGCAATTGCAAAACGGTGCCACGCTGCACCACATTGCCAAGCACATGCTGGGGCTGTTTACTGGCCAGCCTGGCGCGCGCACATTCCGCCGCATCCTCACTGAAGAGAGCCTTGCCAAAGGTGCTGGGCCTGAAGTGTTTGAACGCGCATGGGCGGCAATCACTGCGTAACGTCATACCCATCTGGGAACGTGCACTGGTCTGGAATAGTGGCCTTATATGCTAAATTCACAAGGGCAACAATGCCATTGGCTATTGAAAACTCAACAATTTTTGGTGCATGCGCAGCTTCAAAAATTGCGGCGGCTTGGCTAGAGATGCACGAGGCCGAAATGCCCGTGGTGGCGCATTCCCATAAAAAAATCCACTTCATATTTTGAGGTCACGCCATTGCCATTCAAATCTATTTTGGCACGGCGGATCTCTGAATCAAACTGTGCATAGCCGTGATCTTTTTGCGAGGCATTTTGTTTTGCCGACGTATATGCGTTGCGTGTTATTTTGCCAATATCATCTGTCATAGCTGAACTCCTTCCACATATATGCTCACCATATGATGACTTGGCCCTATAGACAATTACTTCTCTTGCGCGTTACGCTGCAAAAAAAGGTGCGAAAATGGATGGGTTTTCATCTGAATTGATTGTGTTAGTCGTCGCCCTCATTGGTGCAGGGGCGCTTGTGGGCTTTATGGCGGGTTTGCTGGGGGTTGGCGGCGGCGCGATTATGGTGCCCATTTTGTTTCAGCTGTTCACGTTCCTCAATGTTCCTGAAGAATTTCGGATGCACTTGGCGGTGGGCACATCCTTTGGGGTGATGATCCCCACCTCGCTGCAATCATTCCGCAAACATTTGGCCAAACACGCTGTGGATGTGCCGCTACTCAAGCGCTGGGCGCTCAGCATCATTGGCGGGGTGATAGTGGGCTGGGCAGTGGCGCGCTATGCCCCGAGTGAAACGCTGCGCGGCGTGTTTGCTGTGGTGGCGTTGCTGCTGGCGCTCAAAATGCTGCTGGGGCGCGACGAGTGGCGCATTGGCGATGAAATGCCTAAAATGCCAACGCTTGATGTGTTGGGCTGGATTGTGGGTTTACTGTCGAGCCTCATGGGCATTGGCGGCGGTGTGTTTGGTACCACCATTATGACATTGTACAACAAACCCATCCATAAGGCTGTGGCTACATCTTCTGGCATCGGGGTGTTGATCGCCCTACCCGGCATGTTGGGCTATATGTTGATTGGCCTCGATAAAATGAAGCAATTGCCAATATTTTCGCTGGGCTATGTCAATTTGCTCGCAGTGGCGCTCATCATTCCATTGAGCTTATGGGCAGCCCCCATTGGCGTGCGGCTGGCGCATCGGCTCAAAAAACGCACGCTCGAGCGAGTGTTTGCCGTATTTCTACTGCTGGTTTCGGCGCGGTTTTTTGCAACGCTGGTATGATTACCGCCGCGCACCATTTGCCAATGGCACATCAGTGAGCGCTGGCGCATTATATTTCACGCTCGAGCCACCACCTTGCGTGCTGAGCGGCGTGCGCAACACATTCTCTTGAACTTGCTGCACAGGCTGCAACGCGCCATCGGTTTTGGGTAATGGCGCCAGCGGGTCTTGCGAAACGGGTGTTGTTACGGGGTAGAACTTTGCTGATGCACGCCCTTTTGGCGCCACAGCATTAGGCACGGGTGTTAACGCAGGCTTGTTTTCATCAGCCACGATACCCACTTTCACAGCAGAATTGCTCGTATTTGGCGCAGCAGAAATGGGGGCAATTTTGCCATCACTCTGCGGGGCTTTTTTGGGTAGTGGGCGGCATGAACATTCGGGATTATATTTACTGCGATACGCAAAGGCATAGGGCATTGATTTATACGGCGTGCCTTCAAGGCTCACCATATCATCGCTCCACTGGCCTTGATTATAATGATAAAATAATTGTGTATCTTGCGTTGGGCACATTTGGCCGCAGGCATTTTCATCACGCTCAAACGCGCGCGATGATGTGGAAAAACTAATCGGCCAATAATACCCATCGCACGTGCGCACGCACAATGTGCGTAAACCGCCCCCAATTGCGGGTTTGCCATCAGGCATGAGTTCAACGGGCTGATTTGGGTCAATTGGCTCACCTAGATTATGCTCCCGAAATTGCCCGTTTTGCCCCGCCTGCGGGTTTTTCATGCGGCCAAATAGCCACGACAAAAACCCACCTTCAGTGTTGGTATCTGGGGCGCGATATTGCTGGGTGTCCACAGGTGCGGGTGCTTGGCGGGTATTACGGATGGCTTCAGCTGGGGCCGTTTGCTCCCGATCACAGCCTTGATTTTTAATTTGCGCAATAATCCGCGCGCGCAATGCGGCATTGCCACCACCACCTCCGCGTGACAACCGCGCATAATTTGATTCCATCGAATCCAGCGCCGCACCGATGTTTTCACACGCTTGCGCCCGCGATGGATTTTGCTGTGTTGCAGCCAATTCGCAGCGCAAACGGCCCAAATCACCACGCGCTTTTTGAATCTCTGAAAGCTGCTGTGCGGCCAAGCCACCTTGTGGGCCATCGGAAGGGATGCTGGCCAATTGGCTGCGCAAATCGGCACACTCACGCGATTGCGCCCATGCCAAATTTGGCAAAAATATGCACATAATCACTGCAAAGCACGCAATCAATTTGGCAAGCATGAATCGCCCTATATTTCCGATTGTTTCTCTCACGAGTTCGTGGCAATACCAAGGCAAAAATAGGGGCTGCACATGAAAAAATTTCTAACCCTCGCGTCGATCCTCGCAACATTTTTTATTAGCACCGCAGGCGCGGGCAGCGAGAAGGCGGAATTGATCTTTAAGAAAAATACCGTGTGGAAATTCCTATTGCCCGACCATAAACTGGCCACCTATGCCATTGATGACCCGCAAGTGGAGGGCGTGGCGTGCCACTTCACCGTGCCTGAAAAAGGTGGTTTCACGGGCTTGCTGGGCGTTGCAGAAGAACTTTCGAATGTGTCGCTGGCCTGCCGCCAAGTTGGGGCAATCACCATTAAAGCAAAATTTCGCCAGGGCGATGAAATGTTCGAGGAGCGCCGCTCGATATTATTCAAGCGCTTGAGGATTGTGCGCGGCTGCGATGCCAAGCGTAACGTGCTGGTGTATGTGGTGTATTCCGACAAGTTGATCGACGGTTCGCCCGAAAATTCCACCTCCACGGTACCCATCATGCCATGGGGCGCTGTGATGCCCGTGAAATGTGGAGAATGGGTGGAGTGATTATGGCTTAGAAATCCGTGTGATCATTACGAATGTAATTGTTGATGAAAAACTCTCAACCTCGTCATCCCCGGGCTTGACCCGAGGATCCACTAAAATTGCATAATGAGTTGTTAAAAGTAGATCCTCGGGTCAAGCCCGAGGATGACAGAGTATTCGCCGATGCTCCACACCTACATCCCACGCGCCCTCGTTTTGCGTGATGGTGAGCAGCGCATAGCCTGCGCCTTTGGTGGGCGTGTAATGCGTGTCGGATGCGGATGGCGCGCCGATGCAGTGGCCAATGCCCGTTGCAGTTTCGAGCTGCGTGTGGCGAAATTCATGCAAATGACCATAGAGCAGCGCTTCAAACCCTTGGCGTTGCAGCACATCTTGCAATTGTGGGCCATCCAATAGGCGTTTTCTTGAGACACACGGCACATGCGCAGGCGGGTGGTGGATGAGCACCACGCGGCATTGGCCTGCTGTGCCTTCGTCAATTAGAAGCTGTTCCAGCGCCTGCAATTGCGTATCGCCCAACCATCCCACGGCACGAAATGGCCATGTTGCGTGCCCCGTGTTGAGGCCGATGAGCGAGATATTCCCGATACGACGTAGAAAGGGGAACACTATACTTTGCTCCCCACCTGCGGGGGAGCTGTCGCGCGTAGCGTGACTGAGGGGGGTATACTTATTTTCTGAATCAGAAAGAAAACCCCTCCCCCTACCCCCTCCCGCAAGGGGAGGGGAAGTTCCCATAAACCCCGCCCATGCGCGCAACCCAAGCGGCAGTGCATGGGGCACATACGCATCGTGATTGCCGGCAATGACTGTGGCGGTTTGGGGTGTCCAATGCGTCTCAAGCCACTGCGTAACCTCTTGAATTTCTTGCGGTAAAATGAGGTTTGTGAGGTCGCCTGTCAGCACAGTGTGGTCTACATGTTGTGCGTGCACATCGGCCACTACAGCATTCAGCGCGGCCATGGTATGTTGGTGCCGCCGCTTGAAATGCCAGTTGCACAGGCCAACCAGCCGTTTGTTCAACAGCATATGCAGCGGCGGCATTTCTACATGCGGCCAGTGAATATCGGTGAGGTGGGCAAGTTTCATGGCGGCGCTTTCTCCCCTCCCCTTGCGGGAGGGGGTAGGGGGAGGGGTTTTCTTATCTAATTCAGGAATAAGAATACCCCCCTCAGTCTCGTTTCACTCGACAGCTCCCCCACAGGTGGGGAGCCTGAAGTGGAATAATTTGATCCCCCACCAATTCCTGTACTTTGGCCACAATCGCCTGTGCATCAATGCCCGCTTGCGCATATTGCACGGCTTGGGCAGCGTGGTCTTGGTAGGCATCGGGCAAGGTAAGAGTGCGCACTTTGCAGCCTATATCCAGCAAACCTGCGCCCGCCATAAATTGCAACACATGCGCGCCGAAGCCACCCGCGCTGCCCTCTTCCACCGTGATGAGTGCGGCGTGGTTATGCACCAATTGCGTGATGAGCGCTTCATCGAGCGGCTTGGCATAACGAGCATCGGCCACTGTGGCATAAATGCCATTTTGTGCAAGCATATCAGCAGCTTGCAGCGCATCGTTCAAGCGTGTGCCGAAGCTGAGAATAGCCACTTGTGTGCCATCGCGCATAATGCGGCCCTTGCCAATTTCCAGCGGCGTGCCGTGTTGCGGCAGCGCCAGCCCCACACCTTCACCGCGCGGGTAGCGCAGCGCAATTGGCCCCAAATCATGGGCGGCCGCAGTGGCCACCATATGCATCAGCTCCAGCTCATCAGCGGGTGCCATCACCACCATGTTGGGCAAACAGGTGAGGTAAGCAATATCGAAACTGCCCGCATGCGTGGCGCCATCGGCACCCACCAGCCCTGCCCGATCAAGCGCGAAACGCACAGGCAAATTCTGAATCGCCACATCGTGGATCAGCTGATCATAGGCGCGCTGCAAAAATGTTGAATAAATGGCGCAAAATGGCTTCATGCCCTGCGCGGCAAGCCCCGCCGCGAAGGTGACAGCGTGCTGCTCGGCAATACCCACATCGAATATACGCTGCGGAAATGCTTTGGCGAAGGCATCTAGCCCTGTGCCTGAAGGCATGGCGGCGGTAATGGCGACAATTTTATCATCCTGCGCGGCGGCGGCGATCAAGCTATTGGCAAACACTTTGGTGTAGGAAGGCGCGCCCGCTGCGGCTTTAATTTGCGCACCCGTGGCCACATCAAACTTCACCACACCATGATATTTATCATCGGCGTTTTCAGCAGGCTCATAACCTTTGCCTTTTTTGGTGACCACATGCACCAATATGGGGCCATCAGGAATATCGCGCACATTGCGCAGCACAGGGATGAGATGCTCAAGGTTGTGGCCATCAATGGGGCCCACATAATAAAAGCCCATTTCTTCAAATAATGTGCCGCCTGTCCAAAATCCACGGGCAAATTCTTCAGTTTTACGGGCTTTATCATAAAAAAACCGTGGCAATTTTTGCGCCAATTGCTTGGCCGCATCGCGGATGGTGCGATAGACCCCGCCCGATACCAACCGCGCCAAATAGGCACTCATGGCGCCCACTGGTGGCGCGATCGACATGTCGTTATCATTTAAAATCACAATCAAGCGGCAGCCGAGCGCGCCCGCATTGTTCATGGCTTCATAGGCCATGCCAGCCGACATTGCGCCATCGCCGATCACTGCCACTACATTATTTTTTCCGCCGGCAAAGTCGCGCGCAACCGCCATGCCCAGCGCCGCCGAAATGGAGGTGGACGAATGCCCCGCGCCGAAGGGGTCATATTCACTTTCGCAGCGCTTGGTGAAGCCTGATAACCCGCCTTGTTGGCGAATGGTGCGCATTTTATCGCGCCGCCCCGTGAGGATTTTATGCGGATAGGCCTGGTGACCCACATCCCAAATTAGCTGATCATTAGGCGTGTTGAAAATATAATGCAGTGCGATGGTGAGCTCCACCACGCCAAGCCCTGCCCCCAAATGGCCACCCGTTTGCGAGACAATATCGACCATCTCAAGGCGCAATTCAGCCGCCAATTGCGCAAGTTCCCCTTCTGGCAATTGACGCAATTGCGCTGGGTTTTGGATACGATCAAGCAATGGTGTTTCAGACATGCACTTTTTTCTTATAGTCAGCCTTAGAGCGCTAGCTTGCTAACGCTTAATACGCTTCGCGGTTCGATATCGCTCCTGCCAAATTCAAAAATGAATTTGGGTATAACATTCATGCCAAATTTGTTGGTGAATGTCAAAATTACATATTTGAATGCACCAAAGCGCGATTTTACATATGAATGGCGCGTTTTTCTACGGCCAATGCGGCTTCCTTTACCGCTTCGCTTAAGGTAGGATGGGCATGGCAAGTGCGTGCGATGTCTTCGCTCGATGCGCCAAATTCCATAGCGATTGCCGCCTCAGCGATCAGTTCCCCAACATGCGGTCCAATCATATGCACGCCCAGCACTTTATCGGTTTTAGCGCAGGCCAGCACTTTCACAAAGCCATCGGCTTGCATGTTCACCTTGGCGCGGCCATTGGCAGTGAACGGAAATTTGCCAATGTTATAAGCAATATTGGCGGCTTTGAGTTCTTCCTCCGTTTTGCCAACCGAGGCCACCTCTGGCGATGTGTAGACAACTCCGGGAATCACGTCATAATTGACATGCCCTGCTTTGCCTGCCAGCAATTCGGCAATCGCCATGCCTTCATCCTCGGCTTTATGCGCCAGCATTGGCCCTGCGATCACATCACCAATGGCGAAAATGCCCGGCACATTGGTTTGATAGTGATGATCGACCACCACGCGCTTGCGTTCATCGAGCGCCACGCCAAGTGCTTCTAACCCAAGGCCTTGGGTGTATGGCACACGGCCCACCGAAACGAGTGCCACATCCGCCTCGATGATTTCAGCAGTGCCCCCTGCTGCAGGTTCCACTGAAACTTTAAGCGTTTTGCCCTTGCTATCGATGGCTGTAACTTTTGCGCCCAATTTGAAGACAAAGCCTTGTTTTTCGAGAATGCGTTGGAAGGATTTGGCAAGCTCTGTATCCATCCCTGCCAAAATGCGATCCGCAAACTCAACCACTGTCACCTTGGCACCAAGACGTTTCCACACGCTGCCCAGCTCGAGTCCGATGACCCCGCCGCCGATCACTAGCATATGCGCAGGCACTTTATCGAGCAGCAGCGCGCCCGTGGAGGACACAATTCGCTTTTCATCAATCTCAATGCCGCGCAGCTGCGCCACATCCGAGCCCGTAGCGATCACCACACCGCGTGTTGCCAAAATTTGCGCATCGCCTTTTTCAGGGGTCACGTTCACCTGCGTAGCGCTGAGCAGCGTGCCTGTGCCGTGGAAGGTGTCGACTTTATTTTTCTTCAGCAAAAATTCAATGCCCTTGGTATTGCCCACAACGCCTTCATCCTTATAAGCCATCATTTTGGCCACATTGATTTTAGGCGCGCTCACTTCAATGCCCATTTTATCAAAGCTATGGCTGGCTTCATCAAAAAGCTCGGTGGCATGCAGCAAGGCTTTAGAAGGAATACACCCAACATTGAGGCAGGTGCCGCCATGGGTGGCGCGTTTTTCAACAATGGCAACCTTAAGCCCCAATTGCGCGGCGCGAATTGCGCAGACATAGCCACCTGGGCCAGAACCGATGATGATAAGATCGTAGGACATATGTGCCTCTTTATGGTGTGCGTGTTTGGCACAGCATTAGGGCGATTTGCAACAGATTGCAAGGCGCAGTACATGTTAGATTATGCAAAATCTTGTGGCGTGTTGTTAAACTTGGGACGAAGCGTACTATATGCAGCGATCACCGCACCACACCATACAGCAAGGTTTTTCAATGCTTTGAGACATGGGATCTGGCCAATATGATAATTCTTAAAGCTCAACGCGCCGCAATCTGCAAAAACGCGCGCAGTATTTTCAGCCTGCACAATTATAGAGGGCCTGATAGGAGGATTGATGCGCAAATCAGAAATAGGTAAATTATTAAAGCGATGTATTTGAATGCATGTCTCACCTTCAAAAAAACGCACATCCATATTAAATACATTATATTTTGGATGAGGATCCATATCTATAAAAACATCGTACATCATTATAATCCATATTTTTATATAGCAAATTTATATGTTTTTGACATCTATGTAAAGCCTATATTCTTGCCTTTATATTGCCTAAAATTTAGTATTATATAGAGTGGATGTATGAGGACAATATGCGCAGATTAAAATTTCTTGTTTTGGCAATAATATGCTCTGCGGCACTGGGGGGCTGTGTTGTCACCAGCGAAACAGTGCATGTACGCTCTCGTAATGTCTATGACCCCTATGGATATACTCCATATTATGCCCCTGCACCTGTCTATGGCGCCCCTGCTTATGGCTATGGGCAATCACGCTATGCCCGCCCTCGTTATTCTGGGCCACAACCCGTTTATGCAACACCGCGCGGGGTTGCGCGCCCAGAACGTTTTGCATGTGGCGCAGATGTATACACAGGTGCCTATAATTGCGTGCCGCGCCGTAAAGCCCATTTTGTGCGGCCACAAGGCTATACACATGGATCACCCTGGTAATCATATAGCGTATCTTTAGGGTATTGAAGTGCATATTTTGCGCTTGGGTTTCATTCACTCCGTATAAATTGATTGTTACATGCATCCACACCCCACTCTTGTTTTCGACCTCGATGGCACGTTGGTTGACACCGCGCCCGACTTGATTGCCAGCCTGAATGCCGTGATGGATCATTTGGGACTCGCCCGTGTACCCGCAGCAGATGCACAAGGACTGATTGGTGGTGGCGCCCGCATGTTGATTTTAAAAGGGCTGGAACTCAATGACCGCCCTGTTGCTGACGTTAACCTCCCTGCCCTCACGCAATTATTTATTGAAGATTATAAAACTCATATTGCAACCAACAGCGTGCCCTATGAAGGCTGTATTGCCACGCTTGAGCACTATAAAACCCGTGGCGTGCCACTGGCTGTGTGCACAAACAAGCACGAATCCCTTGCGCGGCAATTGTTGGACACGCTCAAGCTAAGCCACTATTTCGACACAATCATTGGCGGCAATACATTGCAAACACCTGATGGTGGCAATATATCAAAGCCAGACCCACGCCCGCTTTTCGCTGCGATGACACCCGCCCATGCTGATGCACGAAACGCGATTCTCATTGGTGATAGCATAACCGATTTGAGCACCGCCAAAAATGCCGTTATCCCCTTCATCGGTGTGTCGTTCGGATATAGCATCCCGCCCATGAAAGAGCTCGCTCCAGCCTATTTCATCACTCATTTTCGTGAACTCCCCTTAGCCATAGATACAATTATAAACGACTGTTTTTCCTGATATTTCAGGAAAATATGTTAATTTTTGACGATTGCGAATTGCTTCATTGATAGAATGCGCATGCAAATCTGCTCCCGATTTATCGAGCGCGCCGCAGCGATAATAGCCACCGCATTTACTTTCTTGCAGCTGTGTCCATAACCGCACCGCCTCACACGCGATTGCACTGAGTGCCACCTCAGGTGTGTGATGCGCGGCCAGCGCCTCTTGTGCAATTGCATCTGCATAATGTTGGACGGTTTGATCTTGCAACATATTCGCCTCCGTTTTTGTTCCTACTTTGTACATAGAACACAATAAGAACATTTTCAAGCCGCCCTCCACAACTTATCCACAGCCTTTATGAATGCGCGCAACTTTAATTCAATTTATACAGCCTTTATTTTGCCAAAATTTGCAGGCTCAATGTTTATGTTGAATAGAGGAGTTCACTATGCGCAGCTTTAAACATTGGATGTGCGTTCTTACTCTCACCCTTGCAGGGTGCACTACGATTTCATACCCCGCCAAGGCCGACCCATGGGGCGGTGGCTACCGGGTGTATGGCTCGCCGTGGGTGCAACATGCGCCGCCACAATATTATGGCGGTGGACCGCAATTTGGTGGTCCCGTATATGGCACGCCACATGGTGTGCGCCGCCCTGGCCGTTTTGTGTGCGGTGCCGATGTATTTACTGGCCACTATAATTGTGTACGTCGCAAAAAAGCACATTTTGTGCGGCCAATGCATTATGGCCACCCTGGCCGACACCATGGCCATAGACGCCACCATGGTTGGGGTGGTGGGCGATGGTAATATCGCCATTCATCTTCATAAAAAATAGGGCGGGAGTATAACACTCCCGCCCAATTAGTTATGTCGTCTTACTCTAGGCTTAAAATTCGTTATTTCCGCGTGCTGGTGCTGGCCACAGTTGGCAAATCATTGCCACGTAGGCTGACCCAATGCGTTGCGTTGTCTTGAGACTGACGCTTGATGAAAGTGTAGCCAGTTTCATGCCATAATTTCACAGTGTTATTGTGGTTGTCGAGGATGAGGTCGCCTTGATCTGTCACAACCGTGAGAACGGCATGGCCTTCGCCTTTTAAATCGCGCACCACGGTGATGAGCAAGGCGTCTTCAGATACGCCTTTTTCCATCAATATTTTGCGTTTCAGCAACACATAATCTTCACAATCACCGGCACCATTGGTGGGCAATGTCCATTTTTCCATCACACCATAGAGATCCATGTCGGTAACAGGTTTTACGGTGGTGTTGATTTCAAGGTTCACCATATTGATTTGGTGAAGCATCGCATCATTCAAGCGCAGTTTTTGCCCTTTACCCGTAGTTTCTGGGCACATGCTGGGTTGCTCGGTGCACATTTGGCGATAGCCGATGGGCGCAGTGGTTTCCACCCCAGCAATTAGGTTTTTGCGCACTGCATCTTCATTATGATAGGGTTTGGCGGCCACATCGGCCACAGACAATGTCACAATGGCCACCGTCACACCAAGGGCGCATGTAAGGATACGCTTGGAGTGCTGCCCCGCAAAGAAGTTTTTGAGTGTATCACTCAAACGCTCAGCGGTGTGTTCGACTGTCTGCGGGCAAACGTGCACGCAATGTTGTTCTTGCACAGGAGCTGTGCTTGTGGTCTTTTTCATTGTATTCCCCTGTCAGAGGTCGTTTTTGTTTTGTTATGCTCATAGTAAAACACATAAGATCTATAAAAAAGTTAACAACACAAAGCAATACTTGAATTAACATATTGTATAGTATAAATTTTGCATCGAATATTTACAGTTCTACAATCTATATACTAAATCATCTCCGAATATTTGTGATTAAGAAACTGCAAATATGCAGCAATAATATTGATTAAATGTTTGTTTTATATAGATAATTTATAAAAATGCGCGGGTTTATTAAGGTTTACAAAACTTAACACACTACATAAAGAACGAATTTTTTACTATAATCAATAAACTGCGTACTATTTCAAAAATATGCCGCAAATTTGCCAAAATCCATGCAGTATCTGTTGTATTGCGTGCAAAATGGGCTTAAAGAGCACGCCAGATGTAAATAACATCGCTACAATGCAACGGAGTTGAGCATGAACACGCAAACTGGCACTCGCACTGTTAAAATCGGCCTTGCCCATATGTTAAAGGGTGGCGTGATTATGGATGTTGTAAACCCTGAACAGGCCAAGATTGCCGAAGATGCAGGCGCAGTGGCGGTGATGGCGCTGGAACGCATTCCTGCGGATATTCGTGCGGAAGGCGGCGTATCACGGATGAGCGACCCACAAATGATTGAAGGCATTATGAAAGTGGTCTCGATCCCCGTGATGGCAAAGTGCCGGATTGGGCATTTTGTGGAAGCGCAAATTTTGCAAAGCCTCGATGTGGATTATATTGATGAGTCGGAAGTGCTGACCCCTGCCGATGAAGAGCTGCATGTGAACAAAAATGATTTCACCGTGCCATTTGTGTGCGGTGCCCGCAATTTGGGTGAAGCGCTGCGGCGGATCGCGGAAGGCGCGGCAATGATTCGCACCAAGGGCGAAGCTGGAACAGGCGATGTGGTGGAGGCCGTACGCCACGCCCGCACCTTGATGCGCGAAATTCGCCAAGTGTGCAACATGCCCAATGAGGAGCTGTTCAATTTTGCCAAAATTATTGGTGCGCCGCTTGAATTGGTGGAAATGGTGAAGGCACAAGGCCGCTTGCCTGTGGTGAATTTTGCTGCTGGCGGCGTGGCCACTCCAGCGGATGCCGCGTTGATGATGCAATTGGGCATGGACGGCGTGTTTGTTGGCTCTGGCATTTTCAAGTCGGGCGACCCTTCAAAACGCGCCACCGCCATTGTGAAAGCGGTGACGCATTATCAAGATGCTAAAATTTTGGCTGACGTATCCCGCAATTTGGGCGAAGCCATGGTGGGGATTAATGTGTCGAGCTTGGATGCCAGCCAAAAAATGGCAGGGCGGGGCTGGTAACGCTTTGAACTATGGGTGGAATTTATGACCACAATCGGCGTACTGGCGCTACAAGGCGCATTTGCAAATCATAAGGTGATTTTTGAACGCTTGGGTGCGCAGGTAGTGGAAGTGCGCCTGCCCCGTGATTTGGAGGCGATTGACGCACTGGTGATCCCTGGCGGGGAATCCACCACCATCGGCAAGCTGGCAGTGGCCTATGAGTTGATGATGCCGCTGCGGATTTTTGCCCAGAAAAAGCCCGTGTGGGGCACATGTGCAGGGGCTATTTTCCTCTCGAAGGATGCACAGCGTGAACAACCCCTACTGCAAGTGATGGACATCACCGTGCAGCGCAACGCATTTGGCGCGCAAGTGGCCAGCTTTGAAGTGCCGCTGAACATTCCATTTTTGAAATATGCGGGCGTTGGGCGTGAGCATAAGCCCTTCAACGGGATTTTCATCCGCGCGCCGCTGATTGAACGCGTGGGCGAAGGCGTTGAAATTTTAGTGCAATTGGCCAATCGCAAAATTGTGGCCGCCCGCCAAGGTCACCTCATCGCCACATCGTTCCACCCTGAAATGGCCAATGACGACAGGTTTCATCAGGCGTTTATTGGTTTTGTGGAATCGCAGCGTTGATGCGCGCGTGTATCACGGCATGTGAGATTGAGTATAGATAGACGAATAGATTTTTATTATTGTATAAATTCAATGAACTGCAATTTAGTTACAGTATTTATAAAATATTTATTGACAGCGTGACGATGTTTTGTTATGATTTTAGATGATGGGTTGGTGTGACTGTTTAATTTAGCAGATCATATTATATGCTTCGCCACTTCCCTTCTCCCTTGACGGGAGAAGATGTCACGCAGTGACGGATGAGGGTGAGATTCAAGAGAGGAGTCCCCCTCACCCGCCCTTCGGGCACCCTCTCCCGCAGGGGGAGAGGGGAAAGCACAGCATACAGGCACGCCCGAGGATGACAATCACCTCAAACTTGCCAAAACAATCAACTACTCTCCACACGCAGCAAGCATCGCAATGGCGGCTTGATACTCAGCATGGCGGCGACTTGCACCTTCTCCCATGCATGGCGCACGCGTTTCCACCACCACCTGCACTGTGAAATGGGGCTTATGATCTGGCCCCGTTTGCGCGATGATGTCATACACGGGGGCTGCGTATCCCAGTTTTTGCGCCCATTCTTGCAGCGCCGATTTTGGGTCCTTTAGCGCTTGCAGTGGCGCATGAATATGGGGTGTCCAAAGGGGTGTGACTACTTTATGCACCGTTTCAAAGCCTTGGTCGATATAAATGGCGCCAAGAATGGCCTCCATCACATCGGCCAGCACGTTGTCATTATTTTTGCCTTGGTTGGGGCGCATGTTTTTGCCAACACGAATATAGGTGCCTAAATCCAGCTCACGCGCGATGTGTGTGCAGGTTTCACGCCGCACCAAGGCCGCAAGCCGCCGCGATAATTCTCCCTCTGGCGCATGGGGGAAGGTTCGCAATAGGATGTCGGAAATGATGACGCCTAGCACCCTGTCCCCCAAAAATTCGAGGCGATCGTAGCTGAGTTGATTGGGATGGTTGGCCACAGCACTGGCGTGAGTGAGCGCTTGCAATAGCAAAGAGGTGTCGCGAAACGACACCCCTAAAATTTTGCACAATGCTGTGGGTTCGCTCATTGAATCTTCGTGAAAAAGCGCTCAGTGCGCATGGATTGCGACCAGTTCCAAAATTCCCATGTGGCATTTGGCGGGGTCACAGAAATGGCCAAAAAGTCGGCACGACCAACCAAATGATCGAATGGTACAAAGCCAATAAAACGGCTATCTTGTGAATTGTCGCGGTTATCGCCCATCATGAAATAATGCCCCGAGGGCACTTTGAATACAGGGGTGTTGTCGCCGGCACTTGATTTTTCATCGAGCACGCGATAGGTGACACCGTTTGGCAATGTTTCTTCAAATTGCGAAATGCGTTTTTCTGTGCCGGCGTCGTTCTTAGCGATAAAATCGGCAACCGGTTTTTTAGGGATCGCAGTTTCATTGACATAAAGCACGCCATTCACCATTTGAATACGATCTTCGGGCATACCGATCACGCGCTTGATATAGTCGGTTTTACCATCGCTGGGCAATTTGAACACCACCACATCGCCACGGCGCGGCTCTTGCCCGAACAGGCGGCCACTTGGCAATACATCTTTAAGCGGCTGCATGGGGGCTACTGGCCACGATGCCCATGAATAGCCATAGGAAAATTTGGAAACGCCCAAATAATCCCCTTTGAGCAAGGTGCCCAACATGGATTCTGAGGGAATAAAGAACGGCTGATACGCCACCAATTGAATACCTATAGCCAGCACAACGGCTTGAACTATGATCACAAGCGTTTCGACAAACTCATTGCGATTGCTGGTTGGTGTTTTGAATGACGAATTGGATGATGTATTTTGACCGTATTTAAAACCACTCATTTGGGGCGTCCTTCGAATTTTAGATTCCGTATGTAGTATTGTATTGTGAAGGTTGAAGCAAATTGTTTTTCATGCCAAAGGGTGGAGGAAATTGAAGGGGTGTGAGCGATGGACAAAATTTCAGTCTTATTAATTGGCGGCGGCGGGCGCGAACACGCCATGGCGCACGCCCTGTCTCGCTCGCCAATGCTTGCAACGCTTTATAATAACAGCGCAAACCCAGGTATTGCGGAATATGCCCACGCGGTTGCTTTGAATGAAAAACACCATGCCGATGTGGTTGCCTTTTGCGCCGCACATGACATTGGCTTGGTGATTATTGGCCCTGAAGCGCCATTGGTGGATGGCTTGGCGGACAGCCTGCGCACAGCGGGTGTGCCCGTATTTGGTCCTTCACAGGCGGCAGCGCAATTGGAGGGCTCCAAAGCCTTCACCAAAGCATTATGCGATGAAGCAGGCATTCCCACGGCGGCGTATGGGCGATTTGCTGACAAAACCGCCGCGCTGGCCTATGTAGCGCACCATGGCACCCCAATTGTGGTGAAGGCTAATGGCTTGGCGGCGGGCAAAGGCGTAACCGTGGCGATGGATGTGGCACAGGCCAATGCCGCGATTGAGGATTGTTTTGCAGGAGCATTTGGCGCAGCAGGTGCGGAGGTTGTGATTGAGGCATTTTTAGATGGTGAAGAAGCCTCATTTTTTGCGCTATGCGATGGCGAAAACGTGGTGGCGCTCACTTCAGCACAAGACCATAAACGGGCATTTGATGGTGATCAAGGCCCAAATACGGGCGGGATGGGGGCCTATTCCCCCGCACCGTGCCTGACCCCTGCCCTCCAAATGGAGACTATGGAGCGAATCATTCTGCCCACCGTGCGCACTATGCAGGCACGCGGCACACCTTATGTTGGGGTGCTATATGCGGGGTTGATGCTCACACAAACGGGCGTGCAGCTCATTGAGTATAATTGCCGATTTGGCGACCCTGAAACGCAAGTGATTTTGCCGCGATTGAAAAGTGATTTTCTCGAATTGGCATTACAAACGGCCAGTGGCGGGCTCAAAAATGCCGCTGTGCAATGGCATGACACACACACATTATGCGTAGTGTATGCTGCACAGGGGTACCCTGGTACTGTAAAAAAAGGCACTGTGATTCAAGATGTTGATGTTGCAAATTCATTTGAAAATTGCAAAATTTATCATGCAGGCACGGTTTTGAATGATGCCGAGCAGTTGGTGGCCAATGGCGGGCGCGTATTGTGTAGTGTTGGTAGTGGCGCGAGTTTAGCACGCGCACAATATGCAGCATATACAGGAATTGCTGCAATTAATTGGCCTGAAGGTTTCTATCGGAGTGACATTGGCTGGCGCGCATTGACGTGACTTGAAATTGGGTGCAATTGCGCCTAATGAGGCGTTAATCAGAAGGATACGCAGATGTATTTAGATTCGACACATGGCACCGGCATGGGCAGTGACTTCAAATTTGCATGGAGTTATCGCCATTTTATGCTGCATTTGGTGGCGTCAGATTTGCGTTCGCGCTTTCGCCGCACCCATTTGGGGATCATTTGGGCATTGTTGCTGCCGCTGATGTTTGCCAGCGCGTTAACAATTTTATTCTCAACAGTTTTCAAGCAACCTTGGCAAGAAATGGTGCTTTATATTTATTCTGGCACAATATTGTGGGATTTCTTCTCAACCTCTGCAAATCGTGGAGCAGATTCTTTTATTGAATCTACAGGATATATAAAACAAACACGCATGCCGCTTATTATATTTCCAATTCGAGTTGTGCTGTCATCTGCTGCATATTTTGCGATATCCCTGATCGGACTTTTATTATTAGTTGTTTTTATTAATCCTGCGCATTTAAGCGCATATTGGATCTTTGTCGTTCCATTTATATTTATAATGACATTAATATGCGTGCCAATAGCTATATTATGCGGGTTTATTAATACGGTATTCCGCGATTTTCATCCGACATTGAGTATTATTTTACAATTTCTTTCATTTTTAAGTCCAATTTTCATTCCTAAGGAAGCCTACCTGTCTGAAAACATGAGAATTTTCTCTGAAATTAATCCAGTGTTTGCACTGTGTAATATTCTTCGTGAGCCCTTACTCCATGCCCGTATTCCTACTGCACATGATTTTTTTGTCGTGTTGATTTGGGGCACGATGTTGTGGATTGTTGCAATATTGTTCGCACGCTCGATCGACAAAAAAATGGTCTATTACCTATAAGCTTGTCAAACGGTTGAAAACTGCTACACATTTTCCACTGCGGCACATTAAATGGGGGGCTTCATGGAATGCGGATGGATCGCAAAATCTCAACATTGGGCAATTCACACAGCGCTGCCATTTTGGGGCAGTGTTGGGGTGGATGAAATCAATGGTGGTTTTCATGAGCGGTTGACGCTACAAGGCATCCCAATTGTTGACATTCCGCGCCGTTTGATGGTGCAAGCACGGCAAACTTATGTGTTTGCGCATGCATACGAGCTGGGCTGGTATCCGCAAGGTGCTGAAATGGCCGCACGTGGCACAGAACATATAATTGCAAAATATTATAAAGCGGATGGTCAACCTGGCTGGGTACATTCAGTGGATGCGCAAGGGCATGTTACAAACGCCAGCCGCGATGCGTATGCACATGCGTTTGTTTTATTTGCGCTAGGCTGGGCGTATCGCGTGACCAATGACAAAAAAATTCTCACAATTATTGATGAAACATTGGCGTTTTTAGACATCACGCTTGCGCATAAAACCTATGGCGGATTTCAAAATGAAGCGGGGGAAACGAGTGAAAACCGCTTTCAGAACCCGCACATGCATATGTTTGAGGCGTTTTTGTCGCTCTATGAAGCCACAGGGCAAGCAAAATTTCTGGCACGTGCTGGTGAGATTTATGGGTTATTTACAGCACGGTTTTTCAATCATGACGCGAAGATTTTACCAGAATATTTTGATGCCAAATGGTCACCTTTACAGGGTGAAAAAGGTAAGATTTTTGAACCTGGCCATCATTTTGAATGGGCATGGTTGATGCGTAAATTTCAAGATCTCACCGAGCGTGATGTGTCGACAATAGCATGTGCTTTATATGAGCGCGCGAATCAATTTGGGTTTGATGCCGATAGCGGGTTGATTTATGATGAAGTGCTCGAAAATGGGCGGGTTTACACGCCATCGCACCGCTCATGGCCACACACTGAAGCGATAAAGGCTAATGTTGCAGAGCATGAATATGGCCGCGATGGGTGCTTGGCGCGGGTAGAACTGTTATTTAAAACGCTATTTACGCATTATATTGGCAAGCCAATTGCGGCAGGCTGGGTGGACCATATAGACCCCACAGGCAAATCGAAAACCGATTATATCCCCACCAGCACGCTCTATCATGTGTTTTTAAGCATTGCCGAAGCGGACAGAGTGTTTGTGAGTGGCGCACAGCAAAAGGCAGTTGTGGCATAATGAAGCACAGCCAACATTTATTGGCATTAGAAGCCGAAGCCATTGCCATTATGCGCGAATGTGCAGCTGTATTTAAAAACCCTGTTTTGCTGTATTCTATTGGGAAAGACTCGAGCGTTTTACTGCATTTGGCGCGCAAGGCATTTGCGCCTGCCACAATTCCGTTCCCACTGCTGCACATTGATACCACTTATAAATTCAAAGAGATGCTGGCGTTTCGTGATCATGCTGTGGCGGCTTTTGGTGCAAGATTAATTGTGCACACCAACACGGCCGCGCTAGAGGCGGGCATTACCCCCTTCACTCATGATGCGGGCACTTACACGCAGCAACTCAAAACAGTACCACTGCGTGAAGCGCTTGATAGACATGGGTTTGATGTGGCAATTGGCGGTGCACGGCGCGATGAAGAACGCGCTCGCGCCAAAGAGCATATATTTTCGCTGCGCGGGGCTGGCCACACATGGGAACCGCGCGCGCAACGCCCTGAATTTTTTACGCTGTATAATAACCGCATAGCGCCGCTACACACAATGCGGGCATTTCCGCTTTCCAATTGGAATGAGATTGATATTTGGCGCTATATTGAGGCTGAGAATATTGATGTGGTGCCATTATATTTTGCGGCAAAGCGCCCTGTGATTTTGCGCAATGGGCAGTGGATTATGCAAGATGATGCACGATTGCAGCCACGTGCAGGGGAACATGTTGAAGAAAAATTGGTGAGGTTCCGCACATTGGGCTGTTACCCATTCACGGCAGCTGTTGAATCGACCGCCACGAATGTTGCTGAAATTATTGCAGAATTACTCACAGCGCGCAGTTCGGAGCGGGTTGGGCGAGTGATTGACCATGGGGGTTCATCGATGGAAGACAAAAAACGCGAGGGGTATTTTTAATGCCACACCCTGCCCTCCCACGCCTTCGATTTATGACCTGCGGCTCGGTTGATAACGGCAAAAGCACACTGATTGGGCGGTTATTATTCGACTGCAAGGCGGTGTATGAGGATCATTTAAACGAAGCTGGCAAGGCTTCGAATATAAGCGTGGGCGGCGACCCAGAATTTGCATTTTTGGTGGATGGGCTCAAAGCCGAGCGTGAGCAAGGCATTACCATTGATGTGGCCTATCGCTATTTTTCAACGTCACGCCGCAGCTTTATCATCGCCGATGCCCCTGGTCATGAACAATATACGCGCAACCAAGCCGCTGCTGCGTCGCAATCGGACGTAGCGATTGTGGTGATTTCTGCCCAATCGGGCATTTTACCGCAAACCCGCCGCCACATGCACATTGCGGCATTGTTTGGTGTACAAAGCTTGATTATTGTTGTGAATAAAATGGACATGGCGGGTTATGCTCACGATGTTTTTACAAAAATTGAGGCTGAAATTACGGCATTTGCGCAGCATTTGAACATTGGTATTGCGGCCATCATCCCAATTTCTGCTAAGCTGGGCGATAATTTGGCGGTAAGTTCACCCAATATGCCATGGTATAGCGGCACAACAGTTTTGGAGGTGTTGGAGCAATGGCACCCTGCTGAGAATACAGCTGCACAGCCTTTGTATTTCCCTGTGCAAATGGCAGTGCGCGATGAAAAATATGGCCGCGTATATTTGGGTACAGTGGCGAGCGGCACAATTGAAATAGGCATGAAGGTGACCACAATAGGTGCTGGCAAATCTAAAATTGCACAATTGTGGAAAGCAGGTGTTGAATCTCGCCACGCGCAGGCGGGTGATGCAATTGCCATTGCACTTGAAAAACAAATCGATGCTGGGCGCGGCGCTGTGATTTGTGCGAAAGATCATGTGCTTTCAAAAATATCACAGGTGCGCGCTTCAATGGTGGGGTTGGCGGATATTGCCCTGCAGCAAGGGCGCGAATATGATATTATGTGCGGTACGGCCAGTTCGTCTGTTTCACTCACTAAAATTGAAGGTGTTATTAATCTTGAAACCGCACAGCTCACCGCTGGCGCAACTCATTTTGCCAATAATGAGATAGTGAGCGCGCAGCTTACCTTCACCCACCCGATTGCTTGCACCACATTTGCGAACAATAAAACGCTGGGTGCGTTTATTTTGATTGATAAGGTGAGCAATATAACGCTTGCGGCGGGTGTGATTAATGAAATCACCCGCCTGAGTGAAACTGTACCGTGGCAAGAGCTTACCATCACGCCAAAATTGCGTAGCCACGCCATGGGGCAAACACCGTTTGTGCTGTGGTTCACGGGGCTTTCGGGCGCGGGCAAAACCACTATTGCGGGTGCGCTAGAGCAACGCCTGTTTGCGCTGGGCAAACGCACTTATATTCTGGATGGTGATAATTTACGCCATGGGCTGACGGCTGATTTGAGCTTTACCATGTCAGACCGCATCGAAAATATGCGGCGCGTGGCGCATACATCGAAGCTGTTTTTAGATGCTGGTGTGATTACGCTGGTGTCCCTCATTTCACCATTTGAGGCAGAGCGACAAAACGCAAAGGCCATTATTGGTGCCGAAAATTTTTGTGAAGTTTTTGTGGATACACCGCTTGACGTGTGCCAGCAGCGCGACCCAAAAAATTTGTATAAAAAAGTGAAAGCAGGAGAAATTCAGAATTTCACTGGTATTTCAGCAGGTTATGAAGCCCCAAAAAATGC
Organism: Hyphomicrobiales bacterium; assembly: GCA_031423895.1. Taxonomy (GTDB): domain Bacteria; phylum Pseudomonadota; class Alphaproteobacteria; order Rhizobiales; family JANPGK01; genus JANPGK01. The sequence continues at coordinate 39,820 of JANPGK010000024.1, forward strand.
AGATATTAAATTGAAAAGTGCTGAATTTTCGGTGGAGGAATTGGTGGCGCAGGTAGTGGGGTGGTTGGAGATGAAGGGGTGGGTGTAGGCTGGGATTGATTATTACAAATAGTTAGCTTAGTAATTTAAGCTGCAATTCAAACGAAACAGTAGAGCACCCATGCATAAAAATCCCGCTAAAATGCCGTTCTTATTGATTGGTGGTGCGCCACGCAGTGGCACTACTGTTTTGGCGCAAATGCTCAATTCCGACCCTTCAATTTATTTATCACTTGAACATAATGTAATGCATTTTATGCGGTATTTTTCATTCCGCGAACGCGATACAAACCCTGAAGATTATCAAAAAGCCAACTTCAATACAATTTTTGCTGACTATATGACGTCAGATGTAGATATTGAAGACATTGAAATTGAGAATGTTTCAGAGGTTGAAGCCATTGTTGCGCCAATTGTAAAACATAAAACTCTACAAAAAGAACGTACTGCCTCGGCACGAGAAGTAATTTTTGACCCTGAAAATTTTTTATTCAGCATGTCTAATATTCAAAATATTTTAAAATATGCCTATCAATTGCATGCACATCAGATTGAAAAACCAAATTTAAAAATATTTGGTGATAAATATCCATTATATTTTATGTATTTAGATTATATTTTAAAACTGCCCTTTAATGTGAAATATATTCACATTACACGAAATCCTTACGACACTGTCAATTCAATGATGTTCCGCACCAATAAAATGCGTGAAGGGACTGATGATTATTGGAATGAGCACTATACAGATCCGCGCATTATGGAGGGCGTGTGGAACTTAGCATTTGAAACGATTACGCATTACGAAAAATTGAGTGATAAAATTTTGCATATTCAATATGAGGACCTCATATTTGATCACGCTAATACAGTGAAAAAAATTGAAACATTTTTGGGTGCGCCATTAGACATTAATTACCCAATTAAGTCGGATGCGGGGGTGCATTTTACGCGGGAATCCCTCACAAATGACGTTAAAAAAAGCATCGCATCGAACCCAATTGTTCAGCAATATTCTGCATATTTGCAGGCTAATTCTATTGGTGCGGCATCACTGAAACATTTACCGCTTGCAACGAAATTCCGTAATCATATCTATATGGCGCCAGTTGCGGCCGATAGTATTGAGATGATTCAAAAGGATATTTACGCAAGCCTGCCAACAATATGGGATAATTATTATATTCACTGGCAAAACTCAACTGCGCAAATTAATTCGCTATCACATCAATTGGCGAGGCAATCAATTGAGCTTGCTGAAATAAAAGAAAAAGCTGCGATGATGGAAGCGCATTGGCATAATGCGCTCAATGCATGGGAAGAAGACAAGAAAAAGTTAGAAAAATTTGAAAAACTAATTTCAGCTCGTAAACCAGCACAAAAAACAGATAATTAGTAGTTTGGAAAATATAAACGGATGTAATCTTTCAGGTAGTCTTCAAATGTAAATGAAACTCCATGATGATTATAGTGTTGTGGCGCCCAATTTATGCCAAAATGATCGATAACAGAGCTATGGATTGGGACATCTGGTTGCAGTTTTTCGTGCCCTTCAAAATGAACCCGCGCAAGCGATATTGCAGCATCATCAAATTTTAGAAATTCCCAAATCGGCTTCTGATATTCCATCATCAATAAATTGGTTGGATGCCAAGACATGGAAAATAATCTTTGTGATGCAAAGTTTTTTTCTATAAATGGCGCGATAGATACATCACTCAGTGCATCTTTTTCATATTGACGCTTTATTTCTGAGGTCAACAGTTCATCTAAATTAGTAAGTTTTGAAATGTCCGTGTTGATATATGTGTCGTAAATATCTTGAGCATCCATGCCCATTTCATAAAGTTCTTTAATAAAAGTATCTCCACGCGTAAATCTTGGTGTTGCATCAGTAGATTCTAAAATCTTAGGATCATGTCCATCAAACGGCCACAAAGATTTAAAGAACATTGTGGGAATTCTAAAAATCTTCCCTTTAAATGCAGGTGGATTTGGAAAATCTACACGTCCTTGATATATAAGAATATCTGCATCTTGAATTGCGACATCTAAATCAGCAAGCGCTGTTTGCACGTTGCCGTCAACAAATTGCATATTTAAATCTAGCTCTGGCATAGCAGATATTGCCCTTAAAAGACTATATGAGCTTTGCCCTGCTTGACAATTGCCAAATACTACGAGTTTTTTCATAATCTACCTATGCCTTAACTTCATATACACCCGCACCATACCCCGCATCATTTTGAAAATAGGTGCGGGAATTGGCAGTGCTTTAACAAGTTCAACAGCAAGTTTGCGTTTATCACCCGGGGTCCAATTTGTTATGGTCTCGGCTGAAACACCGCCTTCGCGTATCACTTGCTGAATCACCAAACCTGCAGTTTCATAGGTTGGGGCTGTTTTTGCGATCATTGCGCTTAGTTTTATGCCATCTTCAAATGGCACAAATTTGCTGTGCATAGAGTGCAGGAATTTAGAGAGAATATATTCTTGGTGTGTAGTATTATACACAAGGTCTTCTTTTTCGAAGGCCTTGCTTTCTAAATATTTCAAATCGACATCAAATGCAGGCCCCTCAACGTAATTAATGTTGAATAGCAAAGGCGTTATGATGTTTTTGATAAATTCAAAACTCATGAAATAGGTAAATTCATTGTTTTTAATGAATTTTCTGGTAAACACTATTGAAGAAAGTGAATTTATTTCTTTTTGAGTATTATGCGTTGAGCGTTTATAATCATAGAAAAATTCATTATTCACAATGCCGTTTATGCCATCATAATGCTTCACATTATAAGAGAGCAAATGCACATCGGCATTGGGCTTCTGGGTAATGCTTCTGTTGATGCGCGCAAGCCCATCGCTATATAATTCTTCATAACCGCGCAGAATGATAATGTTATCCTCTGGTATTTTTTCAAAAACTTCGCCGATCAGCATGCCAAGATTTTTGAGCTTCTTTCCTATTTTCACATTAATATTTGTGAATTTAAGCGTGATGCCAAATTTTTGCGCGATCAGTTCCGCGTAATTAATGTCTATACCTTTTTTATGCCCTTCAATAATATAGACATTGAAGTGCTTGTAGGTTTGATTTGCGAGCGACTGCACTAATTTTTCAAATAACCCTTGGTTAATATCATCATCAATGACAACAAGGCCAATGGTATTTGTTGTGCTGAGTGTATATTGGTTAAGGCTCGCTTTATATGAAATTAAGTTTTCATACAGTGTATAAAGCTGGTCTTGTAACAAGTATTTTTCAATAAACATATTTTGCAATAAGTTTGCTTGCTCTAAATAGTGTTCTTTACGCGTGTTAATGTCGTTTATAAGATCTAGCACTTGTTTGGGTGCATCTTTGGCGGAGCTATCAAACGTGTTGACCGCGTTTGGAAAATATTTTTCTATAAACCTGTTATTATTGGCAATTGCAACAGATCCTGAAGCAGCGCATTCAAACAAACGCGACGACATGATTTCCGATTCCACATGTGCATCGGATGAAAGCACTAGGCATATACCCGCTTCATGGATGGATTTAATGATACTTGTGCCATCGAAAGGCACCTCCCCTTTATAGCCTTTATAACCTTCCCATACATTGATGCCTTGCACTTTTTCAGGACCACAAATATGGATGCTTTCTTTCTTATCAAGCTCAGACAAAATATCTTCAAATCGGCCTTTTTGCTGAGTAATTTTTTCCCAATTTATACCTGCGTAAAACGCCACTCTATCATCGCGCAGTTCAGGCTTATAGAGTGGGCCAGTGAGTGTGTGGTTGACAACTGTTTGGAAATAATTGCCTTCTGGCAGCTCTAATTTTAATAAAGAATCAATCGGTTGAGATCCACAGGTAAAATAACCATCATGCGAGAATTGATTGTTGATATAATTGGTGTAGCCCCAATCATGATAAAACCGCATTGGATTCCACAACGCCGAAATTGAAAAACAATCAAAGCGTTTTTGTGTTTCAAAATGCAAATTGAGCGCGAAATCAACCTCATCTGGCATTAGTTTGCGTTTCATGCCTTCAAGTACATAACCATTTTTATCAACTTCAATGACCTCAATACCAATTTGCTGAGCGGCAAGTTTATACCGTTCAACACTTTCATGCTCGGCTGCTGGTTGCCCAGGCCAATAGCGAATGATCGCAAATTTGCGTTTTATATTTATATTGCCTGCAAGTTTTGCTTTTTTAGCGAATCCATCGATTAAAAACCCCTGTGCTGTTGAACGTGTTTTTACAGGAATATCAATTTTAGGGTTTTTATTTTTTGATGATGGAGAAAGCATTAAGAATCCCTAGCAGCAGATTTGGATGAGAAATGTGTGTGGATTAAAACCATATAGCGCACTAGCTTATATTTCTTGTACCTCACCCTTGACACATGTATTTGGGCAAGTGATACACCTGCATCGAATTTATTGTCAACAGCAGCTCGGCTTCAAAATGCATCAACTCACTCCCGATCTTCCTATTCTTGTCACTGGCTCATCTGGCGTGGTGGGACAGGCACTTGTCAATGGCTTAAAAGCCATGGGTATGAGCCAAGTGATTGAGCATTCCTCCACCACGTGTGATATGACAAATGCCGCGCAAACAAATGCGTTTTTTGAACAACATAAACCCAAATTGGTGTTCCATTTGGCGGCACGCGTATATGGAATCATCGGCAATATGCGCAATCATGGCACCTCGTTTTACGATAATATAATGATTAACACCAATGTGATTGAGGCGTGCCGCGTGCACGGCGTTGAGAAAATTGTGGCAATGGGCACTGGCGCGGTTTACCCCGATTTTGGCGGTGAGCATTTGCTCAAGGAAGATGAAATTTGGCAGGGTCGCCCGCATCCTTCAGAGGAATATTATGCCCATGCTAAGCGCGCAATGTTGGCACAATTGGAGGCGTATAAAGCGCAATATGGCATGCGTTCCAGCTTTGTGATTAGTGGCAATTTATATGGCCCGCACGACAGGTTTGATGAAGTGAATGGCCATGTTGTGCCTTCGCTTATTTCGAAGTTCGACAGAGCTGCCAAAGCTGGCGAGCGCGTAACCGTGTGGGGCAATGGAGCAGCGCAACGAGATTTTTTATATGCCGATGACGCAGCGCAAGCGCTCATTCATATTGCACAAAAAGTGGATGGCCCAATTAACATGGCAAGTGGCAATATTAATGCCATACGCGATGTTGTGGAAACCCTCGCAAAGCTCTATTATATGGAAGACAAGCTGGATTGGGACGCGAACATGCCTAATGGGCAAGCATTCCGCGCTTATAATGTGGGCATGTTGTATGAAACGGGGTTCCGCCCTGCGTATGATTTACACAGCGGGCTTGCAAAAACAGTTGAATGGTATAAAGCCAATAGAAATTCAGTAAGAAGGTAAAAACACGATGAAACGCGCACTGATTACAGGCATTACAGGCATGGTTGGCAGCCATTTGGCTGATTATTTGCTGGAACATACTGATTGGGAAATTCACGGCATGGCGCGGTGGAGAAGCCCGCTGGATAATATCAACCATTTGATTCCGCGCATTAATGAAAAAGACCGTGTGCATTTGGTGTATGGCGATTTGCGCGATCATTCATCACTGGTGAAAGTGGTTGATAAAACCCAGCCAGATTATGTCTTTCACCTTGCAGCGCAAAGTTTTCCGAAAACAAGCTTTGATGCCGCGATTGAAACTTATGATACCAATGTGAGCGGAACATCACGACTTTTGGAAGCCATTCATCACGCAGGGCTAAAACCTGTAGTGCATGTGTGCTCGTCATCCGAAGTGTTTGGCCGCGTGCCAAAGGAAAAATTGCCGATTAACGAGGAAAATAATTTCCACCCAGCTTCACCCTATGCAATTTCCAAAGTGGGCACCGATTTGGTGGGACGTTTTTATGCCGAAGCCTACGGCATGACAACCCTCACCACCCGCATGTTCACCCACACAGGGCCACGGCGCGGTGATGTGTTTGCGGAATCGACCTTCGCCAAGCAAATTGCGCTGATAGAAGCGGGGCATCAAGCGCCGATTATTTATGTTGGGAATTTAGATTCGCTGCGAACATTTGCTGATGTGCGCGACGCGGTGCGGGCCTATTACATGCTTGTAACCATGAACCCAATCGCGGGCGAATATTATAATATCGGCGGTAATCATGTGTGTTCGGTGCGCGAAATGTTAGAAAAACTCATTTCACTTTCCAGGCACAAAGGCATTAAAATTGAGATTGACCCAGAGCGTTTGCGCCCAATTGATGCCGATTTGCAAGTACCTGATATTAAAAAGTTCAAAGCCCATACAGGCTGGGAGCCAACAATTCCGTTTGAAACCACAATGATTGACTTGCTCAATTATTGGCGCGAACGTGTGGCTGTTCAAGGCGCGTTTTTGCGGAGATAACCTATGCCCATGCTCACATCGCGCACTCCACTTCGTGTTAGCCTGTTTGGCGGCGGCACTGATTATCCGGAATATTTCAGCCGCTACCCTGGTGCGGTGTTGGGCACGGCGATTGATAAATATATCTATATCAGCTGCTTACGGCTGGAGCGCTTTGTGGGGTTTGGGTATCGGTTGAGTTATCGTATTAATGAAGAAGTGCAAACTTTGGCCGAAATGCAACACCCTGTGTTCCGCACTGTTTTGGGCATGCACGACATTGGGCCAGGCTGGAATTTTAGTTCAATGTCAAGCTTGCCGTCTAACTCTGGTTTGGGGTCATCTTCTTCATTCACTGTGGGGTTGATCAACCTCGTTTCGCGTATGAAAAATTTGGGTTACACGCGCTATGATTTAGCAAGTATGGCCATTGATGTGGAGCGCGAAAAACTCAAAGAAATTGTCGGCATTCAAGACCAGCTTCACGCCGCGTTTGGATCACTCAACCGTTATGATTTTACAGGGAATGATTTTACCATCACGCCCGTGCGTTTAAAACATGAAGTGCGCGATGCGCTGAATAATTCAATGTATTTGGTGCACACTGGCATTGAACGTCACACTTCGCAAACTGTGGATGACCAAGTGCAAAAAACCAAAGATAAGGTGATCGATAAACCACTAGAGCATATGTATAATTTGGTAGGTGAAGCGCAGAAAGTGCTTGAAAAAGATGACGCCGAGTTAGTGCTGCGTGAGATTGGCCGCATGCTCGATGACGGCTGGCAAACCAAGCGGAGTTTATCGGCTAAAATCTCAAATCCTGAAATTGATGCCATTTATGCCACAGCCATGCAACATGGTGCGCTGGGCGGTAAATTATGTGGTGCTGGCGGCGGCGGGTTTTTTCTATTGCTCATTCCGCACCATGCCCGCAACGCCATAAGCGAAGCTTTAGGGCACCGTGAGCTGATCCCCATTCGCATGGATGATACGGGTTCTACGATTATTAACGTTTAGCCCTTCCCCTTTGCACGACTCAATGGCACAATTGTTGTGCAAAAAGGGGCGGTTATGCCAATAAAAAAACTTGTAATTCTAGCTGGTGGTTTCGGCACGCGCCTATCCGAAGAAACAGGTGTGCGGCCAAAACCACTAGTGGAGATTGGTGGCAAGCCGATGATTTGGCACATCATGAAGCATTATGCGCATTTCGGCATTGATGAATTTATCATTTGCTGCGGCTATAAGGGCTATATGATTAAGGAGTTTTTCTCCAATTATTTTCTGCATATGTCCGATGTCACCTTCGATTTGGCCAATAATTCCGCAATTTATCACAATAAACGCGCTGAAAATTGGAAAATCACATTGGTCGATACGGGCGAACACACGCAAACTGGTGGCCGCCTTAAACGCGTGGCCAATTATATTGGCGATGAGCATTTTTGTATGACTTATGGCGATGGTGTGGGGAATGTCGACATTCGCGCCGCAATTGCGCAGCATGAAACCGCAGGGCGCAACGCCACAATCACTGTAGTGGCGCCACTGGCGCGATTTGGGTCTGTGAAATTAGAAAATGGCGCTGTGAGTGGCTTTGAGGAAAAACCTAAAGGGGATGGCGGCCTCATCAATGCGGGTTTTTTTGTACTTTCGCCAAAAGTAATCGATTTGATTTCAACCGATGCAACAATTTGGGAACGTGAGCCATTGGAAACACTGGCCAAAACAGGGCAGCTCAGTGCCTATCATCATGAAGGCTTTTGGCAGCCGATGGACACATTGCGCGATAAAACCCAGCTTGAGGATTTATGGGCGAGCGGCGCGGCACCGTGGAAGGTGTGGTGATGGCAAATTTGCGCCAGTGGCTGAACGGCCGCACTGTTTTGGTAACTGGCCACACTGGTTTTAAAGGTAGCTGGCTCACCCTGTGGTTGCACGCATGTGGCGCGCATGTTGTGGGGGTTTCGCTGGCGCCAGATGATCATCCACATTGCCTATTTACCCGTGCTAAGGTTAAACAGTTATGCACAGGCTATCAACAGGATATTCGTGATTATGTAGCAGTTGCAGCGATATTTCAGAAACATCAGCCTGAGATCGTTTTTCACCTTGCTGCGCAGGCATTGGTGCGGCCATCATATGATGATCCACTGGGCACATTTTCCGCCAATATTATGGGCACGGCTCATGTGCTGGAAGCGGCGCGCAATACGCCCTCTGTGAAATCACTGGTGTGCGTAACAACCGATAAAGTATATAGAAATAATGAGCAAAAACAATTGTTTACTGAGGATGATTCACTGTGTGGACACGACCCTTATAGCGCTAGCAAAGCGGCCGCTGAAATGGTGGCGCATAGCTATATGCATGCGATTTTGCCCTCACACAGCCTGTTAAATATGGCCACGGCTCGCGGTGGCAATGTTGTAGGTGGGGGGGATTGGGCGCAGGATCGGCTGGTGCCCGATGTGATCCGCGCTGTAAAGGCAAGGCAGCCCATTACACTGCGTAATCCACAGGCCACGCGGCCGTGGCAGCATGTGCTAGATTTATGTCATGGTTATATGCTGCTGGCGCATGCATTAGAATGTGAAGGTAGCAATTTCACAGGTGCTTGGAATTTTGGCCCTGCGGCGGGGCAATCTCACAGCGTGGGGCATATAACGCAGCAAATGCTTGCAAGTCTTGGCCAGCCTCAGCACCCTATCACGCACACGCCCTCCCCCATTCAGGAAGCCGTGCATTTACAACTTGATGCTACTAAGGCCAACACACAACTTGGCTGGCACAGCGTGTTGAATATGGACGATACGATTAAATGGACATGCGAATGGTATCGCGAATATTTGGCACATTCTGAGCGCGCCACCGCGCTGATGCAACAGCAAATCGCTGCATTTGAGGTGCGGATATGACCCCACACTGCCGATATTGCAACGCACCGCTCACCACCATATTTGCCGATTTGGGGAAAACACCCATTTCAAACGATTATCTCACCGCCGCGCAATTGACGCAACCAGAACCATTCTATCCACTGCGTGCGCTGGTATGTGGCCAGTGTTTTTTGGTGCAATTGGAGGATTTTGTGCGCGCCGATGATGTATTCCGCGCCGATTATGCCTATTTTTCATCGTTTTCTAGCTCGTGGCTTGCCCATTCACAGCGCTATGCGCACAATATAGCCACGCGCTTCGGCCTGGATGACAACAGTTTTGTGGTGGAATTGGCCAGCAATGATGGCTATTTGCTGCAATATTTTAAGGGGATGGATATCCCCGTGCTGGGCATTGAACCATGCAAATCAGTTGCGGAAGCGGCAATTGCCAAAGGCATCCCCACTGAAATGCAATTTTTTGGCCTCGAAATGGCTACCAAATTACGAGCGCACCACCGCCCTGCTCAACTCATTGTGGCCAATAATGTGCTGGCGCATGTGCCCAATATCAATGATTTTGTGGCGGGTGTGCAGGTGCTTTTGGCCGATGATGGTGTGGCCACATTTGAATTTCCGCATTTGCTTAATCTCATACATTATAATCAGTTCGACACCATTTATCACGAGCATTATTCATATTTATCACTGCTGGCTGTGCAATCCATCCTACAAAATGCGGGTTTGCGCGTATTTGATGTTGAGCAATTGCCCACCCATGGCGGCAGCCTGCGGGTGTTTGCCTGTCATGAGCATGCCGCACATACCACAACTCAAGGCGTGCAAAACGTACAACATTTAGAGCATGACGCGGGCCTCAATAATATGATAACTTACAGCCAATTCTCACAGCGCGTGGCCAACACACAGCAAACGCTTGTGCAATTGCTCACACAGCTCAAACACAGTGGCAAAACTATTGCTGGCTATGGCGCGCCTGCAAAAGGCAATACGCTGCTAAATTACTGCGGTATTGGGCGCGATGTGGTGGATTTTACAGTGGACCGCGCACCCAGCAAACAGGGGATGTTTCTGCCGGGTTCACACATTCCTATTCATGCCCCGCAGGCAATTTTTGATGCCAAACCTGATTATGTGCTAATTCTGCCCTGGAATTTGAAGGATGAAATAATTCTGGAGATAGCGGCCATTCGCGATTGGGGTGGAAAATTCATTGTGCCAATTCCGAAGGCGCATATTGTCGATTGAAACTTTCTCAAATCTCGCTATCACCATGCTAACAAAATGGGGTTTATATGTCGTTTCCTGTACAACAAGCTGTGGTGCTCGTGGGCGGAAAAGGCACTCGCCTTGGCGCCATCACGCGCGATATTCCCAAACCAATGGTGCCGATTGATGGCGATGTGCGGTTTTTAGACCTGTTGCTCGAAAATATAGCACGATTTGGATTCACTGAAATATTGTTGATGGCGGGTCATTTGGGGGATCAGGTTCACGCAGCATTTAATGGCAAAACCATTCGTGGTGTGCCCGTGCGTGTGGTGGTGGAGCCTGCGCCGCGCGGCACTGCTGGCGCGCTGATTGAGGCCAAGCCATTTTTGCATGACCGATTTATGATGTTCAATGGGGATGCGCTGTTTGATTTTAACCTGCGCGCATTGGATGTTGCGGCTCAACAGGTGGATGCCATCGCCAGCTTAGCGATTTTGCGGGTGGAAGATGCCAGCCGCTATGGCACGGTGCAATTGAGCGGAACGCATATTCAAGCGTTTTTAGAAAAAGACCCAAGCATCACAGGCCGTGCCCTCATCAATGCAGGTGTGTATCTATTAAAAAAAGAAATATTGAATTATATCAGTAACCTGCCAGCATCTATTGAGACAGATATATTCCCCCAATTGGCTGCAATTGCGCAACTCCATGGCCATGAATATGCTGGGTATTTTCTCGATATTGGCCTGCCAGAATCCCTCGCGCAAGGCCGTGCAGAATTAATGGATGTGACCACTCGTCCTGCCGCGTTTTTAGATCGCGACGGCGTGTTGAATATCGATACGGGTTACTCACATAAGCCAGAAGAGTTGCAATTTGTGGAAGGTGCCATTGAGGCCGTTCGGGCGCTCAATGATGCAGGCTACCTCACCATTGTGTGCACCAATCAAGCTGGCATTGCGCGTGGGCTGTATGATGAAAACGCAATGCATAAATTTCATGCTGAAATGCAGCGGCAACTTATGCAGAATGGTGCACATATTGATGCATTTTATTTCTGCCCCAATCACCCAGAAGGCGTGGTCTCTGCCCTAGCCTGCGACCACCCCGACCGCAAACCAAACCCCGGCATGTTACTGCGCGCAATGCGCGATTGGCGCGTTGATAAAGCCCGCAGTTTTATGATTGGCGATATGCCCAGCGATTTAGAAGCGGCACAACGCGCTGGCGTCAAGGGTGTACGTTTTGAAGGCGGGAATGTGAGGCAGGTGCTGCATGCACAGGGCTTTATTTAACACGCTGCGCCAACACTGGCATCAACACCGCCCCAATCCAAAACCCCGCAATATGCACCTCCCATGCGATGGCTGAGGGAGCTCCAAATAATATCGGCTGCACGGCTGAGATTAAATTGAGCACATGAAACAACCCAACAAATTGCCACGCTGGGGAAAATTGCAACGCCTGCATCACTGCCTGAATGGGATTGGTTTGAATATTAATCCTTCCACTGCCCGCTAAATATCGTCCTTTTGCATCATAAAAATATGGCATCACATGTAAACTAGCGCCCATAAATCCGCTCACAATTCCAGAAGCGCCAAGCATTGGGGATTCACTTTCAGCATTGAGCATCACATAAATAAGCCCTGCCCCAATTGCTGTGAGTGAAATAAACACACTAAAAGCGGCAGTGCTCATCATCCGTGCCACAACGGTGCCAAATACCACATACCATAGCATATTGAGCGCCAAATGCGTGAATGATGCATGTAAAAATGCATACGTTAACAAGCGATACAGCTCGTTTAAATGCACAGAAAATTCAGATGGAATGAGCGCAAGCATTTGAATCAGTTCATATGCCTGCGCATCGGGGTTATATTGAACTGCAGCATATAGTGCTAAATTGAGCACAATAAACATCATTACAATTTTAGGTATTTTGAACACAGCACAACTCATTTTATAATGCGAAGATAGATTCATGACAAAACATGGTTAACAACACACATATGTTTTTTAATTTTTTTAACTGATACACAAAAATTATGTGATAAACTCTATCGCTACTGAAAATTACACTTGCAAAGGCGCACTGCAATGTACTAACAAATGGTTAATTGGCACATTAGCATGCTGATTCTGGAGTTTCCCGTGCGTCCTAATTCTCGATTCCGTCATGCCACAACGCGCGACCTTTATATATACTGGGAGCAGAACCGTAAAGGTATGAAGGCATTATCGCGCGAGGATCTTGAACCAAACGAAATCCGTCATATTCTCCCAGATGTGTTTATTCTCGACGCCGATGATATTGAAAATGCAACATTCCGCATCGCAGGCAGCCGTGTGTGTGCAGTTACCTGCCGTGAGTTGCAGGGACAGAAATTCTTGAAAGACTGGCACGGTGAAAATCGCGATAAAATTATGGCTGCTATGGAGGCAATTTGCACCAGCGGTGCCGTATCAATTTTATCCTTTCACGGCATTTCATCCTCCGACCAGCGCCAAGAATTTGAAATGGTGATGCTGCCACTGCGTGCAAATGGCAGCAATCGCATAAATCGCATTTTAGGTGCTATGGTCGCAACTGATTCACCTTATTGGCTTGGCATGCGCCCACTCATTGCGCGTGATATTGAAAATGTCCGCGTGATTTGGCCAACTGCAACCGTGCCCAGCATCACAGGCCCTCGCCTAGGTAAAGAAAGTGCAATCGGGCTTGGGGCATCTATTTGGCGCAGCCCACGCGTGTTGCGCACATCTGGCCATCTCACCTTAATTGAGGGCGGTAAGGCATAGCATTCCACTTGTGAGCTTAGCATTATATGCGTAGATTACCTCGACTCGCGAGACAGCATATGACACTCCCCACACTTATCACTCTCAGCCGCATAATTTTGCTCATAGGACTTGTGGTATTGCATGTTCTGCAACCTACATGGGTGGGGCTGAGTTTCGTGATCTTCGCAATTGCATGTATCTCCGACTTCGTCGATGGTTACATTGCCCGCAAACTCAACCAAACCAGCTCACTGGGCGCGATGCTTGATCAAATCTGTGATAAAATTTTAGTGGTCTCAGTATGTATATTATTAGCTGATCGCGGCACACTGGCAGGGTGGGGATTATTAGCGGCAACATTAATTGTGACCCGCGAGTTTTTAGTGTCAGGCTTGCGAGAATACGCTCACCAACACGCGCTTAAAATTCCTGTATCCCATTTGGGAAAATGGAAAACGACCTTCCAAATGATCGCCCTCACCGTACTGATGATGGTGCCATTCATGCAATTTGCAGCGCCCTATTGGCAGAAATTTGGCACGCTCACATTATGGATCTCGGCCATTTTAGGCATCATCAGCGCCGTGGGATATGCAACGCTTTTCACAAAACGGAGCGAATAATGGCATTTGGATTTTATACGGAGCATGACCTCACACATATGGGCATCCGCAAGGTTGGTAAAAACATCATCATCTCTAAAACCGCCGATTTGGTGGGCATTGAAAATATGGAGTTTGGCGATAATATTGTGATTGAAGGATTCTGTATTCTGGCCGCATTGGGTGACACACCCATGCGCATTGGCTCGCATGTCCACATCAACACGCACTGCCTGTTATCAGGCGTGGCCGGCATCACAATTGAGGATTGCTCAACGCTTTCTTCTGGCTGCAAGCTGTTCTCATCATCCGATGATTATTCTGGCCAAACAATGACCAATGCCACAGTGGATGATCAATTCAAAGCCATGCAGCGCGGCTCCATCCATATTGGCGCGCATTGTGTTGTGGGTGCAAACTCTGTGATTATGCCATCCGTCACGCTGGGCACAGGCGCCGCCATTGGTGCGCTTTCCTTTGTAAACGACGATTGCACCCCTTGGGGCATTTATGCCGGCACACCCGCCAAACGCATCAAAGCCCGCAGCCAAGAATTGCTGAAATTAGAGCCTAAATTTTTGAAATGGTATGAAGAATCCGCACGTTAATGACTCAGATTTTTTTGACGCGTTCTTCCAAACGTCGCCAAAATTCCCCCCAGTGCCATCAACCCTGCCCCCAACCATATCAATAAAATGAATGGTTTATATTGCGCGCGCACCACAATTCGCTTGCCGTCAACCACCTCACCCAGTGCAATATAATGCTGGCTGAAGCCTTGTGTAAGCAATCCCACTTCAGTGGTCGTCGATTGCCTCAACGTGTAAATGCGCCGCTCCGTTTCCACTTCACGCTTTGGCTGGCCATCGGCATACACGCCTATATGCGCCACAAGTGCAGTGTAATTCTCTGTTGTCACTTGCTCTAAAGTTTCAAGCGTCAACCGATACGCCCCCAACTGCAAATGCTCCCCGCGCGCCAAAGCCTGGCTAGCTTCAATCTTGCCTTGTGACGCCATCACCGCACCAATGATTGCTACGCCAACACCCGCATGGGCACAACGTGTGGCCCAAATTGAGAAGGATCGCGGCCACAAAAAGCGCCCCAATTGCAACACCCCAAAACCACTACCTTCACACAGCGCGGCGGCAATAATCGCAAAACCTAGCGCATAAAATATACCATAAATTGCATCATATGTACGCAAATTTTCATAATTCAACGCCGTAAAAATAGCGGCAATTGCCGCCAAATTCCACATCATATTGCGCGTACGGCTTACACCTGCCCAACCCACAAATGGCACGGCGACCATCAATGCGAACATCACAGCTGAAAGCGGGAACAGTACAGATTCAAAAAATGGTTGCCCCACCGAGATTTTATGCTCCGTCAACGCCTCTAATATAATGGGATAAATCACACCTGCCAAAACCGTAGCGAATGTAGTGACCATAAACAAAATTTGCATGCGTAAAATGCCATCGCGGCTTGCAATACGCCATTCATACTGACGATTTGGAAAAATAGCCGCCACCACAACTCCAAATAACGCCACCAGCGAAATTGCAAAAATTGCGAGCAACCACACGCCGCGTTCAGGGTCTACGGCAAACGCATGGACAGAATTCAAAATACCCGATCGCACCAAGAAAAAGCCCAAAACTACACTTACAAATGGCAATACCGCCATCACAAACGTACCATAATGAAATGCCTCACGCTTCACGGTTATATGTGCACCATGCAAAAATCCAAGCAGCAAAAGCCATGGCAAAAATGACGCATTTTCAACGGGATCCCAAAACCACCATCCGCCCCAGCCCAATTCATAATAGGCCCAATAGGCACCCAGCGCGATTCCGACCGTTAAAAAGCTCCAGCCAATTCGCGCCACACGCTGCATCGCTGGCAAAACTGCATGCAACTGTGTGGGGAATAGTCCCCATACGCATGCCAAACAAAACACGGCAGCTGTGCTCACAGTGCCCATATAGAGCAATGGTGGGTGCACAACCAGTGCAATATCTTGCAACACAGGGTTCAAATCCTGACCCTGCTTTGGTGTGGGGAACACCCGTAAAAATGGATTGGATACAAAAAACAAATAGCTTAAGAACAGCATATTAATACTTGAATATAAAGCTATATTCACTAGCGAGCTAAGCCTAATATTTGCGCGAAATTGCCGCACACTATACACGCCATAGCCAGCCAGAATTGTAGCCCATAACAACATAGAACCTTCATGATTGCCCCATGTCGCTGCAATTTTAAAAAAAATAGGTTTCAGCAATGAAGAATTTTGCCACACAGTCGCAAAACTAAAATCAGATCGCGCAAATGCATGTATCAATAACAAAAACGCGAGCACAACCACACCAAATTGTAGCTTAAGCACCCCTTGCACAATTGGCAGCACACTATCAGCGCGGCGCCAATGCAGCACACTCAACAGCAAAATACCCATGCCCAGTGCAAGTGCAATCAATAATACCAAGGACCCAAACTCAGGCGCCAGAACATAGCTCATCATTATTGACCACTCTTTGCATTTGTCTGCACATCTTTTGGTGGTTTATACGTTTCATCATGCTTCGCCAAAACACGCTGCGCACGAAATACTCCTGCGTCCATTTGCCCTTCAGCGACAACACCCTGCCCCTCACGGAATAAATCTGGCAATAATCCTTGATATTCAACAGCAATTTTTGCGATACCATCTGTAACAGTAAAAAAATAGTGCCCATTACCATCAAATCTGTAGCTGCCATGTTCCACTTGCCCACCCAATCGCAAGCGCTGATCTGCTCTCGAAGGCACCGCGAGAACCTCAGAAGGTGTTTTGAAAAATACCAAATTATCACTATTAGCACGCATCAAAAATATAACTGCAATTGCTAAAACGACACCAACACCAATAATAAGCCCTGCCCGCTTGAGGCGTTTTTTCATGTGTACATGCCGAATATCAAACATGCCCGCTTATAATCTATAGACCATCAAATTGTAAGGAAAAAAAGCACGATAATAACGTAAATTTAAGCGACTTCAGCATGCGCTACACGTTTTTGTAATTGCATCTTAAAATTACTATTGACCTGCTCAACAAATTCCAAACTGAATATCATCGGAATAAATCTCATAATAATCTCAGTTTTAATACGAAATATTTCTGCATCACTTGATATATTATTTACACTATCTAATATTTGTTCTATTTGATTTTTAAAAAGCGTTTCAATATTCTTTTTCATAGTATTAAAATAATCATTCAACGCCAACTCACCAGACATAATCCGCGCACCATCATAGATTTTAAACATTCTTTCTAGTGCATCCACCATGTCAGATTCAATTTCTTTACCATTATTTGTATCTAATTGCTTAAATTGTCGCATCAATCGATTTAAACTCGGTATTAAGTCATCAATCTCAGACTTTAATATTAAATTCATTTGATCGCGCACGTGCATATATCTTGCACCAATTACATCAGTTTTTTGAAACTCAATCTCACACATTAAACTTCTTGCAATTGAATGATACTGTCTAAATTGCTGTAAAAATTCATCCGCATCAGGATCTGATTTTATTATTTTTTTGAGCACTTCAAGATGAATCTCTTGATCAGAGATCAAAATATCCAAAAATGGCAAAAATTGATTATTTACTAAAGTTGCACTTGGGACTAAACTTGTCTTTATTGAAAATAAAAATCTTAAAAAATCTGAATTTTTATAATTAAAATTTTTCTGCAATTGAGCACAAATGGCCACAAGAAAATCAAAATTATCAGAGACAGCACTAATTTTTTTCCTGATAGTTGAAACAATCAAATCATCAATAGTATTATGACCTATATAAAATAATTTTATTTCATTTATAAAATCTAATCTTCCAAAAATAAAAACAATATCCTTTATATCTTGAACTGCATATTCAGACCCAATCTGCATCTTAAACTTATTAAAAGCAATTTCATTTTTATCAACATCTTTTAAATACTCTGTAGCCGATTCGATAAAATGAGTTCGACATTTTGTAACAATATTCTCAACCTGAATATCATCTGCATTTAATTGCGCTTCTAAAAATTGAGCGGCATAAGCACTTGCATTATCTGCCAATAAATCTCGTATAATCCAAGCCCAAATACGCTCCAAACTATCAACAGAAATACGTGCTGGCACTTTTCTAGAAAGTTCAATTGGTATAACAAACTCATGAATATTTTGAAAAAAAGCCGCCTGCAAGCTTAATGGCGCAAAATCTAACTCACCTACTTCTTGCATGACAGTAGAATTGACCGCATAAATTGTATTCAAGATTACATTTTCTGGCTCAAATACCAGTGCTGGCGTCAATTTTCTCATAAGCTTTAGGCGCTCTTGCGCACGCAAAGCACCCAATGCAAATTTTATATTTTGCTCCAACTGAGCACTAACCCCGTCCATTACAGCTCACTCTAGATCTACAGCAAACGTAACAGACGAGAGTTAACACCCAATAAATAATACGTTAGCCGCGAGTTGACCATGTACCATCAGGATTACGGCATGCCGAACCGCGAGCAGTTTGCGGCTGGCCATCTACATAAATTGTGTGCGTATAATTACGACATCCACCCTGTACTGGCCCTGGATTAATTTGTCCATAACGGCCAGATTGAGGATTGCGCCATGCTGTAGGCGCACCCGAACCAAGTGCACGCGATTCCGCATAGGCGGCGCGTTGACGATCATTATCATCCAGCATCGCACCAATTTGGTTGCCCGCTAAGCCACCAAGCAATGCACCCGCAACTGTAGCCACCACCTTGCCTTGACCTCGACCGAATTGGTTGCCAACAACACCGCCAACAACTGCACCACCTAAAGTACCAAGCCCTTGATTCATGCCAACTCCACCACCGCCATAACCGCCACCGCCATAACCGCCACCGCCATAAGGGCTATTTGAAACGCAGCCAGCCAAAGTTGCACTCATCAGAGCAATAGCACATAATTTTTTGATCATCGTTTTCTCCATATATAACACGCGCATCATACGCGACACGCACAGCCATAAATGGATCAGATGATTCGGGCAAAACTACGGCAGTATTAACCAATCTTTTTCGTAGCAACAACTCTGCCCCAGAGGGCAACTCCAGAGCCAATTAATGCAATACATTGCACCAACATATCAGTTAGCTGTGCCTGCGAGCTGCCATCGAGCGGCACACCGCGAAAACTACCAACCAACGCAACAATTGTAACAATTGAACCAATCACACTGCGTGACTGCCAAAATGATTTTGTGTCTTCCATGATATTCTCCTATGTTTTTGAAGGGGTTACTGTAGTAATAATTTTGATACATACAATATGTGCCAAAATGGGAATTTTCATACTTGACAGTTATAAAAAAATAACTGACGATCTATTATAGTTATTTAATTGCGCAAACTATCTTCAGAATAAACAATTAAATTCAACGGGATAATGCATATGTCAGATAAAATAGTTCGTGCTTCTAAAGTGAACGCTGCTAATGCCAAATCGCTTGCAAATGATTTACTGTATAGCAATGAAGGATCTAAATATACTTCTGGAACTTCATATGTTAGCAATGGTAAAAAGGCCTACGATCCCCCAACAAAATACGGTGTGACGTCTTTAGATCTAAATCTATACAGAAAAAAAACACACAGATTTATGAATATAAACTTGAAAGATATTACTCGACCACAAGCAGAACAAATTCATCAATTGCTATACAAAGATGCGATGAAATTTGACTTTGCTGTTAATCAAGGTGCTGGCATTCCACGAATGGAAGCTTACTTAGTGTGTGCATATGATTTATTTGTACTTAGTCCAAAAACGATCTTCTCTGCACTGCGTAATGAACTTGCTATTCAACAACTCAAGATTATAGAAAATTCACCTCTAACGAATTTAGACAAGGCAAATTTACGCAAAAAAATTAACGCAGAACAAAAATCAAAAAATAAATATTTTACACAAACTGACATAGATGCAATTCGTGCCTGTGTACACAGCGACCCCGATGCTATGGATTCATTATTTACAAAAATTTCTAAACGTTATAATTCTGCTATCAATAAAAAAACAATTTTTGGAGATGGCCATACCAATCGTGTCCTCAAAAATTATTTGGCCTATGCCTATAATACAAAAAATTCCTTGAATGATGCAGCAAATATGCTTGATAAAGCATACAATCTAACTTCCAACAAATTAATTCAAGTGTTATTTGATATGAAAAATAGTATTAACATTACGCAAAATGATATTATAGATGCAATTTCTAATAATTCCAAGAATGTAAAATATTATTACAAAACTCTCAAAAATTATTGCAATAGTGATTTAGAAATTGCACGCCGCCTCGTGCTGAATGGCATCTCTGAAGAGGATATTAGTGCAGGCATGAAATCCATTACGAAAAAAAGACAACGCTTGAGTGACGCCATGATCAAAAAAGTGATTAAACAAGCACAAAGTGACGCGTGGTCAGGCAAATATACACTTGAAAGCCAACCTCTGAAACCTCTGAGTTCCCCAACAATTAACCCACTTATTGCCCCTGCTGAAACACTCCTGACTATGCCTGCAGTAACCCCACTTATTGCTCCTGCTGATACACTCCTGAGCACACCAACACAACAACCACTTATTGCACCAGCTGATACCCTCGCACCCGCACCAATTCAATCCGCTTTAGCCACCCCCGAATAAATGTTTTCGCGTGTGGGCGGCTTTTTAAATACGTGCTTCGCAACTCAAGTACACTATCAATTATGTCGCGATCGCGCCCAATCGGCAGCATTTTTCCTGCGATTGTGCACAACTTTAATTTACAGCTTTCTCCCGCCCGAATTTTCCGCAGTGCCTCGCCTAGCCACTCTTTCGTGCGTGTTGGGCCAATCAACACCGCCGTATCGAACAACACGTAATCCACCCCATGCGGCATCACATCGCATTGCATCACGCGCCAATATTCACGGCGATAAATGGCGTCCACCTCAATTAGCGTGATCAGTTCAACGCTGCGCAGTGGCAAATCCTTGGTTTTACGATAGACATCATAAACCGCCTGCGTAATGCCGCAATTGGTAGCACCGCCTGGATCACGTGGGTCGTTCACATAGCCGCCCTCGCACGACAGCACCCATTCCAAAGCCTGCACAAAATTCTCGATCATGGTGGCCTCACATAGCAATAATGTTAAGAATATTATTTTGTAGTCTCTTGCTCGACCTTCCATAATACATATGCCTGATAATCTGTGTTGTGCTCATCCATAGGAATCCAAGCGCCATCCTCATTACGGATCACACCACAAGGCACATTTCCAACCAAAGAATATATAATTGTATAGGCATTCATATTACAGCTCCGCGCTTAAGGTTACATAAGTTGTGGTGGCATTAGAAGCGAACTGTGCGC
>JANPGK010000025.1:0-20907 GCA_031423895.1 Hyphomicrobiales bacterium
ACCGCGATCGGCCGTGACCAAAACCAAATCCAACCGATTGGATTCGCGCTGTTTCAAAAACGGGTGAATCTCGGTTGTCGGGACTTCTTTGTTCTTGGCGAGGTAAGCCAATTCCTGCAAAAGATGGTCGAGCTTCTGCGCGAACGGCCGCGCTGACAAAATTCGTTCCTGCGCCTTGTTCAAACGCGCCGCCGCCACCAGTTTCATCGCTTTCGTGATTTGCTGGGTCGACTTGATGGATTTGATTTTGCTGCGTAACTCTCTAATGGAAGCCATAAATTTTTGTTGTCGTTCTGCTTGCTGTCATTCTGAACGTAGTGAAGAATCTCCTACCAATTGAGTTCCAACTCAGGGAGTCCTTCGGCTTTGACTCAGGATGACATGTGTGTGCGAATCCGCAACAATCATTCCTATTGAGTCGCAACAATCAGGATTCCCTCCAATGAATGACACCTCCACTCCCATCTCTCCCCAAATTGACGATGAACGCTTCAATTTCGTAGGCGGCTTCGGTGAATTTTTGGCGGCAATTGCTACATTCATACTCTTTGTGGGTCTAGGCATTTTGCTGTTCGGCGTGAATGGCACGGGCGGCATTTCCAGCTTTGTCTATGGCAATTTTGCCATGCTGATCGGCCTGTGCTTGGTGATGAGCGAATACATCACCCGCCGCAAAAAGCTGGTGGGCCCGAGTATAGTGCTGAGTTTGATTTTTTATATTCTGGCATTTGGGCTTTCGTTTTATGTCTATTCGTCCTCATTGGCGGGGGAGCCTTATTCCGGAATTGCTAAATATTTCCAGCGGTTAGTTGAAAATGATCAGATGGTGGAGATCGCTCCGGCGGGGCTCATTCTGCTTGCAATTTCCGCATATTATGCCCGCTACAAAACGCCATTTGCAATTGGCTGTGTGGCCACCGCTGCGCATATGCTTGTGAGTGCGCTCATCGGCACGCATATCGTGATGGTCGATATTCTCTTTGCATTCGCCGTGTTTGGTGTGGCTTTGTGGTATGATGCGCAAGATAAAACCCGCGAGTCCCGCAAATCCGACTGCGCGTTCTGGCTTCACCTAGTGGGTGCTGGCATTTTGGTGAGCGCAATTGCCGCGCAATTGGTGGGGCCTCTATCTCCCGATATGAAGCCGAGTGAGTCCGCTCCGTTGATTTTCCTTGCCATCTATGCCGTTTTAACCCTCGCATCCCTTATCATCAATCGCCGCGCCATAATTTCGGTGGGGCTGATCTATGCCGCAATTGCGCTGTACACCTTGCTTGAAACAGCGGGTGCACTCAATATCTCAATCACCGCCCTCACCATGATATTGATCGGTGCCATGGTGCTGGCGCTTTCATTGTGGTGGCAGGGTATTCGTGCAAAACTCATGCCATTGCTACCTGCGCAATTGCAGGCGCGGTTTCCGCTCATAAACCCGCCACCGCGCCGCGCAGGGAATTGACAAGCGCCGCGAATATAGGCACACACACGGGCATGAACACGCGCGCTGACCTCAACATCTCCTTTGAATTCTTCCCGCCAAAAAATGAGGCGATGGAAACGTCGCTGTGGAACACCATCAAAATTCTGGAACCAATGGCGCCCAATTTTGTGTCGGTTACCTATGGGGCAGGGGGCAGCACCCGCGAGCGCACCCACGCCACGCTCACCCGCCTGTTGCAAGAAACTCAGCTGAAGCCCGCAGCGCATCTCACCTGTGTTGATGCCTCGCGCGAACAGGTGAATGAAGTGATCCAAGCCTATTGGGATGCCGGCGTGCGGCATATTGTGGCGCTCCGTGGAGACCCAGCCGCTGGCGTGGGCACCGTTTACACCCCCCACCCCGATGGCTACCAAACCACGGCCGAGCTTGTTGCGGGCATCACTAAAATTGCCCCGTTTGAGATTTCTGTTTCGGCCTATCCTGAAAAGCACCCCGAAAGCGCCAGCTTTGAGCATGATCTCGATGTGCTTGCCGCAAAAGTGGATGCAGGCGCCACCCGTGCGATCACGCAATTTTTCTTTTATAATGATATGTTTGAAGCCTATGCCGAGCGCGTGGCCAAGCGTGGCATTCAAGTGGAGCTGATCCCCGCCATTGCGCCGGTGCATAATTTTGTGCAGCTTAAACGCTTTGCTGAGAAGTGCGGCACTTCAATTCCCGCGCATATTGAGCGGCGCTTTGAAGGGCTAGAAGGCGGTAGCATCACGCATCAACTGGTGGCCGCTGTGTTGGCGAGTGAGCAGGTCACCGACATGCAGCGCCGTGGTTTTAACACCTTCCATTTTTACACCATGAATCGTGCCGAGCTGGTGTATGCCATTTGTCATATGCTGGGGTTGAGGCCACACAATGGATAAACTCACCCAATTGGCCAACCAGCGCATCCTGCTGTTCGATGGCGCCATGGGCACTATGCTGCAACGGCATAACTTCACGGAAGAAGATTTCCGTGCCGCGCGTTTCAAAGATTGGCACCGCCCTTTGCGTGGCAATAATGATTTACTGACACTTACCCAGCCAGAAGCGGTGAAGGGCGTGCATATAGCCTATTTGGAAGCGGGCGCCGATATTCTATCTACCAACACATTCTCCAGCACCACCATTGCGCAGGCTGATTATGGCATGGAAAGCCTCGCCTATGAGATGAATGTGGAAGGCGCGAAATTGTGCCGCGCGGCGATTGCTGAAGTGCAAAAATCACAGCCAGATCGCACCATGTTTGTGGCGGGCGCGCTGGGCCCCACCAATCGCACACTTTCGCTTTCGCCCGATGTAAACCGCCCCGCCTTTCGCGCCACCAGTTTTGACGAATTGGTGGACGCTTATGCCGATGCTGTGCGCGGGTTGATTGAGGGTGGGGTCGATATTCTATTGGTAGAAACGATTTTCGACACGCTCAATGCCAAAGCCGCGCTGATGGCGTGTAACAACGTGATGCTGGAAAAAGGCATCGAGCTGCCCATCATCATTTCAGGCACAATCACCGATAAATCGGGCCGCACGCTTTCGGGCCAAACCGCCGAGGCATTTTGGATCTCAATGGCCCATGCGCGGCCGTTTGCCGTGGGCTTTAATTGCGCGCTTGGCGCAGATGATATGCGCCCGCATTTGGCCACACTGGCGCGCGTGGCAAACACCCGCATTTCAGCATACCCCAATGCTGGCCTGCCCAACGCATTTGGCGGCTATGACGAAACGCCCGCGCAAACTGCGGCCTTTATTAAAGAATTTGCACAATCTGGCCTTGTGAATATTGTGGGCGGCTGTTGCGGCACCACACCAGACCATATCGCCGCCATGAAGCAGGCTGTGGAAGGCATTACGCCCCGCGCCATTCCTCAGATTGCGCCGCGTTTGCGCCTCAGCGGCTTAGAGCCGTTTGAGCTGACGCCCGACATTCGCTTTGTAAATGTGGGGGAGCGCACCAATGTGACAGGCTCGGCCAAATTCCGTAAGCTCATTCAAGCCAATGATTATAACGCCGCGCTTGCGGTGGCGCTGGAGCAGGTGGAAAACGGCGCGCAAGTGATTGATGTGAACATGGATGAAGGCCTGCTCGACGGCGTGGCCGCTATGACAGAGTTTCTCAACCTGATTGCCTCTGAGCCCGATATTTCTCGCGTGCCCATTATGATCGACAGCAGCAAGTGGGCGGTGATCGAGGCAGGGCTAAAATGTGTGCAAGGCAAGGCGATCATCAATTCCATCTCGATGAAAGAGGGAGAAGCGCAGTTTATACAGCAGGCCAAGCTGGCCCGAGCCTATGGCGCCGCCGTGGTGGTGATGGCGTTTGACGAGCAAGGGCAGGCCGACACCGCCGCGCGCAAAATTGAAATTTGCACACGCGCCTATAACCTATTGACACAGCAGGTGAATTTCCCGCCAGAGGATATTATTTTCGACCCCAATATTTTTGCGGTGGCCACGGGGCTGGATGAACATAATAATTACGGCAATGATTTTATCGAGGCCACCAAATATATCCGCGCCCATTTGCCGCATGCGCATATTTCGGGCGGGGTGTCGAATCTTTCATTTTCGTTCCGTGGCAACGAGCCCGTGCGCGCCGCCATGCACAGCGTGTTTCTCTATCATGCCATCAGCGCGGGGATGGATTTTGGCATTGTCAACGCAGGCCAATTGCCCGTGTATGATGCGCTCGACCCAGAATTACGGGATTTATGCGAGGATGTGATCCTCAATCGCCGCGATGATAGCACTGAAAGATTATTGCAAGCCGCCCCGCGTTTCAAAGGTGATGGATCGGTAGCCGAAGTGGCCACAGCCGAGTGGCGGGGTGGCACAGTGGAAAAACGCCTTGCCCATGCGCTTATTAACGGCATCACCGAATTTGTGGTGGCCGATACCGAAGAGGCCTATCAAAAACTTGGCTCGCCGTTGCAGGTGATTGAAGGCCCGCTGATGGATGGCATGAGCGTGGTGGGCGATCTGTTCGGTGCAGGCAAAATGTTCCTGCCGCAAGTGGTGAAATCGGCGCGAGTGATGAAGCAAGCCGTGGCCGTGCTCAACCCCTATATGGAGGCCGAAAAAGCCAAGGGGCAGGCGCAAACCAAGTCGGAATCAGGCGCAAAAATCCTCATCGCCACCGTGAAGGGCGACGTGCACGACATTGGCAAAAATATTGTGGGCGTGGTGCTGCAATGTAACAACCATGAAGTGATCGACTTGGGCGTGATGGTGTCGCTGGATACGATCATTGAAACCGCCAAACGTGAACAGGTTGATATTATTGGGCTTTCGGGGTTGATCACCCCAAGTTTGGACGAAATGTGCTATGTTGCAGCGGAAATGCAGCGCCAAGGGTTGAATATTCCGTTGCTCATCGGCGGTGCCACCACCTCACGCGTGCACACAGCCGTAAAAATTCACCCCAATTACCAAAACAACGCCGTTGTGCATGTGCAAGATGCCAGCCGCGCGGTGAATGTGGTGAGCAGCCTGATCTCGCCCGAGCAGCACAAAACCTTCGTTGCCAATTTGCATGAGGAATATGCCGAGATTGCCGAGATTCACGCGCGTGGCCAGCAGGATAGGGCGCGGCTTTCAATTGCGGATGCGCGGGGCAATGCGTTGAAATTAAACGCAGATTACACCCCCACCCGCCCCACATTCTTGGGCGTGCGCCATATTGAAAATTACCCACTCAAAGAATTGGTGCCCTATATTGACTGGACACCCTTCTTCTACACATGGGAGCTGAAGGGCAAATATCCCGATATTTTCACCGATCCGCTCTCGGGCGAGGCTGCCAAAAACCTGTTTGCCGATGCGCAAGAAATGCTCACTCAAATTGTGGAGGAGGGCTGGTTGCAAGCCAATTGCGCCTATGGCTTTTGGGAGGCCAAAAGCGTGGGGGATGATATAGAAATCTCACTTCCCTCTCCCCTTGCGGGAGAGGGTGCCCCATTTGGGGCGGGTGAGGGGTCACTTAGACTCTCTCAAGAAAACCCCTCATCCGTCGCTGCGCGACACCTTCTCCCGCAAGGGGAGAAGGAAGAAAAAACCCTCCACACACTGCGCCAGCAACGCGCGCATGGCACCCGCCCCAATGTGGCGATGAGCGATTTTATCTATCCCGAAGATACTGGCGTGCAAGATTACATCGGCGGCTTTGCCGTAACAGCGGGCATTGGCGAAGAGGTGAAGGGGCAATATTTTGATGGCCTGAATGATGATTACAACGGCATTATGCTCAAAGCGCTGGCCGACCGCTTGGCCGAAGCCTTTGCTGAGCATTTGCATGCGCGTGTGCGCCGCGAATTTTGGGGCTATGCGGCGGATGAAGCCCTCACGCCAGCGGAAATGATCGCTGAAGGCTATCAAGGCATTCGCCCCGCGCCGGGCTATCCCGCACAGCCCGACCACACCGAAAAAGCGACATTGTTTGAATTGCTACAGGCGGAAAAAGTGGGCATCAGCCTCACCGAATCCTTCGCCATGTGGCCAGGCAGTTCGGTTTCTGGCCTCTATTTTGCGCACCCGCAAAGCCATTATTTTGGCGTGGGGAAAATTGGCATGGACCAAGTGGAAGATTACGCACAGCGCAAAGACTGGGATATTGAAACCGCGAAGAAGTGGCTTGCGCCGATATTAGGATGACGATTGAGACTTCGATTTTTCACCAAAAAACGCCCACAGCCCTGTTGCAATCACGCCAAAAAATGCCATGATTTTGCCTGCAGTGCGCAATTCTGATACAATTTGCTGTGCAGCAGCAGGGGTGAGGTTGAAGCGTTTGAGGAAGTGTGCGCCATCAGCAATGCCTGCGCCTTTGGCAATGATCGCCGCGTGAGGCGTTGTGAACACATCGGTGGAATCAAAATTCATGCGCGTGAACCCATAGCTGGTACGTTCAATTTTTTGTCTACTCATCTCATTATCTCCTTTATTATCAATGGCACTCTATTGCTCACAAATTAGCCGCATAAAATTTATCGCGTCAAGTGAAAATACCACTTGCGGCGTTTGATAAAACATGTTTTGTAGCGTTTAATCCGTTTTATAGAACGCTTGGCGACTATAAGGCGCACATAAAGAACTCTTACATTCTCAATCAGGAGCCGACAATGATCCGTTCACTATTCAAATCCCTCACCCTCAGCGCCGCGGCGTTCACAACGCTGGCCTCGTTCGCATTCGCGGCCGAGCCTGTTAAAACCATCACGCTCGATTATGCCTATTACAACCCTGTGTCTCTCATTCTCAAGCAAAAAGGCCTGTTGGAAGAAGAGTTTAAAAAGGACGGCATCGAAATTAAATGGGTACATTCTGCGGGCTCCAACAAAGCGCTTGAATTTTTGCGCGGCAATGCGCTCGATTTTGGCTCATCTGCTGGTTCTGCCGCTTTGGTGGCCAAAGCCAATGGCGCGCCGATCAAATCGATCTACATCTATTCCAAACCAGAATGGACTGCATTGGTGACCCGCCCCGACACGGGCATTAAAACTGTTGCCGATTTGAAAGGCAAAAATATTGCCGTGACAAAGGGCACCGACCCCCACATTTTCTTGCTGCGCGCCTTGGCCGAAGCGAAATTGACCGACAAAGACGTAAATTTGGTATTGTTGCAACATGCCGATGGCGAGCGCGCCTTGGCCACCAAACAAGTGGATGCATGGGCGGGGCTCGACCCCTTCATGGCCAAAGCTGAGGTGGAATCGGGCGCAGTGTTGTTCCATCGTAAGCCAGACTATAACACCTATGGCGTGCTGAATGTGCGTGAGGAATTCTTGAAAGACAACCCCGCATTGGTGGAACGCGTATTGAGCGTGTATGAAAAAGGCCGCGCGGAAGCATTGAAAGATAAGAAGATCTTGGTAGCCGCATTGGTGGCGGAAGCGAAATTGGCTGAACCTGTGGCGCAAAAGCAAATCAATGAGCGCACCGACATTACCAACCCGCAAGTGGGTGATAATGTTGTGGGTACGCTTGAAGCCGCCGGCGCAGCACTCAAAGACATCGGTATTTTGAAACCTGAAACCGACGTGAAAGCTTTGGTGGCTAGTTTGTTGGATGCGAGCATCACCAAGAAAGTAACAGGCGTGAAGTAATATATTTTATCTGTGGCGGTCTGCAAATGGCAATTATTCTGCGCTCCGCTGCTCATGTACCCTTAAGTACACTCCGCTGCGGTGCTCGAATTCTCACCATTTTCGCCTCACCACAGATAAAATATTCCTCCTCATCCCAGTGCTTGACACTGGGATCCAGAACTCAAAAGAACTGGATCCTCGGGTCTTTGCCCGAGGATGAGGCGCGTTTAGAGCATTTCTCTGCTGGCCATTTTGTTTTTTTGGACGTATATACCGAACGTATTGAACCAGAGACTAAAATTCTGATGACCACACCTGCTACACAGTTCCGCATTCCCAAATCGGCCTACACATTCGTGGGCCCTTTGGCCGTTTTGCTGCTGTGGTTTTGCATCAGCCATTTTGGGGTGATTTCTAACAATCGCCTCGCTTCGCCGCTTGAAGTGGTGATGAATTTGTGGAGCATGGTGCAAGATGGCAGCATTTGGGGCCATATTTGGGCCACCTTCTGGCGCGTGCTGGTGGGCTTTGGTGTTGGGGTGCTGGTGGCCACGGTGCTGGGCGTTTTGGCGGGGATTAATGAAACGGTGAAGGCATTGTTTGACCCGCTCATTCAAGCGCTCAAAGCCGTGCCTTCGCTGGCGTGGGTGCCATTGTTTGTGTTGTGGTTTGGCATTGATGAAACCCCCAAAATTGTGCTCATCGCGCTGGGGGCGTTTTTCCCTGTCTATGTGAATTTGGTGGCGGGGATTGAAGGGGTTGATCGTAAATTGATAGAACTTTCAAGGCTTTATCACTTTTCCTTCATCCGCACGGCGCTGCGCATTATGCTGCCGGCTGCACTGCCCAATTATGTCACGGGTTTGCGCTCTGGGCTTGGCCTCGCGTGGATGTTTGTGGTGGCGGCCGAGATTATGGGCGCGTCAAAAGGCCTTGGGTTTTTGATGGTAGATGGCCAGCAAACCGGCAATGCTGCCCAGTTGATTTCGCCCATTATATTGTTCGCCATTGCGGGCAAACTCACCGACATGCTGGTGCTGCGCGTGGGCAATCACTTCACGGCGTGGCAAGATGTGGCGAAGCCAAAGCGCCGCAAAGGAGGTCGCTAATGTTGGTTGTCAGCGGCCTTTCTAAAAGTTTTGCGCGTGAAAGCGGTAAGCGCATACACGTGGTAGACAATATCAACTTCACCATTGAGGCGGGCGCGGCGCTGGCGATTGTGGGGCGTTCAGGCTGTGGCAAATCTACGGTGCTGCGCATGATTGCGGGCTTGGATGCACCAGATAGCGGCACCATTGAGCTCGACCATGGTGCGCGCCCCGCCAGCGAGGCTATAGGCGTGGTGTTTCAAGAGCCGCGCCTGTTGCCATGGGCCAATGTGCGCGAGAACGTACGGCTTGGCTTGCTGGATTTGCCAAAGGACGAGCAAAACGCCCGCATTGCCCAAGCCCTCAAGCTGGTGGAATTGCAACATTGCGGCGATGTATTGCCCAAGGCGCTTTCAGGCGGCATGTCGCAGCGTGTGGGCATTGCCCGCGCATTGGCGCGCCGCCCAAGCCTTTTGGTGCTGGATGAGCCCTTTTCCGCGCTCGATACCTTCACCAAAGCCAGCCTGCAAGAGGCGATCAACCGCATTCGGCATGAAACAAACGTATCTGTGCTGCTGGTAACTCATGATGTGGAGGAGGCGGTATTTTTGGCCGATCAGGTGCTGGTGCTCTCAGGCACGCCTGGCACGGTAGCCGATGTGATCGATATACCGCTTGACCACCCGCGTGAACGTGGGGCAGATGAAGCCCACGCCTTGCGCCGCAAAATTTTACGCTCACTCAAAGCCGCAGAAATTGAGCCCTCGCTGGCTTCGGCTTCATTATAATTTGATAGGAGAACCACTATGACCGCACTCACCGCCGATGAACTCAAAGCCATGCAAGCGCCTTTGAAGGACCAATACCGCAACCAGCCAGAAGCCGCCATCATCACGCTGCATGCCAGTGGCGAGCTGGATAGCCAAGACATTGCCTGTTCAATCGATACCGGCAAAGCGCTGGTGAAAGCAGGCCTACACCCTGCAACTGGGGGTGATGGCTCATTTGCGTGTTCGGGCGATATGCTGCTGCAAGCGCTTGTGGCCTGCGCGGGTGTAACGCTCAAAGCCGTGGCCACTGCATTGGGGCTGAACATCACAGGCGGCAGTGTGAAGGCCGAGGGCGACCTCGACTTCAAAGGCACGCTGGGTGTCGATAAGCTTGCGCCTGTTGGTTTCAGCGATATTCGCCTTACCTTCACTGTGCAAGGCGACATAAGCGAAGAACAACGCGCTAGCTTGCTGAAGCTCACAGAGCGCTATTGCGTGGTGTATCAAACACTGAAAAACAGCCCAAAAAGCGTGGCGGAATTGATTGTAACCTAATAAAATTGCGCTAACCAATTGATGGCTTGACGAAAATTACATTCCCCCACAGGATAAAGAAAAAACTGTGGGAGGAATCGTATGCGCGGCTGGATTTCTTTAAGCGATAAAATTGATTGGTTCACCCGTAATGTTGGCAAATCGGTGGCATGGTGCATTGTGGCCGCTGTATTGATTAGCGCCACAAATGCAATTATTCGCAAAGTGTTTCATGTCAGCTCAAATGCGTGGCTGGAAATGCAATGGCTGTTGTTTGGCGCTGTGTTTATGCTGTGCGCGGCATGGACACTGCAAGACGATGCCCATATTCGCATTGATATTGTCAATTCACGGCTTAAAAAACATTGGCGCAATGGCATTGATATGATGGGGCATGTGCTGTTCCTCGCGCCGTTTGTGTGTGTGATGCTCTATGTGACCTATCCATTTTTCATGCGGTCGTTCATTGAAAATGATGGATCCACCAATGCGGGTGGGCTGGTGGTGTGGCCGGGTAAATTCATTATTTTACTGGGGTTTGTGCTGCTTGGGCTGCAATGTATCTCTGAAATCATCAAGCGAATTGCCATCATGCGTGGGTTGAAAGACGACCCTAATGATGAAAAAGAAGACGAATTATATATCCCCGAAATTGAACCTCGATAGGAGCTATTGATGTTGCAATTCGTGATTCATAATATAGCGCCCATCATGTTTATTTCCCTCGTGGTGGTATTGCTATTGGGGTATCCCGTTGCATTTTCATTGGCATTTGTGGGGTTGGCCTATGGGTTTTTGGGCATTGAGCTTGGCCTGTTCAACCCCAGTTTTTTACAAGCCTTGCCAGAGCGCATTTATGGCGTGATGAGCAATGATATTTTGCTGGCAATTCCGTTTTTCACATTCATGGGGCTTATATTAGAGCGCAGCGGTATGGCAGAGGATTTGCTCGACACCATTGGCCAATTATTTGGCCCCATTCGCGGTGGCTTGGCCTATGCGGTGATTTTTGTGGGTGCGCTGCTGGCGGCCACCACGGGTGTTGTTGCGGCTTCTGTCATTTCAATGGGGCTGATCTCGCTGCCCATTATGTTGCGTTATGGCTATGACAGACGCCTTGCCAGCGGCGTGATCGCGGCATCTGGCACGCTGGCGCAAATCATCCCGCCCAGCTTGGTGCTCATTTTGCTGGCCGACCAACTCGGCAAATCGGTGGGGGATATGTATCAAGGCGCCATGATCCCTGGCCTGATTTTGGCGGGTCTCTATGCATTATATGTGTTTATGGTGACCATAATTTTTAAAAATGCAGCACCTGCATTGCCACCCGAAGCCCGCCATTTGAGCGAAAACGGCAAAATGGGGGTTACGTCGTTGGCTGTGATGGTGATGTTCACCATTGGGCTGGCCTATGGCTTGGTGGAATTGGGCGTGAGCGCCCCCATATGGGCGTCTGCCATCGCGGTTTTGGTCACATATTGTGTTGCAATGGCGGATAAAATTTTCAAACTCAAGCTGTTGAGCTTGCTGGCGCGGCAGGTCATTATTGTGATGGTGCCGCCGCTGAGCCTCATATTTTTGGTGCTGGCAACAATATTCCTTGGCATTGCCACCCCCACTGAAGGCGGCGCAATGGGGGCAACGGGTGCCTTATTAATGGCGATCAGCAAAGGAAAATTGAGTTTTTCCTTGCTGCGCCAAGCCACATTTTCTACCGCCAAATTGTCGAGCTTCGTGGTGTTCATTTTGGTAGGTGCGCGGGTGTTCTCGCTCACATTTTATGGGGTCAACGGCCATAAATGGGTAGAAGATTTGTTGGTGGGGCTTCCTGGTGGGGCGATCGGATTTTTGATTGTTGTCAATATTATCGTATTTCTATTGGCCTTTTTTCTCGATTTTTTTGAGTTGGTGTTTATTCTTGTGCCTCTGCTTGGCCCACCCGCAGAAGCATTGGGTATCGATCTCATCTGGTTTGGCGTGATTTTGGGTGTAAATATGCAAACCTCCTTTATGCATCCGCCCTTTGGATTTGCCTTGTTTTATCTGAGGTCGGTTGCTGCCAAAATTCCCTATATTGATAAGGTCACAGGTCTGCTGATGCAGCCTGTTTCGACCGCGCAAATTTATTGGGGCTCCATTCCGTTTGTCATCATTCAAATGATTATGGTGGGCTTGCTGATCGCGTTCCCCCAAATGGTGATGGTGTATAAGGATGGCCAAAAAGCGCCCGATGCCAATTTGGTGATTGAAGCCCCCGCAATGCCCAGCAGCGGAGTAGAGGGCGTGCCACAGTTTTAGAGTATCAACTCAAACAGCGCCCCATTCACTCCATGAACCATCATACAGCTGCCAATGCGCATTGCCGAGGTGCTCCAAAGCTAGCCCCACAATGCATGCGGTGACGCCCGATGCGCAGGAGGCAATGATCGGCGATTGCGGGTTCACTCCCGCGCTCGTAAACACCTGCAGCAATTGCGCGGTGGGTTTGAGTGCACCATTTTCAATCACATCCGCAAATGGCACATTGCGCGCAGTGGGAATGTGACCCCGGCCAAGGCCAGGGCGCGGCTCTTCCACCTGGCCCAAATAGCGTGGCGCCGCACGGGCATCGATGATGGTGTGGGTATTGTCAGCAAGGGCTCGCGCCACATCGCGCAGGTTCACAACATTTTTTGCCACATTGGGCGTGGGGTAGGGGCACGGCGCGGGCGCGGTGTTGCCCACTTCTAGTGGAAACCCCGCCGCCAGCCATGCGGGCAGGCCACCTTCCAAAATTGAAACCTGCGCATGGCCAAACGCTTTGAGGGTGAAGCGTACACGCGGTGATGAAAATAGCCCCAAAGTGTCATACACAATCACATGATGGTGCGGCGCTATGCCGAGCGCGCCCATTGCCTGCGCAAATTCAGCGGCGTTGGGCAACATGTGCGGCAGTGGGTTGGCATGGTCGGAAATTGCGTCGATATCAAAAAACTGCGCACCCGCAATATGCCCCGCTTCATATTCCGCGCGCCCATTACGGCCAGAGGCAGGCATATGCCACGAGGCATCGATAATTTTGATATTCGGGTTAGTGAGGTTGGCGTGCAGCCATTGCGGCATGATGAAGATGGGCATGGGGTTTCTCTGAGTTGACGCGTCATCCTCGGGCTTGACCCGAGGATCCATTTTAAATCACACATAAGTAGATCCTCGGGTCAAGCCCGAGGATGACGAAATATAGGAATTCAACACTTTAATAACGTAAACAAATTTAATTTTTAAGTTTACCTTTTATTATGCGCGTTTTTTATCATAAATTTTAAATCTATCGGCTAGGTTGGTTGCATAACAAAAACAATAGACCTGACAGGGTGGCATTATGATTACGGAAACAACAGTAAAAGAGCTGAATGAGCGTGTGAATACATGCGAAAAAGTAGCGGCACAAGAATTTCTTGATCTTGGGATCATTTATTCGGCTGGTCGTGAACTTACCGCAGACCGCGTTTTGGCGCATAAATACTTCAACCTTGCCGCAATGAGTGGCATTGGGGATGCCTTGCGCTATCGCAAAGAGTTGGCAGAAGAGATGGACACTGGCGAAATTGCGGAAGCACAGCGTCAAGCCCGCGAATGGCTGCAGCATCATGTGGTGCAGTGATTTACTTTCCCCTCTCCCCTTGCGGGAGAGGGTGATTTGCGCAGCAAATCGGGTGAGGGGTCATTTAAGTAATTATCTCAAGAAAACCCCTCATCCGGCGTTTCACGCCACCTTCTCCCGCAAGGGGAGAAGGGTAGTAATTCTAAATCTTACGCCGCAATTTCAATGCCAGAGAAGAAATAGCCGATTTCTAGCGCGGCATTTTCCAAGCTGTCGGAACCATGCACGGTATTGGCTTCGATCGATTCTGCAAATAATTTGCGGATTGTGCCTTCAGCAGCGTTTGCAGGGTTAGTTGCGCCCATAATGTCGCGATAGGCGGCAACGGCGTTTTCGCCTTCCAAAACTTGCACAACCACTGGGCCCGAAATCATGAAGGCCACCAAATCGTTGAAAAATCCACGTTCTGCATGCACGCCGTAGAAGGTTTCGGCTTGCGCTTTGGAAAGTTGTAGGCGTTTTTGTGCCACAATGCGCAGGCCAGATGTTTCGATCACAGCGTTTACGGCGCCCGTGAGATTGCGGCGGGTTCCGTCTGGTTTAATGATCGAGAAGGTGCGTTCGAGTGCCATGATATGCTCCATTTGGTGTGTATGATTTGGTATAGCGGCGCTTTAGCGCAGTGCAGCATGTTTGGCAAGGTTGCTTTTTAACGACGCACCCTTTAATTTGCACCACTCAAGGAGATTCTCATGCGATGCCCATATTGCGGTAATGCCGACAGCCAAGTGAAGGACTCGCGCCCTACCGATGATAATGCCTCGATCCGCCGTCGGCGTGTGTGCCCCGATTGTGGCGGACGGTTCACAACATTTGAGCGAGTGCAATTGCGTGATTTGGTGGTGGTGAAGCGGTCTGGCCGCCGCGTGGCGTTTGACAGGGATAAGCTGATGCAATCGGTGGATATTTCGCTGCGCAAACGCATGGTGGATGTCGACCGTGTAGAGCGCATGGTGAACGGCGTTGTGCGGCAGTTGGAATCGATGGGGGAATCGGACGTGACCACTCAGCAGATTGGCGAGCTGGTGATGGAAGGCCTCAAAGCTCTGGATGATGTGGCCTATGTGCGCTTTGCTTCGGTCTATCGCAATTTCCGCGATGCCACCGATTTTGAGCAGCTGCTGGGCGAATTGAATACGGGCGAGGGCGAATGACCGACCTCCCCCCCCATCTTGTGCACAGCTTTATGAATGCCGCTATCAATTTGGGCTGGCAAAATGTGGGGCAAACCATGCCGAACCCATCGGTGGGGGCGTTGGTAGTGCGCGAAGTTGAGGGGCAATGGCGCGTGGTGGGGCAGGGCACAACATCGCCCGGTGGCCGCCCCCATGCCGAGGTGAACGCCTTTGCGCAAGCGGGAGAGTTAGCGCGCGGCGCCACTTTGTTTGTATCGCTCGAGCCCTGCGCGCATTTTGGCAAAAGCCCGCCCTGTGTGGATGCGGTGATTGCTGCAGGAATTGCCACGGTTTATGCCGCGTGTGAAGACCCAAACCCGCATGTGTTTGGCCAAGGCTTAGGCAAATTACGCGCGGCGGGCATCACCGTGCACACGCCTGTGCTGGGGGATGAGGCCATGTGGGCGCATGCTGGCCATGTGGTGCGGTTGTGTTTGAAGCGGCCATTTGTGCGGTTAAAATTGGCATTTTCTAAGGAAGGCTCGCTTTCAAGCCGCAATAAGCAGCCTGTGAAGCTCACTAATGCCATTTCCGACGCGCATGTGCATCGCTTGCGTTCATTGGCCGATGGCGTGTTGATCGGCTCGGAAACATTGTTGTTTGACGACCCGCTGCTCACTGTGCGGCTGAATGGCTATGCCCGCCAGCAGCCCGCCCGCATTATTTTTGATAGCAATTTGCGCACACCGCTGAATGCTCGCGTGGTGAAATCGGCCGAGGATGCCAAAACCATTATTTTTGTGTCGGCGCGCACCCCGGCCGATGCTGTGGCGCAAATGCAAGCCCAAGGCGTAGAGGTAATCCCCATGCCGATGACCAGCCACCACCATATTGATGTGAAAGCCGCACTGGAAACGCTGAGTGTTATGGGCTATAGCTCAATTTTGCTGGAAGGCGGTGCGATTTTGGCACAGGCCTGCTTGCTCGAAAATGTGGTGGACGAAGTGGTTTTAATTTCTACCCCCACATCACTTGAAGGTGGCGGTGAACGCCCAGGATTGCAAAAAGCACTGGAAAAACAAATGTCTGCGGGCGGATTTGAAACCAGTGACGACTATTATTTAGACCAAGATGTATGGACCATTTGGCGCAGAAAGGATCACCTATGTTTACCGGCTTAATTCAGGCCATTGGCGTTGTTAAAAGTGTAGAACCGTGTGGCAGTGGTAGGCGTTATGAAATCAAAACACCTTTGGCACACGAGCATTTCACGCTGGGTGCATCAATTTGCTGCTCTGGCGCGTGCATGACAGTGGTGAAATTTCGCCATACCAAATGCGGCCAAACGCGCTTTGTGGTGGAGGTGTCCTCGGAATCGCTGGATAAAACCACACTCGCCGCATGGGATGTGGGGCACAGTCTCAACTTAGAACCCGCTGTGCGGCCGATGGACCCATTGGGTGGGCACATTGTTTCAGGCCATGTAGATGGCGTGGCGAAAATTGTGGCCATTGAAACGCACGAGAATTTCACGCATTTCACCATTGCCCCACCGGCAGATTTGGCGCGATATGTGGCACAAAAGGGTTCGGTGACGCTGGATGGTACATCGCTCACAGTGAATGCTGTAGATGAAAAAGACACCTTCACCCTTATGCTGATCCCCCACACATTAGAGCACACCACTTGGGGGCTTTCCAAGGTGGGTGACACGCTGAACATGGAAGTGGACATGCTCGCCCGCTATGTAGAGCGGTTGTTGGGCAGGGCGTGATTGCATTATATGCGCAAATCATATAAGTTTTGTATAAATATTGGAGCGCATAATGACAATTGAAATAGCAACATCGCAGAATAATTCGAGTGCACGCACTTTTGGCGCGAATATTGGCTTTGAAGCGTCACTCTCGAAGCGCACAACAGGTGGCACGCCTTATTATGTGGAATGTAATGATGTGACCGGCGATTTGATGCGCTCGTATCAACGCATTGCACTTAAAGTGGGGGGTGGCGTGACAGCAGAGCAAATTCGTGCCGCCAACCCAACAGTTACTGACCTGTTTCCGTGTGATATGATTATGATCCCTGATGCGGTTCAGAAGGGTATTGCCCCAGCACCAAAGCCGAAGGACACGCCTTCAACGGATCCGTTTTTGCGGGCGTTGGAAGAGGATATGAAGAGGAGTGCAAAACGAAATGCTAAAAAGCCTCCACAACAAAAATCAGATGCCGAGAAATTATTAGAAATTCAAAAAATAATTGATGAAGAACGGCAGCGTAATCAGTACAAAGAAGCTATGGATCGTTTGATGAAGCAATATAAGGACGCCATCAAAGACATTAATCGTGGGGGGTATGACAGTGACGTTTTTTATATATCAACGCCAGATTCCCCACAAAAAAAGCCAAAGCCAGAACCGCAAGTCATCAAAACAAATGACCCCAAAAATTGCGGCTGCGCGAATTGATCGCTAATATAGCGCACGCTTAGCACAGCGGTTGCTGGGGAAAAGGTAAGTGTGGCGTTACAACGATAAATCTAGGTGCTTGCCCACTGTTGGCGGTGTTGGGGCTTTTGCGGTGACAGTGGCTTCAGTTTCTTGCACGCGTTTTGTATCTTGTTTCTCAGCTTCGGCCTTTTCGGTTTCAGCGCGGTTGTTATTATTGACAGGTTGTGGGCGC
Source organism: Hyphomicrobiales bacterium (assembly GCA_031423895.1). Taxonomy (GTDB): domain Bacteria; phylum Pseudomonadota; class Alphaproteobacteria; order Rhizobiales; family JANPGK01; genus JANPGK01. Next base: position 17,387 of record JANPGK010000025.1, read on the forward strand.
ACTGGGGGTGTATAAGAAAGTGCAGCTGTGGTAGCAGAAACTGATGGTGTTGACATTGTATAATCTCCTGTAGAAATTTGAATATACTACAAATTTATGCAATATCAGTTGAGAAGCTCAGTTAACTGGCGCTGTATTTAATGTAGAAAATTTTATGTATTTACGCGTTACCCACAACTTCCCACGGGGTGAACTGTGATTTATAGCCCATTACGGGTGAGTTCTCAACCCAATAGCCAAGATATACATAAGGGTGCTGCTGCGCGCGGGCGGTGGTGATGGCGTCGAGCACCATATATGTGCCAAGCCCGCGCTGGGGTTGCTCCACATCGTAAAAGGAATAGACCAGCGAGGGGCCATCGGGCAGGGTATCCACCAAAATGGCGGCCATCAGCACGCCGCGCACGCGATATTCTACTATGTGAGTTGTTACCGAGGTTTCCTCGATCATGGCGGCAAAATCGAGCGCGGTCATGTCGGCCATGCCGCCGCTCGCGTGGCGCGCCTGCACATAGCGGGTGAACAGGGTGAATTGCTCCTGCGTGGCGTGGGCAGGCTTGATGGTGCGGGTGAGGTCGGCATTGCGGCGCAGGGTGCGGGTGAAGCGCGGGCGCCACTCGAATTGCGGCACAAGCACGCGAATGGCTTTGCAGGCGTTGCAACTGGGGCAATGCGGGCGGTAGGCCATAGTTTGGCTGCGGCGAAATCCGTGCTGGTTCAGCAGTGTGTACACCTCGGCCCCGCGGCTATGCGGCAAATGGGTGAGTAGGCGCACTTCGCGCTGGCCCTCAATATAAGGGCATGGGCGCGGCGCTGATATATAGAAGTTCAGCGTGGTGGCGGGGTGTTGTTCCATGAAAACCTGTATATGTCATTCTGAACGTTGTGAAGAATCTCCAGAAAATTGGAGCCCTGAACAGGGAGATCCTTCGGCACGCCTCAAGATGACAGTATTAGCGTGCCATGACGTTGTGTATGCTGCAATACTGAAAATAGATCCTGGTGTTGATCCTCGGGTCGAGCCCGAGGACTAAAGGCAACCAGGATGAGGAGGCATCAACAAACACAGGCGCGAGATGCCCCGCGCCTGTGCTGTGTGAGTGGAGTATGTTTAGGTTATTTCACTGCAGGTGCTGCTGGTGTCGGTTGGGTAGATGGGGTCGTTGTAGTGGTCACTGTTGTATCTGTTTTAACAGTTGCAGTTGTAGGTTTGCTATCTTTTGTGAGTTCTTTCACGCCGTCTTTTTTCACTTCAACTTTTGTTGTGGTTTTGGTGTCCACTTTAGGCACTGCAACTTCTGGTGCGGTAATGGTGGCGGCTTGCGATAATTGCACTGTATTGGCAGAAACATGTTTTTTGCTGATTTTATGTTTTTTTACATGGATTTTTTTCACATGATGCACCCCCGCTTTATGCGTTTGTGCGGCATCGGCTGTTGGCACGGATAGGCCAGCAACGCCAGCGATGAGGGCTGCAGCAAATAATGTTTTTAAAACTGTGGTCATGGTGTTCTCCTGGTTTTTGGTGCTGATTGGTTTGCTTCAGCGACAGGTGTAGTTATCCGCCATGAACATGGCGGGGATTAGCCGAAATTGCGGCAGTTTGGCCTAAAATCGAAGGTCTTTTCGTGGTATTTTGATGGCGGAAATGTGGTATCTTCCCTCTCCCCTTGCGGGAGAGGGTGATTTGCGCAGCAAATCGGGTGAGGGGTCACTATTCTCTCAAGAAAACCCCTCATCCGGCGTTTCACGCCACCTTCTCCCGCAAGGGGAGAAGGAAGAATCGCTCATCCCTCCAATTCTGGCAAATCACTTGGCTCCAGCGGTTCTTCATCAGGCAATAAACTGTCGCTGGTGAGGGGGAAGGGAATGGCGAAGTTGGGGTCGATCCTGTCTTCAATCAGGCCAAGGGTTTTGAGTTCATCAAGGCCGGGGAGGTCAGTGAGGGCGGACAGGCCAAAATGCAGCAAAAATTGCGGGGTGGTGCCATAGGTGAGGGGGCGGCCCAGCACTTTGCGGCGGCCACGCAGGCGGATAAAACCCGCTTCCATCAATATATCGAGTGTGCCACGTGCAAGTGAAACGCCACGAATGTCTTCAATCTCAGCGCGGGTGACAGGCTGGTGATAGGCAATGATGGCGAGGGTTTCCAGCGCCGAGCGCGTGAGCTTTTTTGGCTCCAGCTGGTGGGGGTGCAGATGGGCCGCCACATTGGGCGCGGTGGTGAAGCAATAGGCACCATCTATGTGTGCAAGGGCAATGCCGCGCTGCGCATAGGCGGCTTCAATGTGGGCGATCACGTCTGCCGCGGGGATGTGAGGCGGCAATAGCGCAGCAATGTTGGTAAGGGAAACAGGTTTGGCACTGGCGAATATGAACGCTTCCACCACCCGCGCGGCGGCGGCAGTGTCTTCAATGAAAAGGGAGGGTGCGGTGGGGTGGGTCATTGGCTGCGTGATGTCTCTATATAAACCTCGGCAAACGCGTGCAATTGCTGCAGCTGCATTTCCCCCTCTCGTGTGAGTTCAAGCGCGGCATTGAGCGTGGATGAGGTGGCGGAGTGGGTGTCCTTTTGCGGGGCGTGTGCCGTAAAATGTGAGGTGACAACATCGTGCAGGGCAATGCGCGGGGGCAAGGTTGGCAATAGTGCCTCGAGCGTTTTGCGGCTTTCTTGCAGGCTCCACACATTGCGGGTGGGAATTGTGTAGTGCATCACATGGCGTTTTTGCCGCTGTGTAGTGTAGGCGGCCAGCAGGTCGAACAACGTGGCTTCAGGCTGCGGGGGTGTGGTGGTGTGCGGTGTGTGGGTAGCGCCGCCGTGGGTGAAAAATGCGCTGCCCAATTGCGGTGCGGTTTGCAGCTGGTGTGCCGCACTGCGGATGGCGTTCAGGCGCAATAGTTTGAGGCGTAGCGCTTCTGCAGAGTCTTGCGGGTCGGGCTCATCCGCCAGCTTGGGCGGGGTGGGCAGAAGCAAGCGCGATTTGAGATAGGTCAGCCAGCTGGCCATCACCAGATAGTCTGCCGCCAGCTCAATATTCAGCGTTTGGGCAGAATGGATCAGTTGGAGATATTGCGAAGCCAGCGTGGTGATGGACATGGCGCGCATATCCACCTGCTGTTTGCGCGCTAGCATGAGCAACACATCGAGCGGGCCCTCATAGCCTTCGAGCGACACCGTGAAGTTAAACGCAAGCTGGTTGGTGGGCGCGGTGATGGGTTTTGGCGGAGTATATTTTTTGGCGCGGCGCATGGCTTAAGATTGCGTGATTTTGGCGTGCGCGTCAATCTGAATAGAGGGTTGCGCATTGTGTGTATTTGGTGTAATGCAGAGAGCGTATTTTGGTATTTTATTTTATGGTTACAGTTTTACTGTAAAGTAAGCCCACGATAGATGATAATAATTTAAATTTTAAATAAGAGGTGATAAAAATGACGCATTCTGTAGACGACGTAAACAGCTTAATTTATAATACTATGGCAAAATTGAACGAGCGTTCATTGTTTGACCAAGGTCATGATTT
>JANPGK010000026.1:0-26950 GCA_031423895.1 Hyphomicrobiales bacterium
AATCCAAGCGCCATCCTCATTACGGATCACACCACAAGGCACATTTCCAACCAAAGAATATATAATTGTATAGGCATTCATATTACAGCTCCGCGCTTAAGGTTACATAAGTTGTGGTGGCATTAGAAGCGAACTGTGCGCCAGATGGACCAGAGGTCACACTCGATGTCATCGTAAACATCTGTGATGTCGCGAACCCAATACTTGGCTGTCCGCAATTGGCAGCATACCATGTCCCCACCTTTGTGGCGGTTGGTGCTGCACGCATTTCCACTGGCAGCACAAATGACGCCATAATTGAAGCCCCCGTGCCATTATACCCAATCACATTGATCTCACCCACACCTGCTGCACGCCCGCCTAATTGTTGGTAATAGCGCTGACACAATGCCAATTCTTGCCCTATTGCGCGGCGCTCATACGCGCTCGCATATGCCCCTGCTTCCAGCTGAATGCCTGTGATATAGACACTATCATCTGCCCCTGCTGTACCAACGGGCACACAATAAAATTGTAGCAAAGCTTCACTCACAGTGCTGCCCAAAGTGAATGTGAGTGTGTAGCGCGTCCAACTTGTACTAAGTGTCACCGTGGAAGACAAAGCTGCTGCGCCCGCCCAACTGCCATAACTTGCGGTTGATTGATCGACCCCAGTGCCTGTGCGCACCACTACATTCAAAGTGCTAGAAGCCGCTGAAAAATGCGCGCCCGCTTTTGCCCAAAATGAAACCGTAACCGTGCCCCCCGCCACATGGCGCATACTAGCACTTTCAATACCTTGGTTCATTTGAATATCGGTCACTGCCGTATTGCCACTGTCGCGCTGCAATTTAAACGAATAGGCAAAGACGGATGATGGCACATCACTCGATCGCGATACTGTCGCGCCCACCGCATAACCACCGCGCCAGCAACACCACCGATCCGCCGTGTAAAATGGCGTACTCACTGCAAAACTTGTGCCGCGCTGCCATACGTCAAAGCCGCCATTAATAATCAAATTTCTACCATTTGGCACCATCACCCCGCTGGGGAAACTGACGCACCCAGCGGTATCCGTGGCCAAGGCTGTTTTCCATAGTGTGCCATCGGCACTCACCTTCAAACCGAATGTATCCACGCCCATCAGCCCAAATTCCGCCCGCCCGCTAAAGGCCTTTTGAAATACAAGAGAAGCGGTATCGCCCGTCGCGGTTTTATTCACCGTCACACGTGCTGAACCTGTCACTTGGTCGAACAAATTTGCGTCCGATTTACTGATGAATTTTGTAGTAGAATTGGCGGTGGTATTCACCCCCAAGCGCGGCACATTATCCAATGCCCCCACAATGCTGGTCACCCATGCGGTGCCGTTAAACACCTGCAATTGTGCAACATCCTGCACATAAACAATCCACCCAATCTGCGGTGTGTAATACACCCACGCACCATCTTGATACGCTGCAATTTGATTGGTTTTTCCTGCCCACGCACCCGTGGGGCTGCTCCCAATTAAATGCCGCACATTGGCCGCGGGGCTGCCGGGCGGTGCACTCAAAATGCTGTTCACACTCAAATGCACCAGCGCATCCAGCTCCATCAGCGCTTCATTATGGGTAATATGTTTCTGAGCCTGCCCCGCCGCGATCAGCGGCAAGCCAAGCCGTGGGCTTGTTTCATCTGTCATTGGATTTTCCTTGTTGAATCGTCATTACGCACAAAAAGTACCGACGTTATAAATTGATCACTTGCGAGGACACATCCCCCGCACCATACACACTCGAAACCTGCGCCACACGCACGCTCAAGCTGCTTTGTGCAGCGCCAAAATCGGTAAGTTCATCTGCGTTGGCATATACATAGTCCGGTGATGTGAGTGTCACAGATCGCTTCACAATCACGCCGCTCATAATCTCTAGCGTATAACGTTCCACAACACCCTCTAGCGGCACTTCCGCCACATTCCAGCTATCGCCACCACCACGCACACGGCGTTTGAACTGAATATGCACGCCGTCGCTGGCGCGCACGCCCTCCACATGCAAGGGTGCAATCGGCTTCACATAGCGCCCATTCAGCTGCACAGTTTTGGTCACAAAACTTGCATCATCATAAGCGCGATCTGCAGGGCCAATTTTAAATGTCAGCACGTCTTCCACATCATCTGGCGCAATGCTCAGATATAAAACCGCGTCATCCATCATTACACATTGTGTGCCAGCAGGCCAAATGGTAGCCGCCTGCGTATCTGTACCCAATTGACCGCGCAAAATGGTGTTGAGCGTATAGGTGTTCGGCGCGGCAAGTATAGCATTTTGAAATTGCAAAAATTCCGCGCCGCGCACGCCATCCACCAGTGCCATTGCATTGCCGCCTGAAAGCAGCCGCATCAGCGTAATACTCGCCAAAGCCCCGCCAAACAGTGCCACGCTGGTGCTGGCATTCACATCGCGCCGCCATATTACATGAGTTGCATTCAAAGCAGACGACAAATTCCCCATTGTGGCGGCTTGCTCCAACGCGCCCACAAATTGTGCCTCGTCCCCAATCATGCGGTAAATGGCCAAACGCTGCCATGGCCTTGCAAAGCCCGCAATCGCCAATGTCACACCACTGGCGCCATCCCCCGCCGCCGCTGCGGGCACTTCAAACAGCCACACCTCAGCACCCGCACCTGTTGGCAACACCTGTGCAGGGGTCACAGCACGCGCGCGTTTACTAGGCGCGAACACAGCCATATCTAGCGATTGGCCTTCCAGATTCAGCATGGTGCTCAGCTCCACCGATTGCAGCTCATACAGCTGCCCCGTGGCGTCATCATCAAATGTTACGCAATCGCCAGGCTCCAACGCCAAGTAGCGCAGCGGCACAGCACATTTCACTTGCGCCCGCGCGTTCCATAAATCCCCAAGACGTTGATTCACCAAATGTTCGGCGCGGTCTTGCGTTAAGCTCATCGCTGTTTCCATATGCAGCACATCGCCTGCATCCGCATCGCTTTTGCGCGCACTCACCGCCACACGGCCAAAATCTTGAGTGACATCTGTGCAGCTCACACTCACCATAGTGGGCACATCGCGGGCATCGCCTTGCACAAACACGCGCATTGGCTGCTTTTTGATCGCCACCACATCACCCTGCGGCAAAATCACAGGCGCGCTTTGCCCACGGCTGTAAAATGCCAACGCATCGGCACGTTCCGCCATCCGAAATTGCTGCAATTGCGCTGCACCTTCCAGCACATCACGCGCACTACTGGGGCGATCCACTGCCAAACCATCCGCAAAACCCTGCAGCCGCGCCACATCAATTTCCACATCCACGCCATAATCGGCCAGCACCTGCGTCACCAAGCCATCCATCGGCAATCCACCAAGGCGCCCATTCAGCCAATGCCCCGTGTGCCAATTGTCGCCATCGGCCCATTCACTTTGCAAACTCGGGAAATACGGAAACGGCCGCGCGTCCCACGCCCATGGGTACATCTGCCCCACATCCAGCATCGCCCCGCCATATACGCTCGATGTCGGGTTATTCCCTGCCACCGCATAAAACTCATAAAACGCCTCAAGTGCCCGCCGCTGGGTGTGATCATCGCGCATCCCCACACTGCCACGCGGCAAATGCCCATCGACAGATTTTCCATCAGGAAACGCGCTCGGCTCATTCGTGCCCATATCCACCGCTGCGCACCCAATTTCCACCAGCCAAATTGGTTTGCTTTGCGCCAGCCATGCCGTTGGGCTGCCATTTTGAACGCCCGCACTCCGCCCATAATGCGCATTGCTCCACCAGCCTTTAAGGTCCTTCTGGCGGAACATCCACGGCTTGCTATATGCCCCATCAGTAATCGCTGTACGGGTTTGGCTTGTGCGCGCTGCGTCATTCACATAATACCAATCATATGCTTCACCACCCGCCACATTTTGCTGCAAATAGGCGGGGTCGCTCGCGCATTGCGCAATGCCAGCATCCAAATGCGCAACGCCAGCGCGCCAATCTGTAAGTGGTGCATAAAAATCAATCCCCACCGCATCAATATTACTATCCGCCCACAAGGCATCGAGTGGGAAAAACACGTCGCCATTACTACGCGCATACGCGCCATATTCGGTCCAATCCGCGGCATAAGTCAACTTACACCCCGCCCCCATCAACGCGCGCACTTGCCCCGCAAGCGATTTCAACCCATCCACAGTGGGGAAGCTGTTGGCCGTTCCGCGCACACGCGTTAGGCCGATCAATTCCGAGCCAATGATAAACCCATCCACCCCGCCAGCCGCTTTAGCAATAGCAGCGCTGTGCAAAATGTGGCGGCGAAAGCTCCATTCATTTGGCCCGCTATAACTCACATTCGTGCCACTTACGGCAAAATGGCTGGCCAGTGCCGTGCCAAAAAATGCTGAAATCTGTGTGGCTGCTGTTGCCGTGCCATCCACTGTGCCGCCTGCGCCAATTGCGGGGCTGCATGTCACTCGCCCTCGCCAAGGGTATGCCGCTTGCCCGGTGCCACCCGTATATGGATCAGGCAGGCTATTGCCCGCCGCAATGTCCATCAACACAAATGGGTACAATGTCACTTGCAACCCAAGTGCCTTCAAATATTGAATGCAGCGGATCACGCTCATATCATTCGGCGTGCCACCATAGGCGCTTACACCACCGCTGGTTGAAACAAGCTGCGCATCCCCACGCCCCAACCCCGCCACACTCCACACAGCGCCGCTAGTCTGCTTGATATAATTCTCTACCTTGGGGCGAATGGTGCAATCCCCAGCGCGCATATCATCCCCAAACCATGGCACCACCAGCGAAACTCGCTCTAAATTCGGGCATATTGCTAGCAATTCCTCAATGCTCGCTTCAAAATTTGTGGGCGCATTGGGTGCATGGTTATTTTCAGGCACAGTGTGCCCCACACCCAGCACTCGCACCACAGGCACAGTGTCATAACCAAATTCTGTCGCGCCGGGGATGATTGTCATCGCGCGGATTTTGTCTTCCAATGCCCCCACTGGCCGAATAATCTCAAATTGCAATTGCGGAATGCGGTTGCCAAATGGTGCCAGCGCCAAATGCTCAAACACCACATAGGCCACACCGCGATAGGCTGGCGCACACCCCGCACCTTGTTTGGCCGCAATCAAAGGGTCGGGCACTTGCGCCTCATCCCCATTATAAAACCGCATGGTGAGCGCAGTGCTATCCAGCAGCTTGCCATCAGCCCACACACGGCCCAAATGCGCCACTTCACCTTCACACAACGCCACTGCAAAATTTGCATAATAACTATAGGAAACGGTTGTGGTTTTGCTCGCGGGCGGCTTTGTGCCCTTACCACCCCCACGCGGCTTGCTGCTACTGGTAGAACTGCTCACCAATTCCTCAAACTGCGTCGCCCAAATCACCTGCCCGCTCACCCGCGCACGGCCATACACACGCGGCACAGGCGCCCCCTCGGTGGAGGCCTGCACATTCATGTCCTTCAAATGTGCGCCATACACAGTGCGACGCTTGGTGGGCTTCGCAAACAAGCGTTGATTCAACGCCCGCCCCGCATAACGCCCCGCAATATTGCCCAATGCCTCGCCAGCAGGGCCAAAAAACGTGCCGCCAATCGCCCCACCCACTTGAGTGGCCGCCGAAAGAATGAGTGTTGTCATATGATGCTACTCTTCTGTTGGTTGAAATCCAAACACCGCTGCAATTTTACTGCGCCAAAACTCGCTCAAATCTTGCGCCACCACACCTGCATGCTCATAGGCATGAATAAACTGCCCATCGCCCAGATAGATCCCCGCGTGTTTCACCAATGCACGTGGCCGCATGCGGAACAGGAGAACGTCGCCAGCTATGATATCTCGCGCTAGCGTCTGCCTTTGCTCCCCCCTTGCGGGGGAGCTGTCGAGCGCATGCGAGACTGAGGGGGGTATTCTTACCTCTCTTAAAGAAGAAAACCCCTCATCCGCCCTTCGGGCACCTTCTCCCGCAAGGGGAGAAGGAATTTCCACCAAATGCCTCTGTGCTGCCTGCAGCAAAGTCTCCACACCGCCTGCCTCCGCCCATTCGGGTGAATACGCAGGCATTGCCTCTGGCTCATCGCCATACACACCGCGCCACACACCCCGAATAAGCCCCAAACAATCGCACCCCACGCCCTTCACACTGGCTTGGTGATGGTAGGGCGTGCCCAGCCATGAGCGCACTTCGGTACATATTAAATCATTCATCAAAGGTCTCGCAAATTAAGTTCAACAAACGTTTTCAATTTGGATGCAGTGCACGAAGCGTGCGTTTTGAGCAGCGTAAGCTTACTAAAAGGTACGTGCGCAGCGCTAAAACAAACGCGACACAGCAATGCACCAAATTCAAGACGTTTGTAAATTCCGCCCGCCTTGCGTGGCATATGACAACACAAAATCATTCCCTGGTATGTGAGGAAACCCGCGAAAGTTATTGATATTATTAAAAACATTGCAACATGTGGCAAAGCGCTTATCGCATGTGATGGGCACACCCGCACCTGCCACAACACCGCAGCGCGCATCCCCCAAATTCGCATCGCAATTGCGGGCAAACACGCGCGCATTCTCGCCTTGCAGCAGATGCGACAATCCAAACACCTCGGCCTTAAACCCCGCGCCATCATGCGCAATGCTGCCGATCAACCCTGTGCGAATATGCGCGCGCGCCGCCACATTTTGCCAATCGACCAGCCACAATTCCACCCGCGCACCATCATACAGCCCCGCGTTCACATCGGTTTCATCAATTGCGGCGAAGGTAATTTGTGCCGATTCATCGCCCATATCCACATCGGCGGGCACGGCTTCACCACCTGCCCCAGCGTACGGCATGAATGTCACACCCTCAAAACTGAACGTCTGATCATGGTCGGTCAATCCTAAATTCATGCCATCACGCCGCCGCAAAATCCACGCATGGCACAGCGTTTTTACATCTGCCGCCACACTGGCTGCAAATTCCGTTGAGAATATTTTCATGGAATTTCCTTTTTGCTCCTCTCCCCTTGCGGGAGAGGGTGCCTCGAAGAGGCGGGTGAGGGGTCACTTAATGCTACATAAAAAAACCCCTCATCCGGCGTTTCACGCCACCTTCTCCCGCAAGGAGAGAAGGAAGTTTACGGAATAATCTCTATCAGTGGTACGTGCAGCACTTCACCCGCTGCGGGCGTATTGAACTTAATATCCAACGCCTCCACATCAAACCGAACAGGCACATCGAACTCAAAATTCGCGGTAATGGCCGCAGCACTCGGTGGAATATTGCCACTCGTAAACGTCACCACACCTGTGGCCACATCCACATTCCAATGCGTGCCCAGCGTTTTTTCCACGCTATTCACAAACACCCGCACTGTGCCCGCCACTGGCTTGCTAATCATCCGCACATATGCCGCAGTGCCCACGCCATAGGTTTTGCGCAAGGCAAAACTGGCCACAACGCCTGTGCCCGTGCCAATATTCTGCCCCGTGGCGCTGCAATCCAGCGGGTCGCGAAACCGAAAGCCATACAGCTGCCCGCGCCGCTCCTCAAAAAACCGCACCAATGTTTGAATTTGCGTCAGCGAGCTTAACCCCACCCCCGCATTAAACCTTCGCCGCGCATTGGCATGGCGCGCATTGCGTTCCTCTGCACCACTGGCCAGCGTGAGAATATCGGTACCACGTTGCGGCCCGCCGCTTGCCCCCACCGCAATAGTGGTGGGAAAACGCACTTCATGAAAATTGCTCATTGCTTCACCTCTTGCGCCATCACGTGCAGCACGGTGCGGGTTTCGTCGGGGTCGAGCACGGCCTTAATCACAAAAATCCGCGCGCCCAAACGCAGCCGCGCATACACATCCACATCGTCGCGCCAGCGGATGGTGATCTGGTGGCTATAGAAAAACTCCAACCCACCGCTGCGCCCCGTTGTGTTAGGGCGCAACGGCTCAATCGCGCCCCACACCGTGGCAACACCTGTATAATTCTCGCTCCCCCCTGCTCCATCTGGGCTGGGGTTTAGCATCTCAAGCGTCAACCGATGACGCATTTGACCTATAACTGTCATGGAATTTCCTTTTTCCCCTCTCCCCTTGCGGGAGAGGGTGATTTGCGCAGCAAATCGGGTGAGGGGTCATTTAAGTAATTATCTCAAGAAAACCCCTCATCCGGCGTTTCACGCCACCTTCTCCCGCAAGGGGAGAAGGAAGTTGACTACAACCTATACACCTTGAACGGGGCGATGAGTGCGGGCACCGAATCCGGCACCAACCCACTGAGCATCAAGCTATCAAAACGCTTGGTGCGCTTGGTGTCGGTTTCCGTTGCAGCGCGGTGCTCATACCAATAGGCCACCAGCATCAAAATGGCATGGCGCAATGGCGCGGGCACGTTTTCCGCATTGCCATAGCCACATTCCATGTCGAATTGAATGCCGCTGGGCAGTGCCAATTGCGGCGAAGGCACTGTGCCATCCACAAATATGAACCCACCATTTTGGCCATTATCGAGCATGAACCGCGCCAGCGGCACGGGTTGAAACACCCCTGCGCCATCACGCACCCGCACAGCAACAATACTATTCACGGGGCATAGCGGCACAGCAATTCGATACCATTGCGGCCACGCGCTGCGGGTCATCCGCCAGGTTTGTGCGGGCAAAAGCCTACGCGTTTCTGCCTCAACATAGCGCCGCGCTGCCGTGATCAGCAGCGCCAAAATTTCGTCATCTTCAGTGCTATCCACCTTCAACCAGTCCTTGGCTTGCGCCAATGTCACCGGCTCGCTTGTGGGCGGCGTGAGTAAAATATGTGGCATGGGGGTCTCCTTTTTTCTAGCTGGTCACCCCGTGTGCTTCGCAACGCACAGGAAGACGCAGTTTTATACTTGAAATCTCACACTTGGTATGGTTGCATCTTGTATGAGTTATGCAGTGTATATTTTAGCGAACAAACCTCTCGGCATGACATATGTCGGCATAACAAATGATATTGCGCGCCGCACATATGAACATCGCGAAGGCTTTGGTTCAAAATTCTGTCAAAAATTCAATATAAAACACCTTGTGTATATTGAATTCTTTGAAGATCCAACTGAAGCCATTGCCTGCGAAAAACGTCTCAAAAAATGGCACAAAGAATGGAAGTTTAAGCTCATTGAATCTCGAAATCCACACTGGGAGGATCTATATGAGAAAATTTTATGGTAAGTCCAAGTGGTCACCCCGTGTGCTTCGCAGCACATAGTGATGCGATGCTAACACGGGGTATCAGGCCAATTGAGCACAAACTCTAAAATATCCCGTGTCTGCAGCGCACCATAAAGAATGCTGCGCTGCGCACGGGATGACCACTCGTTTAAACGCTGACTTTGAGCAACTTAATCGCATCAAAGTCTTGCACCCCACCACCAACGCGTTTGGTGACATAGAACAACACATAGGGCTTGGCCGAATATGGATCACGCAAAATGCGGGTTCCAATCCGATCCACCACTACATAGCCACGGCGAAAATCACCGAAAGCGATTGGCGTGGTATTCGCGCCAATATCAGGCATATCTTCCGATTCCACCACGTTGAAGCCCAGCAATTTGGCGGAAGCTTCAGCGCCAGTTGGTGGCGACCACAGATAATTCCCTGTGCTGTCCTTATATTGGCGGATCACACTTTGGGTCTTGCGGTTCATCACAAAAGTGCCATTTTGGCGATACCCCGCCTTAAGCGTATACATCAACTCAATCAGCTTATCCGATGGGTTGCTCGCTGGCATGGCCGCCGCAGCGCCTGTGGTGATAAAGCCCAAACCACCCCATGCAAAGCTGGTTTCCGCCGCATTGGTGTAGCTCAAAAAGCCTTTTGGCTTGTTGGTGCCATCGCCTGTCACAAAGGCTGTGCCCTCTTGAATGGCAAACGCAGTTTCCACTTCTTGCGCAATCCACTCATCTAAATTCACAGCGCTGTCATCCAGCAACGCCTGCGTGGCCGCAGGCATTGCATAAAGCTCGTTGGTTGGAAAATCCAGCGCCGCAAGGCTGGGGTTGTTGGTTTGTGCGCGTGCGCCTGTTTCCGCCACCCAACCGCTTGAGAACTTATCGGTTGAAAATGGCTTGCGATAGATATTGCTTGAAACTTGCTGAACAGTAGCAATGGCGCGAATGGGCGAAATCGCAAATAAACGCTTGCCAATTTCTGCATCAATCTCCAAAGGAACCGTAAATCCACCATCAGAATTCACCCCAACGGAGAGGCTTTTTTGTTCCAGCAAACGAGCATCTCCTCGGCGCATATACGCACCAAACGCCTGTTTATACTCTTGATTGTCGCGCGAATTGCCACCAATTTCAAGCCCAGGGCGCGATTGCTTCAGCACATGCGCTTCCATCAACGCCTTTTGCGCATCCATGGCTTGGTTCAGTCGCTCAATTTTCTCCAAAGTCAGCGGGTCATTGCCCATTTTGCGCTCAATCTGGGTGATACGCTCTTCATTCGCATCCTTGAAATGCTCGAATTGATTGCACAATGTGCCGATCATCCCGTTCACATCATCCGCCTTGGTTTCAGGCGCGCTTATATAGTCTTCTCTCATTGAAGTCTCCGTTGTTATGTTGAATGTCAAGGTGGTAGTCTCTTGGCCGCACGCCGCCCTCGCCCGCAAAGGCGATACCGCATGATCAGCGAAGCTCGATATAAAAATAAACCTTTCAAGGGCTTATGGAATTATTTTGGAATGTAAATAGGTTAAGGTGATGTGGAAGTCATCATTGCCCGCCGCAGGAATCATCCCCCTCAAGACACTCCAATTGTTCTCTAATATCTCTCAAATGTAATTTTGTTTTGTAATAATAACAATCTAGCAACATCGCCTGATACGCCTCAGACTTTTGAAAACCCAACACATCAAATTCACACTGCTGCTTCTTATAATCCCCCCACACAGCACGAAGATTTTTTAATTTTACTTGCCCATTGGGACTGATCTTATCTGCCAACTTTTTATAAGCGCCTTCCAGTTCAACTTCTGCCTTTTCTAAAAAACCCCGAATACACTCTGATTTTTCATCAGATTTTTGATGCAGATCACAATAACTAATTTTATTTTTATAATTTTCTTCCATAATACGCCCCTGTGCTACGGACAGAAACATCATAAAAATCAAAAAAAATACTGCCAAATTATAATAACCCAAGCGAATTACATCCATCATCTTTTCCCCATACAATACATTGTGCCCTCTTCACAATCGAGCGCGCTCCTTAGTTTTTCAATACGCGCCTCTGTCATTTGCAAATAACAACTGGTCAGAAGTGGTGTATATATAGATCCATCCTCCATATCCATAATATCAAAATGGCATTCTTTTCTTCGATACGAATGCCACGCTTCGTCCGTTTCTTGAAAGAACACCCTTTGCTTTGGCTTCAACCTCATCATAAATATCTTATGCTCTGTATTCAGAATCATCCTTGCCTTTTTATAATTCTCGGATAGGCATATATTCCAATCTCTATAGTCTTCTTTTTTATTACACTCATTATGTAGAGTGTTTTCCTTAAATCTTTCATCTGCAACCACAAAAGAACTATGTGTAATCATCAATATAAAAATAAGAGCCACGCAATTTTTCAATATAGTAGTCTCTATACAAGGAAATATTGAGGTCATGTCGCGCTCCAGTGCACAAACAACCTCTCACACTCAACCATCACACGTCAACTAAATTGTGAACAAAACAAAAACATGTGTTGCGATGGTCAAAAAAACACGCTAGTGTGGCAATATGAAATGGTTGCAAATACTCCTTGTCCTCATCATCACCTGCTGGGCAGCGCTGCCTGTGCAGGCGGCAGAACACACAAAGACAGCACCATTAGTCTTACCAACACCACCCACCCTTGTGCCGTGCACATCTGCCACCAATTGTAACCGAAACCCGAAAGACCTTGAGGCCTTTGTGGAGCAATTTTATAAATGGTATGAAATTAGTTACCAATTTATAAGGCATCAATCATCTCAAGAATTACGCCACTCGCTACGTACACAACGCACCAATTATCTTCAAAACTACGTTACACCTTCACTATTTTACTGGCATAAACATCCAAACATAGAAGCCCCATACAACAAAAACTATTGTTCTCCTGGAGCAGATACATTCACATGCCTTCAAGATTTTGATTTAAAATGGTTAGAGAACTCTGATGTAAAATTAAAAACAACAAGTGGAAATATCGCTCAAATTCAATATGTTGTAAACAAAGAATATGAACTCACTGTATATTTAATCGTTTCTCAAGGTTCATGGAAAATATACAAAATTAAATCAAAATTTTGATCAATATCTGTATATTATAAAATTTGGCTTATATGTTTGATAACGTCGATTTGCCCATATATCACGCTGAACAAAATCAGAAATCCAATTTTGCCCATCAAACATCGCCATATGCCCTGCAGGATTTCCACCTCTGTAAGGCTGCATAATAACAACATCACCTTGTATTGGTAAATAACCTGCCAGATACCCAGTATCTGGCAGAATTCCACTACCATCCCAAATAGAAATTGGTTTAAACCCTACCCGTAGCATTTCATTTCCAAAATTTTTAGCTGGTCCAGAAGGCTTCACATCCCAACCGCCTTCATTTAGCGCTGTTCTTACATATTGAGCACAAAGTGCTTCTCCAAATAAATTTGGTTCTCCGTCTACTATTTGCTCTCTTTTTAATCTATCAGCTTCTTCTCTTAATGTTTTTAAAGAAGCTCCTAAATTTCTATTTTTATCAGGAGCACTCCCAGTAACATCATCACTTTGATGAGGCTTTGTACTTTCTACACCTCCCCCAGCCCATCTTCCCCCAATCTCTGTACCCGCTGGTTCGCGGGGTTGGTTGGGGTCATATTTCATGCCATCCAATTCCCGTGCCTTCAGTGCCAAAACCCGTAAGCCACTCTCATGCGTGGCGCTGCGCAGTGCCGTGCTCAACCGCAGCACATGCTGGCGCATATGCGCATCATCATCGCGCTCCTCATACAAACGGGGCGGCATTATAGGCTGCGATTTACTCACCCGCGCACCACTATGCATTGGGAAGGTCACAATCGAAACCTCCCACAGCTCCAGCTCAATCAACTCGCGCAGGCCAGCTTTCGGCACTGTACGGGCTTTTTTGGTCTTGAATCCAATCGAAAGCCCATCGATCGCCTTCGCCTCCAGCAACGCGGCCAGCTCAGCACTGCGCTGAACGCCTGCCACCAGCTGCCCCTCGGCATAAAGCCCCTTGGGCGTTTCCACAAAACGGTGCCACACGCCCACCACTTCTTTGGCATCATGGGCAAACAGCATCCGCACGCCCCCTGCCCCTGTGCGTGCAAGGCTTTTGGCAAAAGCGCCTGGCAAAATTACATCTCCGCTTTGGTCGGGCGTATTATAAATCGCGGCAAAGCCAGCGACCCGCCCGCTGGCGGTCAGCTCAAACTGTGTCATAATGTTCTCATTGAGTTAGAGGGGGATCATTGCGAGGCTAAAAGCCGTGGCAATCTCATCGATATAAATTCAAAGCATCATGCCGCGGCGCATCGGCACATCGCGCACCGCAGGCGGCATATAAAAGTCCGATTTGCGCAACATCATGCGCCGCACACCATTCGAGAATTGCGCCAGCATCAGCTCTGCCAACACATCATACTGTTGCAATTGACGTGTCGCTTTTTGCAGCTGAAAACTCCAAAATAGGAGCGCAACAATAATAATTCCGATCAGCAACATCATGTCTCTCCCTTAATAATTGCATCCTTAAGTTGGTTTACAATTTAAAAATGCTGCATTAGTGTAATACCGAAACGCACCCGATAAAATTTAAACCATATGGAATTGAATAATGACAACAACTCTTGAAACTACATTAAATAGCTTCAAAATATTATTTGAACCACAGAATGAAGAATTCACTAATAGCTTAGAGCCTTATTATAAGCAATTTAATACAATAACAAAACACTACAATAATAGACTTCCATATAGCCCATTTTTAATGCCAAATTCAAATGGAGTTGATAAATTACCTGCGGACATTAAACAATGTCTTATGCATGTAAATTCGAGCATAACATACACAGCAACTTTAACCGGCCTCTTAAAACAAGACTTAAACAAAAAAATACAACCAGATGATATCATACAAACAGACACAATCATTAAACGAGTTAAAGAAAATTTTGATGCCTTCAAGACAAGCCATCTAGAATTTAAGCAATTTGCTGAGAAATTTATTCAACTTGGCAAGAATAACAAAATATTATCCCTCGCATTGCTGTGCGTCGCCACGCTGTGGGGCACAACACGCAACACTACACTACAAAATCCAACAACTTGATCCTCATTCCTCATCCCCAAACAACCTATTCAACCGCGCCAATTCGCTTACAAATTGCTCATAGCGCCGGTGCGCATTGGCAATTTCCTTCAGCGCCCACAGCAGCAGCGCAGAGGCGCCGCACGCCCAGCATAACAGCGCCAGATGCGCCAAATCCCCCCGCTGCACAAAGGCTGTCAGCGTGGTTTCAACCGGTTGAAATTCTGTCATAAGGCCTCAAAAGGCTAGAGTGATTTCTGTTTTTCGGCTTTTGTGCCACGTACCACGTGCCAAAGCCCCGCCATTCCAGCAAAAACGGCGGCGATAGCGGGGATTTTTATACCTTTTATCCGTAGGGCACTACGCAATTCATCAAAAAAACCTTTAAATAAATCATTGTAGTCTTTTAATGAATGGTTGTTATCACGCAAATGACTTCTATAGTAATCAAGCTTAGCTAAATACTGAATTTTTACAGCATTATCAAATTTATCAATAACCGATTTACTGTGATTAAGATCTTGATTCATAGCAAAAATAATTCGTGTTTGCTCTTTAATCAAAGTATCAAATTCTATTGCCTTAAATACATTCTGCCTTACAACGTTTAATGTTTTTGTATCTATAACTGTGCTATTCGAATTCACTAGCTGTGCTAACTGAGAATAAATTAAATAATTTGTTTTTGCTGCTTGAAGCCGCTTAGGCGCACCATCCAATAATACTTGCATTTTTGAAAGATCATAGTGTTGGTATATATTCTGTTGTATTTCGTGTAATTCAACATTAAAAAACATTATTTATTACTCCATAAATTACAATATTACTGCATGAATTTTTTATAAGAAACGTAGTTAATTACTAATCTTCATGCGTCTGCTTATAATTCAATTTTGTATATAACGCAGCGCCAAACCCAACACATGCACCAACAATAACGCGGAGCGAACGCATGAACTGAAGGCCATGCCGATCCATCACACCCCGCACATATTTATGAAAATCAGTAAGATTATCATTTATTGGCTTTATTAAATTGCTTGCTTCACATAGTTTAAGCTGGGCAATATGTATGAACCCATGATAAGTAGAGCTTGTACCAGGCGCCGATTTCATATGAAGAGACTCATTTATAGTTTTGATATTAAATTTTTGCTGTTGCACAAGCGCTTCAAGCGCCTGAACATCCATAATTGCCCTCCCTGCCATTCTTCCAAAAGCTTCGTCTCTTCTAAAAATATCTTGATGAATTTGAGTTGCTTCAAATACCAGCTTATAATACTCTAAATTTTTAATTGCCGCATGCAACCGCAAAGGCGCACCGTCTAAAACTTGGTGCATTTTGGGTTTAAAATGCAAATAAGCCTCTGGTATGACTGTATCACATAATAGTTGAACATGCATGTTATCACCATATATATTTTTCAAAAACAATACGCATTTATCGTAAAAAAATACGGTTCGTCAAGAAAATTGTCTAACCTCACTCAATTTTCATACTTACATTACCCGCCCCAGCATAGGCAGCACGGTTTGCCGCCAGAAGGCGCGGTTGGCCTCCACAGCGCTAACAATAACTCAATTACACCAGATAGCTTTTGTCAAGAAAAATGTGAACAAACTAAAAACATGTGTTGCAAGGGACAAAAAATACGCTAGAGTGGCACTATGAAATGGTTGCGCGCGCTCCTTATCGTCTGCATCGCTTGCTGGGCAGCACTGCCTGTGCAGGCAGCTGAACACGCCGTGCAATCGCCTAACTCATCGCAATTGAACGTACCAACACCACCTGCCCTTGTGCCGTGCATTTCCGCCACTAATTGTAACCGTAACCCAAAAGACCTCGAGGCCTTTGTGGAGCAGTTTTATAAGTGGTATGTTGCAAACCATGAAACGCATTTTGATACGCAATTGAGCAAAGCACAAAAAGCGCGGTATCGAGCAGAGCAAAGAATGGTTTTAGATCGCCTTCTCACACCACGCTTTTTGCAATGGGAAAAAGTTGCTTTCACTGAGACTGTACCAGTAAATCACGATTTTTGCCCGCCTGATACTGCTATTTTTATGTGTGTACAGGATTATAATTTAGAGGAAATACTCAAAACCAAAGCAACCACTATTACTACAGGAAATACGGAAGCCATTATTCAAGCTCACTTAAATCCTCGATTTCCTGTTGCCGTTAGACTCAAAATTTCTAAAGGATATTGGAAAATTGATGGCGTCATGAGGCTTGATGATTAGCGTCTATAAATTTTATAGCTTGGTCTATAATTTCTACTTGTTGAGCCACCCCACATATCACGTTGCACAAAATCGGATATCCAATTTTGTCCATCAAACATTGTCATATGGCCCGCTGTATTTGGTGGATAAGGTTGCAATACAGCAACATCTCCTACACGCAATTCATATCCATCTGGCGGAAATACAGCCCTTACAGAATTACTGTATCGAATGCTGCTAGCAACTTCTTGAAATCCACCACGCTCTAACCAGAGACCAAAATCTTTTGCAAAATCTGGGCGGGGTCCAATATTCAGACCTCCGCCTTTTTCAATAGCATTTGCAACAAATCTAGCGCACCAATGTGTTGTTGATGGTTTTGCATTATCTTGCAAATGTTGGATTGCACCATCCTTATCAAATTTTCTATTATTCGAAGGCCTCTTATTTGTAACACTTCCTGTAACATCATCATTTTGAATACCTTCCCCACTTCCATCTGTCCATTGGCCACCGTCTTGATTGCCAGCAGGCACGCGCGGTTGATTAGGGTTATACTCTTTACCTTCTTCAAATTTCAGATCAGAATTTCGCCAAAGTCCCCTCCGTGAACGCATTACACCTGTATCACCATACCCCACTGCCGCGCGCTTTTCATCATCACTCAAAAAGTTTGCGTCGTTCACGCGCTTCCACAAGGCGTCTCTGTCCACACTCAGCGCCTCAATGGAATCCACATCATAGCTCAAACGCACATGGCCATAGGCGGGTTCCAGCCAATGCGCGAGAGACGACGCCACCCGCCCCAGCATTGGCAACACGGTTTGCCGCCAAAAGGCGCGGTTGGCCTCCACATAATTGGCATAGGTGTTATCCCCCGGAATGCCCAACAGCATGGGCGGCACGCCAAACGCCAGTGCAATTTCGCGCGCGGCGGCGTTTTTCGCCTCGATAAAATCCATATCCTTGGGGGAAAGCGAAAGCGCCTTCCAATCCAAGCCGCCTTCCAGCAACAATGGCCGCCCCGCATTGTGCGCACTCATGAACGAGGTTTCCAACTCCTCTTTCAAGCGCTCATATTGCTCATCTGTCAGCGTTTGCCCGCCCGATGGCGCATACACCAACGCGCCAGAAGGCCGCGCCGAATTATCCAGCAGCGCCTTGTTCCACTCGCTGGCCGCATTGTGAATATCAATCGGCACTTGCGCGGCCACAAGCGGTGAATGCCCATAATGGTCATCATTCGGGCTGAACAAGCTGAGGTGCAAAATCGGGGGCACACCGCCATTATCCTGCACAAATTTCACGCTTTGGCCGCCCACAGTATATTCATACGCTTTGGCCCAGCCATCATTGCCGGCAATCAACCGCATGCGGTCGGGCCGCAAGGAATAGAGCTCCCGCACCTCGCCATCCAGCGCCACCGCCTCCACATAGGCATTGCCACTCAGCAACAAATGCCCAAAAATATGCTCGAACAATTGCGGCCCCGCCTGGCGCGGATTGGGGCGCTCCAGCAACCGCAGCAGCGGGTGGTCGGTCAGCTCCATTTCGCCATGATACAGCAGCCACGGCACCGTGCTGGCCGCCTCGGCGATCAACCGCACGCAGCGATACACCACCACATTGTGCTCAAACCCCTGCTTCACCATGCTACTGGTGTTTCGCGGGCTCCACACGGCTTGGCCCAAATGCTGCATCGCCACCATATGCGCTGCGCGCGAACGCTTGGTTTCAGGGGCAGTGGTCGATTTTTGCGTAAATAATGATGAGAGAAGCGACATGATGAGTTCCTATGTTGACAGTTTGGCAATTTATATTTAGTGGTAGATCTAATTATTTGAGAGGCATTTCAAAATGAAGATAATCGGCGAAAGCGATACAAGTATTACACTCAAACAAGCGATTGATTTTAATAATAGATGGACATCATTATGCGACAAATTTGATGACCTAAATCAACAAGTCACGCGCAAATGGGCAAATGAAACCCGAGGTCAACCACTTGTTGGAACGTGCAATAATAGTTTAGATTTCAATTTTCAACATACGAAGCCCACAAAACTTTCAAGTGGTGGACAAATTCAATTACTCATGAACAACGCCCATATTATACTGTGCCGCTCGAAAAATATAAGTCGGGGCTCGAAAGCCTAGACAACATGCAAACAAAACTCGATAATTTCAAAGAATTTTATATTAAATATGGCTACTTAGAGGCTTACCCAAAGCCATATGCACCTGTTACAGTGCCTTCTGAAGTATTCATTTATGGTGATCATCATAAAAACGGCCTCAAGTTTCAACCACTCAACGTGCCTGAACATGCAACAGGCCCACTTAAAACATTGATCAAAAAACTCAATCCATTCATTGCAACTCTGCATGAAGAAATAATACCGCTCGACATCAAAACACCTGAGCGTTTCAGTATTGATTCAGGAACACTGCCCATTACAATCAAAATTGAAAATGCTGAACAATATACTACTCTCAGGAAGAAAGTCGGCGAACAATTGCAAATTGTACAAAATTGGCTTGAAAGAATACCGTCTGATGCAGCACAATATGCCAAAAATCACAACCTAACACCGCGCCAATATACTATAGATCGATACAAAGACGTCGTGAAAAACAAAACATGGGTTATAGAATTCGCAAAAACTAACTTTGAAGCCTGCCGTAAAATTATCAACACACATCCTGTCAGATCCCTCGCTGCCCTTGCCATCACAGCCACATTGGGGTGGGTGGCAACACAGCGCAATACTATTGAAAATACTTAATCATTTTAATAAAGGACAATATCATGCCAGACCCTAAAATTACAGCCGCAGACGTTATACAAATGGAAAATAATCTGAATACATTCAAAGCAGATTTTGATGCTACCAGACGCATTATAAATGAAAATTTATTAAAAGCTAATCAAGATCGTGATTATGTGAAGTTCATTCAATCATATACTAGTAATATGCCCCTTTCAACTTTAGATCAGCCATATATTGAAAGACATGTAAAGCTTTTTAATGCAAAAGCACAAGACACTATTATCAACAATATAGTTCCTGATTTTTATCAAAATTTACTGAGCTTAAAAAATACACTTTCAAAAGCAACCCACACTACAATGCAAATACAATATTCAAACATCCTCACTGCATTTGAAACCATGAAAACACACTACAAATCTGCTGGCATGCTGCCTCTCATCGCAATCACCGCCATCGCGGGGCTGTGGCAACCACGCAAAACGTCATAAGACACACCACTCACTTTAACCTCACATAAAGAAAAATCTCATGCAATATTCAAAATTGACACTCGAACAACAAACTGATTTAGTCGTGATCAAAGTCAAAGAACACTTCATATTTTCAAAATTAACTGAGGTTGAAACAGCAATAAAGGTTACAAATACACCTATACAGGGCAATAGTTTGACAATCCTCAACACAAAAATGGCGCTAACCCTCCAATATCAAAAAAAAATGGGTAATATTGAGGGTGCTAACGCCACTATTGCAGAAGTTGCAAAAAAGTTGAATGACTTCATCGCCAAACTGCCTCAATTAAATATCCAAAGACTAGAATTTGCCATCGCCCTTGCCGCCACATTGGGGTGGGTGGCATTACGTACTCAGCCAAAAGAAAATCAAAATATTACATAATCTAATTTGAGTACACATCATGAATTTCGAATTTAAAACAATTGACCAAGCTGTACTATTTCTTAATACAATAATTGACGAAAGAAGCAAAGCATTTTGTGAAGCTGAAAATAAATCATTAAAAATGAAATGGACAAAATTACAATTTGGCAATTTAATTATAAATGCCAATAAAAATACTCAACTCAAAATAAACGTAGATCAACTTAAAGATGAAATAATCACTCTTATATCACTACAACAAGTTATAACACCTGAGGTTAAAATTCCCAAATCTATCATCCCCATGCCGAGTGAATTGATGAAGGACATCATCGAAACGCACCAAGAGCATTACATCATGAAACTGCGCGACGCACGGGCATATTACCTCAACAGCGTCAGCACATTAAGTGTGGCATCCTTCAATAGCTTTGTAGAATTTAAGAAAATCCTCACTACCAACGGTCTGTTATCACTGGCCGCGCTTGCCATTGCTGGCACATTCACCGCCCTCACTTCCAAATCGAACACTATCACCACAGTAAATTAACACATATCTATAGAAAGACACACATCATGGCACTTGGCCTCACTCCACTCAATCATATTTCTGCGGAATATAAGCTCGCGTTAGAAACTGAAATCGCACAGCATGAAGCCCTATTTCCAACACTTTGCACTAAGGCAAAAATCGCTGTTAATTCTGGTAATCCATTTAAAGGTGGATACTCAACAAAAATTCAAGATAATGCAGGCGCATTTTTAGGGAGTGACCAAATTAAATACAAAACACTCCTAAAAACTGTAAAGGAGTCTATTAAAGCAGGCCTCAAAGTACCAGCAGATAAAAATATTGTAAAACTTCGTGATTTTATGAGAGGCTACGATAATAAATTCAAAACCATTATTATTCCAATGGTGGCACTGGCCATTGTCGCACTGAACACCTATTTCGCCACCCGCACAGCGCAACAACAAAAAGAAGCATAACCATGCAAACCGTAGAAAGCTGCGAACAACTCTCCTTAAAACTTCGCGCATTTCACAAGGAAATAGAACACCAATTTAATGCACATGCTAATCAAAATGGCGGCGTGATTTACCCTCCTTATATTCAAAATGCACGCGACAGCTGCAAAGATCTCATTCAGTATTATAAAAACACGCATACAAACTATAGAACTACTCAACTCAAGCCTGAGACATTCATAAGCACAGCAGGCAGCCTCCTTAAGCAATTGAGAGTGCAACTCTCCACTGTTTACACGTTTTACCGTAAGCAAAATTACGTGCGCGATATGGGCACGATCCCTGCAATGGCCGCCTTGACAATTACATCAATTGGCGTATACTTCACCACACGCAATACAAATACGATAACTTAATTAAACAGAAATGAGGCATATTATGCAAGTTACTAAAGATTACATTTCCAGCGCATATTCAAAATATTTTGACTGATTTCGAAAATGTTGTCACTCAAGACAGAAAGAGTATAACGATGGCTGCTGACGCAGCTATACGTGAATTTCAAGATTTATCAAAAAATCTTGGAAAACAACTTTTGGATAACACATATCAATCGAGTAAAACACTTAATGGCATGAATGTCGTTCTCACGTCTATGGAAAATAAATTAACCAGTATAAAGAATCTATATATTCAAATCGGCATTTATACCCTCACCGCCCTTGCCGCCACAGCATTTGGCACGTGGTTCGCCACCCGCAATACTCAAACGCCCTCAACCGAGGCCTAAAACACCCGCATCCTCGGCTTCACCGCTGCCTTCTCTGGCGCGCTCAGCATCAAATGGGTGAGCCCCCACACCAGTGCGTCGAGCCGGTCGGGGCTGCGGCCGTTGCTGAGGCCATTGCTGGCGAAATCGCACAGCTCATCCTCCAATTGTGGCCACACACCCACATGCCGCACATGGCCGCAGGCATACAGCGCCGCCACGGGCTCGGCGCGGGTGAACTTGCCACGGGTGGCACGCACCGCCTTCACGGGTACATGCGCATCCACCTGGGCCAACACCTGCGCCACCATATCGCCGCCCTGGTTCACCTCGGCCACCAGCGCATCTGCCTGCCATTTATGATAACACGCAATGGCCGCCATCGCCCATTCATGCGGGCGCGCCTGCACCACGCTGGCATCTTCCAGCACATGCGCAATGCCGCACGCATCCACCCCCACCGCCACAATGCCACATGCGGCGGAGGTATCATGGCTGCTGGCGGGTGGGTCTACCGCCACCACAATCCGTATCATATCGGGCGCCACATCCACACGCCCCGCTTCCAAATCCGCCCGCTTCCATAAGGAATCTGCGCGGTCTTCAATCAATTCGCCCTCAAGCTCTTGCCGCCCCAACCGGGTGCCCGCATAACGCTTTTGAATTTCATCTATAAACGATTTCGATAAATTCTCTATATTTGCCAGAGTGTTGGCATGGGTTTTTACAGTGCCACTATCGGCCAAAATCTGCTTCAATAACGGAATACTGCGCGGGGTTGTCGTCACCAGCTGGCGCGGGCATTCCCCCAAACGCAGCCCAAATTGCAGCATGTCCCACACCTCTTGCGCGTTTTTCCATTTGGCCAGCTCATCACACCACGCCGCGCCAAATTGTGGCCCCCGCAAGGCTTCCGCATCCTCGGCCGAGAACATCTGCGCCACCGCGCCATTGCGCCACACCAACCGCTTGCGTGTGGCTTCAAAATGCGGCCTGTCACCCGCACCACTCACCGATAATATCCCCGAAACGCCGTCCACCATCACCTCGCGCACATCAGCGAAGGTTTCCCCCACCAGCGCAATCCGCCCCACTGGTGCTGTGGCAAATGGCGCGATGCCCAGCGCCAGCCCATGCACCCAGCCAGCGCCCGCGTGGGTTTTGCCAGCGCCGCGCCCGCCCATAAACACCCAAGTGCGCCACGCGCCTTCAGGCGGCAGCTGCTCATCGCGCGCCCACAATGCCCAGTCATGCATCAACACCCGCAATTCCTGCGGCGATAAGCTCTCAATCAAGGATTGGCAGTGTTTGGGCGTCGATAATTTTGCCAATGCGTGCCGCAATCGCATCGCGGATGGGTTCAATGTCACTGCCAACCTCCCCTATTTCCGCCTTAGGCTTTGCTTTTGTCAGCGGCACATTGGCTTGCACTTCTAGCGCCATCAGCTTATCGAGCACGCCCACCAAATGGTTCATCACCTTCAGTTCGCGCTCGCTCACCGCCCACACATCGTCGCCCAATTCCCAACTTGCCACCATTCCCAGCAATTTTTGCTGCAGCAATGGCATCATTTTATGGATCATCTGCTTGCGGCTGAGTTTATTCACCCGTGCGGCAGTAGATGTTGCGCTGAGTATAGCCATGAAACCTCATCACGTTATGAAAACACTTGACACACGCCACGCATATGCAATGAATACATGGAATAAATGATAATGGAGTAGATAATGATAAACCTCATTACGCCAACACTGCAGGAGATCGACACCCTGTTGTTAGAAGCACGGCCTGTGATGACACGCTGGGATGAAGTCATAAAAAACATTGTTTCTCTAGAAGCGAAAGGTTTGACAGATAAATACTATCGACCCATGCTCTTTCCAGCAAAGGTCTCTATGGGCTATATTGAAAAATTTACTACGACATCAAATTTGAAATTTGCTACGTTTGACTACACTCGATTGTTTCATCACATCCCCAAGCTCAAAACCGCGTTGGCCGGCTCGTCCTTTGCCATCGCAGGCCTGCTCGCGCTGAATACAATATGGGGCGTGTTGCAAAACGGGCGCAAGCCAACATCCCAAAATGCATGACACTGACATACTGAAATATAAAAAATAGAGGACATAATGGCAAATGAAACAAACCCAATCATTCATATATGAATTCAATATAGCGTTTAAATCATTAGAAAATAATTTTTATTTTGCGAGCATACAAAATGTTTAATTCAACACAGCCCCTATCTCAAGCGCAATGTAAAGCTGAAGCATTAGCCCTCAAAAATGAATGTAGCATTATTATAAACAAGTGGATAAGCGTATTTGAAAGAACATCAACATATCCAGATGTTGCCAGACAATGCAGTTACCAAATACTTGAAGATTTTAGTCAGTCGGCTAGAAATCTTGTGCTCAAAGCCGACACAACGCCATTTCAATATCATGAATATGAAAAACTACGCTGTAATTTTGAAAAACTCATATTAACCATCAAAGCCCCACTTAAAAATGCGCGCTTATTACATTCATTGGTTGGTGCCATTGCACTAGGCGCCGCTGCATGGGGTACATCACTCATCAAAAACTCGAAGATCCAATCATAAAACATCCGCATGCGGCTCAAAAGCCGTTTTGCAGCGGGTCACTGACTTCCTGCAGAGAGCATACGCCACGTTCTGCGTGCCCCGAGCCCAAAATCTCACCCTTTGAGTTTGCCACCCGTCAACACTGCGATAATCGCTTTAGCATACACGCCCCTCGCATTGTCCCACATCCGATTGGAAAGCGTTAGCCGGCTCAGCACATCCGCACTTTTTTGAAGCGTACGATATACCTGCGCAATTCTATCTTCAACTAAATCTAACCCATGATTGACAATCTGCGTGGCCGCAACAACATCCATAGTCTCATTCCTAAATTTGCAATTCACTACAATTGGAATACGCCCCATAAATGCCCCGAAAGATTTTGGACCCGCTAGACTGGACGGAAAAACCGTGCGATTTGAAACAAATTGCTTAATTTTCGCCTCAGTTAATGCTCGGTCATCCACACCATTGGTAAGTTGCGCAAAAGCATCATTTACAATCTCTATAAAATGAATAGAAACACGCCCTGCAACATCATTTGCTGAAATAAAGGTCATTTCTCACCTAAAGTATAATTACAATACGTCACTATCTATAAAACTAGCAGAACATCGTCACGCTGTCAACACAAAAATGCAATAGAATCAAAACTATATTGTATAATACTGAAACTAAAGATGTTTATACATTCTGTTCATCTACCCACTGCGCTGGCACATTTGGACGCACAAGTTTCATCGCCACCAAAGCCCCTGCTGCAAGCGCAACCACGCTGGCAAATTTGCTTCGGTAACCCTTTTCAAAAGCGTCCAAAAGTGTTGTTGCCAATTTTCGTGTTATAGCGTGTTCGCCTTCTAAATATGCATGTGCATTCAAAGGATTCATTGATTTTTTTGCACCATTCAACAAATCAATTGCATATTGCTTGCCGTGAATGCTGAATTTGTCAGCTGATTGCTCGCCTAACTGATAATACAATGTTTTTAACGTGTTCAAATCTTGTGTTTCGACTACATGTGTAGCAATCACATTTTTAACATTCGGCAAATTAAAATTAAAGCGCCCCCAAAACGCACTTGAAATTGTAACGGCATGCATAACACTCATTTAAATCTCCTCATTTTTTACACAATAATTCAACATTATCTCAATACTAAAATCAACACATAAAAAAGCGGCATAAATGCCGCTTTATAGGCGATTTAACATTTTCAACAGCGCGCATCACGCCGCTTGAATAATGCCCAAATGCGAAACCGTCATGGCACGTCGTGCCCGCTCGATCTCGTCCTTCAATATCAGCTTTTGCTGTTTCAGTGCGCGGATCTCTAGCTGGTCCACGCTGGGATGCATCTGCGCTTCATGCAATGCAACCTCAATTTTTTTGTGGCGTTTCATCAACTCATTCAAATAGTTAGGTTTCGTCATAGTCCCCTCCCTTAGGTTGAAAGAAGGCCCCACATATGCTTGCAGATACCTTACATGCACCATGTTGACACAATTTTAATACTTGGCAAGAAGAATTTTCACGAATGATTCGCACGCATCTCATTTACGTTAACCACCATTTAAAAACATATGAAAATATACTGGCGTTCAGCATAAGTTTGCGCTAGATTGAAACACACATAATTAAATTTGATGAGCGGCATGACACGCATTCCCTGCAATGACGACGAACTCTCTGGTATGCTGCTGCGGTTGCGTGAGGAGCACCGCGACCTCGATACCGCCATTCTCGCGCTGGAATCGCAAGCTGTGCAAGACTCATTGCAAATTCAGCGCCTCAAGAAAAAACGCCTCTCATTGCGCGACCAAATTTCGCGCCTCTATGATATGATGAACCCGGATATATTGGCGTAATCGGCTAACATCTTCTCAACACAATTAAGCCTGCTTGGTTGCATCAGTTTTGCTGCCGCCCCATGTGGCCCCAATAGCGCCAACCACCGCCAAAACGGCAGGTAAAAACACACCTTTTGTTTTCAAATACTCCATTAAACCAATTGCCCATGTCTTTTTATAGTCATTCGTCATGTTGATTGTTGTTTTCACAAAATTATAGAATTTAATTTTGTCGGTTACAGGCGCGGTACCGCCTGTCAGAAGTTCAATTGCACTTTGGGCTTTGCTCTGTCTCAAAGCCTCATCCAAACCTTTAAGATCTGCCTTTGATACCAATTCACTCAGTTTCTTCATTTCGTTAAAAGATACCGATATCATGCCCTTTTTGAAGTCGGCATATGCACCGCGATCAATACGCCCTGGCACACACGTCACTTCGAGCGCATTAAGTGCCGACAATCTCGCCTCATGTACACCAACAGAAAGTGTGCCCTGCAATTGCCGAGCAGCAGCGGCAATGTCATCATAATGCGCCTGAGCAGCACCGACTTGTAATCCAT
>JANPGK010000027.1:0-52050 GCA_031423895.1 Hyphomicrobiales bacterium
ACTTTGAAGGAAGAAGCACTGGCGATGGGCTTGGTGACCGAAGCCGAGTTCGATGCGATTGTTCGCCCAGAAACTATGCTCGCGCCAAGTGTGTGAGTATTGACAGTTTTTTATATGTCTATATAGTTCAGTTTATTCAAAATAATATAATTTATTAGGTGATTATAATGAAAGAGGAATTGAACGCTACAGGAAATCGGTTTGTACAACTTGTAAATACCAACTACAATCCATTATTACGTAAATTTTTAGACAATTAAGAATTTATAAAAAAAACTTACCCTGAAAAATATACAGTTATGGATACATTAAAGAATGAAATTAATATTAGTATAGATGCTACAAATGTTTTCATTCAAACAGCAAAAAAAGTGTATCCTATATTTAAAATTAACCAGAATGCCACGATGGATATTGAGTTAAACGGAGCTGTATTGAAATTTCAAACAGAGAAAATGACTGCAAAGGACGCTTTAAAATTTCTCATCGAGAGCGCGAATGTTGGTCTTAATAAAATAGACGCAGCAATTCCTAGCTTTAGGTCCTATTTCCAACAAATGAATGGCCTCAAAGCCATTGCACCGCTCATTGCATTTGGTGTGGGAATGTATTTGACAGCTCGCGACTCAATAAGTAATAACAAAAAATCTAGTATATGATATATATAATGAGGAATGCGGGATGACTCATCAAGTTGCAGTCCAAATGTGCAAAAAAGATATTTTAAATTCGTATACTAAATATAGCAATAAAAAAAATTTGTATGATAATTTAATCAGCCAATTAAACTATAATAATCCAAAAATAGCGAGCGGCCTCACTAATTTTGTTAATGACTATGAAAAAAACTATAAACAAGCCAATTATCATTTAACTAACGCTGAATGGGCATTAAACTTTAATTTGGATCAATTTGTTCAACACCCTGTCAATCATGCAAATAAAACGATTATTAAAGTGAGGGATCTTATTGTAGAATGCGTTGATAAAATTAATATTCATACAGGGGCTATGAATATGTCATTGCAAGGGCTAACAACTTTGCTTGGCTCCATAAATCTCAAAGCAATCGCTCCACTATTTGCTGTTGGAGTGGGGCTATACGCATTAATACACAACGCAAAGCCAAAACAAGAAATTGCATAATTACCTATTTTGCCCTGCACCCAGCCTATACTCCATATATTTGGAGTAGCGTGACATGCCATAGCAACATAGAAAATAGAACAGTGCCGCAAAGCTGAAGCCTGTATACATGGTGGTGGGCGATGCCCAGTTTGGGTCTCGCAGCGACACACTCACCTGCAGCAGAAAGTCGAACACGCCGATGATGAGCAGCAATGATGTATCCTTAAACAGCGCAATAAAGCTGTTCACAATGCCCGGGATCACAGTTTTGAGCGCTTGCGGCAAAATTACAGACCCCATCATTTGCGGATAGTTGAGCCCCAAAGCTTTTGCGCCTTCAAACTGGCCTTTTGGCATTGCCTGCAACCCACCACGCACAACTTCGGCCAAATAGGCGGCGGTGAAGAACGCCACCCCAACCATTGCGCGCAACAATTGATCAGGCGAAAGCGCATCGGGCAAAAACAGCGGAATCATCGTTTTCGCCATGAATAATACGGTAATCAGCGGCACACCGCGCCAAAATTCAATGAAAATAATGGAAAATGCCCGCACAATAGGCATATGTGATTGCCGCCCTAACGCAAGCACAACACCAAGCGGTAACGATACCACAATGCCCACCGAAGCCACCACCAACGTAACCAAAACCCCGCCCCATTGATGTGTGCCCACAATCGGGAGGCCGATCAACTCCCAACCGCTGAGCAGAATATAGCCCATGAGTGGCAAACCGATGAAAAACGCCAACGCATTCCATTGCTTATGTGGCACTTTGGGTATCAGCAGCCCTGCCAGCAATGCAACCGCCACAAAAAAAGTGACATTCACGCGCCATCGTTCAGTCTCGGGGTAGAATCCATACACAAATTGCCAAAAGCGCGCTTTTAAATAAGGATAGCATGCGCCGTGTGGTGCTGCGATACAATCCTCGCGTGTAGTGCCATACCACGCCGCATCGGTGATGAAAAATTGTACCATGGGTGGAATCACGCGGTACAACACCCACACACACACTAGTGTGAGCAGCGCATTGGCGATGCTGCTGAAGAACGTACTCCGTATCCACGCCACCATGCCAAATGCAGCGCGGGGGGGCGGTTGTTGCGGTAGAAGCTGTGTGTTGACATACGCAATGGCCATTTACCGCTCCACCAATGCAATGCGAGCATTATACCAATTCATGAGGGATGATGTACCCAAACTCACCAGCAAATACACCACCATAGTAACTGCCACAATTTCGAGCGCCTGCCCTGTTTGGTTGAGCACCGTGCCTGTGAACACTTGAAAAAAATCGGGGTACCCTATGGCTACTGCCAATGTAGAATTTTTGATGAGGTTTAAATATTGGTTGGTGAGCGGTGGGATGATCACCCGCATGGCTTGCGGCACCACTACATAGCGCAATATTTGCCCACGCTGCAGGCCCAGCGCAGCGGCGGCTTCGGTTTGCCCTTTGGAAACAGATACAATGCCAGAGCGCACCACTTCTGCAATAAACGCAGCGGTATATAGCACCAAACCCAGCACCAACGCCACGAATTCCGGAATGATGGTCACGCCACCGCGAATGTTAAACCCTTGCAATTTTGGGGTTTCAAACACAATTGGCATACTCGTTGCGAAATAGGCCAACATAAGCAACCCGCACATTAGGGTAAAACTGATACGCCATACAGGAAAGCTCTGCCCTGTTTTCAACTCACGCGCGCGTGCCCATTGCGCCAATATGATGCTAGCAAATATTGTAAGGCCTAGGGCAATACCAATCCACTGCGAGCCTGCCAAAAACTCGGGTCGCGGCATGAATAGCCCGCGATTATTCAGTAGCACCCCTGCCCCAAGATCGAGCGATTGACGAGGGCCTGGCAAGGGTTGCAGCACCGCCATGTACCAAAAAATCAGCTGCAATAGCAAAGGCGTGTTGCGAATGAGCTCCACATAGCCACTAGAAAGCGTGGCTAGCAATAAATTTTTTGAAAGCCGCGCAATACCAATAATAAAGCCTATAATTGTGGCCAGCACAACCCCAACCCCACCCACTAGGCAGGTGTTCAGCAACCCCACAAAAGCCGCACGCGCATAGGTCGAATCTTCATTATAGGTGATGAGCGATTGCGTGATACCAAAGCCAGCCTTGCTTTCTAAAAAGCCAAAACCAGTAGTAATTTTTTGGCTTTGTAAATTCTGGATGAGGTTGCTGCCCGCAATATATAGGCAACCCAGGACTCCGAGCACCAAAAGTACCTGAAACGTCACTGCACGCACGGTGGGATTGTTCCACGGCATTACTGACGTGCGTGTGTGTTTATGTGGCGTTTGAGTCATAGCGCCTCGGTATATTGGGTTAAGCGTGCAGCCGTTTCCTATATCTGTCAAGCGATTGTGAATGAAGCGACAATAGCGCTTGAATGCTGCACATTATGTGCTATAAGCGAGCATCAATTGGGCAACGCTCAATGGTCTCGTGGCGGAGTGGTGACGCAGCGGTCTGCAAAACCGCGTACCCCAGTTCAATTCTGGGCGAGACCTCCAAAAATCATTCTGCATTCCCTTATAACCCACTATAAATCTCCAGCGCGCGCACACGTGCCTTGGCGTGATTCACAATTGGGTGTGGGTATGTCACGCCCAATGTCACACCTGCTTGGCTGAGAATGAATGGCGGCGCTTCATGCGGGGCGTGAATGGAATCGGTTAGCACATGAGCAAGTTCTGGCACAAATTTGCGGATATAATCCCCTTTCGGGTCGAATTTTACGCCTTGCGATGTGGGGTTGAACACACGAAAATAGGGCGCGGCATCGGCGCCACATCCTGCCACCCACTGCCAACTGGCAGTGTTGCTTGCTGGGTCTGCGTCTACCAAAGTATCCCAAAACCATGTTTCACCCGCGCGCCAATCGAGAAACACATCCTTCACTAAAAACGAAGCGACTATCATCCGCACACGATTATGCATCCACCCCGTTTGCCACAGCTGGCGCATACCTGCATCCACAATTGGAAAACCCGTTTGCCCACGCTGCCAGCGCTGTAATGCTTCAGGGTTGTGTTCCCACGGATAGGTGTCAAATTTGGGCTGAAAATTACGCGTGGCAAGTTCAGGAAAATAATACAGCAAATGATATGAAAATTCGCGCCAGCCAATCTCTGCCAAAAAACGATCCATATCAATTTGCGAGGCGGCAGTTTGCCCCATTTGCAGTGCATTTTGGCACGTATGGAAAATATAACGCGGCGAAATCATCCCGAAGGCCAAGTATGGTGATAGTTTGGATGTACCATGCACATCTGGCCGATCGCGATTTTGTGCATAGCCCGCAATACCACGCTCTAGAAATTCATGAAAATTTGCAAGCGCGGCCTGCTCGCTTATCTGCCATTCAGCAGTGATACCATGTGACCAATTGAGGTGCGCCGGCAGCAATTGCAACTGATCTAATGAATCGCTCGCAATACCTGAAATGCCCAGTAATTTTTTGGGTGCAGGTTGCGGATACGGCACAGCTGGCATAGCCAAATGCGTGCGCCAAAACGGAGTGAACACTTTATAGGGCGTGCCCTGCCCTGTTTTGAGCTCCCATGGCTCTCGCAAAAGGTGGCTATTGAACGATTGCACTTCAATATTATGGGCTTTGAGATGCTCCTTTATGGCACAATCACGAATTTGCTCTGCAGCGGTGTAACTGCGATTCCAAACCACTTGCGTTATCGCTTCATCACGCACCAACTGTTCAATCACCTCTTGCGCCGCACCGCGCCGCAAGATTAATGTGCCCCCGCGCGCTTCAATATCCGCCTTTAAACTGGCAAGCGCGTGGTGTAACCACACTTTTGAAGCCCCCCCAAGTGGCCGCACATTGGGTGTGATATCATCGAATATATATACGAATGCGCAGGGATCATTTGCCACGCCGTGCAACACTGCAGGATTGTCGTGCAGGCGCAAATCATGGCGAAGCCAAACCAGTGTTTTGTGAGTCATGCCGCAGCGATACGCGATAACGCCTTTACTGGCAAGGTGTTTGTGGTAATAATTCAAAGCTGGTTGTTTTACCAACAAAGGCCATTTCACCGTAATCAATCACAATATCGTCGGTCACGCCATTTTCATATAGCACTGCGGCAAAGCTATAATCAGGGAGAGGGTCTCCTTTTTTGGTGGTGTCGAAATAACTCACCTTCACGCGCCATTTGGCCATGGTGCCTAGTTTGGATTTCACCTGCTCTGTACCCTCTACAGCCTTCACAGGGCGTATAGTTGCGCTGGTATTATAGAGAATTTTTCCACCATCACCCCCATCATACACGCTATGGGTGATGAAAGTTTGGCCTTTTTTGGCTTGTTCCACTAAATCGCGCAAAAATCCGTTTGGAAATTTCACATCCTTATCAAATTTCAGTATTTCCACTTGCGGTTTTTGCAACTTGACCACAGCACCTTCTGGCCCAATTTTACCTTCACCCGCCACATTTGATTTGGGCACATTATTGACAATTGAGTTATTCACAAATCGAAATTGTAGATCATCTGAACTTTCAAAGCTTGTGGTGCGCTGGTCTTGGGTCATACCTTCACCATCGCGGCTATTGAGTTTTAATACAATACGGCTTTGCGTGGTATACCCCTCACATGCACTGCCCGTATATTCAAACACCATGCGCCCAGTGGCCTGTGTGATACCTTGTTTTTCGCTGGCTTCTTTCAGTTTCAAATCATAGGTGATTTTATGAGGCGCAAGCTTCACTTCAGCAGAAGCAGATGGGATTAGCGCAGACATGCACACACATGAGAGTAATATTTTTAACATCTGCACTCACTATAAAAGGGGTGATTTAATCTAAATGGCGAGCACCAGGCACATATTTCAGCATTTTGGTAACTGCAACACCAATTTTGCCAGCTTCCACCATCACCGTACCTTTGGCAATAGGCTGATTATTGACCATAATAATGACATCATCATTTTCATGTGCATCAAGCCCGATCACCGCACCACGGCTAATGCGCAATAATTGGTGCACCTGCATCATGGCCGTACCTAACACCACAGTGATATTGACATCAACTTGTTTAAGATCGCTATTTTGAAGTATCATGGCTTCTGCTATAACTCTTATATGGTTCACACATGAACCGCGCACTTCAAAGATTGATATGCTTTGCGACTATTATGATGCAACTATGGTTAAGAGATGATTGAGATCCCTACACAATTTACGTCTTCGCCCGAAATTGAATTCATAATATCGGATTCACTTGTGCCGTATGAGGACGCGCATGCGTTTATGGAAGCACGGGTGGAAGCAATTGCGCGTGGCGAAGCTTCAGAATGTGTGTGGCTGCTGGAACACCCCCCCCTGTATACCTCTGGCACCAGCGCCAAACCGCAAGATTTTCTGGGGCATATGGAGTTTCCTGTATACGCCACAGGGCGCGGTGGGCAATACACCTATCATGGCCCTGGCCAACGCATTGCCTATGTGATGCTCAACCTTGCTGCTCGTGGTGGCGATGTGCGCGCCTTTGTGCAGCAGCTGGAGGATTGGATCATCGCAACACTAGCGCATTTCAACATCAAGGGTGAAAAGCGCTGCGACCGGATTGGCGTTTGGGTGCAACGCCCCGATAAACCTCTCTTACGCACGGGTGAAATAGCGGAGGATAAAATTGCCGCAATTGGCATTCGTGTGCGTAAAGGTATTACATTTCATGGCATTAGCTTAAATATAGAGCCAAACCTCGCACATTACGCAGGGATTATCCCCTGCGGGATCACACACCACGGTGTCACCAGCTTTTGGGATTTAGGCCATTGCGTGACAATGGAGGAGATGGATGCGGTGTTGAGAACTGAGTTCAAAAAGATTTTTCAGTAAAATTCCAATAAAAAAGCCCCACTTTCGCGGAGCTTTTTTTATTTCATGTAGCGATGAGATCACTCCGCTGCAGGCATATCAAAACTAGGTTGATCATCCGCAACAACTGGCATGTCGACATTGCTATTGGCGATGGGTTTGCTTTTGGCTTGTTGTTCCAAAATCATATCATCGCGCATTTGTGCAATTTGCTTGGTTTTGCGCATCATAGCGCCTGTCCCTGCAGGGATCAAACGACCAACGATCACGTTCTCTTTCAAGCCGCCTAGTGTATCCACTTTGCCATTCACGGCTGCATCTGTCAGCACGCGAGTGGTTTCTTGGAATGACGCCGCTGAAATGAAGCTTTTCGTTTGCAGTGATGCTTTGGTAATCCCCAGCAACACTGGAGTACCTTGGGCAGGCGTATTGCCTTCAGCAACCACACGGGCGTTTTCATCGCGGAAGTCCATACGATCCACTTGCTCATTGGCCATGAAGGTGGTGTCACCAGGCTCTGTTACCTCAACTTTTTGCAGCATTTGGCGTACAATCACCTCAATGTGCTTATCGTTGATGGTCACACCTTGCAAACGATAGACCTCTTGGATCTCGTTCACGAGGAAGGCCGCCAAAGCCTCAACGCCTTTAATGGCTAAAATATCGTGTGGTGCTGGGGTGCCGTCCACAATGATATCGCCTTTTTCAACGGTGTCACCATCTTGCAAGTTCACATGTTTGGATTTTGGAATGAGATATTCCGCTGGTTCCACTGTTTCATCAAACGGCACAAGTTTTAAACGACGCTTGTTTTTATAGTCTTTTTCAAAGCGTACGGTACCGTCAATTTCAGCAATTATGGCTGAATCTTTAGGCTTACGGGCTTCAAACAACTCAGCAACGCGTGGCAAACCACCCGTAATATCCTTGGTTTTTGCGCTTTCGGTTGAAATCCGCGCCAAAATATCACCCGCTTTGACCTTTTGGCCAGGATCGGTGGAAATCACACCTTCTGGTGGCAAGTAGTAGCGTGCATCCCCACCACGGGCGAGTTTCAAGATTTTACCATCTTTATCACGCACCACAATAGCAGGGCGCAAATCAGCACCACGTGGATTCACGCGGCCATCGATCACAATCCGTTTGGTAATCCCTGTGGCTTCATCGGCAGTTTCTGTAACGGTAATGCCTTCCACAAGGTCTTCAAACGCCACGATGCCTTCCACTTCTGTCAAAATGGGGCGTGTGTACGGATCCCATTCTGCCAAACGCTGGCTACGTTTAATCATGTCGTTATCATCAACATGCAAGCGTGTGCCAAATGGCAATCTATGCACAGCGCGTTCATGCCCCTCAGCGTCAATCACCACAATGGCCATATTGCGCGCCATAGCGATGTGGCGACCTTCAGAATCGGTGGCAATGTTACGATTGCGGATGTGGATTTTGCCCTCGAAATTGCTTTCAATAAAGGACTGTTCCGACACCTGAGCCGCACCACCAATGTGGAACGTACGCATGGTAAGCTGTGTCCCTGGCTCACCAATCGATTGTGCCGCGATAACGCCCACAGCTTCACCCATATTTACGGGTGTGCCGCGCGCCAAATCACGCCCATAGCAAGTAACGCAAGTACCCGCGCGGCTTTCACAGGTGAGCACTGAACGGATTTTCACTGCTTGAATGCCAGCTTTGATCATGGCCGCAACATCGGCTTCCTCAATCATAATGCCTTTTTCAATAATCACAGCGCCCGTTTCAGGATGTGTGATTTGCTCAGCGGATGAACGACCAACAACGCGACTGGCCAAAGAGGCAATCACTTGCCCCGCATCCACAATCGCTGCCATGGCAAGACCATTTTGCGTGCC
The DNA here is from genome assembly GCA_031423895.1 of Hyphomicrobiales bacterium. Taxonomy (GTDB): domain Bacteria; phylum Pseudomonadota; class Alphaproteobacteria; order Rhizobiales; family JANPGK01; genus JANPGK01. The sequence goes on from JANPGK010000027.1 coordinate 8,865, forward strand.
GCAATCGGTTTCGGTAATGATACAATCCTGCGCAACATCTACCAAACGACGTGTGAGATACCCAGAGTTTGCAGTTTTTAGCGCTGTATCGGCCAAGCCTTTACGCGCACCGTGGGTGGAGTTGAAGTATTCCATCACGGTGAGGCCTTCTTTAAAGTTCGAAATAATCGGTGTTTCGATAATCTCGCCTGAAGGTTTGGCCATCAAGCCACGCATACCGCCAAGCTGGCGCATTTGTGCAGGGGAACCGCGTGCGGAGGAATGTGCCATCATGTAGATGGAGTTCATCGGCAATTGGCGACCTGTTGCGTCCTTGCGCACGGCAGAAATACGTTGCATCATTTCTTCTGCAACTTTGTCTGAACATTTCGACCATGCATCAACAACTTTGTTATATTTCTCGCCTTGTGTAATCAAACCATCTTGATACTGCTGCTCATATTCTTTAGTAAGCTGATAGGTGGTATCAACGATTTTCTCTTTGGTTTCCGGAATAACAATGTCGTCCTTACCAAAGGAAATGCCTGCTTTAAACGCGTTTTGGAAGCCAAGTGCCATCATGCGATCGGCGAAGATCACAGTCTCTTTCTGGCCACACCCACGATATACGGTGTCGATGAGGTTCGAAATTTCTTTCTTTGTCATCAACTTATTGGCATGTTCAAATGTAATCAACCCATGTTTTGGCAACAAAGCACTGATCATGGCACGGCCCGGAGTGGTGTCATATGTTTTGGCGTAATCATTGCCATCCATATCAACCGAACGATAACGCCACTTGATTTTGGTATGCAATGTCACTAATTTTTCAGCCAAGGCATGTTCCAATTCGCCCATATTGCCAAAGATTTTACCTTGGCCAGGTTCATTTTCCGCCATGATCGAGAGATAATACAGCCCCAACACGATATCTTGCGACGGCACAATTACAGGTGAGCCGTTAGCAGGATGCAGAATATTGTTGGTCGACATCATCAATACGCGGGCTTCGAGCTGCGCTTCCAATGAAAGCGGCACGTGTACCGCCATTTGGTCACCGTCAAAATCGGCGTTAAATGCGGCGCACACCAGCGGATGCAATTGAATGGCTTTGCCTTCAATCAACACAGGCTCAAACGCTTGGATGCCCAAACGGTGCAACGTTGGTGCGCGATTGAGCAAAATCGGATGCTCGCGAATAACTTCATCCAAGATGTCCCACACTTCTGGCTTTTCTTTTTCCACCAATTTTTTGGCTTGTTTCACTGTTGTGGAAAGGCCTTTGGCGTCGAGACGTGCGTAGATAAACGGCTTAAACAATTCAAGCGCCATTTTTTTCGGCAAGCCGCACTGATGCAGCTTCATTTCAGGGCCAACCACGATCACAGAACGGCCAGAATAATCAACCCGTTTACCAAGCAAATTCTGACGGAAACGCCCTTGTTTACCCTTGAGCATGTCGGACAATGATTTGAGCGGGCGCTTGTTCGCGCCAGCAATCGCGCGGCCACGACGACCGTTATCAAACAAGGCATCAACAGATTCTTGCAACATCCGTTTTTCGTTGCGGATGATGATATCTGGCGCACGCAATTCGATCAAGCGCTTCAAACGATTGTTCCGGTTAATCACGCGGCGATACAGATCGTTCAAATCTGATGTGGCAAAACGACCACCATCAAGCGGCACCAAGGGGCGCAAATCAGGTGGGATTACAGGTACATGCGAGAGGATCATCCACTCAGGGCGATTGCCTGATGTGAGAAAGGCTTCCACAATTTTAAGACGTTTGGCCAATTTTTTTGGCTTCAAATCCCCCGTGGCAACGGCTAACTCTTCACGCAATTGCACAACAAGTTTTTCAAGATTGAGGCGGATCAAAATTTCTTTGATCGCTTCCGCACCAATCATGGCAGTGAAGCTATCTTCGCCATATTCGCTTTGAGCACGATAATAATCTGCCTCCGAGAGCAATTGATATTCTTTGAGCGGGGTCAAACCTGGCTCGATCACGGTGAAATATTCAAAATATAACACGCGTTCAATATCTTTGAGCGGCATATCAAGCAATGTCGCGATGCGGCTTGGCAATGATTTCAAGAACCAAATATGTGCAACTGGCGCGGCCAATTCAATATGGCCCATACGCTCACGCCGAACACGTGACAATGTCACTTCAACGCCGCATTTTTCGCAGATCACGCCTTTATATTTCATGCGCTTATATTTGCCGCACAAACATTCATAGTCCTTAATCGGGCCAAAAATACGAGCACAGAACAAACCATCGCGCTCTGGTTTAAATGTACGATAATTAATCGTTTCAGGCTTTTTAATTTCACCATAAGACCACGAGAGAATTTTCTCTGGGCTGGCGATGGATATGCGAATTTGATCAAACGCTTGTGGGGCTGCCACTGGATTGAAAAGCGTCATTGCATCGTGATTCATTCGAAACTCCTAAAAGGCGTTGTGGTGGGGACCAAAGCCCCCATTCTTATGGCAAAAATTACTCAGCGGCACCTAACAATGGCGGCTGTGGCGCGGCATCATTCTCATTCGAGAGATTGGGAAGCCGCCCCAAGCGTTCATTTTGAAGCTCAACATTGAGGCCAAGAGAACGGATCTCTTTAACCAAAACGTTGAAGGATTCTGGGATGCCCGCTTCGAAGTTGTCTTCGCCGCGCACAATGGACTCATACACTTTGGTACGACCCGCCACGTCATCCGATTTAATGGTGAGCATTTCTTGCAAGGTGTAAGCAGCACCATAGGCTTGAAGTGCCCAAACCTCCATCTCCCCGAAGCGTTGACCACCAAACTGCGCCTTACCACCCAGGGGTTGCTGCGTAACAAGTGAGTATGGCCCGATCGAGCGCGCGTGGATTTTATCGTCCACAAGATGGTGCAATTTGAGCATGTAAATATAACCAACAGTTACTTTACGTTCAAACACCTCACCTGTGCGGCCATCATGCAAGTAAATTTGGCCAGACGTATCCAAATCAGCTTCTCTGAGGTAATGCTCGATGTCTTTATCCTTGGCACCATCGAATACTGGTGTTGCGATTGGTACACCTTTACGCAATAGTTCACCCTGCTCTACTAAGTCTTCTGTCGACATTGGCGCGATGCGATTTTCACCATAAACAGATGTCATCACGTCTTTAAGCGGTTGAATATTGCCTTCAGAATTGTACAAATCCACCATTTTCGAGATTTTCAGCCCCAAACCACGGCAGGCCGCGCCCATATGGGTTTCCAAAATCTGCCCCACGTTCATCCGTGATGGCACACCGAGTGGGTTGAGCACGATGTCCACATGGGTACCATCGGCAAGGAACGGCATGTCTTCAACAGCAACAATACGCGATACAACACCTTTATTGCCGTGGCGACCCGCCATTTTATCCCCTGGTTGAATTTTGCGCTTCACAGCCACAAATACCTTCACCATTTTCATCACGCCTGGTGGCAATTCGTCACCACGTTGCAATTTCTCAACTTTATCGAGAAAACGCGCTTCAAGGCGTTTTTTACTTTCATCGTAAAGTTTGCGAATGGCTTCCACTTCCGCCATTGTGGTATCGTCATAAACGGCGATTTTCCACAATTCATTGCGTGGCAACTCATCCAAAGCTTCGCGTGTAACTTGCGTGTCTTTACGCAAGTGACGCGAGCCCGAAAGCACCGTGTGCCCCATCAACACATCACCCAAACGAGAGAAGGTGTTGCGATCGAGGATTGAAAGCTCATCATCACGATCTTTGGCCAAACGTTCAATTTCTTCGCGTTCAATGGCAATTGCACGCTCATCTTTATCCACACCATGGCGGTTAAACACGCGCACATCTACGATTGTGCCTTGCACACCTGGTGGCACACGCAATGAAGTATCACGTACATCCGCCGCTTTTTCACCGAAAATTGCGCGAAGCAATTTTTCTTCCGGCGTCATAGGGCTTTCGCCTTTTGGTGTAATTTTTCCAATCAGAATATCTCCTGGGCGCACATCCGCACCGATGTAAACGATGCCCGATTCATCCAAGTTTTTCAGTGCTTCTTCCGATACGTTGGGAATATCACGCGTGATTTCTTCAGGCCCCAATTTCGTATCGCGCGCCATCACATCGAATTCCTCAATGTGAATAGAGGTGAAGACGTCGTCGGACACAATTTTTTCCGATAGCAAAATACTATCCTCAAAGTTGTAACCATTCCATGGCATAAACGCCACGAGCACGTTGCGGCCAAGCGCCAATTCCCCCATTTCAGTGGAGGGGCCATCGGCCAAAATGCTGCCTTTTGCAATATAGTCGCCAGTTTTCACCAAAGGCCGCTGATTGATACAGGTGCTTTGGTTGGAACGTTGAAACTTTTGCAGACGGTAAATATCAACTGGTGGTTTTGTTGGGTCATTTTCTTCGGTTGCACGAATAACAATCCGCGTAGCATCCACTTGGTCAACAATCCCTGCGCGGCGTGCGGCAATCGCGGCCCCAGAATCCCGCGCCACAATCGATTCCATACCTGTGCCAACAAATGGCGCTTCCGCACGCACCAATGGTACGGCCTGACGTTGCATGTTCGAGCCCATCAATGCGCGGTTGGCGTCATCATTTTCAAGGAACGGAATAAGCGATGCCGCAACAGAAACAAGCTGCTTCGGCGACACGTCCATCATATCCACCTTATCGGGGGCAACAACCATCACCTCGCCTGCATGGCGGCATTGCACTAAGTCTTCCAGCAATTTGCCTTGTTCATCAATGGCGGCGTTAGCCTGCGCAATATAGTGACGGCCCTCTTCCATCGCGGAGAGATACACAACTTCATCACTCACAATGCCGCCGCGTACATAACGATATGGCGCTTCAATGAAGCCATATTTATTCACGCGAGCGAATGTTGCCAATGAGTTGATAAGACCAATATTTGGCCCCTCTGGCGTTTCAATCGGGCAAATACGGCCATAATGCGTGGCGTGCACGTCACGCACTTCAAAGCCAGCACGATCACGTGACAAACCACCTGGTCCCAAAGCGGAAACGCGGCGTTTATGCGTCACTTCTGACAGAGGATTGGTTTGATCCATAAACTGCGACAATTGCGACGAACCAAAGAATTCACGCACAGCCGCTGCGGCTGGTTTTGCGTTGATCAAATCTTGTGGCATCACAGTGTCGATTTCCACGGATGACATGCGCTCTTTGATGGCACGTTCCATACGGAGCAGACCTAAGCGATATTGATTTTCCATCAATTCGCCAACAGAACGCACACGACGGTTGCCCAAATGGTCAATATCGTCGACTTCGCCTTTGCCATCACGCAGGTCAACCAGCGTTTGCACAACGGCGAGAATGTCTTCTTTACGCAACACACGCACAGCATCGTCGCATTTCATATCGAGGCGCATGTTCATTTTCACACGGCCAACAGCGGACAGATCAAAACGCTCAGAATCAAAGAATAAGCCATTGAATAAGGCTTCCGCAGTTTCCACGGTTGGTGGCTCACCTGGGCGCATCACGCGATACACATCAAACAAGGCTTCTTCACGCGTAGCATTTTTATCAACGGACAAAGTATTGCGGATGTATGCGCCAATATTGATGTGATCAATATCCAGCAGATTCACAACATTCACACCTTCAGCTACAAAAAGAGCGAGCGTTTTTTCAGTGATTTCATCGCCAGCATCAATCAGAATTTCACCAGTTTCCATATTGATGAGATCTTCTGCAAGGTATTGACCAATCAAATCTGCATCATGAATTTTTAAATAGTTCAAGCCATTTTCAGATAGTTGCTTTGCCAAGCGCGCATTGATTTTACGACCTGCTTCAACAACCACTTCACCTGTTTCAGCATTCACCAAATCGGTGGCCACTTTGAGGCCTTTAAAACGCTCAATATTATAGGCCACTCGCCAGCCGTCTGATGTGCGTTCATGCGCAACATGAGTGTAGAACGTGCGCAAAATATCTTCGGCGTCGAGGCCGAGCGCTTGCAAAATAGTGGTTACGGGCAATTTACGACGGCGATCGATCCGCGCAAACAGAATGTCTTTGCTATCGAATTCAAAATCGAGCCACGAACCGCGATAAGGAATGATCCGCGCCGCAAACAATAATTTTCCTGAAACGTGGGTTTTGCCTTTGTCATGATCGAAGAACACGCCAGGGCTACGATGCATTTGCGATACAATCACGCGCTCAGTGCCATTGACAACGAATGTACCGTTGTCGGTCATTAGCGGCATATCGCCCATATACACATCTTGTTCTTTGATGTCTTTAATTGATTTTGCGCCTGTGTCTTCGTCAATATCAAACACGATGAGGCGCAATGTTAACTTCAATGGCGCAGAGAATGTCATGCCACGTTGGCGGCACTCATCCACATCATATTTGGGTTGCTCAAATTCATAGGCCACAAATTCCAACATGGAATTGCCCGCGAAATCTGAAATAGGGAATACAGATTTGAATACAGCCTGCAAGCCTTCATCAGGACGATCTTTGGCGGAAACAAACATCTGCAAAAACTGTTCATACGATGACTTTTGCACCTCTATCAGGTTTGGCAATTCAGCGACGTCCCGAATTTTCCCGAAAAATTTGCGCATACGTTTGGTTGTTGCAGGATTGAACACCATAGTGATGACCTCTGTATCTATAATAATAGTAACTGAAAAGCATATACATCAAAAAGATGGTTATGCCCTGAGACGCCAACAACGCCTGATTGAAAATCAAATATGATTTCAAATCAGGCGTGATGACACAGAATTAGAAGGTGTTAGGATAAACCAAACACCTTCTTAAGTACTTACTTCAATTCTACTTTTGCACCAGCTTTTTCAAGGATGTCCTTGATTTTGTTGGCTTCGTCTTTAGAAACACTTTCTTTAACTGCTTTAGGAGCAGCTTCTACCAAGTCTTTAGCTTCTTTGAGGCCAAGACCTGTGATTGCGCGCACTTCTTTAATGACTTCAATTTTCTTGTCGCCAATTGCTGTCAACATAACAGTAAATTCTGTTTGTTCTTCAACAGCGGCGGCAGGTGCGCCACCTGCAGGAGCAGCGGCAGCAGCTGCAGGTGCAGCAGCAGAAACGCCCCATTTGTCTTCAAGCAATTTTGCCAATTCTGCAGCTTCCAGAACGGTCAATTTCGAAAGGTCTTCTACGAGTTTGTTGAGGTCGGTCATTGTAATGATCCTTAAGTTTATGTTGATTGATTAAGCAGCTTTTTGAGCATAAGCCCCAGTGAGACGTGCCAATTGCGCAGCAGGCGCCTGAATAACACCAGCAACTTTTGTTGCAGGCGCTTGCAGAATGCCAAGCAGTTTTCCGCGCAATTGATCCAAGGATGGCAATGTGGCCAATGCTTTTACGCCATCTGCTTTGAGAGCAGATACACCTAAAGCACCCCCAAGAATAACGAGTTTATCGTGATCCTTAGCAAAATCCACAACTACTTTTGGAGCCGCAACAGGGTCTTCAGAATAAATGAGTACGGTTGGACCTTTAAGCAAAGGCGTCACCACATTCATATCTGTGCCGTCCAGAGCAAGCTTCGTCAGACGGTTTTTTGCAACTTTAACAGTACCGCCTGCTTTGCCTACAAGTACGCGCAAATTTGACATTTGTGCCACAGTAAGCCCAGCATAATGCGCCACAACGAGCACACCGGTACGTTTAATAGCTGCGTTTAAGTCACCTACAAAGGTGGATTTTTCCGCTCTATTCATCGCTAACTCCAATTTTACCACCGCAATCGCATCGGCAGCACTTAAAACCTGTGGTTTAAGATGACTGCGTTGCCATCCTGAATAAAACCACACACAATCCTGCCGGCATTTCCAAATTGAAAACACACACGGAAGGACGAAAATTCCTCAAATGCAGCCAAAGCCACATGATTGCGTTCGTCACTCCATCTATGCAGGAGATTAAGCAACTCAATTGAATTGCACCTGCAGTCTTTGACAGGTCGGCATCAAATCGCCAAAAGGCCATTTAACACCTGTCGTTTTGCGCAATAAAATGTCGGAACATTTACAACACAAAACGCCCCAGAGCGGCACGCCACTCTAGGGAATTCTCGTCTCTTAGCTCAATACAGACGTTGGGTCAACCCGTACACCTGGCCCCATTGTGGAACAGATGGATACGCGCCGCACATATGTGCCTTTTGCACCTTGCGGCTTGGCTTTTACAACGGCATCCGCCAAGGCCTTGAGGTTTTCCACCAATGCTTCTGAACCAAATGACGCTTTGCCGATGCCCGCATGAATAATCCCTGCTTTTTCAACACGGAATTCTACGGAACCGCCTTTTGCCGCTTCAACAGCAGCTTTTACGTCCATGGTTACAGTGCCAACTTTAGGGTTTGGCATCATACCACGTGGCCCAAGAATTTTACCCAAACGACCAACCAAAGGCATCATGTCTGGTGTTGCAATGCAACGATCAAACTCTAATTTGCCACCCGATACAATTTCGAACAAATCTTCTGCGCCCACAACATCGGCACCGGCCGCTTTGGCTTCTTCCGCCTTTGCACCGCGGGCAAACACACCCACGCGCAATGTGCGGCCTGAACCATTTGGCAAAATGCACACGCCGCGTACCATTTGGTCGGCATGGCGCGGATCAACACCCAAATTTAATGATACTTCAATGGTTTCATCAAATTTTGTATTGGCACGAGCTTTCACCAAACCAACAGCTTCGCTGATGGCATATAATTTAAGTGGCACAATACCTTCTGCATTTTTCTTCACACGTTTTGCAAGTTTTGCCATCTTATGCCTCCACAACTTCTAAACCCATAGAACGCGCAGAACCTTCCAACATGGGAAGAGCGGATTCTACAGTTTCACAGTTCAAATCTTTCATTTTAATTTCAGCAATTTTCACGAGCGATGCGCGTGTGATTTTGCCAACGAAGCCACCTTTACCAGGTGTTTTTGAACCCGATTTGAGGCCAGATTCCTTTTTCAAGAAATAGGACACAGGTGGCGTTTTGATTTCAAATGAAAAGGATTTGTCGGCATATACAGTGATGACAACGGGGCAAGGCATGCCTTTTTCCATTTCGCCAGTGCGCGCGTTAAATTCTTTACAGAACATCATGATGTTCAAACCACGCTGACCCAAAGCAGGGCCAATTGGTGGTGATGGGGTTGCAGAGCCAGCGGCAACCTGCAACTTAATATACCCAGTAATCTTTTTTGCCATTTGAATAGCCTCACGTTAGTGTTTGAGGAATGTGGTACGGTTATAGTTGCCGGCAAGCACCCGCCCCTCCCACAATATTTCACGCAGATTTTGCAACCTGCGTAAATTCGAGTTCAACCGGAGTAGCACGACCGAAAATGGTCACTGCTACCTTGACACGCGAACGCGCATCGTCGATTTCCTCGACAAAACCGTCGAAAGACGCAAATGGGCCATCGGTAACTTTGACCTTTTCACCAATTTCGAACAGAATCACATTTTTCGGTTTATCAACGCCTTCCTTCACTTGGCCAATAATGCGGCCAGCTTCCGCGTCGCTAATTGCGCTTGGTCGTTTATCATTGCCCAAGAATCCAGAAACTTTAGGGGTATTTTTTATGAGATGGAAAATCTCATCACTCATCGTGGTTTTCACCAGCACATATCCAGGGAAAAACTTACGCTCTGCAGCAACACGGCGCCCACGCCGCATTTCCATCACTTGCTCTACAGGCACAAGAATATCTTCGATTTGATGGCTCAAACCTTTTTGTGCGGCCTTAAGACGAATATGCTCCGCAACTTTCTTTTCAAAATTCGAAAGCGCCTGAACGATATACCAGCGTTGTTCCATGATAAAATCCTAAACCCTTATCGACCCAATTTGAGTAGCGTCTGCACGCCAAACCCAACAATTTGATCCACCACAAAAAAGAACATACACGACACAACCACCAACGCCAACACCATCATGGTGGTGACCATTGTTTCTTTACGGGACGGCCATGTTACACGCTTTGCCTCAGCACGAACTTCAGCAATATATTTCAGGGGGTTACCACCTGCTGCCATTGTATTTTACCCAAATGTTATGCCAATTATCAGCCGCCGCGCGAGCAGACCCCCGCGAAAATAGACAGACTCACAACCGTGCGAGTGGCCTCTATGCCTGAAAACACAGCACTTTGCAAGCGGGATTGTGATAGAACATGCAAAAACTTGAATCATATGATGCGTATTGAGACATAAGTTGAATATACACATAACAATAGTATAAAATTGCAGTTTTTATTTTATATAATAGCAAACTATCGTATATATATACAGATACTAAGTAATAATAATTAGACATATTGTACAATTATTTTATTATGTTAATATTATGGTCAAATCGCAGCAATTAACAATACACTAAACAATGATGTTTTTTGTAGCTGGTGATTTTCAACCAAAATTAGGAGAATTATAATGTCACCAGTAGATGGCGTAAAAAGTCAACCAATTACAAATGCACCGACCAATACTTCTACAGCAGCAAACGGCTTTGATGAATCAAGTGCTGCTGCAAAACGCTTGGATAATAAACCTTATGGCAATGGCAAAGGCACTGTTTCGCTAGGTGAATTGCAAGGCAGCATTGACAGAGCGCAAGATGATGATGATAAGGCGCATCTAAGCCCACGTGAAGCCAAGCGCTGGTATGCAGAAATGCGCGGATTGAACGATAATAAGATGACACCCGAGCATTCAGCGCAGTTTGAGAATTTTTTTGCCGCAAATGCTGTTGATGATAAAATCGATATAAAAGCATTCATGGCAAAATCGGAGCAATTTATACACGGCAACGCTCACACGCGAAATCCCCTAAAAAAAGAATTTAGCCCTGGTGAATTTGCAGAATTTTATAAAAAAGTTGTGGTGCCAGGCAATTCGCCTACAGCACGGGCCGCTGAAAATTCTGCAGATGAGAGCGAAGGATCAAATGCCAATCTTTCACCCGAGCAAAAACAACAAGTTATTGACATTGCAAAAGCGGCAGCAGCACTCGAAAGCGATAAACTTGAGAACCGCATTTCAAATAGAGGGGTTAATATTGAGCCCCCAAAAGTGGGGCAAGGCAAAATCAAAAATGAGCGCATCAAAGATCATCAGCAGAATTTAGAAAAGGCTAAAGAAGCTGGCGTGCCAACGGATGGCTATGAGAATTTTGATAAGCCTTCAGACGCAGTGCCTGCAACACCTACAAAAAAGAAGGCTACGCCGAAAGTTCAACCGGAGGCAAAACCAAAATTAAAGCTGCCAGATAATTGGAATTGGAAGCCGCTTGAGAAGCAATAAGTGACTTATCCCCATCTCCTGATCGGGAGAATGGGGATTGCATTTTACCCCTTCAACACCCTTTGCTTTTCCCGCCCCCAATCGCGTTCCCGCTCGGTGGCGCGTTTATCGTGAAGCTGCTTACCCTTGCCCAGCGCGATTTCAATTTTCGCCCGGCCTTGGGAATTGAAGTAAAGCTTGAGTGGAATGATGGAAATCCCCTCGCGATTCACCGCGCCAATCAATCGGTTCACTTGCCGGCGATTGAGCAACAACTTGCGCGGGCGTTTGCGATCATGATTAAACTGGTTGGCCTGCACATATTCAGCAATGTCAGAATTAATCAGCCAAATTTCATTTCCTTGCGGAGTGGCATAGCTTTCAGCGATATTGGCCTTCCCCATCCGCAGTGATTTCACCTCGGTGCCCTGCAGCACGATGCCCGCTTCGATCACCTCTCCAATTTCATAGTTAAACCTCGCCTTGCGGTTCTCACAGACGACTTTGACAGGAAGCGGCTGGCGCTTTTTCGGGGGCGTGATGGGTTTCATTACAGCCCTGCGCGTTTCATCGCCGCATCGACCAATAATTTCGTAGCAGCCGTGCACGCCACAAGTGGCAGGCGCACATCTGTTGTACAAAAACCGAGCTTAGCGGCTGCATATTTCACAGGTGCAGGGTTGGCCTCGGCGAATAAATCGATATGCAGCCCCATCAATTTTTGATGCAATTGCAGTGCGATTTTGAAGTCGCCCTTCAGGCACAACTCCATCACCTGTGCCATTTGTTTTGGCACCACGTTAGAAGATACCGAAATCACACCTACCCCGCCGCACGCCACATAAGGCAACGCGGTGGCGTCATCACCTGAAAGATGAATAAATCGATCCCCCAAAGCGTGATATTGCTCGAGTGCGCGCTGCAAATTGCTGGTGGCGTCCTTGATACCCGCAATATTTTTCAGCTCGGCCATGCGCTGCAGTGTTTGCACGCTAATATCGACAATCGAGCGCCCCGGAATATTATATACAATTATGGGAATTCCCACGGCATCATTGATGGCTTTGTAATGTTGAAACAGCCCCTCTTGCGTGGGCTTGTTGTAATATGGCGCGACAATCAACAGCGCATCCGCCCCTGCTTTTTCCGCAAAGCGCGAGAGTTCAATGGCTTCCGCTGTGGAGTTCGAGCCTGTGCCCGCAATCACTGGCACACGGCCAGCAGCCACTTTCACCGCAACTTCAATGAGCTGTTTATGCTCGGAGTCTGTCACCGTAGGGGATTCCCCTGTGGTGCCCACAGGCACAATACCATGAATGCCTTGCTCTATCTGCCAATTGATGAATTTTTCATAGGCGGTATAATCCACCTGATCATTTGCAAAAGGGGTGATGAGTGCCGTGATGGCGCCGTAAATTTTTTGTGGCATAGATTCCTCCACTATCCTTTTTTAATAAACGTCCCTGCCCCGTGCTCGGTGAACAGCTCGATCAGCACCGCGTGGGGCACTTTACCGTCGAGGATAACAACCGCTTCCACACCTTTTTCCAGCGCGTAAAAGCAGGTTTCCACTTTGGGAATCATCCCGCCCGTAATCACACCTTGCTCCATCAGCAATTTGGTTTGGGATACGGTCAGCTCGCTCAGCAGGTTTTTATTGCCATCGAGCACGCCCGGCACATCGGTGAGCAATAGCAACCGTTTTGCCCGCATTGCGCCGGCAATTGCGCCTGCAAAAGTGTCGGCATTCACATTATACGTTTCGCCCGTTTTTGAGGTGGCCACAGGCGCGATCACGGGGATGAGATCACTTTTGATAATATCATCTAGAACTTCACGGTTCACCACTTCTGGGTCTCCCACAAAGCCAAGATCGATAAGATTGCCCTGCTCATCGCGCTTTTCCAACTTGCGGGCTTGCACCATATTGCCGTCCTTGCCGCACAAGCCAATGGCCTTGCCGCCCACATGGTTGATCCACCCCACCATTTGCTTATTCACTGTGCCAGAGAGCACCATTTCTACCACTTCAATGGTGGCGGCATTTGTGACACGCAAACCGTTTCTAAATTCTGATTTTACGCCCAATCGCTCCAGCATTTTGCCAATTTGCGGCCCACCACCATGCACCACAATTGGGTTGAGCCCGCTTTGTTTGAGCATCACCACATCGCGCGCAAAATCCAGCGCCGCTTCTTCATCGCCCATGGCATTGCCGCCATATTTCACCACCACGGTGGTTTCATCATATTTGAGCATATAGGGAAGCGCCTCGATGAGAATTTCGGCCTGCGCTGCATAGTCGATGAGATGGTTGGTCATGTGGTACTCTTATTGCTGTGCTTCACTCAGTTCGGAACGGAACGGGTCTGCATTATATACACCCAAAATCCGCAATTCCTTACAAAAAAATTGTAGCTCATCAAATGCACGCTTCAGTGGTGTATCATCAGGGTGGCCTTCCACCTCGGCATAAAACTGGCTGGCGTAAAAATGCCCCCCCACCATGTAGCTTTCAAGCTTGGTCATGTTCACACCATTGCTGGCAAAACCACCGAGCGCTTTATACAAGGCAGCAGGCAAATTGCGCGCGCGAAAGACGAAAGAGGTCATGCAGGGTTGATCATTGAGCGACGCCCACGCCCCATCCTTTTGCAAAACAATAAAACGCGTGGTGTTATTGTGGGTGTCTTCAATATTTTCGGCAATGATTTCAAGCCCATAAATTTCCGCTGCAAGGCGTGACGCAATTGCGGCTTGCGTTGTGCTTTCATGTTCCGAAATTTCCCGCGCAGCGCCAGCAGTATCGGCCGCGATCATTGCCTTCAATCCATTGGTGCGAATAAACTTGCGACATTGCCCCAGCGCCATCACATGCGAGTGTACGGTGTTCACATCGGCCAATTTCACACCCTTACGCACCATCAACTGGTGGTGAATTGGCAAAAACCGCTCGCCAATAATGTGTAAATCGGCATGTGGCAGCAACTGGTGAATATCACCCACACGCCCCGCCACCGAGTTTTCAATAGGGATCATGGCCAATTGCGCGCTGCCATCCTCCACTGCCGCAAACGCTTCCTCAAATGTAGGGCACGCGTGTGGGGTGTAATCAGGGTAGAACGCGCTGCACGCCATGTGTGAATTGGCGCCTGGCTCTCCTTGATAGACGATGGTGTGTTTCATTTTGGTTTTATACTCAATCAAGCATTAGAAATTACTTCTCCCCTCCCCTTGCGGGAGGGGGTAGGGGGAGGGGTTTTCTTTTTAAGGGAAGTAAGAATACCCCCCTCAGTCTCGTTACACTCGACAGCTCCCCCACAGGTGGGGAGCCTAAGTATAGAACTTACTCACTTCGCCAACACTCTTCTAGCCTTTTCCAAATCCTCAGGCGTGTCCACACCAAACGGAATGGCGTTCACTTCCATCACATCCAAACGCATGCCGTCCTCCAGCGCGCGCAATTGCTCCAACCGTTCAGCCAATTCTAGCGGTGAAGGCGGCAGTTGCACAAACCGCTCCAACGCATTGCGGCGAAACGCATATATGCCCAAATGATGCATCAACACCTTGGCACCACTGGGAATCGCCGAGCGTGAGAAATACAGCGCGCGAGAACGCCCCGCCACACCCGCAACGGGAGACAGCGCGGCTTTGACACAGTTCACGTTTGTAGCAAACTCTGGGTCTTCATCTGGACACACTAGTGATGTGATATGCACGGCAGGGTCTTGCAATGGCACAAGGCAGGCACCAAAAAACTCTGGCGCAAAGGTGGGCATATCGCCTTGTAGGTTGATGACCACATCAAAATGCCTACCAGGGTCAATTTGTGAAACCGCCGCATACACGCGATCAGAACCCGATGGCAGTGCTGGGTCGGTCATAATCGCCTTACCCCCCACGTTTTCAATCGCCGCAGCAATGTCCGAATCATCTGTGGCCACATACACAGGCCCTACATTGCCCTTCACTGCGGCCTCATACACATGCACAATCATGGGCTTTCCATGAATGTCAGCTAACGGTTTTCGCGGCAAACGGGTCGCGCCTATGCGTGCGGGAATGATTACAACTGGTTTCATGAGTTTAATCCTGTAAAATTTGCACAAAACCGAATGATTTTTTCATTTCGGTATTGCTTTGGAAACGATTTATCCTGTAATGACGTCTTATGTTGCTTGCAACATATTTATCTTGAATGGGGCAGATTCGCTATGGATTCTTTCGAATTTAACAAAATCATGGGTGCGGTTCTATTGGCAGGCACGGTTACGCTGGGCCTGAGCATTTTCTCTGATATTGCAGTGAGCAGCGAGAAACCTGAAAAACCTGGCTATGAAGTGGCCGTGGCGGAAACAAAACCCGCTGCTGGTGGCGCCGCTGTTATTGTGGCCGATCTGCCGATCGCGCAATTGCTAGCCACTGCGGATAAAGGCAAGGGCGAAGCCATTTTTAAAAAATGTGTGTCGTGCCATAGTGTGGACAAAGGCGGTGCCAATAAGGTGGGGCCTAATTTATATGATATAGTCGATAAATCGATGGCTTCAACAGCAGGATTTAAATATTCAGCCGCACTCATAGAAAAATCAAAATCTGTGCCCAAATGGAATTATGAAGCGCTGACCAGCTTCCTGAAAAAACCATCTGAATATGCCAAAGGCACAGCGATGAGCTTTGCTGGAATTGAAAAAGCGGAAGACCGCGCCAATGTGATAGAATATTTGCGCAATGCGTCAGACGCCCCGAAGGGGAAGTGATGTGGGCTTTGATACTAAAAAAGGCGGGCAATGCCCGCTTTTTTTGTGTTTTATATTACGGAAACATGCCGCGATGCTCAAGGCCAGTAATTTCTGGCCACCCCATCACCACATTCATGTTCTGAATCGCTTGGCCTGATGCGCCTTTCACCAAATTATCGAGCACGCAGGTGATAATGGCGTGGTGCGGGGCGCGGTCGGCACTCACGCCTATCAAAACCTGATTAGAGCCCCGCACATGCCGCGTTTGCGGCACGCCGCCAAAGGGCAGCACCTGCACAAAATGCTCATTGGCATATTGCGCATTGAGGCATGCGTGCACATCCTGTGCGGTGTTGCCTGCGGCCAGAGTCACATAAATTGTGGCAAAAATGCCCCGATTCATCGGCACCAAATGCGGCGTAAAGCGCGGCGTAATGGCTTGCCCCGCCGCGATTGAAAGCTCTTGGTCAAGCTCTGCCATATGCCGATGGCTGCCCACGCCATAGGCATGAAACCCATCGGAAACCTCGGTGAATAAATTGGCTTCTTTTGCGGCGCGCCCCGCCCCTGTAACACCCGATTTTGCATCGATCACAATGGCATGCGCGTCTATCAAGCCCGCTTTCACCACAGGAATCAGCGGCAACAACGATGTGGTGGTGTAGCAGCCAGGATTTGCGACCAGCCGCGCCGATTTCACCTGCGCCCGATATAATTCGGTGAGGCCATACACGGCCTCGTTTTGCAATGCGAGTGCGGCATGCTCATGTCCATACCATTTGGCATAATGTTCTGGGTTATGGATACGAAAATCGGCGGATAGATCGATGATTTTTAGCTTAGGATTTACTGCAAATGCCTGTGTCACCACTTTTTGCGTAGTGGCATGGGGCAGTGCGCACAGCACAATATCGATTTTGGTGTAATCCACGGCATCAAGCGCGATCAGATCAGGCAAATTCACGCCCACAAATTGCGGAAATACATCCGATAAAGACTTGCCTGCTTTGCTATCGGCTGTGAGCGCCACCAATTCCACATGCGGATGTGCAAGCAGCAAGCGGATCAACTCGGCGCCCGTGTAGCCCGAAGCCCCTAAAATGGCAATTTTTGCTTTGGTCATAGTGTGGTCCTCTTCCCCTCATTCTGGTGCTTGACACCATAATCTATATATCCATCTCGTTCTAAAATGGATCCTTGGGTCAAGCCCAAGGATGAGGGATGGTGTGTGAATATAAAAAAAACGGCCTGGAACCGAAGCGCCAAGCCGTTGATTTGAATACTGCAAATACAGCTTAACGTTTCGAGAACTGGAAGCTGCGGCGTGCTTTCGCGTGGCCGTATTTTTTACGTTCCACAACGCGTGAATCCCGAGTGAGGTAGCCAGCACTTTTCAGCGGGCTGCGCAAATCTGGTTCTTGATAGGTCAATGCTTTGGAAATACCATGACGTACAGCACCAGCTTGGCCAGACAAACCGCCGCCAACAACAGTTGCCACCACATCATATTGCGTCAAACGATCAACAACACCAAGTGGTTGCATCAACACCATTTGCAACACAGGGCGAGCAAAGTAGGTTTTCAATTCACGGCCATTGATTGTGATTTTACCATTGCCTGGTTTGACCCAAACGCGTGCAATCGCATTTTTCCGTTTACCAGTGGCATAGGCGCGACCAAGTGTATCGACTTTGCGCACATGCACAGGAGCGGATGTTACATCAGAAATCATGGTGCCCATTGCGGCGCCCAATTGATCAAGAGAAGCGAGTGTTTCAGACATTATGCATCCCGTTTATTTTTAGAATTAAGTGCGGCAACATCGAGTGCGACTGGTTGTTGCGCTTCATGCGGGTGAACTTCACCAGCATATACACGCAAATTTGAAAGTTGCTGACGACCAAGTACACCACCAGGCAACATGCGTTCAACAGCTTTTTTCAAAATACGATCTGGAAAGCGGCCATCGCGAATTTTACCAGCATTACGCTCTTTAATACCACCAGGGTAGCCTGTGTGATAGTAATAGGTTTTTTGTGCCCATTTATCCCCGGTGAACACCACTTTATCAGCGTTGATCACAACAATATTATCGCCACAATCCATGTGCGGTGTATATGTTGGCTTGTGTTTGCCGCGCAATCGCATTGCGATTACAGATGCGAGGCGACCCACAACTAAATTTTTTGCATCAATTAGAAGCCATTTTTTGTCAATTTCTGACGCTTTGGCCATATAGGTTGGCATTGTTGCTCTCACGTGTTCGATTCAGTTCCGAACCGCCCTCATACCGCCAGTACAGCCACCCGTCAAGGCTTTTTCTGTGCATTTTATCAAAAGAGTGCGATAAATATGCCAAAGTGAATTTTATAGACGTAAATGAGATGCATTTGCACTTCAATTCACACAAAAATACCGCATGAGCATTATTGCACACACCGCATTTACACTTTATATGTAATGGCCATGAACCACGATTCTTATACAGATGACTATATCCGCGCAATATTAGACAGCGTAAAAACCATTGCCATGGTGGGGGCAAGCAACACAACATCGCGCCCCAGCTATTTTGCATTTAAATATCTGCTTGAAAAAGGGTTTATCGTAATCCCTGTGAACCCCGCATTGGCAGGGCAGGAAATTTTAGGGCAAAAGGTCTATGCCACATTGGCGGATATTCCTGTGCCTGTGGATATGGTCGACATCTTTCGCAATGCCGAAATGGCGATGAGCATTACACATGAAGCGATTTCTATAGGCGCCAAAGTGCTATGGATGCAGCTTTCGGTGCGAAATGATGAGGCGGCGCGCATAGCCGAAGCTTCAGGTTTGAAAGTGGTGATGAACCGCTGCCCAAAAATTGAATATGGCCGATTATCGCGAGAAATTTCATGGATGGGTGTCAATTCTGGCCAAATTTCTGCCAAAAAATCATTCATGAGTGGCAATGGCGTGCAACGCCTGAGTATTAGTAGCAAGCGGCCAAAACCATAATCATGCTCCACGCCCATCCATCGCCAGCAATGCCCCATGCAATGCAAGGCATGGCATACCCAGCTGCTGCAACGCACCCTGCCCTTCAGCGATCACCTGCGACAGCTTCAGCCGCGCGCCTTCAAGCCCAAGCAATAACACAAACGTTGCCTTGCCCGCGCCTGCGTCCTTTTGTGTGGCTTTGCCTGCCGATTGCGCGCTGCCAATGGTATCGAGAATGTCGTCGGAGATTTGAAATGCAAGACCCAAATGATATGCATATAATTCCAGCAATTGCATTTGCGCCAATGTAGCCCCACCAATTATGGCACCCATTTTCACAGCGGCCAGAATCAGCGCGCCAGTTTTCATGCTTTGCAATTGTGTGATGGCCGCCTCTGTGTTCATATCGGCGGCAGGTGTTTCCGCAAAACGCCCTTCTGCAGCTAAATCCCACTGCTGCCCGCCCAACATTCCATTGAGCCCCGCACCTGTGATGAGGGTTTGTAGGAGCTGAGTTGTCATTCTGAGCGCAAGAGAAGAATCTCCATAAGTTTGAGCGTAATCTGCAGGAGATCCTTCACTGCGCTCAGGATGACACAACACCTCAAATGCATGTGTCAGCATCACATTTCCGGCAAGCAACGCTGTGGCCTCGTCAAATTCCACATGCACTGTGGGAAGGCCACGCCGCAGCGTGTCATTATCCATGCACGGCAAATCATCATGCACCAATGAATAACAATGGATCAGCTCAATAGCTGCCGCCGCTGGCAGTGCCTCGTGTGCTTTGTTGAATATCCGTGCCACTTCAAGCACCAAAAATGGCCGTAAACGCTTGCCGCCGCCCAACACACCATGGCGAACAGCATCTATTAATCGCTGCGGCGCATGCGGCACACGCGTTGACAATTGCGCGAGCCATTGTGCCAAATAAGCCTCAATCTGCGCCGCATCGCGTGCGAGCGCGCGTTTAAATTCTGTTTGCATGGTAGTTTCCAAAAATACCGCTTGACTTCAAAGCTGTTTTGCGGTGAAAAGCAACTTCAAAATTTATAAACACTGTTGAAGGCGACTTGTCATGGCTGTTCCCAAAAGAAAAACCTCTCCTATGAAACGCGGCCAACGCCGTTCAGCTGATGCGCTTGCAGCACCAACTTATATTGAAGATAAAACCACTGGCGAAATGCGCCGCCCACACCATATCGATTTGAAATCTGGTATGTATAAAGGTCGCCAAGTGCTCAAAGCAAAAACTGCTTAAGCGCTGTGCTGTATATGCAAAAAGGGCGCTTTCGGGCGCCTTTTTTATTGTCTTCCTTCAATATGCTGTGCAATATTGCGGCAACATCATGGAATTAACAATGACCATCACCCTCGAAACAACCTATTCTCCTGCAGACATTGAACAGCGTATTTTTGATGCGTGGATGAAGGCAGATGCGTTTAAGTCTCTGCGAGATGACCGCAATAACGCCGATAAATATTCCATCGTGATTCCGCCGCCAAATGTGACAGGCTCGCTCCACATGGGGCATGCGTTGAACAATACGGTGCAGGATATCCTCTGCCGCTTTGAACGTATGCGCGGCAAGGATGTGCTCTGGCAAGTGGGAACGGATCATGCCGGCATCGCCACGCAAATGGTGGTGGAACGGAAACTCGCGGCTGAAGGCAAACCAACACGGCAGGAAATGGGCAAAGAGAAATTTCTCGAAGCCGTGTGGGATTGGAAAGAGGAAAGCGGCGGCACCATCATCGGGCAGCTGAAACGCCTTGGTGCAAGTTGCGATTGGGAGCGTGAACGCTTTACAATGGACGAAGGCCTCTCAGCTGCCGTGCGCAAAGTGTTTGTGGAGCTGTATAATGAAGGTTTGATTTATAAAGACAAACGCCTTGTGAATTGGGATCCGAAACTGCTCACCGCCATTTCCGATTTAGAGGTGGTGCAAATAGAGAAAAAAGGCAGCTTCAAATGGGAGCGCTGCTCTGATGAGGAATTTGACGCAGCGGCGCTAGAAAAAGTGCTGAAAAAAGACCCGCACGGCCACATGTATTATTTCGATTATCCGATTATGACATTAGACGATAATGAGACAATTGTTGGATATATTCAGGTGGCAACTACACGCCCCGAAACCATGCTTGGCGATACTGGCGTTGCAGTGCACCCCGAGAATGAAAAACTGAAACACCTCATTGGCAAAATGGTGTGCTTGCCGCTGGTGAACCGCTTGATTCCTATTGTGGGTGATGAATATGCCGACCCTGAAAAAGGCACTGGCGCGGTGAAAATCACCCCCGCCCATGATTTCAATGATTTTGAAGTGGGGAAGCGTCATAAAGATAATAAGGTTCTTAACATCAATATTATGAATAAATACGGAAAAATCATAAATGAAAGCGACTATGATTTTAACTATTATTCCGTAATATCTCATATACTAGGACAAGATGTCAAAATACCAAAGCCGTTTCAAGGTCTCGACCGCTACGCTGCACGTCTAGAGGTTATCAAACAAATTCATGCTCTTGGTTTGTTGGCTAAAATTGAGCCAATTACCCACACCGTTCCTTATGGCGACCGTTCAAATGTAGCGATTGAACCATTTTTGACAGATCAATGGTATGTGAATGCTGGTGAACTTGCTATCGAGGCACTTGCTGCTGTGAAAGACGGCCGCACCAATTTTGTGCCCAAGAACTGGGAGAAAACCTATTTCGAATGGCTCGAGAATATTCAGCCATGGTGCATTTCACGCCAACTTTGGTGGGGGCATTCCATTCCAGCTAGATACGGTTTACGAAGAGATGATGATAAAACTTCAATATCACAATACAAACTATTTGTAGCCGAAACAGACGATGAAATTAAACATCAAGTATATAAATATTATGAAGGAAAATTTGATAAAGAGCACATAGATTTTGTTGATGAATTTACGTTTGGAGGAAATACAACTGATGAACGCGGAACTGTTCTAATCGTCGGCAAAGACCCAGACGTGCTGGACACATGGTTTTCATCTGCCCTGTGGCCGTTTTCCACGCTTGGCTGGCCTGAAAACACGGAACACCTGCAAAAATTCTACCAAACCGATGTGCTGGTGACAGGGTTCGACATCATCTTTTTTTGGGTTGCCCGCATGATGATGATGGGCTTGCACTTTATAAAGGACAAAGACGGTAAAGGCATTGCGCCGTTCCACACTGTGTATATTCATGCCCTTGTGCGCGACGCTAAAGGGCAGAAAATGAGCAAATCCAAGGGGAACGTAATCGACCCGCTGGAACTCATCGACCAATATGGTGCTGATGCGCTGCGCTTCACGCTGGCAGCAATGGCAGCACAAGGGCGCGACATTAAGCTCGATGTGAGCCGCGTGGAAGGCTATCGCAACTTCGCCACTAAGCTGTGGAACGCCACGCGTTTTGCACAAATGAATGGTTGCGCGCCAGTTGCCGGCTTTAATCCCGCCACTGTGCAACATCCGCTGAATCAATGGATTGTGGGCGAGGTGGAGCGCGCCAGCATTGCAGTCACCCAAGGCATAACCGACTATAAATTCAATGAAGCGGCCAATGCCTTGTATAAATTCATATGGAATGTGGTGTGCGACTGGCATGTGGAGTTGGTGAAGCCAATTTTGAGCGATGAAGCCCATGCCGCCCGCGCTGAAACCCAAGCCACGCTCGCATGGGTGCTCGATCATGCATACGCCCTACTCCACCCCTTTATGCCGTTCTTAACCGAAGAGTTGTGGGGCTTAACAGCTACGCGCGCACAACTATTGACATTGAGTGACTGGCCACAATTAGCCAACTTACAAAACAAATCAGTCGACGGAGAAATTGACTGGCTCATCTCAATTATAACACAAATTCGTACCTTAAAGGCCGATTTGCGGATTGAACCCAAGCTCAAAATTGATTTAGTGCTGATTGGTGCGCGTAACACAACGCAATTGCGCATTGCTAGCCATGAGGAGGCCTTGAAGCGAATTGGCCGAATTAATACTATTTCCTATGCCGATGCCCTGCCCCAAGGTGCAGCGCAATTTGTGCAAGGTGAAGCCACTATTGCAGTGCCATTGGCGGGCGTGATCGATTTTGCAGCAGAGAAAATCCGCCTTTCCAAAGATATTGAAAAACTTACCCAAGACATTATCCGCATTGAAGGCAAACTGAACAATACCGATTTCCGCGCCCGCGCGCCTGCCGAGGTGATTGAAGAACAAGAAGAAAATTTGGCAATGAATAGCGAAAAGCGCGCGAAATTGGCGCTGGCATTAAAAGCGTTAGGGTGATCTTGTTTTGGCGTTGCGTAATCCTATATGTTGTATAGAATTACGCAATAAACGAGGGATTCCATGAAACGCTCCAAAGCCATCACGTTGACACTGCTCACTGGGGCCAGCCTGTTTGTTGCGGGCTGCAGCGAAGACCCTTTGCAAAAAGATCTTTCATTTTTTCAAGACAAAGCCGCGTGCCAGCAAAAACTGGGGGATGAAAAAACTTGCGCAGAAGTGGAGCAACAGGCCATTAAAACTCACGCAGAAACAGCGCCTAAATTTTCATCGGTAAAAGACTGCGAAGATAAATTTGGAGCTGGCAATTGCGGCGCAGTACCAACCAGCCAAATTGGGCAAGCAGGGCAACAACAAACAACCCAAGCCAGTGGCGGCAGCTTTATGCCGTTGATGCTAGGCTATATGGCCGGTCGATTCCTTGGCGGCGGCGGTGGGGGATTATTCGGTGGTGGGCAACAACGCGGCTATCAAGCCGAGCCAGTTTATAAAGACAAAAACAACTCGGTTTATGGTCGTGGTGGCGCAAGTGCTGGCACATGGGGCAAATCTACGGGTTTTGCGCCTTCCACCAGTTTCAAATCGAGCCTAGCTGGTGCGCCTATACGCTCAAACACTATGAAATCTGGTGGCTTTGGCAATTCTAGCCATATGTCGGCAAGTTCATAATGCAACGGCACAGCATTACACCGCGCAAAGATTGGCAGAACCAAATTGAACGCCTTGGCTTCGATTATCATTCACCTGATGGCACGAAATATTGGGATGAAAGCGCGTGTTACTCATTCACCGCTAGCGAAATCGATGGCATTGAAGATGTAACAAATGCGCTGGAAGCCATGTGTTTAGAAGCAGTTGAGTACATTATTTCCAATAAATTATATGCCCGCATGAAAATTCCGCCAATTGCAATTCCCTATATTGAGCAAAGCTGGCGAGGTGGTGAGCGTAATATTTATGGGCGGTTCGACTTGGCCTATGATGGCGAGCAAGCGCCTAAACTCCTGGAATATAATGCCGATACGCCCACAAGCCTGCTGGAAGCGTCTGTTATTCAATGGCAGTGGCTCGAGAGCGTTTACCCAAAAAAAGACCAATTCAATTCTATTCATGAGCGTTTAATCACCGCATGGCAGAACATTGGTATTGAAGGTAAAATTCATTTTGCAAGCGTAGAACATCATTTGGAAGATGAACGCACCACCGTGTATATGCAGGATGTGGCAAACCAAGCGGGGCTGGATACAGAATTTATGTATATCAACCAAGTGTGCACTGATGATATCAATTTTTATGATGGTGAACAGCTCAATATCCGCAATTTATTCAAACTTTACCCATGGGAATGGCTGTGGAGTGAGGATTTTGCACCGTATATTGCTGGGAGTAACACCAAATTTATTGAGCCCGCATGGAAAATGCTACTCTCTAATAAAGCCATTTTGCCAATTTTGTGGGAACGATTTGAAGGCCACCCAAATTTACTACCCGCCTATTTTGAAATACCCACAAGCGGTGACTATGTAAAAAAGCCAATTTATGGCCGAGAAGGCAATAATGTGGAAATGGTTGTGGATGGCAAAAATCTTGCGAGAACTGCTGGCAGCTATGGCACAGAAGGATTTATCTACCAGGAATATTTCAAAATTCCTGAATTTGAAGGCAACACACCCATCATAGGTTCATGGGTTGTCGCCTCGCAATCGGCTGGCATTGGCATTCGCGAAGACACCTCGAAAATTACTGGTGACACGGCGCGATTCATCCCTCATTATTTTGAATAAAAGGAACTCTCTATGTATCAATCCACCGACTATATCGCCACTTTGCCTGCATTCTTGGCCTATTTCGCCATTTCAATTGCCATGCTCGCTGCGTTTATTACCATTTATGTGTGGATCACGCCGTATAAAGAGTTTGCCATGATTAAGGCAGGCAATAATGCGCCCGCCATCACGCTCGCAGGGGCGGTTATTGGGTTTGTATTGCCGCTCAATGCGCTGGTAAAAGCCGCTGTAAATGTTGAGGACCTGCTGATTTGGGGCGGTATTATTTTGATCGTTCAAGTGCTGGCATTCCTCATCACAAATTTGCTATTCAGGCAACTCAAACAAAATATCATCGACGGGCAAATTAGCTCTGCCATATTTTTAGCGATGATTTCTCTGGCTGTTGGTATGCTAAACGCTGCGTGCGTTGGGTATTAAACGCTCATTCGTTTGAGGCTTGCATTTCGCGACGGGATGATTGCTCATCGGAAATTGAGCGGAAACCACGGCGATGGCAATAATCTGTGCGATCCCAATTGCCTTTGGCTAGGCGATAACAAATGGCCACATGCTTCATGCCATAAGTAAGCCCTGCACCACATGTAAGCAATTCTGAATTGACACCACGAAACCCCAAACCGCGCGCGGTGGGTGGGTATAATTGAAACAATCCATAATAGCCTGCTCGGTTAAATGCGTTGCAGCGTAAGCCGCTTTCACGTTTTGCTACCTTGATTGCCAAGCCGCGCGGCACACCTTGTTTGTCGGCCTCTTGGTGGATCAAATCTGTGACCGATGCAGCGGCATACACGTCGGCTGATGCCGATTGAGTACAGATAGATATGCAAGCAATTGCCAAGCACAAATTTTTAAACATGATACGCTCCACTGATTAAATTTAATAAAGAAGTGGGGTGTATAGACCATATAATCAGCAAATGCAACAAGGTTAATTCTCGTTAATATTTACAGCAACGTGTCGCCTCTACCATTTACATTTCGAGCAAATAAGCACATCTATTACACATGATACAGACCAAAAACATTGCAATTATTGGTGCGGGCCCAGCAGGACTAATGGCGGCAGAAATGCTTGCCAAAAATGGGCATTCCGTGACAATTTACGACCAAATAGCCAGCCCTGCCCGCAAGTTTTTGATTGCGGGGCGTGGAGGGCTCAACATCACACATTCTGAGCCCTTGCAGCAATTTATCCCGCGATATGGTGATGCGGCCCATTGGCTCACCCCATGTATAGAGGCATTCCCACCGTATGTGCTTATCGAGTGGGTGGAAGGCTTGGGGCAAGAAACATTCATCGGTAGTAGCGGGCGGGTATTTCCCAAATCGATGAAAGCCACGCATCTATTACGGGCGTGGCTCAAACGGCTTGATGCGCTCAATGTTCATTATGCACCCAAGCATATATGGCGCGGTTGGCAAGGCGATGCCCTCATATTCTCACATCATGATAACATCGTTTTAGTGAAGCCAGACATCACCATTTTAGCACTTGGTGGCGCCTCATGGGCAAAACTGGGAAGTGATGGCACATGGGTCAATATTCTAGCGGCAAAGGGCATTGAAATTGCGCCTTTAGTCCCATCAAATTGCGGGTTTACAACACAATGGACGCCGCATTTTAGTGAAAAATTTGCTGGGCATCCAATAAAATCAATTACCCTTACACATAATGGAATTTGCAAGCACGGTGAAATGATCATTACCAAAAATGGCATCGAAGGCGGGGCTGTGTATGCGCTCAGCAGTGCACTGCGTAAAAATATAGAAAGCTTTAGCAATGCGAATGTTACGCTAGACCTGCGCCCAAATACTCCAAAGGCTACGTTATCAGATAAAATTCAGTCTGTTATGAATAAAAACGCGCGCAAAACATCCCTCAGCACGCTGCTCGCAAAATGCGGATTTTCACCATTGGCGGTCAACCTATTGCGCGAAACTTTTAACAAAGATCAACTCACACATGCCAGAGCGCTTGATTTAGCGCAGTATTTAAAGGCCATTCCCCTTACGCTCATAGGCACATCTCATATTGATCGCGCCATTTCCAGCGCTGGTGGAATTATGCACCATGAAATTGATGAAAACTTCATGCTGCGAAAAATTCCTAATACATACGCCATCGGCGAAATGCTCGATTGGGAGGCCCCAACTGGCGGGTATTTGTTGCAAGCGTGTTTCAGTATGGGGGCGTGGGTGGGGGAAGTTATTTGATTTCGTGAAACTTACCTACAGAATATTCTGAAACATTCTTTGAAATTTTTTGCATAATTTCACGTTCACAATACCCATTTTCTGGTTTTTGAGTTTGCCTACTTACAGAATCTAATCTTACATAATTATATTGTAACAAAACATTTTTTAAGTTCTCTTCACTCATGCCGTTTTTCTTAAAGTATGCGTAAAGATTATTTCCCACTAACTCAGCATTAACTGGCTTTTTACAAAATTGATGCGCCCCTACATCACTACCTGTAACAAAAATTTTCCAAAAATCTTGTTTCTCATATCCATTAATTTGCGTTGCACACCCGCCAAGCGAAATTGATAATGCAGAAAGAATAAGGATTTTTTTCATATAGCTCCCCATAAAATTTAATTTGGCTGGGGTACTAGGATTCGAACCTAGGATGCCGGTACCAAAAACCAGTGCCTTACCGCTTGGCTATACCCCAACAAAGCCCTGCATGAACAGGTATGGTGTGGTTACCCCTATTCGTGTGATTTTGCAAGGGGGCATCTGCATAAAAACACCATATTTTAAGCGGTTAATTGCCCTAATATAAATGCACGCCACGCCCATTCAAACTTTCACATGCTTGAATAGCCAAAAATACAAAGAATGTGGCAAAAGCCCTAGGAATTTTAAAATCAATGAGAATCGGCGCGGAAAATGAATTTCAAATCGCGAAGATTGCAAGCCTTCCATAATATAGTCAGCTGCGCGGTCTGCCGTAATAATAAATGGCATTGGGAACGTGTTTTTATCGGTAAGCCGCGTGGCGACAAACCCTGGGCAGATCAACTGCACGTTAATATTGGTGGCGTGTAAGTCGATTTTAAGATTTTCAGCCAAATGGTTGAGTGCTGATTTGCTGGCGCTATACCCGATGGAATTGGGTAAACCGCGATATCCTGCCACACTGCCCACTAATGCAATATGGCCAGAATTTTGTGCCACAAATGCTGGCACAATCAAAGACAGCACACGCACCGCACCACTCAAATTCACATCGAACATGCGCTCAACTTGCACTTGGTCCCATGCCAGCGCGCTCATCGGTTCATATAGCCCAGCATTATACAGCATCATATCAAGCTTCGGCCACTGCTGCGTGATAACACCCCAAGCTGCTGTCACACTCTCTTGCGATGTTACATCGCATGGCACGATGATGTGACGATCCGCATTTGGCAGGGCGTTACGGAGCGTTTCCAGCTTATCAATTGAACGGGCACTCAGTACCAAATGGGCGCCTTGTGCAGCCAGCTTGTGTGCAACAGCGGCTCCGATCCCCTCACTCACACCTACAAGCCAAATTTTTTGATTGTTTGTCATCTATGCCCCTATTTTTTATGGAATGTTATGACAAGTTCGCCAACGTTGAGGCCAAATTTGCGCATTTTGGTGCGATTGATCAAGGTTTTATCATCCAATAAATACAGCCAATCCTCCATGTTCAGCACCATAAATTTCTTGTCATCAAGTTTTGCATTGAAGCTGTAGCGCATTTTTGCAGCATTTCCATATTGCGACCCAACGGCCGTGCCAATAACATCTGACGCAGTTGCGGTGAAATTATGGTCATCGGAATATTGAATGGTCCATGTGCGTTGATCTTTGCGCCCATCATGATATATGAAGGCCTCTTCAAGAATGCCTGAATTGCCATTCCATGTGCCCTTCATAATCACTTGAAATTGCGTGGTGGCCTTGCCTGTGTAATCATACACCTGCCCCCATGCGTCCACGTTCCCATTCAAATAATCGCGCAGGTCGAGTTTTGGTGTGCGGGCGGAATAGTCTTGCGGTTTGATGTTGCTATTCCCACCAAGCAAATATGCTGCAGACGCCCACATTTTACATAAATTCATGTTATTCGCCTTTTGATTGCAGATTATCCGCAGTTTGAAGTAATTTTGCACGCACAGCGGGTTCACTTGTGCGGGGCGATAGCCAAATATCCATAAAAAGTCGCGCATAATCAGCTGAAATTGCAGGCCGAACGCGGCCATTATGGAAAATTTGCACCTTTTGATTTGGAGTATATACTGCTGTAATCCGGTCACCCGCCGCTACATTAGGAAAAGTCTCATTCAGCTGAACAGTGAGCTGAGAAATTGCCTGCTCATTTGGGGCGTGTATTCTTGAAATTTCTTCGATTGATTTTTCAACCAATTGTTGACGTGAAAACCCCAATTTATAAGTGAGTGTGAGTGCAAACGGTTTTTTATATGTGAAGGCTTGCACGTCAGCCCATAGTGCAGCGTCATATACTTGAAACCCAAATTTTTTGAGTGTGGCAAAGCCTATTGGGGCGGTGGATGTAATACTGTTACGTAATTCACTGGGTTTTTCGTTTGCATATGCTGGGCATATAGTTGCAAGACAGAATAATAATATGTAAAATTTATGCATGTGCCACCTCTATTTGTGCAACATTGGTTTGTCCTGTAGCAAAAGAAGCCGCGCACATGCTTAAATACAAACGCCAGCTGCGCATAAACCCTTCATCATAGCCCATCGCGCGGATGTCAGGCGCGAAATGATCAAAACGCTGCAGCCACTCCCGCAATGTGCGGGCATAATCTTGACCAAAACAATATACATCGCGGCATACAAGGTTAGCACGTTCAGCCACATCCTTAAACTGCGCGACCGACGGCAACATGCCACCAGGGAATACATAATGGCGGATGTAATCACTGCGGCGCGCGTAAAAATCGAACATATCATCCGCAATTGTAATGGTTTGCACCATGGCCACGCCATCAGTAGCCAAGCGGTTTTTCAGCGTTGAAAAATACGATGGCCAATAGGCTTTGCCAACGGCCTCAAACATTTCAATCGATACGATGGAATCAAATGTGCCAGTTGTATGGCGGTAATCTTGTAGGCGTATTTCACCCTGATTACCAATACGTTGGCTGGCAATTGCGTGCTGCGCTGGCGAAATTGTAAGCCCCGTGGGTGTATGCCCCGCAGCAATGGCCTGTTCAGCAAATCCACCCCAACCACAGCCAATTTCAAGCACGTTTTTGCGACTTGGCGTAATTTTATCAAGAATGCGGCCATATTTTTGGTATTGAGCTTGCTCCAAAGACATTTCAGGCGAAGTATAGATAGCCGACGAATATGTCATAGTTTTATCAAGCCATAATTTGTAGAAATCATTCCCAACGTCATAATGTGCTTGAATATTCTGTGCGCTGCCAGCAACAGAATTGCGTTTTACAAAAGAATTATAGAGATAAAATAAAAACTGCCGCAATTTACTGCCTTCACCAAAACTGCGAATGGTTTCAAAATTACTGATGAGAATATGCAGCAGCGCCTCTAAATCGTCGGCCTCCCACAATTGGGCCACATAGCTTTCTCCAAGGCCTATATCGCCGCGCTTTGCAATCGCATCGACCACGGCCCAGCTGTGTAATCTCCACACAGCTTTTTTTTCAGCTTCGGGCTCTCCAAAAATGTGATGGTGACCATCTGGCGTGATCAACTCCACCTGCCCTTTAATAATCCCCTTTTCAAGAGCTTCAAAAAACGCAGCGCGAATTGAATTTTGTACAATGTTCATTTGGTAATTCCTGCTTGTGGCGGCTTTGGTTTTTTGAGATAACCAATCCCTTTAAAGATCAGTTGCACGGCATGAAGGTGGATCATGCCCACCACCTTAACTGTAAGAAGTGGAACCTTCAAGAAGGCGCGCAGTAACATTGTTGTGTTGTATGGCGTAAATGCACCTTGTGTAGTGGCCACGAGCACCAATCCGCGCTCATCATGATAATGAATAACGGCTTCCATACGCTGGGGCGTGAAGGTGAAGCGAAATTGATATTCTCCTTTGACCTCTAAAAACGGCGAGACAAAAAAAACCTTTTGCGCATGCAACACATCTTCTGGCAAAATATCGCGGCCATCTTCATGATATGAAATGTAACAATGCCGCTCACCAAATGTGTTATTCACTTCGCTGATCACGCAGCGCAAGCCCCCTGCCCGATTCAAACAAAACCAAAAGCTTACAGGGTTAAATCCAAATCCTAAAATGCGCGGCATAGTGAGCAGCATAATATCACCATTAACGCCCTGCACACCCCATTGCGCCATAGCCGCCTGCACCCACGCGCGCGGATGTTGCCCTGCAAAGGCATAGTCTTTTTCATAAAAACTCATAAGATTAAAGCGATTGAACGACAAAATGCCCATTTGCAAACTGGGCAGGTCATCTACATTCACACACAGATTATAAATCTGATATTTCAGCACATGTGGCTTGGGTACAAATCGTTTATGATAGACATCAGCAAAAACAAGGCTGTGGTTTAATGCCATGGCACATGCGCTCCAAGCGCTTTGGCCACATTTACACCGCTAAAAATTCCATCTTCATGGAAGCCGTTGCGCCAATAGGCACCACAAAACCACGCGCCTCGCAGCCCTTGAATAGTGGGGAGCAATTTTTGTGCTGCAATGGCATTGGCCGTGAATATAGGGTGCATAAATTCATGTTGATCGAATATTGTAGTAGGGTCAATCGGCGTGATAGGGTTAAGCGTTACAAATAACGGCAGTGCGCGGTCAATATTCTGCAAACGATTCATCCAATAGGTGACAGCAACCGTATTTCTATCCGCATTTTGGGCGGATAGGTAGTTCCAGCTGGCCCAACAGCGGGTGCGGCGCGGCATTTGAGTGGTGTCCTTATGCAAAATCACCGCATTTTTTTGAAACTCAAATGCACCCAGCACAGCGCGTTCTTGCTGCGTGGCATCTGCGAGCATGGCCAATGTTTCATCGGCATGGCTGGCAAAAATCACATGGTCATAATGCGCCACTTCGCCGCTGCGGGTTGTCACATGCCACATAGTATCGACATTTTGCACCTGCGCCACGGGGGTGGCCACACGCACAGCATTGGGCAATGCGGCCACTATTTTTTCAACATAGCGCGCCGCACCACCACGCACTGTGTGCCATTGATGATGGCCATTAAAGGACAACAACCCATGATTTTTAAAAAATTGTACAAATGTGCGCGCAGGAAATGCCAGCATTTGGTGTGCCGAACAGCTCCAAATGGCGGCGCCCATTGGCAAAATAAATTGACGCGTGAATATCTCCGACATGCGAAGCTGTGCTAAATACTCACCTAGCGTTACCTCATCGGGCAAGGTAAGTGCGGCATCGGTGTGTTTAAAAAAACGGGCAATATCGCGCAGCATTACATAAAATTTTGGATTCAATGCGTTACGACGCTGCCCAAATACAGTATTGAGGTTATCTCCGCACCATTCAAAGCGCCCCTGATCAATACTCATTGCAAATGACATGTCGCTTTTATCGAGCGCAACGTTTAAATGTTGAAAAAAACCAGTGAGTTCAGGGTAATTTACATGGTTCATTACAATAAAACCAGTATCAACTGCTATAAGTTTCCCATTATAATCAATTGTTTTGGTGCGCGTATGCCCACCAATATAGGCATTATGCTCATACACTGTTACATCAGCTGATTTTGATAATAGATACGCTGCGCTTAGGCCTGAAATGCCTGCGCCAATCACTGCAATTTTTGTCATACGGCCTCAAATGTGTGTGGCAAAACTCTAAGCTCAGTCAGGGCTTTTTAGCAAATGAAGTTTTTGTGAAGCACGCATGAAGAATGTGTGTGAATGGTAGGCGGTGAGGGGATCGAACCCCCGACCATCTCGGTGTAAACGAGACGCTCTACCGCTGAGCTAACCGCCTAACGTGTGCAGCAATTACCGTAGTTTATTGCCAATTGCAAGTGCTGAATTGGTAAATAACACAGTTTTTTAATGTGGCAACGCATTGGTAGTGGCATCTTCATCTGCATCCAACACAACAAGCACATCAAGCGGCTCTTCCCACTCAATGGGAATTGGTTGGCGCACCAGTGCATGTTTGATCACTTCATCCATTGTGGCAACAGGCACAATTTCAAGGCCATTTTTCAAAACCTCAGGCAATTCCACCAAATCCTTAGCGTTATCGATCGGAATCAACACTTTTGTGATTCCTCCCCGCAATGCCGCCAATAATTTTTCCTTCAAGCCGCCAATTGGTAGCACCCGACCGCGCAACGTGACCTCACCTGTCATGGCAATATGGCGATGGATTGGGATACCCGTAAAAATCGAAATAATCGATGTAGCCATTGCAATCCCCGCCGAAGGACCATCCTTGGGCGTTGCACCTTCTGGCACATGCATATGCACATCGCGCTTATCGAATAGCGGCGGCTTCACACCAAATTCAACTGAACGCGAGCGCACGTAAGACGCCGCCGCTGAGATGGACTCCTTCATCACGTCCTTCAAATTCCCTGTCACGGTCATTTTGCCTTTGCCAGGCATCATCACTCCTTCAATAGTGAGCAATTCGCCGCCCACTTCTGTCCACGCAAGGCCAGTGACAACACCAACCTGATCCTCCAACTCCGCCTCACCATAGCGATATTTGGCAACGCCCAAATCATCTGCCAAGTTCTCAACGGTGACCTGCACACTCAAAATTGTGCCTTTGGAGAGTTTGCGCACAGCTTTACGCGCGAGTGTTGCAATTTCACGCTCTAAATTGCGCACACCTGCTTCACGCGTGTAAATGCGGATCACACTACGCATCGACTCATCATCAATCGAAAATTCACCCGATTTCAAGCCGTGCTTAGTCATTTGCGATGGAATGAGATGGCGCTTGGCAATTTCAAGTTTTTCTTCCTCGGTGTAACCCGCAATCCGCAAAATTTCCATTCGGTCCATAAGCGCATGCGGAATATTCAACGAGTTGGCAGTGGTGACAAACAATACGTTGGAAAGATCATATTC
This sequence comes from Hyphomicrobiales bacterium, assembly GCA_031423895.1. Taxonomy (GTDB): domain Bacteria; phylum Pseudomonadota; class Alphaproteobacteria; order Rhizobiales; family JANPGK01; genus JANPGK01. Next base: position 43,058 of record JANPGK010000027.1, read on the forward strand.
CACTTCCAGATAATGATCAGAAAATGTGCTATTTTGTTCCGGATCCAGCACTTCTAGCAAAGCCGAGCTTGGATCGCCCCGAAAATCCATGCCCATTTTATCGATTTCATCAAGCAGAATCAGCGGATTATTCTTTTTGACCTTCTTCATTGCCTGAATAATTTTGCCGGGCATCGAGCCAATATAGGTGCGGCGATGACCACGAATTTCAGACTCATCGCGCACGCCGCCCAGCGCAATTCGCGCATATTCACGGCCTGTGGCTTTGGCGATAGACTTTGCCAACGAGGTTTTTCCAACCCCTGGCGGCCCCACAAGGCATAAGATAGGGCCGCGCAAAGCATTAGTACGCTGTTGCACAGCCAAATATTCCACAATGCGTTCTTTGACCTTCTCCAGTCCAAAATGGTCGTCATCCAACACAGCTTGCGCTAGGTCGAGGTCTTTTTTAATTTTGCTTTTCTCGCTCCATGGCAGAGCCAGCAACCAGTCAAGATAGTTACGCACCACTGTGGATTCGGCAGACATTGGACTCATTTGCTTGAGTTTTTTGAATTCAGATTGCACTTTCTCACGTGCTTCTTTGCTAAATTTTGTACGCTCAATTTTTTCTTCCAGCTCAGCCAATTCACCACGGCCATCCTCATCCCCTAATTCCTTTTGAATGGCCTTCATTTGCTCATTCAAATAATATTCTCGCTGGGTTTTTTCCATCTGGCGCTTCACGCGTGAGCGAATACGCTTTTCAACCTGCAGCACAGAAATTTCTCCCTCCATAAAGGCAAGGATTTTCTCTATACGCTCTTGAATATTGGTGAGCTCAAGCAATGCCTGTTTTTCATGCAGTTTCATTGCAATATGGGAAGCGACGGTGTCCGCTAATTTAGACGGAGACTCTATTTGCTGAACAACCGCAAGCACTTCACCAGAGATCTTCTTATTGAGCTTAATGTAGTTTTCAAACTCATTCAGCAGCGAGCGTTTCAGTGCATTATGCTCCAATTGGCGTGGCGCAATATCTTCCAGCACGTCCACCTGCGCCTCAAAATAATGCCCTTCCATGCGCAAATCTTTCACGCGCCCACGAGATTGCCCCTCAACCAGCACTTTCACAGTGCCATCAGGTAATTTGAGTAATTGCAACACATTTGCCAACACACCCACATCATACATATCGCCTGCGGAAGGGTCATCCTCTCCAGAATTTTTCTGCGTGAGTAAAAAGATCAAATTATTACTGCGTATGACTTCTTCCAATGCCCGCACAGATTTTTCACGCCCCACAAACAGCGGCACAATCATGCCAGGGAACACCACAATGTCGCGTAATGGTAGCACAGGCGCATATGAAGTTTCAGATTTTGAGCTACGAGAAAACATTGGGAATCCTTCAGAATCAAGCAAGATACGTCTATTATAGTTCAACCTTAAATGTGGGGATAGCGGCAAAGAAATTCAAGTACACACACAAAAAAACGCACACCAAAAGATGTGCGTTTTTTATAAAAATCAAAGTATTATTACGCCGTTACGCTTGCGGGCTCAGCCACTTCACGTTCTGCATAAATCAACAATGGTTTTGCACCACCCTCAACAACTTCGGCTGAAATTACCACTTCAGATACACCCTCATAGGTGGACAGATCATACATGGTTTCCAGCAAAATGGCTTCCATAATAGAACGTAAGCCGCGTGCACCTGTTTTGCGTTCAATCGCACGTTTGGCAATGGCGCTCAGAGCATCTTCATGGAAGGAAAGCTGCACACCATCCATATCGAACAAGCGTTGATATTGCTTCACAAATGCGTTTTTAGGCTCTGTGAGAATTTGAATCAACGCGGCTTCATCCAGATCCCCCAATGTGGCGATTACGGGCAAACGGCCAATGAATTCAGGAATCAGGCCATATTTCACCAAATCATCTGGCTCAAGCTTTTGCAGCAATTCACCCGTTTTCTTTTCTTCAGCGGATGCCACTTTGGCACCAAAACCAATGGAACTGCCACGGAAGCGTTGCGAAATCACTTTATCCAAACCAGCGAATGCGCCGCCACAGATGAAGAGAATATTTGTTGTATCCACCTGCAAAAATTCCTGCTGCGGATGCTTGCGCCCACCTTGTGGCGGCACAGAGGCAACTGTACCTTCCATGATTTTGAGCAAGGCCTGCTGCACACCTTCACCCGAAACGTCTCGTGTGATAGATGGATTGTCGGATTTTCGACTAATTTTGTCGATCTCGTCGATATAGACAATGCCGCGTTGCGCTCGCTCAACATTATAATCAGAGGCTTGAAGCAATTTCAAAATGATATTCTCAACATCTTCACCCACATAACCCGCTTCTGTCAATGTAGTGGCGTCGGCCATTGTGAATGGCACGTCTAAAATACGCGCTAGTGTCTGTGCGAGCAATGTTTTCCCCGAACCAGTGGGGCCAACGAGCAAAATATTTGATTTTGCCAATTCCACATCGCTATTTTTTTGCGCATGGCTTAGGCGTTTATAATGGTTATGAACAGCAACGGACAGTACTTTTTTAGCATGCTCTTGGCCGATCACATAATCATCCAAAACTTTACAAATCTCGCGGGGAGTTGGAATACCCTCTCGTGATTTCACAAGAGATGATTTATTTTCCTCGCGTATAATATCAGTGCACAAATCCACGCATTCATCACAAATGAACACGGTTGGGCCCGCGATTAACTTTCGCACTTCATGCTGGCTTTTGCCGCAGAATGAGCAATACAGCGTATTTTTATCCGAACTATTGCTTTTGCTCATAACACCCTCCGATGGATGGATACATAATGCGTCACTCTATTGAATTTAGAGCCAAATTACACACCTTGCACCCGCTAACTTATATGGATACTCAATACTCGATATACAAGTGTGAGCATACACTCATTCTACGCTAAGGGGAAAACGTTCAAGAACATCTTAACACCCCGCGCAATTAACGAATATTTTTACGCAAAATGTAAAAAAATCAAACGATCTTGGTGAATAATACCTTACCCCTCACGATGAGATGCATCACACCACAGTATCATCAGCACGTTTCTCGATGACGTCATCAATTATGCCGAATTCTTTTGATGCTTGGGCCGACATAAAATTATCCCTCTCAAGAGCATTTTTGATGGTGTCGTAATCATTACCAGTGTGCTTGACATAAATATTGTTGAGTTTTTGTTTAATGCCCAAAATTTCTTTGGCATGAATTTCAATATCAGTGGCCTGACCTTGAAAACCGCCAGAAGGCTGATGCAACATGATGCGCGCATTTGGCAACGCAAAGCGCATGCCCGCCTCTCCCGCTGTCAGCAACAATGAACCCATTGAAGCCGCTTGACCAATACATAATGTCGATACAGCTGGCTTGATAAATTGCATGGTATCATACATGGCCAAGCCAGATGTTACAACTCCACCAGGTGAGTTGATATACATCGAAATTTCTTTTTTTGGATTTTCAGATTCCAAAAACAACAACTGCGCCACAATTAATGTGGACATGCCATCTTCAACCTGACCAGAAACGAAAATGATTCTCTCCTTCAACAAACGGGAGAAAATATCATAAGACCGCTCGCCACGCGCAGTTTGCTCGACAACCATAGGCACAAGATAGTTGGTGAGGGTATCGATTGGATCGCGCATGAGATGTTCCTTAAATTGATAAATTTCAGTTATACGTCGAGCTTAGGCCAAGCCCCATAGATTCGCATCACACTTCAACACAGCAAAGCTTAATAAGGCCTAAAAACTGGGGATAAGTAACGCACCAATTATGTGCGTTAAAATTACAACCCCTCCAACTCCGTAATCATACGGTCGAGCAACGAAAGCCCCATGTTCCAAAATTGCGGATCGCGGGCATCGAGCCCAAATGGTGCGAGCAGTTCGGCGTGATGCTTGCTGCCACCGGCTTTAAGCATATCGAAATATTTTTCAACAAATCCTTCATCTGACTTTTCATATACAGCATAGAGCGAATTGACCAAACAATCACCAAACGCATAAGCATATACATAAAATGGTGAGTGAATGAAGTGTGAGATATACACCCAAAATGTTTCATAATCCGGCGTGAATCGTATTGCATCGCCCAAGGATTCGCGTTGTACGCTCATCCAAATCGCATTGATGTCTTCGGCGGTGAGCTCACCTTCTTTGCGCTTCAGGTGAACCTCACGCTCAAAGGTATAAAACGCAATTTGCCGCACCACGGTGTTGATCATATCTTCTACTTTTGAGGCGAGCAACGCTTTGCGCTGGGCTTTATCTGTGGTTTTGCGCAACATGGATTGGAATGTGAGCATCTCACCAAATACGCTGGCAGTCTCTGCCAATGTCAACGGGGTGCTGGCCATTAATGTGCCCTGCCCTTGCGCCAAAACTTGGTGCACGCCATGGCCAAGTTCATGCGCTAATGTCATCACATCGCGCGGCTTGCCCATATAGTTGATGAGTACATAGGGGTGAGCTGTCGCAACGGTAGGGTGAGCGAATGCACCCGTGGCTTTGCCAGGGCGCAATTGGGCATCGATCCAATTTTTATCAAAAAAAACGCGCGCCACATCCGCCATTTTGGGTGAAAATGCGCCATATGCGTTCAACACCACATCTTTGGCTTCATTCCAGCTGAGGTGCGCCGTTGGCACGTTTGGCAATGGGGCGTTACGATCCCAAAAATCGAGTGATGTTTGCCCCATCCATTTGGCTTTCAGCTTATAATAGCGATGGGAAAGACGTGGATAGGCTGCTCGCACCGAACTCACCAACGCATCCACCACTTCGCGCTCAACCCGATTCGACACATGGCGACTGTCGGCGACATCTTGATAGTTGCGCCAACGGTTAGAAATCTCTTTGTCCTTCGCCAACACATTGGTGATGGTGGTGAACAGGCGCATATTCTCACGAAACACCTTGGAGAGTGCCATCGCCGCAGCTTTGCGTGTAGCTGGAACATCACTTTGCATACGACCTAAAGTTTCTTCCAATTCTAGCGTTTCACCATCCACCTCAAATTTCAGTGATGTGGTGGTTTCATCAAACAGCCGGCTCCATGCAGAATTGGATGTGATGGATTTATCGAGAAATAATTGCTCAATTTGTTCCGCCAATTGATATGGCTTTTCTAGCCCTAAGTCGCGAAACCATGGAGCATAATGATTCAGTGGCGCTTGAGCGATGAGCGGCTGTAAAATTGCATCATCTAACTCGTTTAATTCCAATTCAAAAAACAGAATATGGCGCAGAGCCTCAGTGAGAGAATCCTGAATATCGCCATAAAATTTGGCGCGCGCGGCATCTGCGGTATTTTCTGCATGGTACAAATCGGCATAAGAACTTATTTTTCCTAAGGAATCTTGCAGCCCCTCATATGCCTTTACGGCGTTATAAAGTGTAACATTTGCATCTTTTCCAGTTGCAACCTGTGCTACTTTAGACTTATATATTGTCTCGAAATGAGTCGAGTTTGCTACTAGAGATTGAATATCTTTGTTCAAATTTGAACAATCCGGCCCCGTATATAGATCATTTAAGTTCCACATAGGAAGACTATCACTTTGTTTTTCAACATTATTTTTGATATTCATTTAGAATTCCTTCACGGTTTTGCGAGATATATACAATTAGAGGCATTCATGGTTTACGTAAACTACAAAAGATAAGAATGCTTGAATTTATATGCCATTTTTCAGTACACACACTTATAAATTGGGTTAGAGCATAAAATGTCGCGGATTTTAATTGTAAATGACGAACAAACGGAAATTGGCCAAATCATACAGATTTTGTCACCTCTGAAACTTGAGGCTACGGGCATGCAGTCTGGGCTTGAAGCATACGCGTTGGTAAGCAGCGAGCGCGTCACTCAATATTCAGTGATACTACTCGATATGTTCTTGAAAGATATCGATAGTTTTGCGCTTCTATCCATGCTGCAAAAAATGGATATAAAAATTCCTGTTGTCGCATGTGTGTATGAGCATTCTATCCATCCCGTACAAACTGCGCTCCAATTGGGTGCGTGGGATTATATTCACACTCCGTATAATGCAGAACGTGTGCAGGTGAGTGTTCGTAATGCCAATAAACACCACAGTATGTTAAATGGTCGGCAATCCGCTGGGCAACTCCATGCAGTACCCGTTGTGGATGATCGCGCTCGCATACGAGATTTTGGCGCCATTGAAGATGATGTCATGCGTGTTGCCTATCAGCATAGCAATGGGCATATTTCAGAGATGTCGCGCAAGTTAAACCTTGGTCGCTCAACGCTCTATCGCAAACTTAAACGGATTGGCATTGATAGTGCTGGCGCGTAATTGATTTTTATGGCGGCTTAGAAACTTCTTTTCAATACATCTATGAAACGATATGACAATTCGGAATTGCTCTTAAGGCAATATGGAAATGTCATGCGTAATTTGATCTTTTTCTTCGCATTTTATGCTTTAAGCAGCACAGTTGTGGTGGCAAACGCCAGTGCGCAATTAAAAGATGTTATTACTGCAATTGAAACCATTTCTGGGCATAGCCTTGATATTACAACTCAATTGCGCGCCACACTTACACAGCCAAGATATGCGACGAATGATGAGCGCATTCAAATTGCAAACATTTATAAAAGTCGTGATTATAAACCTCATTGGACCAGTGGTGCGCAGCTCAACGCCAATGGCATTGCGTTAAAGGCACTGTTTGAAAACGCCCATTTATATGGTTTGCGCAATAAGGATTACGCCATTCCATCACCACCAAATACTCAAGATTTTACTTATTGGACTGACCTTGAACTGCGCATTACAGAATTATCTCTTACCTATGCCCGCCATGCCATGCAAGGCCGTGTGAACCCAAATAAAGTGCACCCCTATATTACCCCAAGCCGTCCAAATGTGAATATTGAGGATGTGCTCAAAACGTTGTTTGAAGTGAGTGCGCCCGCATATGCTTTGCAACTGTATCACCCACCACATGAAGGCTTTGCTCGACTACAAAAGCAATTGCACACGCTAGTGGAACAAAATTTACCAAGCAACGCAGTGCAAATTGCCGATATTGTCGCCAATATGGAGCGTTGGCGCTGGCTTCCGCGTGATTTGGGCAATAGCTACATTTGGGCCAATATTCCCAGCTACATGGTGCAGGTGAAAACGCTTGATGAAACCCGCTTTGAAACCCGTACGGTGGTAGGCTCGGCCAAAAATCCAACGCCTGTGTTTAGCCATGTGATGGATCATTTGATTGTGAACCCCACATGGCATGTGCCTTCTTCAATTGCCACCAAAGAACTTTTGCCCGCTTTGAAGCGCGACCCAAACGCAATTGCCCGCAAAGGCCTCCAAATGGTGGCGTTAAGCAATGGCAAGGCTGTAGATCCCCTGACAATTGATTGGGCGAATGTGAATGAAAACCGCCTGCCATTTGCGTTTCGCCAGCCACCATCCGAGCGCAATGCTTTAGGGAAAATTAAATTTATGTTCCCCAATCAGCACGCTGTATATATGCATGACACGCCCCTCAAGCAATATTTTCAGCATACGCGCCGCGCCTATAGTCATGGATGCGTGCGGATTTATGAACCGCTGAAATTTGCGGATGCAGTTTTATTTGGTGATGAACAGTGGAATAGTGAGAAACTTCAACGACTTTTTGGCAGTAGCGAGCGCAGAATTGATCTCAAAACACCCCTGCCCGTGCATATTGTTTATTTCACACTCGAGGTGGATGATTCTGGCACGCTTAAGCGATTAGAAGACCCTTATGGGTATCATAAGTCGCTCAAATCGCTCATGATGTAAGGCATGCGCCATTGGTCGCAGTCATAATGTTGTCTGTTAACGAAATACAGATATGTTAGATTCGAGTGTAATAGAAAATAGAGGCGTAAATTTCACAATGCGAATGTCGCGTGCCTTCACAATTGCGGCACTATGCCTGTTTCTCACAGCCTGTTCAGACAATGAAGATGTCTATACGGGCCTTAGCCTTCGTGATGCCAACGAAATGGTGGCACTTTTGCGCAACAAAGGTGTCGACGCCTCGCGTGTACAAGAAAGTGCAGCTGGTGCAATTACATATAAAATTACCGTGCCAAAAATCAATTTTGCAGAAGCCATTACAACACTTTCACAAAATGGCTATCCGCGTGAAACCTTCAAAACTATGGCAGAGGTGTTCCCTGGCGAAGGTTTGGTAGTATCTCCGCTGGAGCAACGCGCCCGCTATGGCTTTGCCGTATCGCAAGAACTGTCCCGCACCATTTCCAATATTGACGGCATTGTGAAGGCGCGTGTGCATGTGGTGTTACCCGACCCAGATGCCCGCACAGGCCAACCTAGTAAAGCATCTGCATCTGTTTCGATCATGCATCGTGCGGGGGTAGACCCTGGCGATTTAGGCCCTAAAATTCGTCTCATCGTCTCAAACGCAGTGCAAGGCCTGAGCTATAATGATGTGTCGATCTCATTTTTTGTGTTTGCAGGTGGGCAAGATATCGCGCCACAGCCGCAAATGGTGCCTTCTACACTCGCGCCCACAATGCCTAATGCTATGCCAGCCGCCACATCGCCCAATACAAAACCTGGTGAAGTTGTGCCGCGCCGCATGTTAGATTCGCCAGAGGGTAAATCTGAAACACCTGCAGAAATAGAAAGTTCGAATTGGAGCCTTAGTTCATTATTACAATATTTGGCGGCATTTTTGGCCGTGTTTGGTGGCGTGATGTATATTCGCCGCGCAATGCGCAACAACAGCTAAATCTAACATCTAAGCTTTACAAAAAAAATAAGGAGCATTTCTGCCCCTTATTTTCGAAATATGTAAATTTCAACACTTACGCTAATATTTTTGCCACCACGCCGGCGCCGACGGTACGGCCACCTTCACGGATCGCGAAGCGCAATTTTTCTTCCATCGCGATAGGCGCAATCAGCAATACTTCAACCGATACGTTATCCCCAGGCA
>JANPGK010000028.1:0-1852 GCA_031423895.1 Hyphomicrobiales bacterium
GAAGGATGGGCGGGAGGGGGTAGGGGGAGGGGTTTTCTTATTGAGAGGAGAGTAAGAATACCCCCCTCAGTCTCGTTTCACTCGACAGCTCCCCCGCAGGTGGGGAGCAGAAGTAAAATTAAGATATAGATTTCACGCCTTCACCTGCCAGCTGACTGTGCCATCGGTGTTATCGCGCACTTCAATATTCAAAGCATTGAGATCTGCGCGGATGCGGTCGGATTCTGCCCAATTTTTGCTGGCGCGCGCCTGCGTACGGGCGGCAATCAACGCCTCCACCTGTGCGGCATCCAGCTGAATATGCGCATTGCGGGCGGCGCGCCACTGTGTTTGTGTGAGCTGCAGCAGACCCATCATGTTAGCAGCGGCTTTTAGCGCGGCCTTTGCGGTGTTGTCGCCTTTATTGGCGAGGGTTTTGAGCACATGCAGCTCAGCAATCGCCTTGGGGGTGTTTAAATCATCCGCCAATGCGTTTAAGGCATCATGCGGCATTTCGCCAGCGTGCACATCGCCGATGGCGCCATACCAATCATCGAGCGTATTGATCGCCTCTTGCAATGATTTTTCAGTCCAATTCAGCGGTTGGCGGTAATGCGTCATCAACATGCACAAACGAATTGCCTCAGCGGGGTGCGCATCGAGCAATTGGCGAATGGTGAAGAAATTGCCCAAGGATTTGGACATTTTCTCGCCTTCCACCTGCAAAAAGCCGTTGTGCAACCAATAGCGGGCAAATTCATGGGTGCCATTGGCGCAGCAGCTTTGCGCAATTTCATTTTCATGATGCGGGAAAATCAAATCGAGACCACCAGCGTGAATGTCGAACACTTCACCCAAATAGGCCTTGGCCATGGCTGAGCATTCAATATGCCAGCCAGGGCGGCCAAAACCCCATGGGGAATCCCAGCCGGGCGTTTGTGTATCCGAAGGCTTCCACAGCACAAAATCCATGGCGTCGCGCTTATAGGGTGCCACTTCCACGCGCGCGCCGGCCAGCATTTCATCAAGCGCACGGTTAGAAAGCGCACCATAATTTTTGCAGGTGCTCACTTGAAAGAGCACATGCCCTTCCGCCACATAGGCAAATCCTTTTGTAATCAGCGCCTCGATCATGGCGATCATATGCACAATATGTTCGGTAGCGCGCGGCTCAAAACTTGGCGGCAATGCATTGAGCGCACTCACATCGGCAGTGAATTGCAATGCGGTTTGCTCGGTCAGTTCACGAATAGAGATGTCCATTTCAGCGGCGCGCGCGTTAATTTTGTCGTCCACATCGGTGATATTGCGGGCATACACCACATGTTTCTCGCCATACACATGGCGCAGCAGGCGGAATAGCGTATCAAACACCAGCACAGGGCGCGCATTGCCGATGTGGGCAAAATCATAGACCGTGGGGCCGCACACATACATGCGCACCAATTTTTCATCAATCGGGGTGAAGGGCGTTTTGGTGCGGGTGAGGGTGGAATAGAGCTGGATTTGGGTCATGTGGCCGCTTTCGGCAGTGGGTTAGGCAAAAATGCTCGGCTCGAATTGATAGTGGCGGCTGCAAAACTCGCAAGTCACGCCCACTTTGCCTTCGTGAATCATATGCGCACGGTCGTCTTCGGGGAACTGTGCCAGCATGGTTTGAATGCGCTCATCAGAACAGCGACAAAAGGCCTCCATGGGAATTGTATCGAATACGCGCACACTGTGGCCGTGAAACAAGCGCAGCAGCAAATGGCCAGCGGTGATGTCTTCCCGTAGCAATTCCTCCGCTGTGAGGGTCATCAAACGCGCTTCGGCCTCGCGCCAGTCTTCCGTTTCAAGCGGATTGGTTTCATCGCCATTATCATTGGCTTGG
>JANPGK010000029.1:0-1852 GCA_031423895.1 Hyphomicrobiales bacterium
GAAGGATGGGCGGGAGGGGGTAGGGGGAGGGGTTTTCTTATTGAGAGGAGAGTAAGAATACCCCCCTCAGTCTCGTTTCACTCGACAGCTCCCCCGCAGGTGGGGAGCAGAAGTAAAATTAAGATATAGATTTCACGCCTTAACCTGCCAGCTGACTGTGCCATCGGTGTTATCGCGCACTTCAATATTCAAAGCATTGAGATCTGCGCGGATGCGGTCGGATTCTGCCCAATTTTTGCTGGCGCGCGCGTGCGTGCGTGCGGCAATCAACGCCTCCACCTGCGCCGTATTCAGCTGAATGTGGGCATTGCGTGCGGCACGCCATTGCGTTTGTGTGAGTTGCAACAAACCCATCATGTTAGCAGCGGCTTTGAGCGCGGCCTTTGCGGTGTTGTCGCCTTTATTGGCGATATTTTTGAGCACATGCAGCTCGGCAATCGCTTTGGGGGTGTTCAAATCATCCGCCAATGCGTTTAAGGCATCGTGCGGCATTTCGCCAGCGTGCACATCGCCAATAGCGGCATACCAATCATCGAGCGTGTGCATGGCGTCTTGCAATGATTTTTCAGTCCAATTCAGCGGTTGGCGGTAATGCGTCATCAACATGCACAGGCGAATGGCCTCAGCGGGGTGCGCATCGAGCAATTGGGCGATGGTGAAGAAATTACCCAAGGATTTGGACATTTTCTCGCCTTCCACCTGCAAAAAGCCGTTGTGCAACCAATAGCGGGCAAATTCATGGGTGCCATTGGCGCAGCAGCTTTGGGCAATTTCATTTTCATGATGCGGGAAAATCAGGTCGAGACCACCAGCGTGAATATCAAACACCTCACCCAAATAGGCCTTGGCCATGGCTGAGCATTCAATATGCCAGCCAGGGCGGCCAAAGCCCCAAGGACTCTCCCAACCTGGCGTGTTAGAATCTGAAGGCTTCCATAGCACAAAATCCATGGCGTCGCGCTTATAGGGCGCCACTTCCACACGCGCACCGGCCAGCATTTCATCGAGCGCACGGTTAGAAAGCGCGCCATAATTTTTGCAAGTGCTCACTTGAAAGAGCACATGCCCTTCCGCCACATAGGCAAATCCTTTTGTAATCAGCGCCTCGATCATGGCGATCATATGCACAATATGTTCGGTGGCGCGCGGCTCAAAACTTGGCTGCAATGCATTGAGCGCACTCACATCTGCAGTGAATTGTAATGCCGTTTGCTCGGTGAGTTCACGAATAGAGATGCCCAGTTCAGCCGCGCGGGCGTTAATTTTATCGTCCACATCGGTGATATTGCGGGCATATATCACATGTTTTGCACCATACACATGGCGCAGCAAGCGAAAGAGTGTGTCGAACACCAGCACAGGGCGCGCATTGCCAATATGCGCAAAATCATAGACCGTGGGGCCGCACACATACATGCGCACCAATTTTTCATCAATCGGGGTGAAGGGCGTTTTGGTGCGGGTGAGGGTGGAATAGAGCTGAATTTGTGTCATGTGGCCGCTTTCGGCAGTGGGTTAGGCAAAGATGCTCGGCTCGAATTGATAATGGCGGCTGCAAAACTCGCAGGTCACGCCCACTTTGCCGTCGTGAATCATGTGCGCACGGTCGTCTTCGGGGAACTGCGCCAGCATGGTGTGAATGCGCTCATCAGAACAGCGACAAAACGCCTCCATGGGAATTGTATCGAACACACGCACGCCATGGCCATGGAACAAGCGCAGCAGCAAATGGCCAGCGGTGATGTCTTCCCGTAGCAATTCCTCCGCTGTGAGGGTCATCAAACGCGCTTCGGCCTCGCGCCAGTCTTCCGTTTCAAGCGGATTGGTTTCATCGCCATTATCATTGGCTTGG
>JANPGK010000030.1:0-15962 GCA_031423895.1 Hyphomicrobiales bacterium
TGAATCTGCATGCCAAAAGCGCGGGCGCGCTTGGCCACAGCCAACCCAATGCGCCCCATACCAACAATGCCCAATTTTTTGCCACCAAGCCGCGTGCCCATCAAATGGGTGGGGCTCCAGCCTTGCCATGTGCCGTGTTCAATTTGCTGCACGCCTTCGGGAATGCGGCGCAACAGGCTGAGCATCAACGCCATGGTGAGGTCGGCGGTGTCTTCTGTTAGTACACTAGGGGTGTTAGAGAGCAGCACCCCTTTGGCATACACCGCGTTTACATCAATATTATTCACGCCATTGCCGAATTGCGCGATGAGTTTGAGTTGCGCGCCCGCCTGCGCAATGATTTCGGCATTCAAAACATCTGTCACCGTGGGCACTAGCACATCGGCGCTGTTCAAGGCCGCTACCAATTGCGCGGGGGTGAAGGCAGCATCATTCACATTCAACTGTGTATCGAACAGCGCACACATCCGTGCTTCCACCGCTTCGGGCAGTTTGCGGGTAACAATCACTTTGAGGCGTGTTCGCGGCATAGCACATCCATTCATGAATTGGCCTTTACCAATCATTCACTCTAACGCCAATAAAACTTATAGCGCTATGCGTAAAGGCCACAAATTGATGTATAGTGGTTTTTGGCATAAAATTTTGAAGGTTTTGCAATGCGCAAGCAATTATGGGCAATTTTTGCAGCGATTCTTCTGGTCACCCCTGCTTTGGCACAGGAGGTGCAGGATAAAAAATTGCCTGTGCCGCGCTTCGTGAGCCTAAAATCGGACAAGGTGAATGTACGCCAAGGCCCCAGCCGCGAGCATGATGTGTTATGGATTTATAATCGTGCTGGCCTGCCCGTGGAGATCATTGCTGAATTTGAGATTTGGCGCAAAATTCGTGATTCTGAAGGGGCAGAAGGCTGGGTGCTGCAAAATTTACTATCAGGCAAACGCACGGTGATGGTGGCACCATGGCTCAAATCAGGTCTCATCCCACTCTATGCTAAGCCCGAGGATGTCGCTGCCATTGCTGTGCGGCTCGAGTCAAGCGTGGTGGCGCAAGTGAAAAGTTGTAATAAAAAGCAATGCCGCATCATCGGGGAAGAATTTGACGGCTTTATCGCGCAGGATCAGCTATTTGGGGTATACCCGAATGAGGAAATCAATGAGTAAAGTTGTCTGTTAGAGTTTATTGGTCATCCTCGGGCTTGACCCGAGGATCTACTTAAGAAGATAATCGACCATGACGTAGAGAGGGATCTACCCCCGCTTCATGCTCACCACCACCTGCGCGGCGAGAATGTTAGCGCCCCATGTGCCCAGCACTTGCGGGAGGAGGTGGTCGGTGGATGTGAGCGGCAGCATGGTTTCAATGCGCGCGCCCAGCTCATCGCATAAATTAACAAAATCATGCACGGTGCACAGGTGAATATTTTCGCTTTCATACCAGTGCGTATCGAGCTGGCGGGTGGTGGGCATGCGCCCCATGCACAGCACTTGCGCGCGCACACGCCAATGGCCAAAATTGGGGAACGACACAATGGCGGTTTTACCAATGCGCAGCATGTGCTGCAGTACATCCTTAGGCTTTTCCGTGGCTTGAATGGTTTGCGAGAGCACCACCACATCGAACGCATTATCGGGGAAATCGCGCAGGTCGGTGTCGGCATCTCCTTGCACAACATACAGCCCATTGGCTACGCACGCGTTCACATTATTTTGCGAAAGCTCAATGCCCCGGCCATCAATGCCCCGCATTTCCCGCAGCAACAACAATAGGCTGCCATCGCCACAGCCCACATCCAGCACGCGGGCGCCTTTGGGCACCATATTGGCAATGAGCAGGTGGTCGATCCGATGGGTCATTAGATCCCCTCTCCATCATCGAGCATATGAATACCACGCTCGCGTGCGACAGATTTGAGGAACCCCTCCACGGCGGCGAACATTTGCGGCTCGTGCAATAAAAAGGCATCGTGGCCTTTGTCGGTTTCAATTTCTACATAGCTCACACGGGCATTGGCGGCGATGAGGGCATGCACCACGGCCATGCTATCACGCGGGGGGAATAGCCAATCCGATGTGAACGACACCACGCAAAAGCGGGTATTTGTGCCGGCAAATGCTGTTGAAAGTATGCCACCATGCTCGGATGCGAGGTCGAAATAATCCATGGCGCGGGTGAGATAGAGGTAGGAGTTGGCATCGAACCGCTCCACAAAGCTCACCCCTTGGTGGCGCAAATAGCTTTCCACCTGAAAATCGGCATCGAAAGTGAAGGTAATTTTGTCGCGATCTTGCAAATTGCGGCCAAATTTGGTGTGCATCGAATGCTCAGAGAGATAGGTGATATGCGCTGCCATGCGTGCCACCGCTAACCCACGCGCAGGCAATGTATCTTGCGCCAGATAATTGCCGCTGTGCCACTGCGGGTCGGCCATCACGGCTTGGCGGCCCACCTCGTTGAAGGCAATGTTTTGTGCGGAATGGCGCGCGGCTGTGGCAATTGGCAAGGCGCTGAACACGCGGTGGGGGAAGCGAGAGGCCCATGACAGCACCTGCATGCCGCCCATTGAACCGCCCACCACCGCCAGCAGGGTTTCAATGCCCAAATGATCACACAAATGAGCTTGCGCGCTCACCATATCATGAATGGTGATGACTGGAAAATTCAGCGCATAAGGCTGGCCAGTGGCGGGGTCAATTGACGCGGGGCCAGTAGACCCCATGCAACCGCCCACCACATTGGCACAAATGATGAAGTAGCGATGAGTGTTAATGGCCTTGCCGGGGCCGATCAGCGTTTCCCACCAGCCCGATTTTTGCGTGACAGGATGTGTGCCCACCACGAACTGATCCCCCGTGAGAGCGTGGCAAATGAGAATGGCGTTCGATTTATCCGCATTGAGCTGGCCATAGGTTTTATAGGCCATTTGCCATGGCGAGAGCGATTGCCCCGATTCCAGCACGAGCGGTGTTTCAGGCCCAAATTGCACAATCTCGCTGTGCGGCACGGCATTTTCAGCCGAGCTGGGAGATTTTGTAGGTTTGCGAGGAGATGGAGCCATAGAACCAAATGCACATTATTTTCAACGTGGTTGATATTATGCGCTTGAGTGCGCAAGCACAAGGGGTTATCAGAGATAGCCTTAACGAAGCGAGTTTTTTTATGACCAGCGCAGAGGATTTAGCCCGATTTCGCGTAGAAATTGACGCGATTGACACGCACATGCATCAGCTTTTGTTGACGCGTGCCAGTGTTGTGGCGCAAATTGAAGCGGCAAAAGGCTTGCGCGTTGGCATTTCAGCATATCGCCCCGCACGCGAAGCGCAAATGATGCGGCACTTAATGGCGCGGCATGCAGGGCCGTTTCCCTATGCGGGTGCAGAACATATTTGGCGCGAGATTATCGGCAATTTCACGCGCTTGCAAAGCCCCTATGCTGTGCATATTGGCAGCAATGCGCCAGAAATGCGGGATTTGGCGCATTTTCAATTTGGTGCACTCACCCCCATCAGCGCATATGATACTGCGCAAGCCGCACTCGCCAGTGCACAATCGCAGCCCATTGATATGGCGCTGATTTCGCTGGCAGACGCCGCTCAGCCATGGTGGGTAGGTTTTGGTATTGACGAGGGGCAATGGCGCATTGTAGCCGCCGCACCGCTGGTTTTGGCTGAAAAAGCCTTCCCGCCCGCTGTAATTATGGCGCGGGTGCCGCTCGAGCCTTCGGGGGATGATCTCACGATATACACCACGCAACAGGCTGATTTGGTGCCAAACGGAATGGTTTTGGGCGCAAGCAGTGGGCATTTTATGGTGGCTCGGGCGGGCTATCATGTGGCGGAAACATTACCACATGCAAAATGTATTGGTGCCTATGCTGCCCCCTTTCATGCTCCACAATAAACTGATATAACCAACGCAGCTATGCGTTGGCACGAGCGCTAGCGAAGCGCACGCAGTGCGTAAATCATAACTTGGCGCGTAGCTTGCTAAGTTATGAATTATAAGGAATAAAAAGTTATGACACAGCCACAGCCAAAACCCTCCATTTTAGAGATTGAACCTTACAAGCAAGGCAAAAGTAAAGCGGCTGGCGCGCAAAAAATGTTCAAACTCTCTTCAAACGAAACGCCATTGGGCGCTAGCCCCAAGGCCAAGGCGGCGTATTTGGCAGAAGTGGAGCATTTAGAGCTTTATCACGATGGCAGTGCACCAAGCTTGCGGGCGGCCATTGGCGGGGTGTATGGCATTGAGGCGCAGCGGATCATTTGCGGGGCAGGGTCCGATGAAGTGCTGAATTTAATTGCCTATGCCTATTTGCAAGCAGGCGATGAAGCGATTTACACCCGACATGGTTTTTTGGTGTACCCCATCGCCATTCGCTCGGCAGGTGCAACGCCTGTGGTGGTGAGTGAGCGCGATTTGCATACGGATGTGGACGCGATTTTGGCGGCTGTAACCACCCGTACCAAAATGGTGTTCATCGCCAACCCCAATAACCCAACGGGCACCTATATTTCTGCCGATGAAGTGCGCCGCCTGCATGCTGGCTTGCCTGACCATGTGATTTTGGTGTTAGACGGCGCCTATGCGGAATATGTGCAAGAGCACGATTATTCCGATGGGTTAGAGCTGGCCAAAACCGCACAAAATGTGGTGGTGACGCATACATTCTCGAAAATTTATGGGCTGGCGGGCCTACGCCTTGGTTGGGGCTATGCCAGCGCGGGCATTATTGATGTGCTAAATCGCATTCGGGGGCCGTTTAACATCAGCTCATCGGCCGTTGCTGCGGGCATTGCAGCTGTGGAAGATCAACGCTTTATGCAGGCGGCCATAGCACATAACACCAAGTGGTGCGCGTTTTTGGTGAAAGAAATTGCGGCACTAGGCCTGACCGTCACGCCAAGTGTGGCCAATTTTATTCTCATCAATTTCCCTGAAACAGGGGCACACACCGCAACGGCGGCAGATGCGTTCCTCACCCAGCGTGGGTTTATTCTGCGGGCAGTGGGCAATTATCATTTGCCACATGCGCTGCGCCTCACTGTGGGGAGTGAAGAGGCCTGCAAAGGTGTCGTCGCTGCACTCACCGAGTTTATGAAGGGCGAATGATGGCGGGCATTTCACCCATATTCGATACGATTGCCATCATTGGTGTGGGGTTGATTGGGTCGTCCATCGCGCGCGCGTGCCAGCACACTGGCGCAGTGGCGCAGGTGGTGGTGTATGATGCCCACCCCGATGTGCGTGCTAAAGCGGGTGAATTGAATCTGGGCAGCATTGCAAACTCCTATGCTGACGCAGTAAAAAACGCCGATTGTGTGATTGTGTGCGTGCCCGTGGGCGCATGTGGTGTGGTGGCGGCCGCGATTGCCCCGCATGTGAAGGCAGGCGCGATTATCACCGATGTGGGTTCGGTGAAAGGTTCAGTAATTGCGCAAATGCAGGATAAGTTGCCAGCAAAAGTGCATTTCATCCCCGGCCACCCCATAGCTGGCACGGAATATTCAGGCCCCGAGCATGGCCTGCATTATATGTTTGATGGGCGCTGGTGCATTCTCACCCCACTTGAAAACACAGACGCTGAAAAATTGGCGCAACTCACCGCATTTTGGCAGGGCATTGGCGCAAAAGTGGAGTGTATGACGCCAGAGCATCATGATTTGGTGCTGGCCATCACCTCTCACCTGCCGCATTTGATAGCCTTCACCACCGTGGGCACAGCCGATGATTTGGCGCAAGTGACAGAATCGGAAGTGATTCAATATTCCGCTGGCGGCTTTCGCGATTTCACGCGCCTTGCTGCCTCCGACCCCACCATGTGGCGCGATGTGTTTTTGCATAATAAGGATGCAATGCTACAGATTTTGGCACGATTTAAGGCTGATTTGGCCACGCTAGAGGCTGCAATCGAACATAATGATGGTGAAAAGCTCTTTGAGCACTTTAGCCACACACGGGCTATTCGCCGCAGCATTGTGATGAGTGACCCGCGACCCTAAAGGTACATAACAAAAAACCGCCGTGAGGCGGTTTTTTTAATTCACAACATGCAGCGCGGTTTATGCCGCAACTTCTGCTTTGAGCGCTTGTGCTTTTTCGATTTGGCGTTTGAGTGTCAAAACATTTTTCGACAGCTCGCAATCCTTGGCTTTGTTCAAATAGGCATCCAAACCACCGCGATGCTCAACAGTGCGTAGTGCACTGGCGGCTACACGCAAACGAATGGCGCGGCCTAAAATATCGCTGGTGAGGGTTACAACTTGCAAATTTGGCAAGAAGCGGCGATTTGTTTTTACGTTTGAATGGCTTACGCTGTGGCCATACAAAACAGTTTTACCTGATAATTCACACACACGTGCCATTGTCGTTCTCGCATTCTATTGGTTTAGGGCACAATTGCCCTGAAATTTTCATAATGAGGCCTTGTTCCTTATGCATATTACGTGGCAACGTCAAGCAGAATCATGAGGGTGAAATGAAAAAGGTGAGCCAATCACGCGCTTATCGGGCATGGGTGCTCGGTTTTGGTCTATTTTGGGCAATTTCGAGCCTCCCTCACGCGCATGCCAGCAGCTTTGAGATGAGTTATGACGTGCGGATTTTGGGCATTCGTATTGGGCGCGCTCATATTGCCGGGGGCATTAATGGCGCAAACTATCATATGAGTGGGAATGGCAAAATTTCAGGGTTGGCCAATATGGTGGTTTCAGGCCATGGCGAAGCCTCAAGCAGCGGCACTTATGGGCCGAATGGACCAACGGCAAGCCAATACCATATTTTTAATACGGCGGGCGACAAAACCAATGACATTACGATTGCATTTAGCGGGAAAAACGTAACATCGATGAGCGTGCAGCCGCCCAGCGGAGAGCACCCAGACCGCGTGCCCATCACTGCCGTGCATAAAACTGGGGTGATCGATCCGCTGAGTGGGTTTCTCATTCCGCGCACCACAAAAGGGGCTGTGACACCCGCCGAATGCAACCAAACACTTCAAATTTTTGATGGCCGCCAGCGTTATGATATTAGCCTTGAACCAAAGGGTGTGCGCAAGTTGCAAGGCACTGTGGGCGGATTTTCGGGTGAGGTGCTGGTGTGCCGCGCGGAATATGAGCCACTGGCTGGCCATCGCCCCAGCAAAAAGGTAACGCGCTATCTCACTAGCAACCCCGAGAATGAGATTTGGCTGGTGCCAACAGCCGATGGCAAAACGCTGGTGCCGCTGCGGATTCAGCTGCGCACGATTATCGGTAATTTGGTGATTGAGGCGAATTCATACAAGAGCCAGTGATCTCATAATTTAAAGGCAACTGGAGCGTTGGGCGCAAGCTCTTTCACTTCGTGCTGAATATGGTTATGCCATGTGCCCGCTTGGATATCGTAGCGCGTATAACGCAATTTTGCGTTCACTTCAGCATCTTGCAGCCAGCTCCAGCGCTTTGCCACGTCAAGATAGCCTTTTATGCCCGCTGCAAATACTGCCTGTGAAGGGTCATTTAGCTTAATGAACACAGAATTTGTAAATGAGGTGCGAATTCGGCCATTTCTGGTCAGATCGCGGTCACCACTGATCTCCAGCTGTAGATCGCCATTGATAGGTTCTTGCCCTGTAATCCCACGCCAAATGGCTGTCCAGCTATTGGTCAGTTTAATGCGAACAGTGCTGTAACGCGCTTTCTCAAATTCTTTATATCCATCGGGTTTGATCGTTTTAGGGCCGAATGGCAGAGGGGTATTCAATACAGGCGCAGCTACAGTTGCCAACCCTAATATGTTAGATACACAATCAGCTGTATTGGCGGTTTTTTGGTTGGCGATGCCAGATTCAGTCGCTTCATTGCGAGTAAATGGGGTAACGCCCAATACGTAGCCTTTGGCAAGTGCTGCCAATATTGGCATGCATATGGCAGGTAAATTCAGCTCAATGCCAGCGCGCGCCTCATGAATATCGGGTGCAAAATATTCTGCTCCCTCTTTTTTCTTGAATAAATCTTTATTTTGATAGGAGAGAAAATTCACTCTCAAATCAGCATTCACACCAAACATCGCCGTACCAAGTGCGCGCAGTGCTACAAATCTACGGCCTGGCAAATGTTGCAAAATTCCAGCCAGCGAAATGGTGGGTGCTTTTTGCCCAGTGCCACAAATGAGCTCCTTACCCCAGTGCAAAATGCTGTCGAGTGCTGATTTTGGTGCAATTGCAGCGGTTGAAATTGCCGCCGTCTGCATGGGTACGAACGAGATAGGCGTTGTTTTGGGTGCGAGCAGTTTGGTGATGTCAAAAATATTTGTCGTGTAGGGCGCTAAGGTTGGCGCTTGTGGTTTTGTGATCGGTTTTAGCACAGGTTTGTGAGGTTTACGCGGCTTATGGCTTGGGGTGCGCGCAGATGCAGGTTGAGGTGTTGGATTTGGGAGGGTAATTTTGAGATCGGCAATTGGGGCAATCGACGTGATATTTTTAAAGGCAAGTGCAGGCAAGGCTTCAACCGCTGTAAAATCTTCGCGGGGCAAAATATTATAATTAAGAATTGGAAATGTAACAGACATGACCGCTGTTTAGCAGCGTTGTTTGATAGTTTATTGAACGTTATGTGACAGTTTTGTGAAATATGCTGCATTGCGGAATAATTTTGGGCTTACAGCAGGCTTTCAAGTGCATTTCGGGTGTGGCGAGCGATAATCAATCGCTGAATTTCCGATGTGCCCTCATAAATGCGGGTGATGCGCGCGTCTCGCACATAGCGTTCAAGTGGGTAATCCTTCATATAGCCAGCGCCGCCCATGAGTTGCAATGCGGTATCGGTAGCGCGGCCTGCCATTTCCGAGGCATATAATTTGGCCATAGAAGCTGCTTTTGCATATGGCTGGCGCTGATCTTTCAAAAACGCCGCTTGCAAAATGAGCAAGCGCGCGGCTTCCATTTCAGTTTCGCGGTCGGCCACCATCCATTGCAGGCCTTGCATGTCCCACAGTTTATGGTCAAATTGCTGGCGTTCATTCATGTAGCGTTTGGCAACATCCATTGCGGCGCGCGCGATGCCAAGTGACAGTGCTGCAATGCCAATGCGCCCGCCCGCAAGCTCTTCCATCGCAATACGAAAGCCTTCATTTTCAGTGCCGATGAGGGCGGCATGAGGCACGAGGCAATTGGTGAAATGCAGCGTGTTGGTGGGACTGCCAATTTGCCCCATTTTATGCTCGGCGCGTTCAATTGTAATGCCGTTTACTTGGCTTTTTTCGATCAAAAATAGCGAGATGCCTTTGCCTTTTGGTGCAGTAGGGTTGGTAACCGCCCATACCAGCAAAAACTCCGCAAATTCGCCGTTGGTGATATAGATTTTGCTGCCGTTGAGCACATAGCCTTCAGCGGTGTTTTCTGCGCGGCAGGCCATGGCGGCAGGGTCGGAACCCGCAGCCGCTTCAGTCAAACAAAAAGCACCTGATGCTCCAGCACAAATGGCAGGCAATACGTGTTGCTTTTGCGCATCGCTGCCAACGGCTTGAATTACCTCTGCCACCATATTATTGATAGAAATGGCCACAGCTGTGGCCGCGCAGGCATATCCAAGCGCTTCAATTACAAGGGCGAGGGAAATGCTATCCGCCGCGCTGCCGCCAAACTCCGGTGCAATGGTAAGGCCAACAAAGCCGTTTTGTGCTAAAAATTGCAAGTTTTCACGATATTCTGCCTGCCCTTCATGCGCATCGAGCCGTGCGGCTAATGGGGCGATACGCTCTTGTGCGATGGCGCGGGCGGCGTCTTGAATTTGGCGTTGGGTTTCAGTGAGTGCCAAATGCATTGCGCGCGCCTTTTATATTTTTTGGCGGTTCATTGTGCGGCGTTCTAGCACAGGCGTTGGCGCAACATCATGCACTTCAAGCGCGGCGGCAATGTCAGCAAATGGTGCAGAGTCGTGCAAAAATACGCTAGAAAACTCGCCATTTTCGTTGGCATGTAAAAATGCATAACGCAGCAGGCTCAGGGGTTGTGGGTCAGAAATTTGGCTGAATTTTTGTACTCTATCAAACCAGCTATGGATAGCGGCTTCAGCGTGCATATCAATAAAATGGCCAATATCTGTGGTGGGTTTGCCCGCATTTGGTGCTGTCATGCGCTTGAGGGTTTGGTGGGCAAGGCGCACAATTGTGTCTTCATCGCGCACACCAAACGACATGCACCACCCGCTGGCCACGCGACGGACAATATCTTCGAGCGCGCTGATTGAAGGCGTGGCGTGGAGTAAATGATGAGCTTCTTGTAGCAGTGAGTCATGCAGCATATGCCATGTATAGCATAAATTGCGGCATTTTATAGAGGGAATTTAGGGATATATCCAAATCACGCTGTGATTTGACAGGAGCGATAGCGAACCGCGAAGCGTAGTTTAAGAATTCTCGCGTAGCGATGGAATTCTTGTATCACTAAACAAGTGCTTTTTGGACATCAAATCCATAGGCGATAAGGGGGATAAGCGCGCCTTGGATGTTTTCTTGCCCTTTGGCAACTGGCTGGCTGCCAGTAGTTTTGCATAGGCGCACGGCGCATTCATTGCTGCTGACCATCCACACCGCAGCGCGTTTGAAGCCAGCACTGGCCAATCGGCGGCGGCCCGCTTCCATCAGTGGTTTGCCATAACCAAGGCCTTGATATTCCGGCAATAGGCACATTTCAAAAATTTCGCCATCGCAGCCTGTGCGTTCAATGCGGGATTTGCCCACTGAAACATAGCCCGCAATTTTGCCATCAAATCGTAGCGCGAGCGGCGCACCAGGCTTTGTCATCAACAAGTTTTCCCACCATTGCAAGCCTCGGCGACCAAGCATGTGCTCCAGCGCAGCAGCAGGCATAAGGCCTGTGTGCGACGAGCGCATGGCGGCATCATATATGGCGCATAGCGCAGATGCGTCTTCAATTGCGGCGGGGCGTATTTCAATGGTTAATGTTTTCATAAGGCCTATTATTAATAAATTATTAACGTTTGTCAAAGCAACTTTAGAAGTAAGGTTAATGCATAAGAATTGGCGGTTTGGGCGATAGACGCATTTACAAAGTGTTAACTTCTCGCTACCGATATGCGCATGAGTGATGAATCTACCCGCCTGTTAACAGCGTTGAATCGCGAGGATGATGTGCCAGATGCGGCACTGCGTCCACAGACGTTAAATGAATTTGTGGGGCAAAAAACGCTGTGCGACAATTTGGGCATTTTTGTGCAAGCGGCCAAAGCTCGCGGCGAAGCGCTCGACCATGTGATGCTGGCAGGCCCACCTGGTTTGGGGAAAACCACGTTGGCGCAAATTGTCGCGCGTGAATTGGGTGTGAATTTTAAAGCCACAGCGGGGCCAATTCTCTCTAAAGCGGGCGATTTGGCCGCGATTCTCACCAGTCTTGAGCCATTCGATGTGTTGTTCATTGATGAAATCCACAGGCTTTCCCCTGCCGTTGAAGAGGTTTTATATCCCGCGATGGAGGATTATCACCTCGATTTGGTGATTGGTGAGGGGCCTGCCGCGCGCACCATGCGCTTGCCATTGCCACGTTTCACACTTGTGGGCGCCACCACGCGAGTGGGTTTGCTCACCACGCCATTGCGCGATCGGTTTGGTATTCCGCTGCGGTTGGAATTTTATAGCGTGGAGGAGCTTACCACCATTGTGAAGCGCGGGGCGCGGTTGCTGAACACGCCGATGCGGGAGGATGGCGCCATTGAAATTGCCGCGCGGGCGCGTGGCACACCGCGCATTGCCGGGCGATTGCTGCGCCGCGTGCGGGATTTTGCATTGGTGGCTGGGGCTGGCGAAATCACGCAAAGCATTGCCGACGCTGCGTTAAAACGGCTAGATGTGGATGGTGTGGGGCTGGATCGGCTCGATCGACGCTATTTAAACTGCATTGCGGTGAGCTTTAGCGGTGGCCCTGTGGGGATCGAAACGCTGGCGGCTGCACTTTCAGAGCCGCGAGATGCGCTCGAGGATATTGTGGAGCCATATTTGATGCAATGCGGGTTTATTCAGCGCACACCGCGCGGGCGGTTGCTCACTCCAAATGCCTATGCGCATATGGGGTTGGCTGTGCCGCAAGGCAATGGTGTAGTTGCGCCAAATTTATTTGAGTGAGTAATGCGTTATGGCCAATAAATCTAAGAAAAACATAAACACATCAATGCTATATTGGCGCAGGCTATGGCGTGAAGAGGTGCGCGGGCATTGGCCGCAATTGCTGGGCATATTGGCTTTGGTTTTGGTGGTTGCGGGCACAACATCGCTGTATCCGCTGGCGATTCAATGGATTTTTGAGCGGTTTGAACAGCGTGATGTGCCAGCATTGCAAATTGCGCCATTGCTGATCATTGGCGTAACTATGGTCAAATCCATCTTTTTCTACTTGCAATCCCGCGCCACCAACGGCTTTGTGATTGGCATTTTGCGTCGTTTGCAAACGCGAATGTTTAGCGTGTTGATGGCGCGTGAGGCCTTTGTATTTTCGCCCGACCCTTCGGCTTCCTATGCAGGCCGCTTCACGACCGACCTCACTTATGTGCGTGATGCGCTTTTGAAGCTCATCACAGGGCTTTTGCGCGATAGTTTCACGGTTGTGGCGCTGGTGGGTGCTCTGTTTTATATTGATTGGAAGCTGGCGATTGTGGCCATGTGCATTTTACCGTTTGCGGTGCTGCCTGTGCAAATGATTGGTAAGCGTTTGCGCCGTGTGGCCGCCAGCACGCAGGCTCAAGTGGCGTTGATGATGGCCTTTGTGACGGAATCGCTCTATGCCCTGAAAACCATCAAAGCCTATAACATGGAACCCGCCATGGTGGCGCAGGCGGCTCAGAAGTTTGCAACCATTGAGGCCCTGCAGCTGAAAGCAGTGAATCGCCGCGCCGCGCTGGAGCCAATTTTAGAGGTGCTGGGCGGCCTTGCTGTGGCAGGTGTTGTCGGGCTAGTGGCGTGGCGTGTTTCCAGCGGGCAGGGCGCTTTGGGCACGTTTACAGGTTTTGTGAGCGCCCTGTTACTGGCCGCACAGGCCGTGCGTGGCCTTGGCAATTTGCACCTGCACATTCAAGAAGGTGGTGCGGCTTTGGAGCGCGTGTTTGCTGTGATCGATACGCAAGATCATGTTGAAGACGCGCAAAATGCTCAAGAATTGAAAGTGAATTCGGGTGAAATTCAGTTTGAGGATGTTGCATTCTCATATGGCGGGGCCAATGCCTTGGAGGGTTTGAGCTTTATTGTGCCAGCTGGCAAAACAGCAGCACTGGTGGGGCGCAGCGGCGCAGGAAAATCGACAATTTTTACGGTGTTAATGCGCATGGCTGATGTCAATTCAGGGTGCATTTCAATTGATGGGCACGACATTCGTGCGGTTACGCGGCATTCGCTGCGTGGGCATATTGCCTATGTGGGGCAAGAGGCTGTGTTGCTTGATGGTACAATTGAAGATAATATTCGCTTTGGGAATGTAGATGCCTCATTTGAGGCTGTTGAAATGGCGGCTCAATCGGCATTCGCACATGAATTTATTACGCAATTGCCGATGGGGTATCAATCCTATGTGGGGGATCGGGGCGGGAAACTCTCAGGCGGGCAGCGCCAGCGTATTAGTTTGGCGCGTGCATTCCTCAAAAACGCACCAATTTTGTTGCTTGATGAGGCAACATCAGCCTTGGATGCGGAATCGGAACATGCGGTTCAGGCGGCTATTGCACAGCTGTCCCATGGAAAAACGATGCTTGTTATTGCGCATAAATTAGCGACTATTCGTGCTGCAGACGTAATTTTTGTGCTCGATGAAGGCCGAATTCTTCAGCATGGCACGCATCAGAAGCTCATGAACGAAGCGGGTTTATATCAGGATTTTTTGATTAAACAGGCGGTGTAACGCTGTCTTTGAAAGATAATGATTATCCTGATTGGTTAACCCTTATTCACAGAAAAATTTCATAAATTTATAAGGAAAAGCAATCTGATATATTGCTACATAGCAAGATTTGTGCCATTAAAATAGCATTTTAAAAATTATAAATTAATATAATAAAATCAATTATTTGCATCAAATTCTTATATAATTATTTACCAAAAATTTATCATTTGTGCCAATATAAGATCATTCTATTTATTATTTTTACATATTTTTAATAGGTTTAGGCATTTTCTGCCCGATCTTAACACCTTGTCAAGAATTAGCCCTTTAGACTCTATGGTGACGCAGGTTGCGTGATTCATCGCGCTGATTCTGATTCGGAGTAATAAATGGCCATTGGCAAGGACGGCTTACCACCAAATAAATCTGGTGATGCCTCAATTGACGATTTAACACAGACCGCCGCTAACGCGGCGGCTGAGGCTGTTTCTCATTTTCGTAAGCCGTTAGAGAAAGCAAGAGATTATATTACGCCTTCTGCTCCTGCAGATCGTATGGACATCCTCAATCAAAGCAATCACACGGGAACCTATCTGGATGTTTCTCGTGAGGCGCTTAAAGGATATGATGTTAACGCGAGTGTGCCTCAAGATATAGCGCCGGGTTCGAATGTTGTTTCACGCGAGCAGCTTCCGTCTCACAATGCAACGAACACTCATAGTTTTATTTTGCGGCCTATTGAACGCTCAGCAGGAATTGAGCGCAATGCAGAGGTTTACAGTGGCGCCGCTTCCTCTGAGGCAAGCATTAAGGCGCCTCATGAGCTTGTATTCAATGTGGATTTGGTAGAGACTCCTATTGTTGAGGATCAGGGGCCTGCGTCTGGTTCTGGCCGTGTTAAGGTGTCTAATGTTGGTGGCTCTCAATCTGTGCCTGATGTGCCGACAAAAGAGATTCTAGATAAAAATGAAGCGCCAATCGTCAATATAATTGACAAAAGTACCAAGCTGGTCGAGCCCTCACTTGAAGATAATAACGACTCTGTTAATGTGCCAATCACTGATTTATTGATTAGCAAGTTTGATATTGATGAAAATTCAACTTCTGGCACTGTTATTGCACGATTGCAGGCAGTTGATCCAAATATTGGTGATGTTACTATAGATGAAAAATTTCTATATCATATAATTGATTCATTAACTGGGTCTCAAGATTATTTTGAAATCATCAATAATGAATTGAGAATACGCTCTGGCACTAATTTTAATTTTGAGGAGCGTCAATCTCATTCAATCACCTTAATGGCTGTAGACTCCGCTGGTCATGAATACATTAAAACGTTTCAAATTCGTGTGAATGATATTAATGAGCGTCCTGATGGACTTGGTATCTCAGCTCATTCTATTCATGAAGGTGCAACGCACGGCACTATTGTTGGTCAAGTTGGTGTGTCTGATGTTGATGCGGTGGATCAATTTACATATCGCTTAATTGACGATGCAGGTGGTCGGTTTAGTGTGGATGCCACTACGGGTATAGTACGTGTGGCCAATGGATTTGCACTTGATTATGAGGCCGATGTTGCTCATGTCATTCGTGTAGAAGTCACAGATAAGGGCGGATTAACCTATATTCAAGATTTTACAATAGATATCAATAATATTGATGCAGAAGTTTTAAGTGCGGGTGCCTTAAATGATCAATTAATTGGTTCATCTCTGGGGGACTATTTCAGTGGAAATAGTGGGCAAGATACCCTTATAGGGCTGGGTGGAAATGATACAATTATTGGTGGCGCAGGTGCGGATAGCTTAAGTGGCGGATCTGGTATTGATGTGTTGTCATATGAAAATGCCAGTTCTGGCATTGCAATCGATTTGTTGGTGGGTACGGGTTCTGTTGGGGATGCGCAAGGAGACCAGTTTTCATCATTTGAGCATATTATTGGGTCGGCATATAACGATAGTTTTTCATCAGGCGGGGGGAACGACAGCATTGATGGCGGCGTGGGGTCATCGGATGTGGTGAACTTCTCAGGTGCGTGGCGCGATTATACGATTAGCTTTGATGCGGGGACATCCGTCTATACGGTGACAGA
>JANPGK010000031.1:0-90060 GCA_031423895.1 Hyphomicrobiales bacterium
CGATCGTACTTCCCAGGCGGAATGTTTACCGTGTTAACTAAAATACTGAAAAATAAAATTTCCAATATTGAACATTCATCGTTTACAGTATGGACTAACAGGGTCCCTAATCCTGTTTGCTACCCAAACTTTCGTATCTCAATGTCAGTATAGAGCCAGATAATAGCCTTCGCAATATAAAATTCTTTATAAAATCAAACGGATTTGACCCCTATCTTTAAAAATTCCTTTATCCTCTCTCTAACTCAAAGCCCATAGATATTAAATTGCATAACCAACTATTCTATTGGTATTTAACAATAAATTTATTAGGCCATCTACATACCCTTCACGCCCAATAATGATGAATAACGCTGGCCCCCCCAGTCTTACCGCGGCTGCTGGCACTGTGTTGGTTTGCCGGGACTTCTTACTGCAAACTATATCATTATTAATTTATTGCCGAAAGAGTTTTACAACCAAATAGCTGTCTCTTCACTCATGAAATATTGCTGGATCAAGCTTACGCCCATTGTCCAATATTCCCCACTGCTGCCTCCCGTAGGAGTTTGGGCCGTGTCTCAGTCCCAATGTGGCTGATCATCCTCTTAGACCAGCTACTGATCGTCGCCTTGGTGAGCCATTACCTCACCAACTAGCTAATCAGACGCGGGCCAATCTTTTAGCGATAAATCTTTCCCCTCTCGGGCGTATCCGGTATTAGCACAAGTTTCCCTGAGTTATTCCGAACTAAAAGGTATGTTCCCACGCGTTACGCACCCGTCTGCCACTCCCCTTGCGGGGCGTTCGACTTGCATGTGTTAAGCCTGCCGCCAGCGTTCGCTCTGAGCCAGGATCAAACTCTCAAGTTGAATTTAAATCTTGGCTAATCGCACTACTCATATTTCTTTGACGAGGAAATTTGCATTTCCTTGTATTGAAAAATCGTAGCGATCAAAGTATTCTCACTCTTACGAGTGTTGCAAACTTTGCCGCCTACGTTTCTCTTTCTATTTATTTTCATTTCAAAGAGCTAAAAAAATCTCTAAGCCTTTACCTTGCGATGCCAGCTAAGCATTTGATTTTTTTGTGTTTTCCGTTCGAGGCAAATCAGTTGCGCCGTTCGGTGACGCTGTTTATATGCCAGCACGACCGCACTTGTCAACGGCATAATCGACGATTTATCACGATTTATTCATTTTTTTTCATTTATCTTATTTTCCATATATAATACAAAGACTTAAAACATTTTTATGCCCTCGATATTTCTCCCTATTGATGCGCCATGGATATAATGGCATTAAGAATGGCAATGATTGATCAAACACCCCCTTTGAATCTCGACGGCATGCGCGGGCTTTTCGATAAACGCGATATAAATGCGCGTTGGCTGGCGGGAACCGTGCTCACAGGATTCGTTGGATTCATTTTGATGGGGGGGGCTTTGTTCTCTGCAACGGGTGGGGCGATTCGATTCGCGAACACGCCTGAGCTTGCCCGCCTTAAATTGCAGGAGCTTTCAGCTGGCACCAGCCGCAAATCTGACAAACTGAACCCATTGAGTTATTCGCCCGTGACACGCCAAGCGATTTTGGTGCAAACGCGCACGAAGGCGGGCGAACAGGAGATTATCAAAACCAAGACCTATATTCGATTGAGCGCCCCGCTCTCTTTAGTACGCACAAAATTGACCACAAGCTTGCCAGCATTTAGTGCATTAAATTTTACACCCAAAGATGATGGCGAAAAATCTGCGCCGCGTAAGAATACACAACAACCCGATGGTGAAATTTCGATTAGTGCTAAGGATTTTATGAAGGCAATTGGGCCCGCGCCACTATATGGTGATAAACCGTTGTCGTTGGCAGATATATTAAAGATGCAAAATACCCAAATTGCCACTTCAGATGGAAGCACTGGGATCAATACCGAAATTACTGATTTGTTCATTGCGCAATCTGTGGCCAATCAAGATGGCGCGCGCCCGATGGATGTGAAAATCACCGCTGCCAATATTAGTGCTATATCGAAAGACACCACCGACCCGCTTAAATTTAAAGCGGGCGACGACCAAACCATTACAGTGACCCCTGGTGTCAGTTTAACCGATATATTATTACGCCAAGGCATTGCCGCCAAAGAAGCACAATTATTATCACAGACACTGATGAATAGGCTTTCGGCCGGCACATGGAAAGAAGGCCTTAAAGTGCAGCTATTTTTTGGTGCGGGCACTGATGAAATTGCACGCCTGCCTGAAAAAGTGCGGATATTGGCCGACAAAACTCCACTGGCTGTGGCGGTGCAAAGCGACCTTGGGCATTATGTCATTATTGATGAAAGCGACGAAGACGCCGACGAACCCAGCCAAAGCACGATTACAGATGAAGCGGAGGACGAAACCGACACCCGCCTGTCACTCTATTATGCATTATATGAAACAGGCCTCAAAAATGGCGTGCCACGTGGCGTGCTAGCAGAATTCATTCGCATCTCGTCTTTCGACCTCGACTTTGAACGCAAAGTGAAACAAGGCGATTCCATTGAACTATTTTATGCTGAGGATGAAAATAGTGGCAGCAAAGCCAAAGAACAATCCGACATATTATATACCGCCATCACTCTTGGCGGCAACACGCGGCGATTCTATCGTTTTGAAACCGCAGATGACGGCACCATCGATTATTACGACGAAAAAGGGAAAAGCGCGAAAAAATTCCTACTGCGCAAGCCTATGGATGGTGGGGTGTTCCGCTCTGGCTTTGGCTCGCGCCGCCACCCCATTTTAGGCTACACCCGCATGCACACAGGTGTTGATTGGGCGGCACCACGTGGCACCCCCATTCTGGCCTCTGGCAATGGCGTGATTGAAACCGCTGGGCGACAATCGGGCTATGGCCAATATGTGCTGATCAAACATGTCAACGGCTATGAGTCTGGCTATGCCCACATGTCGGGGTTTGCACGTGGCACGGTAGAAGGCGCCAAAGTCCGCCAAGGCCAGGTGATCGGCTATGTGGGCTCCACTGGCTATTCCACTGGCCCGCATCTGCATTATGAGGTGATTGTCAACGGCCGCTTTGTAGACCCGCTGCGGATTAAAATTCCGCAAGGCCGCGCATTAGAGGGCAATATTATGGCACAATTTGAGCGTGAACGCGAACGGATCGACACACTCATCAACAAAGCTCCCGCCTCCACAAAATCTGCAGGGCTGTAAAAAGCAATTATTCTGTTTTAAATTCTAAATCGACATTACCAATCGGCACACCCCATTTGGAGACAATGGCGCGATTGAAAATAGTTTTGGCATCTTGCTTCCACAACACATCTTCAAAATGCACTGTGAGTTTGGAATTATTTTTCATTTTAAGCTCTACATCATAGCTTAGCGTCACTTTGTGATCGACAGATTTTATCACAGCACTTCCAACCACATCCTCACGCGTTCCTGAATATTCTGTGGATGAAATGCGGGTAAATACCCATGTTTTGGTATCTCTTTCACCATCTTCATATGCAAAATCTTCTTTAAGCGTGAATTGGTTGCGATTTGCAATTCCATTCAACTTCACATTAAATTTGCGGCGCTCACCCGTAATACCATTCACAAATACACCACTGGCTTTCGAGGTGCCCGCAAGATCTCTCTCTAAAATAAACGGTAATGTTTTGGTCGCTTCAGGCACGATTGGCACAGTGCTACACGCCGAAAGGCTAATCATTACAGGGATCAGCACCAAATATTGTTTGATCATCATTATATACCCATTTTAAAGACTGGAAAATAGCCTCGAACTGAAGGTTCTGATTTAATAGGAAAATGTTCTCGATTAGATTTCGCTTTATCTTCTAGTGATAAGCCATTCCCGCTATGAATTGTGATCGGTTTAGAAGGTGTTTTTTGGGTAGCCTTATTTTCAGGCACCATTTGCGGTGCCCTTTTACTCACGCCAGCACAGCTTGCCAAACATGTACAAACCGCTATTGCAGGTAATAATTTGAGCATGAGATTTGTCCTTAAATGTTAGATTATGACGCGATTTTGTCTCACGACGCTTTTCTGAACACAATCTCCCCATTATGCACAATGGCCAACAATTTATCGCCATCGCTTACTTCACCTGCCAGAATTTTACCGGCGAGCGGGTCTTGCAATAATTTTTGGATTACACGCTTAAGCGGCCGCGCGCCATAGGCCGGTTCATAGCCTTTATCAGCCAGCAATATGCGGGCGCTCTCGTCCAAATGTAGTGTGATTTTGCGCGTTTCCAGCAGCGCTTGCAAACGCCGCAGCTGAATATCGACAATCCCCGCCATATCGGCGCGTTTGAGGCGATGGAACAACAGCACCTCATCGATTCTGTTGAGGAACTCTGGCCGGAAATGCCCGCGCACCACCTGCATCACATGGTTGCGTGTGATCTCTTCATCGGTGCCATCGGCTTCATTCACCAAATATTCAGCACCTAGGTTTGAGGTCATCGCTATCAGCGTGTTCCGGAAATCGACCGTGCGGCCTTGGCCATCAGTCAAACGGCCATCATCGAGCACTTGCAGCAGCACGTTGAACACATCGGGGTGCGCTTTTTCAATTTCATCGAATAGAATCACTTGATAAGGCCGCCGCCGCACCGCTTCGGTGAGCGCCCCACCTTCATCATAGCCCACATATCCTGGAGGGGCACCAATGAGTCGCGCTACCGAATGCTTCTCCATATATTCCGACATATCCATGCGGATCATGGCCGTTTCGTCATCAAATAAAAATTCGGCCAGCGCTTTGGTCAGCTCGGTTTTGCCCACGCCAGTTGGCCCGAGGAACAAAAATGAGCCAATGGGGCGGTTGGGGTCTTGTAGCCCCGCGCGCGCGCGCCGCACCGCTGTGGAAACAGCCCGCACCGCATCCGCCTGCCCCACCACGCGCTCGTTTAATTTTTCTTCCATCTGCAGCAATTTGGCACGTTCGCCCTCCAGCATCCGCTCCACGGGCACGCCTGTCCACCGTGAAACAATTTGCGCAATATGCTCTGGCAGCACCGCCTCATCCATCATGGTGCCTTTGGTGGCCTTGGCTTCTGCCTCGTGAATTTGCGCTTCCAATTGCGGAATCACGCTATACGCCAGCTCGCCTGCGCGCGTGAGGTTGCCTTTGCGCTGCGCTTGCTCAAACTCCAGCCGAGCTTGGTCGAGTTGCTCCTTCAGCTTTTGCGCACCTGCCAGCTTATCCTTCTCGCTGCGCCACTGGGTGGTAAGTGTGCCTGCTTGCTCTTCCAAACCTGAAAGTTCCACCTCCAGCTTTTGCAGGCGATCTTTCGATGCGGTATCATCTTCTTTTTTCAGGGCTTCACGCTCAATTTTCAGCTGAATAATGCGGCGGTCGAGTTCATCGAGTGCTTCTGGCTTGCTATCCACCTGCATCCGCAAACGGGCCGCGGCTTCATCCACCAAATCAATCGCTTTATCAGGCAAGAATCGGTCTGTGATGTAGCGGTTCGACAATGTGGCAGCAGCAACAAGCGAAGAATCGGTAATCCGCACGCCATGGTGCAGCTCATATTTTTCCTTCAATCCCCGCAGAATTGAAATTGTATCTTCCACCGTGGGTTCACTCACAAATATAGGCTGGAAGCGGCGTGCAAGTGCAGCGTCCTTTTCCACATGCTTACGAAACTCATCTAACGTGGTGGCGCCAACGCAGTGCAGCTCGCCGCGCGCAAGAGCTGGCTTCAATAAATTTGAGGCATCCATCGCACCATCAGCCTTGCCCGCGCCCACCAGCGTGTGCATTTCATCAATGAACAAAATAATTTGCCCATTGGCCGATTGAATCTCATTCAGCACTGCTTTTAAGCGCTCCTCAAATTCCCCACGATATTTGGCACCTGCAATGAGCGCCCCCATATCAAGCGACAACAATTTTTTATCGCGCAGAGATTCCGGCACATCGCCATTGATAATCCGCAACGCAAGCCCCTCAGCAATTGCTGTTTTGCCCACACCTGGCTCGCCAATCAGTACGGGGTTATTTTTCGTGCGGCGCGAAAGCACTTGAATCGTACGGCGAATTTCCTCATCGCGACCGATCACGGGGTCGAGTTTGCCATCGCGCGCAGCTTGGGTCAGGTCACGCGCATATTTTTTCAACGCGTCATAGGCATTTTCCGCCGAGGCAGAATCGGCGGTACGCCCTTTGCGAATGTCTTGAATGGCAGCGTTGAGCAATTGCGGCGTGATGCCGAGGCTGGCGCATAATTTTGAGGTGGCCGCATCCTTTTCGGTGGCGAGCGCCAGCAGCATATACTCCACCGGCACAAAACTATCACCCGCTTTGGTTGCCAGCTTCTCGGCGGTGTCCAGCGTGCGCGCCAAAGCCTGCGCCATATACACCTGCCCTGCCCCACTGCCCTCCACTTTCGGCAATTTGGCAATGAGCGCTTCATTTTGCGCGCGCAAAATTTTCGATTGACCCGAAACGCGATCAATTAACGCACTCGCGAAGCCTTCTTCATCATCCAGCAGCACCTTAAGAAGATGCTCAGGCTGCAATTGCTGATGGCCCGCCACAGCCGCCGCCGTTTGCGCCGATTGCAAAAAGCCACGGCTACGTTCTGTAAATTTTTCGATATTCATAGATCCCTCATATCCTTGAATGCGCGGCAAACGCGCTGTTTGTATGGGATATGGGGTGTAAGCAAGGCGGATTAAAGGGGCTAAGAAAAATTATTCTTCTTCAGCGGCCGATGAATCCATGCCCTCAACCTGCGGGCGTTCTGGCCGTGGGCGGCGCGGCGCACTGCGACGTGTAGCCATCAAAAATGCAGGCAATTCTGGCGCAGCTTCTGTTTCCACTGCTCGTTCTACACGCGGCATAATTGGCTTTGGCGCATCATCCACATCGGCCATTGGGTTGCGCGGCGCCATGGGTTGGCGCGGGCGACGCTCTAATAATGGCGCGGCGCCCTCCCCTGCATCGGAAACAGGTTGCGGCTGGTGATATTGGCGTGGTTGCTGGCGCTCAGCGCGATTATCGCGATATTCACGCGGCTCTCTGGGCTCACGCGGTTCAAAATTTCGTTCTGGACGCTCAGCGCGCTCTGGCCTATCGCGGCGTGGCTCACGTTCACTGTCATTTCGGGGGGCATCGTTGCGCGGCTCACGTTGTTGATGTTGCGGGCGGCGCGCGGGGAATTCCCCAACATAAGGCTGTGGCTGGCTGGCTTGAACAGGGGTTTCACCTTCAGACTCTCCACCTTCGGAATCATCTTCATCATAGCCTTCGTCTGAGCGATAGGTGGTGTTTGACACACCCATTTGCGCCTGTGCGGCAGCAATCAAACGCATGTAATGCTCGGCATGCTGCAGATAGTTTTCAGCCATGATGGGGTCGCCGGCTACTTGGGCATCGCGCGCTAATGTCACGTATTTTTCGGCAATATGCTGCGCTGTTCCGCGAATTTTCACATCTGGGCCATTGCTCTCGAATGAGCGTGTCAACATATTTCCGTTATTACGTTGTGGTGCATTGCTATTTGGCCGCCCACGCATACGCCGATGTTGTACATTTCTCATGAAGAGAATACTCCTAAATGTTACGCCGTTTTACACTCTAGCTGTGCTGTGTGCAGGATAATCCTGTCAAAATAATGGCAAAAAAAATGTCTCAAAATGTGACATAAAAAGCCTATGCCCTCTCATACACCGATGTAAAAAATTTGCAACGCAAAACATCGCTCATAGAACAATTTTTTCTTATACTTTCGTCGCATAAATCACACGAGGCATGCCTGAAAGATCATTTTTTATAACAATATCAACAAATTGAGCCGCATTAACCATTTGTAAAAGATCATGAGATTGCCCAACCCCAAATTCCATAATGAATACCCCTTTTGGCTTCAAAAGCATATGAGTTTGCTGTATGATGGCACGATAAAAATCGAGGCCATCCACACCGCCATCCAATGCGCGCATAGGGTCGTAGTGCTGAACCTCCCGCTCCAACGCGGCAATATCGGCTTGCGGAATATAAGGCGGATTTGATATGATAATTTCAAATTTCTGCGAGTGGATGGCGGCGGCAATTGCCCCGATTTCTAGTATATCCGCCTGAATAAATTGCGCGCGATCCTCCAAATACAACTGCTGCGCATTGTGCTGCGCCATTGTCAGCGCTTCAGGTGAAATATCCACCCCAACACCGTGTGCATGCGGCACTTCATGCAAACACGCCAGCAATAAGCAGCCACTGCCTGTGCCAATGTCGAGGATATGAAAAGGTTTATTGTTGTGTGCTGCAGTGGCAATCACACATTCCACCACCAACTCGCTCTCTGGCCGTGGCACCAAGGTATGGGCATTGAGCGCGAAATCTAGCCCCCAAAATTCCTTGTGTCCAATAATCCGCGCCACAGGTTCGTGCTGCAAACGCCGCGCGACATAGGATTCAAACGCAGCCAAATGCTGCGCAGCAATTGTATTATTTTTATTCAAAATCAAGTCAGTATGGGTTTGCCCGGTGGCATACTGCAACAATAAGCGCGCGTCCAATTGCGGAGTGTCCAGCCCCGCTGCGGCAAATTGCTGGGCAGCATTTTTAAGCGCATCGCCGAGCGTCACGCCTCATCTCCATTATGAATCTCTAGCAATTGCGCCTGATGGTTGGTGATCAGCGCGTCGATCATTTCATCCACAGCGCCAAGCCCTTGCATCATCTCATCAATTTTATACAGCGTGAGGTTGATGCGATGATCGCTCACCCGCCCTTGTGGAAAATTATAGGTACGGATCCGCTCTGAGCGATCCCCCGACCCCACCTGCCCTTTACGATCGGCCGCCCGCTCATTGGCGATGCGCTCGCGCTGCGCTTCATACAACCGCGAACGCAGAATTTTCATCGCGGCGGCTTTGTTTTTATGCTGCGAGCGTTCATCTTGCTGCACCACCACCACGCCCGTGGGCAAATGGGTGATGCGCACCGCGCTATCGGTTTTATTCACGTGCTGGCCGCCAGCGCCACCCGCGCGAAATGTATCGATTTTCAGGTCCTTCTCTTCGATCACATAGTCAATTTCTTCGGCTTCTGGCAGTACCGCAACAGTGGCGGCGGAGGTGTGCACACGGCCTTGTGTTTCGGTATCGGGCACACGCTGCACGCGGTGTACGCCGCTTTCAAACTTCAGCCGTGCAAATACGCCACTGCCTGAAATGCTGGCCACAATTTCCTTATAGCCGCCCATCGCCCCTTCCGATTCGTTCAAAATTTCTACTTTCCACTTTTTATTGGCGGCATAGCGGGTGTACATTTCGAACAAATTACCCGCGAAAATAGCGGCCTCATCCCCACCTGTGCCGCCGCGCACCTCAATAATGGCGCTGCGCTCATCGGCCGAATCCTTCGGCAACAGCAACAATCGCAATTCTTGGGTTTCAAGCGCTTGCTCCTCCAGCAATTTCTGCTGGTCGGCATAGGCAATGTCTTTAAAGTCGGGGTCGGCTAGCAGCTCCTGCACATCAGCCAATTCCGCCGCAATCGCCTCCAGCCGCTGCGCCTTCATGGCCAAGGGTTCAATTTCAGCGCGCTCCTTACCCAGCGCAATCAAGCGCTCAATCGGCGGGTTGCCCGCCATCTCCGCATCAATGGCAGCAAAACGAGTGGCAAGCGTACGCAAGGTGGCGGGTTTGATCATGCCCCGCTTGTATATGAGGGGGCATAACAAGGCAAGGGGGGGCACCCAGCTGGCTCATGCAGTCATCGGGAAGAATCAATGCACTCACTAAAATAAGCAATTGCCACGAAACGTTTTACCATTTATTAATACTTTCGTCTAACATGCAAGGAGTAGTCGCATGAACCCAATATTCCTGCAAGTGCCAACCCCCACAGCGAGCAGTGGTCAGGACCAAGATTTTTCAGATTACTTAAGGACAAATCCTGCAAAAGGTGGTGCCTTACTCGGCGCTGCGCTTGCAACATTAGTTACTGGTATGATGTGGTGGGAAGACGGAAATAATATGCGCTACTTAAAAATGGGATCAAGGTATTTAGCTGAAGCCACTGAAACTTCTGAGTCGCGCCTATTAGATGAGAACGATCTGCATTTCTACAAACCCGTGTCTGAAAAATTAGACAAATTCAAATTTTTACCAAAAGAATTTTTTAAAATGCTAATTGGCACTACGGTTGTTTTTGCCGCGTTTGGTTCAATTTTTGTATGGTTAATCATGCGCTCAGTTTCTAAAAATTGACCTTCTCCATTTTAAGAGGCGATACAAAAAACTCCTTA
This sequence comes from Hyphomicrobiales bacterium, assembly GCA_031423895.1. Taxonomy (GTDB): domain Bacteria; phylum Pseudomonadota; class Alphaproteobacteria; order Rhizobiales; family JANPGK01; genus JANPGK01. The sequence goes on from JANPGK010000031.1 coordinate 10,266, forward strand.
AATGCTAGCGTGTGTTTAGTGCATACTAAATCATTTTTCCTATATGGGAAAGGGAGACCGCATATGAGCTGCTCTGCCCCAAGCGATTGAAAAAGATTAACTGAATTCATTTTTGGACTCTGGTTAGCTTTTCTCACACCAGAATCGTCAGAATCAGCAAGTCTGCTGCAAAAAAGAACATCTATTAGACTAAAGAACTAGGTTGTTCGCGCGCACCGTCTGTGGAAAGTATGAACAATTGGTACAATTTCAATATCGCGTCGCAATATCGGAATGGACATCTACAACTTTAGTATGATGATGAAATATTGTTATATATCAACACGTTATCGCGCCACTGTTGTGAGGATGTCATCAAAATTATTGCGCCGCACAAAAAATTTTGCTGCATTTACCATAAAAATGAAATAAAATTACACAAAAATGAATCGACAGGGCATAAAATGATAGAATACATAATTTATTAGACATTATCCACCAATGTGGTAGCATTAAGGATAAGATGATTGGCGCAATTGTGTTAATGCATCAAATAGGTTTAGAATGACGTATACACTCCTCACGAAATATTCCCGAATGGCGTATCAAACGCCATCGACTGGTGCGGCGGTGAGTGGCGGGGCGGCAGATAAAAAGAGTCCTCAAGACAACAACAATTGGTTCAGCGCATCTACAACAGATGTTTTTCTACAATTAGGAAAATTAGGTGTCAGCGCAGTTGGTGGGGCTGTGTTGATGGGGCTGCCTACACAAAACAATACAATCAATATTCTTAATATGCCTATTAAGGCAAAAGGAATTATACCTGATTACAAAGTGCTTTCTTCATGGGCAGGTACAACAAGTCGTTATAATGTCAAACATGCAGCGGCAATGGCAAGCGATGCCTCATTAAAATATGAGCTACGTTATGATAAATATCTCTCAAGCCTTGGAGGCACAAGCGTATATGATGATGCACTTAAAGCGGCATATATGAACAAAGCTAAAATAGCAGGAAGCTATTTTAGCAAAGGTTTGGGTGTTTCTAATGCTGGGCTTTTCCTCTCAGGATTCCAGCAGGCCTGGCAAGCAAGTGACGGAAAAACGACATCAGAAAAATGGAATGATGTCTTAAATGGAGAATCGGGGGCTGACGGCAGAAATAGAATGAAGGCCGCAGCCTTCTATCTTGGTGCAAATATGATGCAACTTGGTAGCAACTCTCTGGATAATCCGTCATACAAATTTGGCGCTAATATTCTTGGTAATGTTGGGAAAATGGGTGGGGGCGCCTTACAAGTGCTTTCAGGCGTTGGTACGATGGTCTCAACACCACAGAAGGATGAAAACGGTAACGTTACAAAGGGGTTCTCCCTAAAGGGTTTTTTAACGGGCTTACCTGAGGTTCTGAAGGGGCTCGTTCAAATTGCACGAGATGGTGGTCAGATAGGCTTATCATTTATTGACCAGGGATCTGAACGGGGTAAGCTGTTGAAAGCGGGCGTCGACCGTTTAAGCAAGCAGCTCGGTTTCTTAGTTGGTATGGATGCAATAACAAATTCGGTTGTTGCGCACGGTACTGATGTTGGACATTGGGATTTTAGCAAATTGTTTCTAGCAACTACTGGGCAGAAAATGGGCACGCCCTATGGTGCCGCTGCTGTGTTAAAAGCAGATTGGAAAAAAGAAGTACTGCCAGCCTTAAAATCATTGCCGTTAGGCAAAAAAGGAGCCATGCTCGCCGCTGCAGTAACATTTGTAGCTGCAACTGTTTGGTTTGTTGGATCCAACTTCAAGGCGATATGGGATAAAAAATTTAGTGGTAATTCACCCACCACCCCCCCTCAAACAGCCACGTCAACCACCCTGCCCGCTCTTCAACAAAGCACCTTAAGCGCAGCGGATTCGCTCGCACAATATGGCAATCAGAAAGTTATAGTGCAACCGATTGCGGCATCCGCATACACACCACCAGCGCAAACCACTACACCGAAAGCTCCAGCCACTCCATTTGCAGATACAATTGTACCAAATCAAAATAATGCAGCGCTTGTGAAAGCTGCATCTGATAGAAAACAAGCAGATGCCCAAGCGGATGCCATAGCGCAAGAAAAACGGAACCAAGATGTGCTAAATCAACTGAAGACTGCTGAGAATTTAAAGGCTCAACAGCAAGATGATGCGCAAAAACAAGAGCAAGCCGCGGCAGCGAAGCAAAAACAAGAGGAAGCTTCGGCAGCAAAGAAAAAAGCAGAAGCTGCCAAAGCTAATGCTGCCAGAAAAGTGGCTCCCCCTGTTACAAAACCAAAACCTGCAGCCACGCCTAAACCAATAACACCGCGCAAAATGACAGAAGAAGAAAAAGAAATTGCGGAGGAAGAACGTCTTAGAGCCATAGCGCGGCAAAAAATTATAGATGAACATAACGCCAAAAAAAATAATAATTAATGTGTTTATAAATTTAGATAAGTGACATGATAGCGATCTGATATTAATTATACTAGAGCCTGCCATAGCTTTTTTGGCGTGAGCGACACCCAAATTTTATTTGAAACGACTATATATGATATTGTATTCACTCACTGTATTGGTGGTGAGTGCAAAATAGCGACGCCTCTATCTGCCTTTGGGTCGGAACTGATCATGGCATCAACATTCACCCCTGCTGATTCCAGTAAAGCGCGTTGCGCAGGGTTTGGCGCCCCAGTGAACGCTGTATAGGTGGAATTGTCTGTAAAAGGTAATAACACATTATACATAGCAGATTTCAAATCTTTATCAACGTCACACCAACAATCATCTGGCATTGCAGGGCCTTTTTTCAGTTCATGCAAAACCTGCATCGTAGCGCGCCCAATTTTGGAAGCCCCTCCCAGAATAAATTTCATATAAGTATCTGTTTTTTGGTTAATTTTTTTATGCCATCTTTCTTTATACACCATAATATCTTTTGATTTATCAAAATAAACATTCGTGCCATCAGAAATGCCGAAATCAGCATTATTAAATTTAAGTGTTTGCGTCTCTGATTTATCGTCACCTTCAATTTTAAATGAAAACTCAACTAAATTACTCTTTTTTAATTCCTCTATACTATAATCTTTTTTCGTACTACTTAAATAAACAATAGTAGAAAATTTGGTGATTATTTTTGTTTTCTTATCAACGTCCTTGAGATTTGCAACCTCATCTGGTTTTCCATCTCTATCCAAATCAAAAACAAACTCATATTTTGCTGGAGCAGGTTTTTTAGGTGCAACTGGGTCAAGCATCGCATACCTCTCATGCATAAAGACAGGCTATACTACTAAAGTATTAATGTGAAATCGTCAATTCAAAAATTTCAATTTTTGGTAGAATTTTGTAATATCTGCGCATAGCTCATATGCTTGTTTTTGCTAATTTCTGCACTACAACACACACTTAATCCTAATCATAAGAATTTTTGCGATTCACACCCGCTTCAGACGCACATAGAGTGCACCATCGCCGCCGTGTTTTGGGCTGGCGGCAGCCACATCGGCCACACATTCAATGAATGGCGCGGCGCACAGCCAGCGCGGCACCATTTGGCGGAGCGTACCACGATGATCGTCGGGCAAATAGGGTGTGGCGGGTTTGCCCTTACCTGTGATCACCAGCACAAAATGTGCGCCATGAGCTTGCGCACATTGCACATAATGCAACAATTCTATGTGTGCCTGCTCAAGGGTGAGGCCGTGCAGATCGACCCGCCCTGAAATAGCAATAGTGCCTGCTGCAAGCTTCTGGTAGGTATGCGGGTCGATCGCTCCACCACGAATTGGCGGTTTTTGCGTGGTTTTATCAGGCAATATAGTGGATGGCCGAGCGCCCTTTTGCGTGACATAACGCCATAAACGCTGCTCTGGCGGGGTGAGGGAGCGGTCTTTGGTCATCGCAGCGCCCTAGCTGAAGGTTTCATCCATGCTTTCCGTTGCAACCAATAGCCAGTTGGGGCTGCGCGATTTCAAATTGCGAGAGAATGTCCACACATCTACCACATCAATCATTTGGGTTGCGTCGCCTTCTACCACTGCACCCGCTTCATTTTTGGTCACATGTATGAGCTTTGCACAATATTGAATTGTAACATTAGCTACTGTGCCTTTGAGCGCAACTTCCAACAAATTGGCCTTATCAATTCCCACCAATGTGGTCTCTAATGTATGATTTTCGGCTTGCCTGTGGGCGATTGCTGCTGCAAAATTATCATACACTTCAGTATTTAATAATGATTTTAATGTTGGCAGATCGGGCGCGGCAAACGCGGTTAAAATCATTTCATAGGCAGCTTTCGCTCCAACAATAAATTCCTCCGTACTGAATTTTGGGTCTATCGCCAACACAGCTTTCAGTTGCTCCGCAACATCTTGCGGCACATCCAGTTGTTTAGGTGCTGGCATAACGATGGGGGTAATATCAATTATTTTTGCAGACTCCTTGGTCTCATTCTTTGTGTCGAATATTTGCCGAGGCGGTCTTTCTTCACCCGTTCTCGTGCCAAGAACACTAAAAAGTTTATAAATTACAATAGCTGCAACTCCAGCCGCGATGAGCATGACCAAACCATTCATATCGATTCCTACTTTTCTATTTTTTATATATAGTGAATGTCATAAGATTTACAATCTCATGATGATTGCTTTGTGCCGTAATTTACGTAAATGTAGTACGTGATTCGAGATTCACCCCTCCACTATATAAGGAAACATCGTCATGGCCAAAAAAGCGACCCCTGCTGAAGTACAAGAACCTACGCAAGAACAAGCTGGAATTAATATTCTGGCCCAATATGTGAAGGATTTTTCATTTGAAAATCCTAATGCACCAAAAAGCATTGTAAAAGGCCCTGGTACTGCGCCTGAGCTCGACATTCAGGTGAATGTGGGCGCGCGTCCAATTGCGCAAAATGATTATGAAGTGGATTTGAAAATTGAAGCGAAAGCCAAATCTACCGATGGTGTGATCTTCAATTTGGAATTGGTGTATTCTGGCCTCTTCCGCTTGATGAATATTCCGCAAGAAAGCATTCAACCTGTTGTGCTCATTGAAGCACCACGAATTTTGTTCCCATTTGCGCGTCAAATCGTATCTGACATCACACGCAATGGCGGCTACCCACCATTGATGATCGACCCGATCGACTTCGCGGCACTGTTCCGTCAAAATTTGACAGCTCAGCAAGCGGCAGAGTAATTAAGCTTATTTAAAGTTTTTTAGAAAAGCCCTCGAAAGAGGGCTTTTCTATGTGGTATTGTGATATATCAATTTTTCTACTATAGTAACGTGATTTTGAAAGGAATTATTATGACAGGTATTATACATAAATGCTTTACACCACTTCCAACACAAGAACCTCCGTTATGGCTCGATGCGTTTCGTGCGATTATTGATAATCAACTCTCCACTATTTTAATTGGCACGCCAGATAAAATTGTCACGGCAGAAGAGGCAAAATCATATTATACCGCTTTCAAAGCGAGTATACGCTATAAAAAATTCACAAAGTCCGATTTTTCTGATAGATTTGAAAAAGAGATTGCAAAACAAGAGAGTGCTCGATCTAACCAAGAAAATTTGCTTTCTAGTTTAATTAAATCTCATAATAACATTTTAATAAAATTAAGAGCATGCACACCTAACACTATGCAATTTAATGATCTTACTGACAAAATGACAACAATTGATAATGATATTATGAATTGCAGAACGAGCATCACACACCACACTACTGATATCACAATACTCAAAGATGCATACTCAAATTTTAAATCTGAGAATCAAAAAGGCCATATTCAAACGATGACAAAAGAAGAGTATATCGCATTGGTATCAGGAACATACTCAACACGCATCACTGCGATTAAAGACCCTTCTTCTGCTGATGACTCACACGGCGGGGATTAACGCTCACCCTAACCCCAGGGCCCATTTTTAGCGCGTGCGGGGCTTAATTGCAACGATTCTCGCACCTGATTTCCCATCGCTTCGGCTTGCGCCACCAAAGCATCCACACGATTTTGTGGGTTGGGGTGGGTGCTGAACAACCCGTCCATCGCGCCGCCACTAAGTGGATTCATAATGAACATATGCGCGGTTGCGGGGTGCATTTGCGCGGTTTCATTGGGGATATGCGCCACACCGTTTGAAATTTTTACCAATCCGCTCGCCAACCATAAAGGGTTGCCACATATTTGGCCGCCCATTTCATCCGCCGCATATTCTCGGCTGCGGGAAATGGCCATTTGCACAACGCTGGCCGCTAGAGGCGCCAATATCATGGCAATAATGCCAAAAATGGGGCTTACACCGCGCTCTCGATTGCCGCCCGAGAACATCGCCATTTGCGTGAGGGAAGACAGCGCCCCCGCTAATGTGGCGGTGATGGTCATGATGAGAGTATCGCGATGCTTGATATGCGCCAGCTCATGCGCGATCACGCCCGCCAACTCCTCATGTGTAAGCATATGCATGAGCCCCGTGTGCACGGCCACAGCGGCGTGTTCAGGGTCGCGCCCTGTGGCAAACGCATTGGGTTGGTCATTCTCAATTACATATATTGCAGGCATCGGCAGGCCAGCGCGCGTGGCCAAATCTTGCACTAAAGCATAAAGTTCAGGGGCTTGTTCAGGAGTCACTTCTTGCGCGCCATGCATGGAAAGCACCATTTTGTCGGAATTCCAATAGGAAAACACGTTTATGGCCAATGCCATAGCCAGCGCAATCATCATGCCCTGCTCGCCACCCAACATAAACCCAACACCCATAAACAGCGCTGTCATAGCCGCCAATAAAATGGCGGTTTTCATGAAATTTAACGGCATAGTTGGCAGCTCCTTACGTACATGCTATAGATATAGGAACTGATCCCTTCAAACGCAAGCGGTGGAATATGCAAGATAATACCCCCAAAACACACTCGCAAGACGCACTCAACGCGTTGAATGAAGCGAAAGCGCGCCGTGCTAAAATTGATGCAGACGCGCACAACGCAGCCCCCATAAAGGAGATCAACGGACGCGTTGGCGCAGAAGCTGTGCGATATGGCGATTGGGAAAATAAAGGCATTGCCTGCGATTTTTGAGCAGAATTATACTGTGTGGGTGCAGCTGCATTCAGCGCAACTTACCCCTCTTCGCTGCGCCCAGCGAGGCGCAGGGTAAGCTATAGTAAACGTCATTGCGTGGGGAACGCGGTGAGCGTGGCAATCTCACACGAATTCAGCATCCCGTTTCGATGAGATCCTTCACTACGTTCAGGATGACACCACCCATCACTTAGGTGCGAGGATCATCATCATTTGGCGGCCTTCAAGGCGCGGTTCAAATTCTACCTTCGCAATTTCAGCGGTTTCCTCTTTCACGCGTGAAAGCAGCTTCATGCCAATATCTTGGTGTGCCATTTCACGGCCACGGAAACGTAGGGTGAATTTCACCTTGTCGCCCTCTTCGAAAAAGCCACGGGCATGACGCATTTTCACGTCATAATCATGCTTATCGATACCAGGGCGCAGCTTGATTTCTTTGGTTTCAACAATTTTTTGCTTTTTGCGGGCTTCAGCAGCTTTTTTCTGCTCTTGGAAGCGGAATTTGCCATAATCCATGATTTTACACACGGGCGGCGCGCTATTGGGGGAAATTTCCACCAGATCTAACCCTGCCTCTTCCGCGCGCGCCATGGCTTCGTGGATCGACACTTTGCCAACATTGGTGCCTTCTTGGTCGATCAATTGCACTTCAGGAAGACGGATTTCTTTATTAATGCGTGGGCCATCACGGGTGACAGGTGCATTTGGACGTTGGGAAGGACGACGAATGGCAATTCTCCATAGTTTGTTATATGCGCGGCGCACATTGAACATGCACCTTATATCATTTTACACAATTATTCGCCTAAATAAATGGTAAAAAATGTAAGAATTTTCAGAAAATCTGTATGTTAAGCGCCCAGCACAAGGTCATCGCGGTGAATGAGCTCATGCTTACCATCAAATCCGAGGATTTTGGCAATCTTGCGGCTGTCGTTCCCTAACATTTGAGCGGCATAATGCGCGTCATACGCCACAAGCCCGCGCCCGAGCTCTTGGCCCAGAGCATCGCGAATGGTAACAACATCGCCGCGTGAAAATTGCCCTTCAATCCGCATTACACCTGCGGGCAATAAGCTTTTGCCAGATTTAAGCGCTTTGGCCGCGCCATCATCGATATGCAACACGCCTTTTGGTTCTAAAACGCCGCCGATCCACGCTTTACGCGCCAAAACGGGGGATGAATTGCTGATGAACCAGCTGCACAACGCGCCACGCTCCACCGCCTCAATCGGCCGCAACACATTCCCGCGCGCAATCACCATGGCGCAGCCGGCATTCATGGCAATTTTGGCGGCTTCAATTTTTGTGGCCATCCCCCCGCGCGAGAACGCTGAAGCCGCGCCACCCGCCGCCTGCTCAATTTCAGGCGTGATGTTGGTGATGAGCGGCACATGCTGGGCATTTGGGTCTAAATGCGGCGGGGCGGTGTAAAAACCGTCGATGTCCGACAAGAGCACCAAGCAATCGGCCGCCATCATACTGGCCACGCGTGCGGCGAGGCGGTCATTATCGCCATAGCGAATTTCGGCGGTTGCCACGGTGTCGTTTTCATTGATCACAGGAATACACCCATGCTGCAGCAACGTGAACAAGGTTTGGCGCGCGTTCAAATAACGGCGGCGGTCTTCCGTATCATTCAAGGTAAGCAGCACCTGCGCGGCTTGAATATTATGCGCACCCAGCGCGTGCTTCCATGCTTGCGCCAGCTCAATTTGCCCCACGGCGGCGGCGGCTTGCGCCTCTTCCAATTTCAACGTGCGCTTGGGCAATTTCATCACCGTGCGGCCCAAGGCAATCGCGCCAGATGACACCAGAATCACCTCTTTGCCCGCGGCTTTCAGCGCAACAATGTCTTCCACAAGGCTGGCCAGCCATTGCGCGCGCAGGCCCTTGCCGTGGTCGACCATCAAGGCTGAACCAATTTTAATGACAATACGGGAATAAGAGGAGATGGGTTTCATGGTGCAGAGTGTATAATGATTGTGGGATGCCGTCTATATTACATTAAATCGGTGACCACGGCGCGCCTTCGATGACTTCTGGCTCGATCTCCGTTTCCACCACCACTGCGGGCATATACTCCAGCAATTTATCGAGCATTGGCTTCATGCCTTCGCCTGAGACAGCGGAAATCAGCAGCGGCTGTACGCCTGTGGCGCGGGTGAAAGCCGAAAGCTTGCGTTTGCGATCCGCTTCAGGAATGGAATCAGCCTTGGTGATTGCCACAATTTCAGGGCGGGTTTCTAGCCCCGCGCCATAGGCTTCCAGCTCACCGCGAATGATGCGATACGACTGTGTGAGGCTGGTGGAGGTGCCATCAATCAAATGGAGCAGCACGCGGGTGCGTTCAATATGGCCGAGGAAGCGGTCGCCCAGTCCCAACCCTTCACTCGCACCCTCGATCAACCCCGGAATATCGGCCACCACAAAGCGATGTTCATAATGGCTGACCACGCCCAAATTGGGGTGCAATGTGGTGAAGGGATAATCAGCAATTTTAGGCTTCGCAGCGCTGACAGCCGCCAAAAAGGTAGATTTCCCCGCATTTGGCAAACCCACAAGCCCCACATCGGCAATCAATTTCAGCTTCAGTATGATCCATTTTTCAGTGCCTTCAAGCCCTGGGTTGGCATGATACGGCGCTTGGTTGGTGGCCGTTTTGAAATAAAGGTTACCGAAGCCGCCATTGCCGCCCTTTGCGAGGCGATATTCTTGCCCCGCCTCAACCATATCCACAATCAGTGTTTCACCATCTTCTTCAAACACTTGCGTGCCCACGGGCACCTTCATGATACAATTACCACCATTGGCGCCATTGCGCTGCTGACCCATACCATGGCCGCCCGTTTTGCCCTTAAAATGCTGCTGATAGCGATAATCGATCAGCGTATTCAGATGATTTTCCGCCACAATGATTACATCGCCACCGCGGCCGCCATCGCCGCCATCGGGGCCACCATATTCAATAAATTTTTCACGCCGGAACGACACCGCTCCCGCGCCACCATTGCCTGATCGAATCCATATTTTTGCTTGATCGAGAAATTTCATTGTAGTTCCAATTTATACGCACTTCTATAACACAAAAAAGGCGCCAAGTGGCGCCCTTTTTTTTAAGCACTCAAAGTACCTGTTACTCAGCGGCAACAGCCACTGGCAAAACAGATACAACAGAACGCCCTAAACGTTGGCCGAACAACACTTTGCCATCCACCAATGCAAACAGTGTGTGGTCTTTGCCCATGCCAACATTTGCGCCAGGGTGCACTTTTGTGCCGCGTTGACGCACAATGATATTGCCTGCAATTACAGCTTCAGAACCGAATTTTTTAACGCCGAGCCTGCGCCCTGCGGAATCGCGTCCGTTGCGGGAGGAACCACCAGCTTTTTTGGTTGCCATTTTATGTCTCCATTATGTTTTGGTTTTTTTCAAAACCGATATTGATGTTAAGCCGCAGCGTCTGCCGCGTCTTCCGCTTTGGCTTTTTTTGCTTTTGCCTTTGGCGCTTCACCAGCACCAATTGACACAATTTTCAACTTTGTGAGGTCTGCACGGAAACCACGTGCGCGACGAGAATTTTTACGACGGCGTTTTTTGAACGCGATCACTTTGGGGCCCCGCGCTTGCGCAACAATTTCGGCCTGAACGGAAACACCTTCAACAAATGGGGCGCCAACCTGAATGCCAGCCTCACCACCTACCAAAAGCACTTGGGAAATGGTGACAACGTCCCCAGCTTCACCTTCCATGCGGTCGATTGTGATCACGTCATTTGCGGCGACGCGATATTGCTTGCCTTGCGTTTTGATAATTGCATACATCGTTATTCTCGCCCATTCATAACAGTGAGGCCACGCCTCTTGATCTTGAAACTGTGCTTCTAGTGCAATAGCAACTGGCTTGTCAAGCGTTAAGCCTGAGTTTACGATACAGATTCTGATTTTTGTGAAAAGAATTTCCACCCAGCCCCAATCAGCACCAAAGGCAGAAGAATCATGGCGAGTTTAGACGCGCCAAGAAAGTGCTCAAATTTAGTTTTTTGAAAGCCTGCCGCTAATTCAACTACATTTATACGATTTGATTTGAGCTTGTTAAGCACCACATTGTATTGTGTGCAATTCATTGTGTATTCACGGAATTTATTAGCTACCGTTCTTTGTAACGTAACGAAATCTCTTGTATTCGTTTCATTTTTCACATTAAAATATGATTTTTGACGAACATAATAGGGAGAATCTTGTGTTGAACCTAAGTCAACTAATTGATTATAAGTCAATTTTACGTTGGTTTTGGCTATTTCGAATTCGCCAAGCAATTTTGTTTGAACGCCATCTAATTTACGTTCCTTCGCGGCCGTTTGAAAATCCGCGTGCATAGCCTTATCGCCTGATTTAAAAAAATTAAAAATACTCATATATAACTCCTGAAATATCATTCTACGTGATGAAATTATACCAAAACACTTAACACAAGTCAATTTATCGAGTTGACATATAATTTCCGCCACGCCATCACCACCATATGAACACGCCAAACACCAGATGGATTATCAAAATTGGCCCTGCCCACGGCATTAAAGGCGATGCGAAGTGCCATGTGGCGCTGGAGGACCCCTCATATCTGCTGGAAATGGGCCCCTTGCGCAGTGCCGATGGCCGCATTTTTGAGGTGCGCGCCTTACGCGAAACAGATAAAGGCGTGATTTTGGCGTTTAAAAATGTGACCGACCGTACAATGGTGGAAGCGCTGCGTGGGCTTGAACTGTTTGCTGATGAAAGCGCCTTGCCAGAGCCAGAAAATGACGACGAATTTTATATTGATGATTTAATCGGAATGGATGTGCGACTGCAAGACGGCACACCATTTGGTACCGTGGTGATGATCTATAATTTTGGCGCGGGCGATATTTTAGAGATCACTCCAGTTGAAGGCGCGGATGTGATGATCCCATTCCGCACCGAATTTGTGCCCAGCATTGATATTGAAGCCGGTGTGGTGACCATTATTGTGCCGAATTTTGTGTGAGATAATATTGCGCTGCTAGGTTTTGTGTGCATTATATCGCGCATGTCTGTTGCACTGCAAAAACGCGCTTCATTGATTACACAGCTCAAAGCCCAGCTTGCGGCCGCGCATGACGAGGCACAATCTCACCTGACTCACTGGAATAATGGCTTGAAATGCGCAGGGATTTTATCTGCGGCAATGGATGAGGTGGTGCAAACCCTTTTCACACACGCCACCACAGAAGAATACCCCCGCGCCAACCCATTGAAATCGGAGCATTTATGCATTGTGGCCACTGGGGGCTATGGCCGCCAAACGCTCGCCCCAAAGTCGGATGTAGACCTGCTGTTTTTACTGCCCCACCAACACACGCAGTGGAGCGAAAGCGTTGTGGAGTGGATGCTCTATGCGTTGTGGGATTTGAACCTGAAAATTGGCCACGCCACCCGCACCGTGAAAGAATGCGTGCGGCTTGCCAAGGCTGACCAAACCATTGCCACTGCCATGATGGATGCGCGGTTTTTAGCTGGGGAATCGAGCATATTTGTAGAATTTGAGGCCGCTTATTATACGCAAGTGATGCAGCAAAATGCGCCCACCTATGTGGCGGCTAAAATGCTTGAGCGGGAGGAACGCCACACCAAGCAAGGCACCTCGCGCTATTTGGTGGAGCCAAATGTAAAAGAAGGCAAAGGCGGCCTGCGCGATTTGCAAACACTGGTGTGGCTGGTGCGCTTTGTGCACGGCCTGCACACCCAGAATGAAGTGCCTCTTCAAGCCGACTTCACGGCGCTGGAATGGCGACAATTTCGCCGCGCCGAGAATTTTTTATGGTTTATGCGCTTTCACATGCACATTATTGCGGGGCGGGCAGAAGAGCGCCTGAGTTTTGAATTGCAGCGAGAAATTGCCATTGCTATGGGGCTAAAATCGGCGCGTGGCCTTAATGGCATTGAGCGGCTGATGAAGCATTATTTTCTCATCGCCAAAAGTGTGGGGCACCTCACCCGCGTGGTGTGCACCAGTTTGGAATTGCAAAATACGGTGGAAAATCGGTTTGCACTGTTCACCAAAAAGCCAAAACTCACCAAACCACTACTATTGGTGAAAGGGCAATTGAGCCACACCAACCTGCGCGACCTTACCCAAAACCCCACCCATGCGTTCAGCCTATTTGCCGAAGCGGATAAAACCGGGTTGCTCATTCACCCAGATGCCATTCGCGCCATTGCCCGCAGCCGCATGCATTTGGATGAAGATGAGCAGTGCGATGCGCAGGCCAATGCCCAATTTTTGCAGCTGCTCACCCACACGCGCGACCCTGAAAACACGCTGCGCGCTGTGAATGAGGCGGGGCTACTGGCTAGCTTTTTACCACCCTTCCGCCATGTGGAAGCGTTGATGCAATTTAATATGTATCACCATTACACGGTGGATGAGCACCTGATCCGCACCGTGGGGCGCGTGGCGGCCATGCGAGAAGGCACCGATATGCCCGCCCGCATTTTTGCTTCACTGAGCAACCCGCGCGTGCTGCTGGTGGCCGCATTGCTGCATGATATTGGCAAAGGCTACCCAGAGGATCATTCGATTAAAGGGGCCGAAATTGCGGCCAATTTATGCCCCCGCATGGGGTTAAAGCCAGAGGAAACGGAGCTGGTGGTGTGGCTCATTCGCTATCACCTCGACATGAGCACCACCGCCTTTCGGCGCGATGTGAATGATGCAAAAACCATCGGTGATTTTGTGGAATTGGTGCAAAATATTGAGCGCCTGAAATTGCTCTATCTGCTCACAATTGCCGATATTCAAGCCGTGGGCCCTACCACATGGAATAGCTGGCGTGCCGATTTGCTGGCCACGCTATATGCCCAATGCGAGCTGCACCTTGGCAACCCGGAGCCATTGGCCGCCGCGCCACAACGCATTGCCAATGCGCAAAACCAATTGCAAATTGCGCTTGAGGGCATGGAATGGCCGCGTGGCAGCATCGAGGCCGCAATTGCCTGGCACAACCCCAATTATTGGCTCAAAACTAGCGCGCACGACCAAATTCAAGATGCTGTGCTCATTCGCACCACGCGCGAAAATGGCGTGGGACTGGCCACCCGTTTTGAACACGACCAAACGCGTGGCTTCACCACATGGACCATTTGCGCGGCCGACCACCCACGTTTGCTGTCCTGCATTGCAGGGGCATGCGCAGCGCAAGGGTTCAACATCATCGGCGCGTATATCGATACCACCAAGGAAGGCTTCGCGCTCGACCGCATTTATATCACCAAGCCGCATGATGCGGGCGCCATTCCTTATGCCGATTTTCAGCAGCTTGAGGCGCGGCTGATTGCCATTTTATCGGGCAAAACCAATTTGAAGCAGCATATTCAAGCCCGCAATCACTATAAAAACATCGCGCGCGAGCAAGCGTTTGATGTGCCGCTGGTGGTAAATATTTCTAACACCATGTCGCAGAATTTCACGGTGATCGAGCTCGAAATCCGTGATCAAAGCGGGTTGTTATATGACATCACCCGCTTGCTCTCCACGCTCAACCTCAATATTGCCTGCGCGTTTGTGGCCACCTATGGCGAAAAGGCCGTGGATGCATTTTATGTGACTGACCTCACTGGCCAAAAAATCACCAGCTCTGCGCGTATTGCTACGCTGAAGAAGAGAATTGTGGCGGAGTTGGGGAATTTATAATCTATAGCCAATTTCACAATAAATGTGAGAGAAAGCGGATGGTGCCTGGGGACGGAATCGAACCGCCGACACAGGGATTTTCAATCCCTTGCTCTACCGACTGAGCTACCCAGGCATTTAACTCGGTGGGCGTTGTCTATCGGGTTTTTTGCAAAAGGGCAAGAGGGGTTATTCAATTTCTTTGTGATTTCCCAAAGGTGGAATGGGAATCTCTTCATATAGATTCTCTAAGTCATTCTCATCCAACGGGCGCGAGGACACATAGGCCCCGCTAGCCCAGTTGATAAGGTCTTTGTCCTTGCAAAGCTTCGAACAAAAAGGCCGAAATTCATGCACAGTGGCGGTTTTGCATATGGGGCATTGGGTCATTAAAATGTCCTTACTTCACCCCTCCCCTTGCGGGAGGGGGTAGGGGGAGGGGTTTTCTTATTTGACTAAGAAGTAAGAATACCCCCCTCAGTCTCGCAAGTGCTCGACAGCTCCCCCGCAAGGAGGGAGCCTAAGTGAAAATGATATCAAACTCCTTGCAGCAAATTTGTGGTTTCATACAGTGGCAAGCCCACCACCGCGCTATAACTACCTTGCAGCTGCATGCAAAAGCGCTCGGCGCTGCCTTGAATGGCATAACCGCCGGCTTTGCCGTGCCATTCATTGTTGGCAATATAGGCGTCTATCTCTTGTACGCTGAGGCGCTTGAATTTCAACCGCGTTTCTGTGCACCGCTGCCGCACAGTGCCATTGGGCATCGCCAATGCAATGGCGGTGTAAACTCTATGGGTGCGGCCTGAAAGCAGCGCTAAACACGCGCGCGCCTGTGCTTCAGTTTCGGCCTTTGGCAAAATGCGTAAACCCACCGCCACCACAGTGTCAGCACTCAGGCATGGCATGGTGGGGTTAGCCGCCAATGAGGCTGCGGCTTTTTCCTGCGCCATACGGATTGCGTAAGCACGCGGCAATTCCCGCTTGCGCGGTGTTTCATCAATATTGGGGCTATAAACATCTTGCGGTACGAAGCCCGCCTGCTGCAGCAAGACAAGACGGCGCGGGCTGGCAGAGGCAAGAATGAACGGCATTACTTAAATCGGAATGTGATCCGCCCTTTGGAAAGATCATATGGGGTCATTTCCACAGTCACCACGTCGCCTGCCAGCACGCGGATGCGGTTTTTGCGCATTTTCCCTGCAGTATGTGCAATGATTTCATGGTCATTCTCTAGCTTCACGCGGAACATGGCATTTGGCAGAATTTCCGACACGACGCCCTTAAATTCGAGCAATTCTTCTTTTGACATTCAATTCCCATCAATGTGTTGATTTAGATGCTGTATATACCATATCACAGCGTTTGGCCAGTGGCAAAAAATGCGGCGATTTTTGCGCGCACATCATCGCGCACAGCGGCATAATCAAGCAAGCGCTGGGCGCGGCTGCCTTCGCCTTGGGAAGGGTCGGCAATCGGCCAAAAATGCAGTGCGCACGCATGATGTGTGTGCCATTCTTGCGCCCACGCTTGTGCCTCTTGCGAAAGCGCAATGATGGTATCAAATTGCGTATCCTTCACGTCTTCAATGGTTTTTGGTTCGTAATTGGCCATATCAATGCCAATCTCAGCCAGGCTCGCAATCATCAACCCATCGACATTGCCATGGTGCACGCCCACCGATTCCACACGCATATGCGGGGCGATTTGCCGTGCCAGTGCTGCCGCCATGGGCGAACGGATTGAGTTGTGTGTACACACAAATAAGACAGAATTCATACACGGTACCTATAGGGTTTATTGAGTAAGAATCGTTCAGAAAGTGTGCGGAAATACGCGCGACACGGGATTTCTACACATTTATGTGCAGCATATGCAAAAATGAGGACACATACAATATTTAGCGCAAGGAAAGCATTCCCCTCCCACAGCGTGCGGCCAAACAATTTTTCTGTGCTGCCGGCCTGTTGTGGCGCATAAAAATTGGTGCCTGTGGCATATTGAAATAGCGCTGTTGCATTGATAAGCCGCGACAATATAAACGCGTGCACCATATAAATTGAGAAGGACAACACGCCCAGCTTATTGAACGCTTTTGTTTTCAGCAGTGTGCTGACCACGCCCTTTTCATAGCAGAACAGCACGATGAACAGCATAAACACAATCGGCCCCAACAGCGACAACTGCCCATAGGCATAATGAGCAATGTAATATACGCACGCCACAACGGCCGCAATTTCAACGCATGCCCACATCCACGGCTGCAATTGTGGTGGATGCGTGCTGATGCGCTGCCATAGCTTCCAGCCAAAATAGCCGCATGCCCCACCATACATACAGCGCACAACGCCAAAATCTAAATGCGCCCCAAGCCATCCAACATAAAACAGCAAGAAGGCAGCGGCAGCAGCGGCCAAAACGCCCATCATAATGGCGGGTTTATTGATATAGGCGAAGGTAAGTGCAAAAATTATATAGCACCAAAATTCAGCGCTGATCGACCAACTGGGCCCATTCCATGTGGTCATGGTGTGAATGTTCAAATTATGGATCAGCAGCAGATTGGTGAATAGGCCAAAGAGATTTTTTTCAGGCGTTGAAAATGGCGAATGCCCAACAAATTTCTCAAGTATGGGAAAAACATATGGCAAGGCCTCAAACGCAACCATCAGCAAAAGCATAAAGATATGTAACGGATAAATTCGCCCCAATCGCAGCAATAAAAACGTGCAGATTGGATAGCCTTGCGCCAATTTTGCTTCATAATTGCGGGAAAGAATAAAGCCACTCAATACAAAGAAAAAATCCACAAAAATCCATGCATTTTGAAAAAATGAAACCGAATGGAAATGGCTATTCGCTTCTAAATGCAACATCACCACAAAAAGGGCACATAGCCCGCGCCAGGCGTCTAGAACCGCTAAATATCGATAGTGAGCAGGCTGCGCAATATTCATGTGCGTTTGCCATCCGTCTTGCTCATGTTCGCGCCTTCCAATATAACACCGAAATCAGCGTGAATAGCCGCCGCGCGGTGTTGTCATCCACATTCATTTTGCCATCAAGCCGCTCTTTGAGCAATTCAGCCCCTTCATTATGAATGCCGCGCCGCGCCATATCCACCGTTTCAATGCGGGAGGGCGACGCATTGCGAATCGCCTCATAATAGCTTTCGCAAATGGCGTGATAATCGCGCACCACGCGGCGCAATGGCGTAAGGGACAACACATGGGTGAACACAGGTGGTTCTTGCAAAGTATGGAGCGAAATGGCCATCACAAGCCGATTATCAACCAATGATATATGCAAGGCAAACGGGCCTTCGGGGTAATTTGGCAGCCAAAACAGGCTTTCTTCCACCAGATCATAAATCGCAGTGCGGCGTTCGTGCTCCACATCGGGGTGGCCACGGCCAAAACTGGCTTCATCTAAATGCACCGCCACAAGGCGTTGAGAAAGTCTATCTGCACACATCCATGCAATATGCGCTGATTTTATACGAGATTGCAACCGATATGCTGCAGCGCATTATAGCTTGTTTAGGTCTTCTGAACGCGGCATCCCAATAATGTTATATCCTGAATCCACATAGTGAATTTCACCTGTAACGGATTCTGCCATATCGGACAGTAAATACAGCGCTGATTTACCAACTGATGTATTGGTGACAGGCTTGCGCAGCGGAGAATTTTCAACCGAATGATTGAACATAAAGCGTGCATCTGAAATACCAGCACCTGCCAATGTGCGCACTGGCCCTGCTGAAATGGCATTTACACGTATGCCTTCACGGCCATAATCAGCCGCTAGATAGCGTACAGACGCCTCAAGTGCGGCTTTTGCGACACCCATGACATTATAATTGGGGATCACACGATCGGCCCCCAAATACGACAATGTGAGCATCGAGCCACCATTTTTCATCATTGGTGCGGCTAGGCGCGCCATTTCGGTGAATGAAAAACACGATACATGCATAGTGCGCAGAAAGTTCTCGCGCGTGGTATCAGCATATTTGCCTTTGAGCTCGTTTTTATCGGAATACGCAACAGCATGCACCAGAAAATCGAGCCCGCCCCATTTTTTCTCAATATCGGCGAACATGGCTTTCAATGTGTCTGCGTCTTCCACATCGCATGGCCCATACACATCCGCTTTGATAGATGCCGCCAATGGATCAACCCGTTTTTTCAAAATATCGCTTTGGTAGGACAGCGCCACCTGAGCACCCGCATTAGCGAGCTCTTCGGCAATTCCCCATGCGATGGAATGGTCGTTCGCCACGCCCACCACTAAACCTTTTTTGCCTGCCATTAATTGAGATGTCATAGAGTTATTCCTTGTTTTCTGTGTGCCTCATAGTCGGGCTCGACCCGACTATCCAGTCTTATTGTTTTATTCTGGATCCTCGGGTCTTCGCCCGAAGATGAGGCGCGTGTATTCTTAAACCTTGCCAAACACCAAAGTGGCGTTGGTGCCGCCAAACCCAAATGAGTTTGACATCACAGTTTTGAGCTCTTTTTTGGTGAATTCGCGCACGATCGGCATATCTGCAAATTCAGGGTCCACTTCCTCAATATTAATGCTTGGGGCGATATAGCCGCCTTGCATCATGAGAATAGAATAAATTGCCTCTTGCACGCCAGCCGCACCGAGGGAGTGGCCAGTCATTGATTTAGTCGCGGAGAATGGCGGGCATTTGTCGCCAAACACTTCCCGCAATGCGCCAATTTCTTTGCTGTCACCCACGGGTGTAGACGTGGCATGTGGGTTGATGTAATCAATCGGCGCCTTCACGGTGGCCAGCGCTTGCTTCATGCAGCGCGCCGCGCCTTCGCCTGATGGGGCAACCATGTCGTATCCATCCGATGTTGCGCCATACCCTAGCAATTCGCAGTAAATTTTTGCGCCGCGCGCCACTGCGTGCTCATATTCTTCCATCACAAGTACGCCCGCGCCTCCAGCAATCACAAAACCATCGCGATTTTTGTCATATGCGCGAGATGCGGTTTGCGGTGTATCATTATATTTGCTCGACATGGCACCCATAGCGTCGAACAGCACTGAAAGTGTCCAATCCAACTCTTCACAGCCGCCTGCAAACACAATATCTTGTTTGCCCAATTGAATTTGCTCGGCCGCATTGCCGATACAATGTGCTGATGTGGCGCAAGCGGATGAAATCGAATAATTCACGCCACGAATTTTAAACCACGTGGCCAGCGTGGCCGAAGCGGTGGATGACATGGCCTTTGGCACCGCAAATGGGCCAACGCGTTTTGGGCCTTTTTCGCGAGTAATATCGGCAGAATCCACCAATGTGCGCGCCGAAGGCCCACCAGAGCCCATAATAATACCCGTGCGATCATTAGAAATTTGATCTTCAGCGAGGCCTGAGTCAGCAATCGCTTGGCTCATCGCAACATGATTCCATGCCGCGCCCATACCACAAAACCGCAACGCGCGGCGGTCTACCAGCGCATCAATATCGACATGCGGCATGCCATGAATTTGGCTGCGAAAACCCAAACGCGCATAATCATCGGCGGCGATAATGCCGCTTTTGCCAGCACGCAAACTTGCGTCCACCTCGGCTGCATTGCCGCCAATTGACGATACAATCCCTAAACCTGTTACCACAACACGACGCATTTTGAGCCTCTTTTGGTTAACCCCTTCTCCCCTTGCGGGAGAAGGTGCCCCGATAGGGGCGGATGAGGGGTTAAAACAATAGCAGAAAACCCCTCACCCGATTTGCTGCGCAAACCACCCTCTCCCGCAAGGGGAGAGGGAAGTATTACTCCGCTTGAAACAACGCGACCCTTAAGTCCTTAGCAGCATAGATAATTTTGCCTTCCGCCTTCACCCAGCCATCAGCAATGCCCAGCACCAATTTGCCACGCATTACGCGTTTGAAATCAATGCCA
The DNA here is from genome assembly GCA_031423895.1 of Hyphomicrobiales bacterium. Taxonomy (GTDB): domain Bacteria; phylum Pseudomonadota; class Alphaproteobacteria; order Rhizobiales; family JANPGK01; genus JANPGK01. The sequence goes on from JANPGK010000031.1 coordinate 30,976, forward strand.
TATTCAATTGATGTAAGGTTTGGCTGAATTTGCCCAGTGAATTTTAGCTCGCCCAAGCCCATAGCGCGGCCACGCCCCGGTGCGCCTAGCCAGCCCAAATGAAAGCCAACGAGTTGCCACAAAGCATCGAGCCCCAAGCATCCCGGCATCACGGGGTCGCCTTTAAAATGGCAATCGAAAAACCATAAATCGGGGCGAATTTGAAAATCGGCGCGGACAAAACCCTTGCCAAATTCACCACCCGTTTCACTAATTTCAGTGATGCGATCAAACATCAGCATAGGCGGCAATGGGAGCTGGGCATTACCCGGGCCAAACAACTCACCACGCCCGCAGGCGATTAAGTCTTCATAGGCATAAGAGGATTTGCGTTCAGACATAATGTTTCCTTAACATTTACATTTTGTCTTTCTAGTGGAGATTGCCCCCCCCTTCAAGCCTGAAATGGCGATACACACCGAAAAGGTTAAGAAAAAAGGTGCCAGCTTGCGCCAGCACCTGAAAAGTTTCGCGGGGGTTGCTCATTTCATATGGAGGCATCCACATGCAATTAACACATACAGATATAGGGATGAATTGCGGCAAAGCAAGGGCGCGATTATGGCAAAATTGCGCGTTCACGAGAATGTGAATGTGGGGGCGTCATCCTCGGGCTTGACCCGAGGATCCATTTTTAAACATTTAGTGGATCCTCGGCTCGGAGGCTGAAGATGATGGATCTCGTTTACGCCGCATCCAGCATTTTTTGCACTTCTGATACCAATTCCTTCAAATGGAAGGGTTTGGAGAGCACGCGGGCTTCTTTTGGGGCGTTGCTATCGGGGTTTAGCGCCACAGCGGCAAAGCCCGTGATGAACATGATTTTGAGGTCGGGGTCGAGATCATTGGCGCGGCGGGCCAGCTCAATACCATCCATTTCAGGCATCACAATATCGGTGAGGAGCAGATTGAATGGTTCTTCGCGCAGGCGCTCATAGGCCGATTTGCCATTGTCGAATGATGTGACTTCAAAGCCCGCATTTTTGAGTGCCTTGACCAAAAAACGACGCATGTCGTTATCATCTTCAGCGAGTAAAATTTTCATGGCCAAATCCTTAGGTCCTTATATGTTGCATTTTCGGCGCGCACTGCACCGCTCATAGATCCCTTATAGGCTATAGCCTGTAAATTGGCCGTTAATTATGCGTGGAATTGCAAAATTTTATCTGGTTTTGAATCAAAAACGCAATACTATGCTTAACAAATTGCATATTATACCCAATGCATTCCATGCGTTGGCAGTAGCGATAGCGAACCGCATCTTGAAATTCAAGAATTTCAAGAGTGCATAATGTAAACTTGGAGCGAAGCAATTCCATTTTTACAATAACTATTAATTTAGGACACACATGCCTTCACAATTGCCCTTTGAGTGGATTGCCGCCACAGCGCACCCTGCCCTATTGCTGGTGAGCCCGCACAATGGCCGCGAATACCCTGCCGATGTGCTGCAATGGATGAATGCGGACATGCACACCTTACGCACGTTGGAAGACCCCCAAATGGATGTGTTGCTTGCTGGTGCCCGCGCAATTGGTGCCGCACAATTATTGGCGCGTTATGCCCGCTGTTGTGTAGATTTAAATCGTGGTGCGGATGAGCTCGATCCGAAACTCATCCGTATGCACGGCATGATGCCTTCAAACACACCCCGTGTGCGGCAAGGCTTAGGGGTGGTGCCCCGCGTGGCCAATTTGGGGCAGCCGCTTTATCGCGGATTTTTGCCGATGGAGGAAGCGCAACGACGATTAAAAGCCTATTATCACCCGTTTCATGCGCAATTGGCACATTGGGCGGAAATCACAACTGCCACGCATGGCAGCGCCATTATGTTAGATTGGCACTCGTGCCCGCCGCATTTGCCCGAAGGCTATGCCGTAGCGGATATTATTTTGGGAGATGCCCACGGCACCGCCTGCGCCCCATGGCTGGTGGATGTGGTAGAAGCTGCGTTCGCACGCCATGGCCTGCACGTTGCGCGCAACACACCATATGCGGGGGGGCACATCACCCGTACCTATGGCAACCCAAAGGTGGGCATGCATGCCTTACAAATTGAGGTGAACAGGGCATTGTATTGGGATGAGGTGCGCTTTGCATTGAATTCAAATGCGCTCACAATTCAGGCTATTATCACCAAAGTGATACGCAATGTGGCCTCTTATCTACCAAATGCCGAAATGGGGCTGCCAATCGCGGCGGAGTGAATGGCAAAAAAAAGCGGCCCGCACAGAGGGGGCCGCTCAAGTCTGGGAGGAAACACCCAAAGATGGGCAACGATACGAATATCGTGCCTTCTTATGGTTAAATTGCATTAATATGTCAATATTTGAATAAGTTCTGCAAGGGAGTTATGCTGAATTGGCATGGAAGCGTCATTGCGAGCGAAGTGTAACGCAGCGCGGCAATCTCATCCGTATTCAATACCCCGTTTCGATGTAATCCTTCACTTGCATTCAGGATTCATTTCACAACGATGCCGAATCTGCCGCTAAATCGGCGCGCAATGTGCGAATAAGCCCTTGCAGCTGCGCGTCATCACGGCGGCGCGGGCGCGGCACATCTACAGTTATGGAGGAACGCACTTCGCCAGGTGTGCCCACAAGCGCCACCACATGATCAGCCAAATACACTGCTTCGTCCATATCATGCGTCACAAATACAATAGTTTTTCCCGATGCTTGCCACACGCGGATCAGCTCATCTTGCAAATTCTCACGCGTAATGGCATCAAGTGCGCCAAATGGCTCGTCCATCAGCAAAATTTCGGGCTCAATTGCCAACGCGCGCGCAAGTGCAACCCGTTGGCGTTGCCCACCTGAAATTTGGTGCGGCCAGCGATGTTCTAAATTCGTAAGCCCCACAAATTCCAGCGCTGCACGCGCTTTTTGAATGCGCTCTGCGTGATCAATACCCGTATGCTCGAGCCCAAATGCCACATTGGCCAGCACGCGCCGCCATGGCAACAGCCGCGCATCTTGAAACACCATGGAGACTGATGGCGTGATTTTATTGCTGTTAAAATTGAGCTTCACCTGCCCCGCGCTGGGCTGTGCCAAGCCTGCGATCACCCGCAAAAGTGTTGACTTTCCCACGCCCGAAGGCCCCACAATCACCACAAAACTGCCACGTTTTACCGACAAATTCAAATTGCGCAGCACAGGCGTGTTTTGCCCATTACGGGTGAAAGTGAGCGCCAGCCCTTCAATGTCCATTATGCTTTCCATTGCAGCACCTTGTTTTGCAAGGCCACAAAGCCCGTGTCGAATATGCCATAGAGCGCCGCAATGGTGAGCATATACACCACCACCACATCGGTGGACAGCAGGCTTGAAGCTTGCATCATACGCTGGCCAAGCCCCATCACGCCAAAAATTTCAGCCGCAACCACCGCCATCCATGCCTGCCCCAATGCTGTGCGAATGCCCACCAAAATGCCAGGCGCCGCAGCAGGCAGTAAAATTTTGATCAAGCGCTGCCAGCCCGTGCGAAACCCAAATACAGCGGCCACTTCTAGCAGGTCTTTATCCACCGCGCGCACAGCGCCTTGTGCCGCGAAAAACACGATCCAAAACACACCAATGGCAATGATAAAAATCGCTGCAGCGCTGCTTACGCCAAACCACACAATGGCAAATGGCACCCATGCCAACCCTGGAATTGGGCGCAACATGCGGACAACCCATGAGAACCCCTGCTCGGCCGTGGTATACATGCCTGTGAGAATGCCCAGCGCCACACCCAAAATTGCTCCCACCAGCAGCCCCTCAACATAATGCAGCAGGCTGGCCTGCATCGCGCCAAACCACATCCCCGAATTGATCTCGCTGATAAATGCCGCAGGAATGCTGCTTGGTTTGGGTAATAATATGGGCGAAACCCAGCCGAATGTGGGCACGGCCTCCCATATTAACAAAAATATGAGAAGGCCAATGGCAGCGTGTTTGAGTTCAGTCAAGCGCATGAAGAGTCCTAAAAATTATGTCATCCTGAACGCAGTGAAGGATCTCCTACCAATTGAGATCAAACTCATGGAGATTCTTCGCTTCGCTCAGAATGACATGGGCAGTATTACTTCCCGCCCGTTGCCTTGATGTAATAGCTGGCGTCGAACAAACCATCAAGCGGAATGTCTTTTTCCAATGTTTTAATGCTCACTTGGTAGGCCTGCAATTTAGCTGTGGCGTCGATGATCAGGCGCGGGTCGGACACAAATTTACTGGCGGGAGATTGCAGCGCTTTTTCAATGGTTTTGGTATCAATAATGCCTTTGCCCAGCGAAGCTTCGATGTGTGGCGCTACGCGAGCAGTATCCTTCTTGATCAAATCCGTAGCTTTTACAATCGAGTTCACCAATGCTTGCACCGCTTCAGGATACGCCGCAATAAACGCGCCAGACACACCAATCACACCACCGGGCTGGTTCGGGAACATATCGCCACCAAGCGCGATGATTTGAATTTTTGGGTTGCGCTGTGTAAGGATTGTGTCGGCGGGCTCGCGGATCGTGGCCGCTTCAACCGCACCTGCCAGCAAGGCTTGCTGCGTGGCGTCAATACCCATGGAAATAATTTCTACATCCTCTTTAGCGGTTTTTGTCACTTCCCACAGCCAGTGCTGCAGTGTGGTGTTGGGCACCGAGCCAGCGGGTTGTGTAGCGATTTTTGCAGGGCGGCCTTCTTTGGCGCGGAACGCTTTGAACGCTTCAGCTGGCTTCACACCACCCGCAAAATAGGGGGAGAGTTTTTCGCTAGATGCCACTGTCATTTCTTCAATCGCGGTGGCGGCCACCACCTTCACATCAATACCTTTGGAACGCGCAACAGCCAGCGGCGAAACGCCTGCAACATACACATCCAGCGTGCCAGAGGCCAACGCGGCAATCATATTCGGGCCTGATTCAAACTGAGTGAGCTTCAATTCCAAGCCATCGGCTTTGGCCCAGCCTTCTTTATCGGCCACAAAAATTTGCGATGAACCAATCACGGGAATGAATCCCACCCGCACAGGGATCGGGTCTGCCGCATGAGCAGTGGGAATTGCGATAGATGCAGCCACTAATAGGCCAGAGAACAGGCGGTTGAACACGGACATCAGAACTCTCCATTCGTTATAAGAAACGAATATACTGATTTATCAGATTATTGCAAGGGGGAATTCGATAAAAAATACGCGCTATTACTGAAGCCGATTGTGCGCATCCACAAACACTTTTTTCGGTGTGTGTTCAGCCACTTCTTGCTCATTATACATGGCAAATGCAGCAATGATGAGTAAATCTCCCACCTGCACCTTGCGCGCGGCCGAGCCATTCACTGAAATTGTGCCACTGCCCGCAGGTGCTTCAATGGCATAGGTGGCAAACCGCTCGCCATTGGTGACGTTCCAAATTTGCACTTCTTGATATTCCACAATGCCTGTGGCTGCCAGCAAATTGGCGTCTATCCCCACCGAACCGATATAATGCACATCGGCGTGGGTAACGGTGCAGCGGTGAATTTTGGCCTGCAACAAAGGGCGGAGCATGTGTGCCTCATAAAACTGGCCTCAATTAATACACACCCTACAAAAAAGCAAGCATTTTGAGGGTTGCAATGCCGCGTCATAGTTTTTACAAGCTTTATACAGATAAAGGGGCGAAACAATGGCATTAGCAGATCTCAAACACACCATCGAACAATTATGGGAAGGGCGCGCGCAGCTGTCACCTGAAACTGGCCCCACAGCCGCCATTGTGGTAGAAAAAGTGCTCGATATGCTGGGCAATGGTGAGTTGCGCGTGGCCGAAAAAACCAATGGCGTGTGGCGCACCAATGAATGGCTGAAAAAAGCCGTGCTGCTGTCCTTCCGCATTTGGCCAAACGTGGTGCAAGCCCATGGCAGCGCAGGCGCACCCGCCTATGATAAAGTAGCGCTAAAAACTGCGCAATGGACAGAGAGCGAATTTGCCGCCGCTGGCTTCCGCGCTGTGCCGGGCTGCGTAGTGCGCCGTTCCGCCTTCATTGCGCCCAATGTGGTGCTGATGCCAAGCTTCATCAATGTGGGGGCATTTGTCGATAAAGGCACAATGGTCGATACATGGAGCACCATCGGCTCCTGTGCACAAATTGGCAAAAACTGCCATATTTCAGGTGGTGTGGGCATTGGCGGCGTGCTCGAGCCGCTGCAGGCCTCCCCCGTAATTATTGAAGACAACGTGTTCATCGGCGCGCGATCGGAAGTGGCCGAAGGCGTGATTGTCGAGCAAGGCGCTGTGATTTCCATGGGCGTGTTCTTGGGCGCTTCCACCAAAATTATCGACCGCGCCACCGGCGAAGTGTTCATGGGTCGCGTGCCGGCCTATTCAGTGGTTGTGCCTGGCGCCCTGCCCGGCAAACCAATGGCGGATGGCACCCCAGGGCCAAGCCTTTATTGCGCCGTAATTGTGAAACGCGTGGATGAGCAGACGAGAAGCAAAACAGGGATTAATGAGTTGTTGCGGGATTGAGGTGGAGATTGGTATGAATCTACTGAGTCAATTTTCTATTAAAGGGCGCATTAATAGACTGCTATATTGGCAGGCAAGTGCACTATTGATAATTTTCTATGTAATTTTATTTGCAGCATATTTCAACATAATTGATGAATTAAACAGAGGTGCACGAGAGTTATTTTCTGGAATATTTCTTTTTATTTTTATAGCTGCATTATGTTATCAGTTTTGCATAATTTCTAAACGCTTACATGATCGTAATTATTCAGCATGGTGGTCATTGTTTTTCTTGATACTTCCTAATGTATTAATTCTAATTAAACCAATTACTTATGAAGTTATGGTGGAATATAATGCAGGAAATTCTGCGATTGAATTTGTTGAGAAAATTCTAATTTATGACTATATAATAGTTTGGATTGGCGCAATTATTGGACTATCTGGTTTTGCAGAACTCTGCTTTCGCAAAGGCACCGTTGGCCAGAATAAATACGGCCCAGATCCGCTAGCCACTCCTTCCACCGCAGATGAGGAAAGCCCAGCCGCATGACCATCAACACCACAAACGAATATTTCCAACTCAACACCAATATAAAATATCAGGGTCGCAGCAATCGCAAGCGCTATTGGCTGCAAACACTCGTGATGATTGGTGCGTTTTTACTTGCGATGCTGGTGGGTATTGCGTTGTTTGGTGTATTGGGCATTCTCGGGAAAATTCTTATCGTTTTGGTGGTGCTGGCAATGATCTATGTCAGTTTTTGCATCACCGCAAAACGCCTGCATGATCGCAATAAATCGGGGCAGTGGTTTGTTCCATTTTTTGTGCTGCCAAATATATTATCTATGCCTGTTGAGCATCTGGGTGAAGATAGCCCGTTAGCACTGTTGCTGCTGCTGATTTCTGCTGCACTTTCAATTTGGGCATTTATTGAAGTGGGTTGCTTAAAAGGCACTATTGGCGATAATCAATATGGGCCGGATTCACTCTCACAACAAGACATCACACATGTCACACCCAACTGACCTCATCCCCCTCACCACCGCTTTGCTGCAGGCGGAAACGGTTACGCCCGATGTGAAGGCGGCGCTGGATGTGCTAGAGCCAGTGCTGAAATCCCTCGGCTTTTGGGTGGAGCGCCCTGTGTTCCACGCGCCAAATTCCATCCCCGTTGAAAATCTCTATGCGCGCTTGGGCACCGCTGGCCCTGTGTTGTGCTTTGCTGGGCATGTGGATGTGGTGCCGGTGGGTGATGCAGCTGCGTGGGTGCACCCGCCATTTTCCGCCACGCAAGCGGATGGTAAAATTTATGCCCGTGGCGCTGTGGATATGAAAAGTTCGATCACCGCCTTTATTGCGGCGGTGGCAGAACTTCAAAATAGTGGAGTTTTACCCAAATCACATAGTGATTTGGCAGAGGGCGACTGCCCGCCGCGAAGCGAGGGGGGCAAGGGGGGAGCATCCCCCCAGAGCCAGTATGGCTCCATTGCCCTGCTCATCACGGGCGATGAAGAAGGCCCCGCTGTAAACGGCACTAAGCCATTACTGGAATGGTGCGCGGCACGCGGCGAGGTGTTCGATGCCTGCCTTGTGGGCGAACCTACCAGCGTGCACCGCTTTGGCGATGGCATGAAAATTGGGCGGCGCGGCTCACTTTCAGGCACGCTCACGGTATTTGGCACGCAAGGCCACGCAGCCTATCCTGAAAAGAACGATAACCCAGTGCCAAAAATCGCGGCGTTGGTGCATGGCATGAAAAGCGAGCCGCTCGATGCGGGCACAGCCAATTTTCAGCCTTCCAATTTGGAATTTGTGTCGATCGACGTGGGCAACACCGCGTTTAACGTCATCCCCGCTAGAGCCAGCGCCAAGTTCAACATCCGCTTCAATGAATTGCACACAGCGGATAGCTTGAAGGCGCTGCTGCAAACGCGCGCGGAGAAGATATCTAACAATAAAATAAACTTCGCCTTCGAATTTGAACCCGCGATGAGCAATGTATTCATCACTAAAAATCACCCATTTGTAGATGTGGTGGCGGGCGCTGTAGAAGCTGTTGCGGGCGTGCGGCCAGAGCGTTCCACCGCAGGCGGCACGTCGGATGCGCGCTTTATCAAAGACTATTGCCCTGTGGTGGAGTTTGGCCCGCTCAACGCCACCATACATCAGGTAAATGAACACATTGGAATTGACGAGCTGCACATGCTCAAGGATGTGTATAAGCAGGTGATTGAGCGGTATTTTGGGGTGTAATGTCATCCTGAACGCATGTGAAGGATCTCCCGCCGATCTCTCTCATTAAGGGAGATTCTTCGGCTTCGCCTCAGAATGACATCTCACCCAAAACTCAACGGGTCCATATCCACCCGCACATGGGTGTGATGCGGGAATTTGGGCGCAGCCGCCAGCCATGCGCTGATATAACCCGATAGATCCACATTTTTGGCGCAATGCAGCGTGAGCATCAGCCGTTTACGGTCGCGCAATATCGCTAAAGTCGGCTCGGCAGGGCCTAAAATGCGGATATTCTCCATATGTGGTGCGGCCTCTAGCAACGCTTTTGCGCATGGCATGGGGGAAAGTGTGCGCGGGGTGGAGATCATCACCAGCGCCAAACGGCCAAATGGCGGCCACATGCCGCGCTGTCGATGCGCCAATTCCGCCGCATAAAATGCGTCTCTGTCATGCGCGGCAATGGCCTGCATCAGCGGGTGATCGGGCACATAGGTTTGGATCATAGCACCAATACAGACTTCCCCTCTCCCTTGACGGGAGAGGGTGTCACGCAGTGACGGGTGAGGGTGTACTTGGGAATGAGTGATTTCACCCTCATCCGCCCCTAAAGGGGCACCTTCTCCCGTCAAGGGAGAAGGGTATTTTTCGTCTTTATGACGCCCCGCACGCCCTGTGACCTGCTGCAGCACTTGAAATGTGCGCTCGGCGGCGCGCAAATCGATGGTGGAAAGCCCCAAGTCACCATCAACTACGCCCACAAAGGCCAAATGTGGAAAATCATGCCCCTTGGCCATAATTTGCGTGCCTACCACAATATCGCACTTTTTGGCGGCGATTTTGGCCAGCACCTCCTGCTGCGCTGCTGTGTCCGATGAAATCATCACACAGCGGGCATCAGGCAATTTATCTTTAATTTCCTCATAAATTCGCTCTACTCCAGGGCCACACGCCACAAAATCTGCCTCCGCAAGACATGAGGGGCAGCGCTGCGGCATCGGCATTTCAAACCCGCAATGATGGCACGCCAGTGCGCCCTTGCGGCGATGCTCCACCAACCACGATGTGCATGAAGGGCATTCCATTTTATGGCCACAGGGGCGGCACACAATCAGTGGGGCATAGCCGCGCCGATTGAGAAACAGCAGCGATTGCGCGCCTGCATGAAAATTTTGGGTAAGTGCCTCTAGCAATGGCGGGGCAATCCACTGCCCTTTTGGAAGCTTGAACTGGCGCATATCTAACAACTCAACGGCGGGCATGGCCACGCCCGTGGCGCGTGCGTTCAGCTTAAGCCATTGATATTTGCCTGTAATTGCATTGTGATAGGTTTCTAAGCTGGGCGTAGCACTGGCCAACACCACGGGGCAACGTTCAAACCGCGCCCGCACAATGGCCATGTCGCGCGCATTATGGCACAGGGCTTCCTCTTGCTTATAGGAGGTGTCGTGCTCCTCATCCACCACCAGCAGCCGCAGCTGTTGAAATGGCAAAAACAATGCCGAGCGCGCGCCCAAAATGATACACGGTTTTCCATCTGCCACATGCTGCCATGTGGTGCGGCGCTGTGCGGGCGTGCGCTGCGAATGCCACACATGCACCTGTTCGCTGAAGCGCTGGGCAAATCGCGTGAGCATTGAGTGAGTGAGCGCAATTTCAGGCAGCATCACAAGCGCCTGCCCACCTTGAGCGAGAATATGCGCAATCGCCGCGCAATACACCTCGGTTTTGCCAGAACCTGTCACCCCATCCAGCAGAAATGGCATGAATTTTTCCTCATCTTGCGCGGTATTCAGCGCTGTAATGGCATGGATTTGGTCGGTATTGAGCGCGAGCCGTTCAGCACTTGCTGTAACCGCATTTTCATCAGCTTTTTTTGCAACCCGCCGCTTGGGCATCGCCAAATATTCGTCCTTCAGCCCCATGCGCAAAAATAGCCCGCGCGGGGCGAGTGTGTAATGCGCCATCCAATCGATGGTTTGGAGCGCGGCGTGCGTAAAAATATGCGGGCGCACCATCGCCAAAATAGGCTTGATCTTGGCAATATCGGGCATTGGCGTGGCATCATCATCCCACACACAGCCCAGTGCGGTGCTTTTGCCAAACGGCACTTGCACCACATCGCCCGCCTGCACGGCCATGCCTTCAGGCACTGCGTAATGATACAGCTGGCCAAGGGCGACAGGCAAAAGGATGGGAACAACCTTCATTGCAACCTAAGATAGAGATAAACGAATAAGTTATACATTGTTAAACTGATTATGCGAGAATCTCTATATGAATCTCGCGCCTGACCTGCAAATTGCTTTTGATGCGTGGTGTACCGCCCTTCATGTGGAGCGCAGTGCAAGCCCCAAAACAATTGACGCCTATGTGCGAGATGTGGAGCAATTTTTTGCATTTTTGGCGTCTGAAATTAAAAAGCCTCCCTGTATTGCCACAGTTGCGCAGGTGAAAACAATTTTTATTCGGCGGTTTCTCACCCATCGGCGCGACACAGGCGCCCAAAGCCGCACATTGGCACGGCAAATTTCCAGCCTCAAAAATTTTGCGCGATTTTTAGAACGCAGCCACGGTGTGCAGCTCAATGTGGTGCTGAACACGCGGGCACCAAAATATAAAAAATCACTGCCACGCCCCGTGGGGGTCAATGCTGCGCGGGATTTGGCACAAGGGCACAACACCGCATCAACAGGGCAAGAGCAATGGATTATCGCGCGCGATTGTGCCGTGTTCGCGCTGCTCTATGGCTGCGGGTTGCGGATATCGGAGGCACTCAGCCTAACCAACGCAGACTTACCAACAGCGCATGGCACGCCCTCATTACGCATTACAGGCAAGGGCGACAAGCAGCGCGTGGTGCCGTTGCTGCCCATCGTGCAGCAGGCTATTGCCACCTATCAGGCGCTGTGCCCATTTCCATTAGGGGATGCGGAGCCCATGTTTGTGGGGGCGAAAGGCGGGCCGCTGAGCCCCCGCATTGTGCAGCTCACCATGGCGCGGGCGCGCGGTGCACTTGGCCTGCCCGATAGCGCCACGCCACATGCCTTGCGGCATTCCTTCGCCACACATTTGCTGGCCGCGGGGGGCGATTTGCGCACCATTCAAGATTTGCTTGGCCATGCCTCACTGGCCAGCACCCAAATTTACACCAGTATTGAAGTACAACAATTGCAGGCGGCCTATTTGGGCGCGCACCCACGGGCGTGAATTATACCCATTCTTCTTTTGGTTTATTGTTCCATGCATTGAAGCAATACAGGCCGATGGAGACTGTTAAGAGGATAGCAACTCCTAGAAATTTTTTATTATGTTTTGCGACAGCATCAAGCATATTTTGTCTATGATGCCCAGATAAATCCCTGTACATAGCTTCAATTTCATGCGTGGGTATGGGCTGGTCTGCACGCCATTTTTCTACTTTATCGAGTAGCGCATGTGAATAATTTGATAGCTGCTTCTGCACACCGACTATCATCGTATTATTTTGAACCGTAATTTCTTTCTCCCGCATGCCTCCAACCATAGACTGCGCTTGACGTTCTAATATGGCCATTTTGTTTTTAATCTCATTAGCATCCCCCAATAAGGTTTTATTGTTGAGCTGCGCAGCAAGAGCATTGTACTCTTGTTCAACGCGTTGATAATTTTTATTTATATGTCCTGCTTGTTCACGCGCCCAATCGGCTTTACGTTTTTTACTATTCATATCTCTGTCTAAACATCTAGTATCACCTGCAAGATCATCAAGATTATTCAATCTTTTAAAATAATCACCCGAATTCTGAGTGTATCGATCAGTGAGTTCCATAACATTCTTGGTTGAATGCGCTAATCCTTGTATTGAATTGTGTATTTCTGGAAATATTGTACCTTCTGGAAATACCAGTTGGCGGTCGTTCCCTTTGCGCGTAATGGCGCCCCAATCATTACTAATGGGATTAAGACCCATAGTTTGCGCAATCTTGACGTCATATCGCCATGCGTCTGAATGATTTGAGCGAACCTGTGATCCATCCTTACGAAAGTGATTTAGGGCTTTTCCTTCTGTATTGTCTTGAGCAACAGGTTGTTGTGTCAATGCATTGTTGTTATTTTTTTTTTCTTCGCCTGATTTCAGCAACCCAGTTTTTGCTGCGGGCAGGTTTTTTTGTGGCTCAGAAGTGAGCTGAGGCACATGATTATCGATGACGTGAGACTTTTTTCCCCAAAACCACCAGTCGCCTGGCTCCGCCACAGGCTTTTGATGGGTATTTTCTACATTTACCACTGGCTTTTGCTGAGACTGTTGCACAAAAGGGTTAGGTTTTTGCACGAAATTAGCGGGGAGATGCCCCGTGGGCTTGCCGTTTTTATCTGCAGGAAGGCCTGATTGAGTGATAAAATTGCCACGACCATCCGTATAGAATTCAAACCCATTATCATCGAGGCGTGCAACGCCTAGCCAATTTGATACGACTTTAAATCCTGATGGAATGGCCATTTTCATATCCCTCAAAAACTAATGCGCTTCATTTTTCAACATCGCTCTTACGACGCCAAAGTGTCTTTATCTTGTCCACGCCACGCACCCGCGCAATAGGCGCCAACGCTGGCCACTACCGCCAACGCAAGCGCGGGGATGAGTTTACCTGCATTCATCACACCGTTTGGTAAAAGACTGACAAACCCTTTTGCGCGCGCAACCTTATTCAAAACGTCCGTTTTTAACAGACTAACATGACCTAAAATTGATTTGGCTTGTGCCACGGCTCCGCCTTGGGCATCTGTGAATGTAGTCACCATTCCAAATTCACCCATATTAGGGTCGCCAGGCCGTACATCCCATGCAAATGAATTGCTTGTAGCATTAGGAGCAGTGCTGCCGTTTTTGATCATTCCTTGCAATCTTTGAAATCCACTCACTTCTCTATCGATATAATTTTTTAAGTCTAGGTATGATTTTCGAACACTTTGGAGTGCTTGCTCTGCAGCATTAATTTTCTCTGCACCACCAGCATGATTTTTTGCTACATGTGGCACAGCTTTAGCCGCTGAAGGATCAGTCACTGGAAAATATGTCATCGGTTTATGCGTGACGAGCTGATCTCCAGATTTCTCAATAAAATATCCACCATGCCCCATAGGCATATAATATTGTGGCGTGCCAACACGGTATTCAGGCGGAGCCATACCCATGTATGGATCAGATGATGCAGACGCTGAAAAATTGTAAGTATGCAAATTTTTTATGTGCTCTGACACGTCACCAAATTTTCTTAAATCTATCTCTAAAATTTTAGTGGACGTTAAATTGGTTATATCCATTGTAAATCCTTAATATCTATTTTTTGTATTCATAATAACAAGACACTTGCATAGCACAAATATGATGGGCGTGCAAGTGGGGGATATAAGATCCATCATTCCCCTCATCCTGGTTGCCTTTAGTCCTTGGGCTTGACCCAAGGATCAACACCAGGATCTATACTCTTCAGTATTCAAAACTTTGCAAGCTCACGCGCCAAGTTTAAAGTACGCTTTGCGGTTCGCTATCGCTCCTGCCAAATTTTGAGAAAATTTGGGTATATACCATCCAAATTACAAAAAGATCCTGTGGTCAGGCCACAGGATGAGGGATGAGATTGCCACGGTCGTGCTCACACTCGCAAGCAACGCACTAACAATGCCATTACACATCCACCTTAAGCGCCGCAATAAAGGCTTCTTGCGGAATTTCCACACGACCAAATTGGCGCATGCGCTTCTTGCCCTCTTTTTGCTTATCGAGCAGCTTGCGCTTGCGGGACACATCGCCGCCATAGCATTTTGCGGTTACGTCCTTGCGCATGGCACGCACGGTTTCCCGCGCAATGATTTTGCCGCCCAGCGCCGCCTGAATAGGAATCACAAACAAATGCGGTTGAATGAGGTCTTTCAACTTCTCACACATGCCGCGGCCACGAAATTCGGCGCGATTGCGGTGCACCAGCATCGAAAGTGCATCCACTGGCTCGGCATTCACCAAAATCGACATTTTCACCAAATCGCCCTCGCGGTAATCGGTGATGGCATAATCAAATGAGGCATAGCCTTTGGAGATGGATTTGAGGCGGTCGTAAAAATCGAACACCACTTCGTTCAGCGGCAGATCATAGGTGAGCATCACGCGCGCGCCCACATAGTTCAAATCAATTTGCGTGCCGCGACGGTCTTCACACAGTTTGATGATCGAGCCCAAATATTCATCTGGCGTCATGATTTTGGCGCGAATCCATGGCTCGTGAATTTCATTAATCTTCACCACATCGGGCATATCCGCAGGGTTGTGCAATTCAATAATATCGCAATTGGTCATGTGCAATTGATACACAACCGAAGGCGCAGTGGCGATAAGGTCGAGGTTAAACTCGCGCTCGAGCCGTTCTTGAATGATCTCTAAATGCAGCAACCCCAAAAACCCGCAACGGAAGCCGAAGCCCAATGCGGCCGAAGTTTCCATTTCAAAGCTGAAGCTGGCATCATTGAGCCGCAAGCGCCCCATTGCTGCGCGTAAATCCTCAAAATGTGCCGCATCCACAGGGAACAACCCGCAGAACACCACTGGCTGGGCGGGACGGAAGCCTTGCAGCGCCTGCGCGGTTGGTTTGCGTTCATCGGTGATGGTATCCCCCACGCGGCAGTCGGCCACTTCTTTGATCGAGGCGGTGAGATAGCCAATTTCTCCTGGAGAGAGCGATTCGGCAGGAGTTTTGGTGGGGAAAAACACACCCACTTGGTCCACATCATAGGTAGCCTGCGCCGCCATCATACGGATTTTGCTGCCTTTTTTCATCACGCCATCAATAATGCGCACCAGCACCACAACGCCAAGATAGGAATCATACCAGCTATCCACCAACATGGCTTTGAGCGGCGCGTTGATATCGCCTTTGGGGCATGGCAGGCGCGTGACAATCGCCTCCAGCACTTCAGGTATACCAATGCCCGTTTTGGCCGAAACCAGAATCGCCTCAGAAGCGTCAATGCCGATCACTTCCTCAATTTGCGCCTTCACCTGATCTGGCTCGGAGGCGGGCAGATCGATTTTATTCAAAACTGGCACAATTTCATGATTATTCTCAATAGCCTGATACACATTCGCCAGCGTTTGCGCTTCCACACCTTGGGTGGAATCCACCACCAGCAGCGACCCTTCACACGCGGCCAAGGAGCGGTTCACCTCATAGGCAAAATCCACATGGCCTGGCGTATCGATCAGATTGAGCACATAGGTTTTGCCATCCTTAGCGGGGTAATTCAGGCGCACGGTTTGCGCTTTAATGGTGATGCCGCGCTCTTTTTCAATGTCCATATTGTCGAGCACTTGCGCGCTCATCTCACGCTTGGTGAGGCCGCCCGTGTATTCGATCAAGCGATCGGCCAACGTCGATTTGCCGTGGTCGATATGCGCCACGATGGAAAAATTGCGAATATGTTCAATGGGAGTTTCAGCCATGGGCACTCAATGGCGGGTTTGTCGCAAAAAATCAAGCTGCAATTGCAGCTTCTGGCTGGCTGAGCACGGCAAATGCTGCGGATTGGTCCTTCGCCGCACGCAACAGCGCCACATGAGCGGTTGAACGCACAAATCGCGCCACACGCGCAAGCGCTTTGAGGTGGTCGGAGCCAGCATCTTCTGGCGCCAGCAGCAGAAAAATAATATCCACAGGTTGATCATCCATCGCTTCAAACGTAATGGGTTTTTCAAGTCGTATGAAAAATCCATAAGCTTGTGTAATGCCTGCCACCCGCGCATGCGGAATGGCCACGCCGCCACCCATGCCAGTAGACCCAAGGCGCTCGCGTTGCAGCAAGGCCTCGAACAATGCGCGCGCGTCCACCTTGCCGCCAAGTGCAGCGGCGGCACGCTCCGCAATCATGGAAAGCGCTGTCTTTTTGTTATGCGCCTTGAGTGGCACACACACATGCGATAGCGGAATGAGATCATGCAATGGGGGCATAGGAACATGGGGGGACGGCGATGCGCCTGTTGTGGGTTCGCTCATGAAGTGTGTTTACCGTCATTCTGCGGGTGGGTCAATCCACCCAACATTACCATCAGTACGCTTATATACCACATTTAATCGGCCATTGCCAGCGTTCTTAAACACCATGGTGGGCGCGCCCGAAAGGTCGAGCTCGTGCACAGCCGCGCTGACCGTAAGCGTGCGCACGCGGGCGGTCATTTCCGCAATAATCATGGGTGCGTGCGAATCTTCGCCCTCAGGGTGCTGTGCCGAATCATTATCGGCCACGTCTTGATCCGCGCTTGGTGCCGCAAGAATATAGGAGGCCGCTGTCATAAATTGCTTCTGCCCCTGCGCGGCATGGGCCTTGAGGCGTTTTTTATAGCGGCCAAGGCGCTTTTCCAGCTTATCGGCCGCTTGGTCGAAGCAGGCATAGGGGTCGTTCGCCACGCCTTCGGTTTGCAAATCCATGCCCGAGCTTAAGTGCACAACACATTCGGTGCGGAAGCCGCTGCCTTCACGCTCGAGTGTCACATGGCCTGTGTAGGTGCCCCCAAAATATTTTGTAATGATTGTTTTTGTGCGCTCATTCATATGGCCGCGCAACGATTCACCAATATCAACTGTTTTCCCAGAAATTCGTAATGGCATGGTTCACTCCTTACCTTTTATCGTTATTGTGTCTGTGCAAACTCCGCACACACACCCATACTATGCCAGAACCCATAAAAATTGGGAATAGAAAAACGTTCAATGTTTAGATATAGAAGATTTTTATTTCTATGAAAGCGCACCATGCACCTGCTGCTCATCGACGGTTCCTCCTATATTTTTCGCGCGTATCACGCCTTGCCGCCGCTCACGCGCAAAAGCGATGGCCTGCCCGTGGGTGCGGTTTCAGGCTTTTGCAACATGTTGTGGAAGGTGCTGCAATCGGCACATGTGCAGCATACATTCACCCATATTGCGGTGATTTTTGATGCCAAAGGCGACACATTCCGCAATGAAATGTATGACAAATACAAAGCCAATCGCTCCGCCCCGCCAGAGGATTTGATCCCACAATTTGCACTCATTCGTCAAGCGGTTGCGGCATTTGGCGTGCCGTCGGTGGAGCTTGCAGGCTTTGAGGCAGATGATTTAATGGCCACCTATGCGCGCGAAGTGGAGAAATTGGGCGGCATCACCACGCTCTACACCTCCGATAAAGACATGATGCAACTCATTCGCCCATCGGTGATTATGTATGACCCGATGAAGGACAAGCCGATCACGGAAGTTGAGGTGCTGGAGAAATTCGGTGTGACGCCCGCTCAAGTGGTGCATGTGCAAGCGTTAATGGGCGATAGCACCGATAATATTCCTGGCATTCCCGGCGTTGGCCCCAAAACAGCGGGGCAATTGATTGCCGAATTTGGCTCGGTGGAGGGTGTAATCACCGCCGCGCCGCAGATGCCGGCGTCGAAAAAACGGGAGAATATTCTTGCCAACATCGACAACGCCCGCATTTCCTATCAGCTTGCACTGCTGAAGGACGATTGCCCCATGCCCACGCCCATTGATGAGTTGGTGGTGAATGGTACGGATGCAAAAACACTAATCGGCTTTCTCAAAGCGCTTGATTTCACCACCCTCACCCGCCGCGTGGCCGCCGAATATGAGGCGGATTTAACCGCTATTGACGCGGCACAGGTGGATGTGGGGGGATGGGAGAATGCGCAACCATCCGCACCTGTCATCCTGAATGCAGCGCAGCGCAGTGAAGGATCTCCTGCTAGCCGAGGCTCCACTCAGGGAGATTCTTCGGCTACGCCTCAGAATGACACCGCTGGTTTAACCTCCCCACAAACCTTCTCCCAATCCCGCATTTCTGCCGCTGCAAGCGCCCCCATCACCCGCGAGGGCTATGAAACCATCACCACGCTGGCACAATTACAGCGCTGGGTGGAGGCCATCACCGCCGCTGGCGTGTGCGCTTTTGATACAGAAACCAACGCATTGAGTTCATCGCAGGCTGATTTGGTGGGCATTTCGCTGTGTTATGCACAAGGCAAGGCCTGCTACATCCCCCTTCAACACCGCAGTGGGGGCGACTTATTCGCAGACAGCGGCGCCATGGCCGATCAAATCCCCTTGAAAGATACGATTGCCGCCCTCAAGCCCATATTGGAATCCGCTAACATCTTGAAAATCGGCCAGAATATCAAATATGACATGTTGCTGATGGCGCGCTATGGGGTAAATATATATCCCCATGACGACACGATGCTCATCTCATATGCGCTGGATTCTGGCCGTGGCATTGGCATGGGGATGGACGCGCTTTCCAAGCATTGGCTGGGGCATGAACCGCTGAAATTCAAAGACGTGCTGGCCAAAACCAAGGCCGCCAATTTTGAAGCTGTGCCCATTGCAGACGCCACTCAATATGCCGCAGAAGATGCCGATGTGACCTTGCGCTTGTGGCAGGTGTTCAAACCGCGCCTTGCTGCTGAAGGCATGACCACCGTATATGAAACTCTTGAAAGACCTTTGATCCCCGCACTTGTGGCTATGGAAGGCGCTGGTATTAAGGTGAATAAGCCATTTCTGGCGCAGCTTTCGCATGAATTTGGCACGCAAATGGCCGCGCTGGAGCTGGAAATTCACGCACTCGCGGGGCAATCGTTCAACATTGCCTCCCCCAAGCAGATGGGCGATATTTTATTCGGCACATTGGGGCTCAAAGGCGGCAAAAAAACCGCCACAGGCGCATGGGCCACAGGGGCCGATGTGCTGGAAGAATTGGCGGCGGATGGCAGTGAATTGCCGCGTAGAATTCTCGATTGGCGCCAGCTGCAAAAGCTCAAATCCACCTATACCGACGCGCTGCAAGCCGCAATCAACCCCAAAACGGGGCGAGTGCACACCTCATATTCACTGGCGGCCACCACCACAGGGCGGCTCTCCTCAAACGAGCCGAATTTACAAAACATCCCCATTCGCACGCCTGAAGGGCGCAAAATCCGTGAGGCGTTTATTGCCGAGCCTGGTAATGTGCTGATCGCGGCCGATTATAGCCAAATTGAGCTGCGGATTTTGGCCCATGTGGCGGGCATTCCCGCGCTACAGCAGGCCTTTGCGCAGGGGCTTGATATTCATGCCATGACCGCCTCCAAAGTGTTTGGCGTGCAACTCACGGGGATGGATCCCATGATCCGCCGCAAGGCCAAGGCCATTAATTTCGGTATTATTTATGGAATTTCGGCCTTTGGGCTTGCCAATCAGCTGGGCTGCGGGCGTAGCGAAGCGCAAGAGCTAATTACAGCCTATTTCGCGCAATTCCCGGGTATTAAGGCCTATATGGACAGCACAAAAGAGGCCTGCAAGCTATATGGCTATGTGCGCACAATTTTTGGCCGCACCATTCATATTCCGCAAATTCATAGCAAAAACGGCGCAGAACGCAGCTTTGCCGAGCGTCAAGCGATTAACGCCCCGATTCAAGGGGCAGCAGCGGATATTATTCGGCGTGCGATGGTGCGGATTCATGGGGCGCTGCGCGGCACATCTACAAAAATGCTTTTACAAGTGCATGACGAACTTGTGTTTGAATGCCCTGCCGAGAGCGCCGCCAGCGTCATGCCCATGATCCAAAAATTAATGATAGAAGCCGCGCACCCAGCCGTGCAACTGTCTGTTCCGCTAGAGGTGGACATCCGCCAAGGTGCCACTTGGGGCCAAGCGCATTGATATTTTGCTTGATACGTGAAACGTACCATGCTATACTCTTTCAATGGTGTCCCAAAGCCAAATACCTGTTCTATGTTCAACCATTTTAGGCATTGGGGAAAACCATGATCAAATCATTTGCAAACTCGCAAACACAAGACATATGGAATGGAATTATTGCGAAGAAACTGCCGCGTGACATGCAAGAGAGAGCGTTACGGAAACTACGACAAATTGATGCGGCACTCACAATTGAGGATTTACGCAACCCGCCTGGCAATCGCTTAGAAATGCTCAAAGGGTCGCTGAAATCTCACCATAGCATTCGAATTAATGACCAATGGCGCATTATTTTTGAATGGGATGGACACGATGCACACGCAGTTGAAATTGTTGATTATCACTAATCAACATGAGGAGGAGTAGCAACAATGGATAGGCTCAAAAATCCACACCCCGGTGAAATTCTAAAATATGAGTTTCTTGATGAAATTGACATGAGTCAAAATGCGCTGGCTGATCATATTAATGTACCACGCAACCGCATTCATGCCATTGTGAACGGCACACGGGGCATTACGGCCGATACTGATTTACGGTTATGCCGTTTTTTTCAACTCTCTGAGGGGTATTTTCTCAGATTACAAAACCTCTATGATACCAAAGAAGCCAAACTCAAGGCTGAGCCTCTTATCGCGTGCATTGCGCCTTATCAATACGTTCATCCACATGGATTGGGCGAATGACCCACATTATATTCGATCTTGTCTCTAACACTGGTCGCTTGGCAATTGCTAAAAACGGGCAATTGCTGGCCAGCCGCGTGTGGGAAAATGAACGCAGCCATGCCGAATTTTTGGTGCAGCATATTGATGACTGTTTGGGCGAGGCAGGCAAAACATACGCCGATGTGCAGCGGGTCGGGCTCGTGAATGGCCCGGGTTCGTTCACAGGCGTTCGCATTGCGGTTTCCTGCGCAAAAGCGCTGCATTTAGCGCTTGGCGTATCCGTTGCGACCATAAACACACTAGCGCAATGGGGGCTGGCGGGTGCATTAACTGTCCCATCTCCTGTGATAGAAGAAGATGCTCGAAAAGCCGATGAGGGTGAACTTAAAATCCTCATCGCGCAAGATGTGCGCCGTGCCGAGCTGGCGGTGCAATGCTTTAACGCATGCGGGAATGCAATATCCGCAATTTTCCACGGCACGCTGGCTAATATTGCTGCACAGCTGCCGCACGGCACATATACACTTGCGGGATCAGGCGCGCAGGCACTGCTGAACGCGCAATTGCCACATATTATTTTACAGCCACTGCAGGTGAGCGACGAAGCACTTTCGTGGGCACTTGCGCAATTGACAGCTCGCGCACAACCGTCACACACAATTGAGCCGTTTTATATTCGAGGGGCAGACGCACAATTGCCAAAAAATATGCTTGAATTTGCGGTTAACCCTTGATTTTTGCCGCAACGCACACAATATCCTCTTTAGACAATTAGTGAGCCATTACATGAATAAGCCCCAAGACTATGTTGCCCCAATTGAAGATGCTATTGCCGAAGCGATGCAAGCCCCTGAGCCAAATACCCCTAAGGATGAGCTTGCCCAACTACGGGAAGAAAATGCTGCATTGAAGGATAAAACTCTGCGCGCTTTGGCGGATTTTGAGAATTTGCGCCGTCGTACAGAAAAAGAAATTGCGGATGCTTCCACCTATGCCGTCACAAAATTCGCGCGGGATATGCTCAATGTGGCCGATAATTTGCAGCGCGCTATAGCGGCATCAGAAACGGATGCCGATGTAGAAACACGCTTCAAAGCACTATTTGAAGGCATTGAGCTGACAGAAAAAGAATTGCACAGCATTTTTGGTCGTTTTGGTGTGAATGTCATTCATGCACAAGGTCAAAAATTCGACCCCAACAAACACCAAGCTATGTTTGAAGTTGAAGACACCACTCTGCCCCACGGCACGGTCACCCAAGTGATTCAGGCAGGTTTTGCTATCGGTGAGCGGACGCTGCGCCCCGCAATGGTAGGCGTGAGCAAGGGTGGAGCGAAGGCGTGATGTCATTCTGAGCGTAAGCGAAGAATCTCACTTAAATAGAGTGCGATCGGCAGGAGACCCTTTACTTCATTCAGAATGACAATACTGGTTCAAACCGCAGCACTATCTAAAAATCGCTTGAGACCATAGCCTGAAATCACCGCGCAGGATTCTTGAATATCGCGGTTCATTTGCGCAATTAGCGCGTCTACACCCTCAAACTTTTGCTCTGCACGCAAAAAGCTGATGAATTGTACCAAAATTTCCTGCCCATATAAATCACCCGAAAAGCCCATCATAAACACTTCCAGTTTGGGCGGGCCATCATCAAACTGCGGGCGCGTGCCAAAGCTGGCTGCTCCAATATAACTTTCCCCAGCAGCAGTGTGCACCTGAACAGCATATACGCCATGCTTGAGCGCAAATGATGTTGGCATATGTAAATTCGCTGTAGGAAATCCCAATACGCGACCACGTTTGGCACCATGCTGCACCACCGCTTTTATGCGCCAGCTATAGCCAAGCAAAGCATTGGCCTGCGCAATATCGCCCGCTCGCAATGCATCGCGTATGCGGGAAGAGGAAATAATTTCGCCATTTTCGTCCTCATGTGGCGGGATGAGCGTGACCTCAAAACCTTGCCGTTTGCCCTGCGCTTGCAAAAATGCGGGCGTGCCAAGGCGGCTTTTGCCAAAATGAAAATCCTCACCCACAATCACATGCTTGGCGCCCAGGCCCTTCACTAAAATCTGCTCCACAAAGTCTGTCGCGCTGAGTTGCGCCAACATGGGCGAAAACGGCAGTGTTTCAATGCTAAACCCGCCCAATGCTAAAATAGCATGTTCTTTCACATCCTGGCTGGTGATGCGGAATACGGGGGCGTTGGGGCGCAACACATCACGCGGGTGCGGCTCGAATGTGAGTACAACAGGGCGCATATTTTGGCCTTGCGCAATTTCAAGGCAATATTCCAGCACCAATTGGTGGCCACGATGGATGCCATCAAATGTGCCGATTGTAACTGCGGAAGGCGGAGGTGTAGACATATGTGAATACGCGCGGATGATGATAAAATTTTCAGTAACTTACAACGATATGGCGGCTTTTGGAAGCGAAAACTATCTAGAACGCAGCAGCAACAATTTTTTAATCGCGATTCGCTCCCCGTTCGTTCATAGAATATCCGAAATATAAATTATAAGTAAATCATAATGAAAACAATTATAATTAATATTAATTAAAATGAATTAAATTAAGTTCATATATACACCATATTAACTGGTATTGATTATGTATTAAAACTATATTTTGAATTTTATCAACTCACTCTACTACATTTTGTAGGGAACACACATACAACGCTAATTTTCATCCGATTCGCGCCTGCTTCGTTCTGGTTCTGTCTGAATTATTGAGAATGTATGAATTCGCAACCGCTTGATATCAATAGTAAATTCATATTTATAAACGGCACAAAAAAGCCCCCATGCACGTGCATGAGGGCTATAATTTATAAGAGTTCATATGCTATTTATGCAGGTTTTTTCGTACCGACCAATTTCACCAAGCCAATATGAGTACATGCAGCCAGTAGGGTTTTAATCACTGAACCGAGAATAAATGGCGCCACGCCGCTATAGAACGCTTTTTCTGGGCCGATGAGTTGCGCAAGCCATGCATAGCCGCCGATGAAAATCACAACATGCGCCGCTAAAAACCCAGTGGTTAACCGTGCAAATGACACTTTTTCTGCAATACGCCCTGCCATCCACATGGCGACTGGGTAAGCAGCGAGATAGCCAGCAGTTGGCCCCACCATATAGGCCAAGCCAATGCCTTTTTCAGGCGTTCCAGCAAATACGGGCAAACCCATGGCGCCAGCGGCCAAATAGGCCATGCCTGTAGCAAATCCCAAACGGCTGCCATAAGCGGCACCAATCACCATCAACACTAAGGATTGCATGGTCATCGGCACCAAATCAAACGGTAGCGCCACTTTGGCTTTGGCCGAAAGTGTGAGGAGCGCCACCCCCGCAATTGTGAAAATTATGCCACGCAATAGGCTTGCTGATGTAGTTGTCGTGGGGAAAATGCTCGAAATAAGCGGAGCGGAGCGGGTGAGTGACATATGTGCCTCATGGTTGAATGTTAATGTTAATACTTTTCTGGCGCGTTTTATGCCGTTGCGCAAGCTTAAAGTCGCCACAACGTGATGCCTTCTGGTACATTGTCTCGCGGCAGAACACCCTTAATATCCAGCACAATGCCACACCCGCCCTTCAGCAGGCTTTGCACCCATGGCCAGCCTTTTTCCACAAATTCGGTGTGCGACACTGCAAAAATCACCGCATCTGCTGGCACAAGCGCCGCCTCATCCACCAATTGCAAGCCATATTCATGCAGCGCCTCGGCGGCATCGGCCTGCGGGTCGAATACTTGCGTATCAATGCCGAAATTGGCCAGCGCCTGCACAATATCCACCACGCGGGTGTTGCGCGTATCTGGGATATTTTCCTTAAAGGTGAAGCCCAAAATGGTGATAGAGGGCGCTTGTGTACACCCGCCCGCCAGCAGCAATCGCACCGCTTCACGTGCAATATGCGCGCCCATATCGTCATTCACGCGGCGGCCAGAGAGGATCACTTGCGCGTGATAGCCTAAACTTTGCGCCTTGTGGGTGAGATAATAAGGGTCAACACCAATACAATGGCCGCCCACCAGCCCCGGCGTGAAGGGCAAAAAGTTCCATTTTGTGCCCGCTGCGGCCAGCACATCGTGGGTATCGATGCCCATACGCGCGAAAATCAGCGACAGCTCGTTCATAAAGGCAATGTTCAAATCACGCTGGGAATTTTCGATCACCTTGGCCGCTTCCGCCACTTTAATGCTAGCCGCTTCAAATATGCCAGCCTGCACCACCACACCATAAGTAGCGGCCACAATTTTCAGCGTGGCGGCATCTTGGCCCGAAACCACTTTTTTAATGGTTTCAAACCGGTGGGTTTTGTCACCGGGGTTGATCCGCTCGGGCGAATAGCCAATGGTAAAATCCACCCCGCCCTTCAGGCCTGAGTGAAACTCCAAAATCGGCAGGCAGTCTTCCTCGGTACAGCCGGGGTACACGGTGGATTCATACACCACAATGTCGCCGCGTTTGAGCTGCTGCCCCACGGTTTTACTAGCGGCTTTGAGCGCACCTAAATCGGGAATCCGCGCTTGCGTGATGGGCGTTGGCACGGTGATGATGTGAAAATCAGCCTGTTTCAGCGCGCTTGCATCGGCCGTGAAGTGCAGTTGCGGCTGGCGCACATCTGCCGCCTCCACCTCGCGTGTGCGATCATGCCCTGCGTTTAGCTCATCAATGCGGGCGGTGTTAATATCAAACCCCACCACGGCAAAACCCGCCCGCGCAAAGGCGCTGGCCACAGGCAGCCCCACATAACCAAGGCCAACAACAGAAATGGTGCGTTTTTGAGTGTTCATGAGGTGGGTTTTAGAGGGAAGCGGTGGAGCGCGCAAGCACTTAAAAATCTAAATCACTATAGCCTGCATGTGGTGTGAGCTGCTGTACGCATGCAAAACATTATGTCTTGACATCATCGTTAAAATGTAATTTTCATACGTACAAACAAAATTAGAAATTATTATTGTGATTTTACGTGGAGGGGAATATGACACAAACGCAATTTCGACCAATTGATATTATAACAGAAAATCCATATCACCTTAATTTGTTTAATGAAATTAAAGCTAATATAAACACATTGGAAACAGATTTTCTTGCAGCAAACAAACCTATATTTAAAGATTACATAAATTGGAGTACCGCATTTACAAATACGGATTGTACAGGGACAAAACAGTACTACAACGAAAAGCTGAGGGGTCACATCTGCTATAAACCGTTAATTGTAATTGATTTTGCAAAAAAACTACAAAATGGCTTTGAAGATTTGCTTTTTAGAGGACAAGTTTTTAATACACTTTTTAATAAACAATTACTGCAGTACCATGTTCCTTTCGAAAAAATAAAGCCAATCATAAATGAAGTATACTCAATTTATACACAGGAGCAAATTGTCAAATATTTAAGAATGGTTAAATTTATTAAAGATGATCGTCCGTTTGATCCTATCAATAAACCAGAAAGATATATGACATCATATGAAAAAGTTCTAAAAAAGTTTGGACAGGAAAAAACCCACACCTATATAAGATTAACAGATTGCCATTCATATTTAGTTTGGGGTAAATACTGTGAACAAAAATATTTATATAAAGACGCAATTTTAGGCAAGCTTTCTCGGCTACATGATTGTCAAAAATTTCTTACCCACAGTATGCATGCAAACGGTAAATTAAACGAGAAGGCGACTTGGGGGCTTTTTCATATTCTCGATGGCTATGATTATAGAGCTACCCCAATTAAAATTACAAAATTGCCCGCACTATTGTTGGGTGCGGCCATTGGTCTTGGGGTCTATATAAAATCAAAATGGCAAACAGCTGAGGCTTGAGCTCAAAAATCCAAATCGCTATAGCCCGCATGAGGGGTAAGTTGCTGCACGCGCTCGCTCAGTAGAGGGCGGAACGAGGGGCGTGATTTCATGCGACAGAAGAAATTAAGCATAAAAAGGGTTGTGCTCTATAATGTGTTGAGGTAAGTTCTTTTTGAAGCTAAAATTGATTTACTCATTTGATAAACGTAGTTGTGTTTTAGGGAGATGCATATGGCAATAGAAATTAAAGATGTTCTAGAGTTAATTAAAAATACAGAAGTCTATCAGACCCTTTTCCAGAAAATAATGCAAAACCTGAATTTAGAACAAATACACATAATCTTAAAATTAGGCACGCTCAAACCTTTGGTAGATGAATGTGAAGATCTAACTGCAAAGTTTAATCGTTTTAATTTTTTCAAAAACACTTATAAAAACATGAAAATTGATGGTACAAATTATGATTTCAAGCCAAGACCTGATAGTATAGAAAGAGATTTTAATACCATAAGTGCTTTGGCACAAGATTTTGAAGCAAGGATAATGTCTGATGGTAATTTAATAAAATTTCCTAATGGTGCGGAGGTTGGTGCATTTGATGCATATAATTCGGCAAGAAATATTTTTGGAGGTAACGGAGTCGGCGTGTTCAATTCTGGCTGTGATTAAAAATCCAAATCACTATACCCACTATGTGGTGTGAGTTGCTGCACGCGCTCGCTCAGTAGAGGGCGGAATGAGGGGCGCGATTTCATGCGGGAATACCACGGCTTCACGTTCTCATCCGCTTCCCACGCCATATCGCCGAAATAATCGAGGCTGGAGAGGCACGCCGCCGCTGCAAAATCGGCATGGGTGAGGCTATCGCCCGCCAATGTGTTTTGGTGTTGCAGCAAAAAGCCGATATAGAGCAAATGATAGCGCAAATTTGAGGCAGCCGAACGCAGAGCAGACACATCGGGCGCACCAGCCGTGGCGGCAAAGCGTTTGAGTAAGCGCTCGGTCATGAAAATTCGCCCTGCATCCGTTTCAAACTTCAGCAAGAACCATTCCACAATGCGGCGCACTTCAGCACGCGCTGCGGCATCCTTCGGCATCAGGCGGCCAGTACCGCGCTTTGCGCCCACGGTTTCATCAATATATTCCGCAATCGCAAACGCACCGCAAATGGCGTGCCCCTCATGCACCAACACGGGCACAGCGCCTGCGGGGTTGAGCATCAAAAATTCTTTGCGATTTTCCCACGGATTTTCGGTGATTAATTCTACCTCAAGCCCATATTCCGCCATCAATAGACGAATAAAGCGAGAAGCGGGGTCGAGTGGGAAGTGATATAATGTGAACATGCGGCTTTATGGCCCAAAACTATGGAGAATGTGTAAATTATTCCGCAGTTTGTGATGCAGCTTTGGCATATTGTCCATTCACACGATAGCGCCACAAATAGCTCGGCAATACACTGGCGAGTGCTGTCGGCGCAATGTGTAACCCTTCCAAATTGCGTTTGTCTTGAATCGCTTCGAGTGAGACTACATTATCCACCGCCAGCAATTTCACCTGATCCACCGTAAGCATGGGCTTTGGCAATAATTGCAAAACGCTCGCTTGAAGCTTAGCCGCAAAAAATGGCAATGGTAACAATATAATATTGGGGCGGTGCACCTCGATGGCGGTGAGTTGCAGCAATTCCTTGAAGCTTTTCACTTCAGGCCCGCCCAGCTCATACACAGTGCCCGTTTTGGCCTCATTAGAGAGCGCCGCCACAACAGCCTTGGCCACATCGCCCACAAACACAGGCTGAAATTTGGTGTGCCCGCCACCAATAAGCGGCAAGAATGGCAAAAATGTTGCCAATTTGGCAAAACGGTTGAAAAAATCATCCTCTGGGCCAAACACAATTGAGGGTCGAAAAATCACAGCAGTTGGCACATGGGTGAGCACCGCCGCTTCACCCGCCGCTTTGGAGCGCGCATAGGCGGATTCTGAGTTTTCATCAGCACCAATTGCCGAAAAATGTACAAATTGCGTAATGCCAGCTGCTTTTGCCGCGCGGGCAATTGTGCCTGCACCAGAAGCTTGCACAGCATCAAATTTTTGGCGGCCAGTTTGATACAGAATGCCAGTGAGGTTGATCACCGCATCGGCGCCCGCAATTGCGGCCTCCACACTGCGCGGATAGCGCACATTGGCCTGCACCGCATGAATTTGCCCCACGCTGCCCATGGGCTGTAAATAGCCTGCCAAATTTGGCCGACGACATGCCACACGAATGCGCCAGCCTTGCTTGGCGAGTGCGCGCACAATGTGCCGCCCCAAAAAGCCAGAGCCTCCAAAAATGACGACTAATTTTTGTGCATTATCCATTGTAAAGCCTTCACGCGTTTTTTTAGATTCACATGAATACCGCTCAACGCTTACATTGTAAATGTTTATACAAAAGATTTGATCACAAAAATGTTCACATAAGAGTTACTTCTTCTGTGATCACATTTGGAGTAGTCTATTTATTATCATAAACAGCGAGCCGCCCACATGAACAGACGCACTCTCCTTAAAACAAGCCTTCTGGGCATTGTAGCCGCCAGTTTTTCTCCACATATTCTGAAGGGCATTGCCATGGCCGCCGTCGATACACTCACTAAAACTCCTGCAGAGTGGAAAGCGCAGCTGACCCCTGCGCAATATAATATTTTGCGTGAGCATGGCACCGAGGCGCCATATACCAGCGCGCTTAACGATGAAAAACGCGCTGGCATTTATGCTTGCGCGGGCTGCGATTTGCCGTTGTTCAATTCCACCACAAAGTTCAACTCTGGCACGGGCTGGCCCAGCTTTTATGAGGCCATAAAAGGCAATATTGAAACCACCACCGACTATAAAATTGGCTATGCCCGCACCGAATATCATTGCGCACGCTGCGGCGGGCATCATGGGCATATCTTCAACGACGGCCCAAAACCCACAGGCCTGCGCCATTGCAACAATGGTGTTGCGCTTAAATTTATTGCATCTTAACTGAAAGCACCTTCATGAACCCGTTTGAAATTGGCCTCGCATTTTTGGAGGGTCTAGCACTCATTATTTCGCCATGCATTTTGCCCGTGCTGCCACTGATTTTATCCACTGCTGTGGATGGTGGAAAAATGCGCCCATTTGGTATCATCTTTGGCTTTATCACCTCATTCACAGTGTTTGCGCTGGCCTCACGGCAAATTGTGGCACTGCTGGGGATAGATCTCGACATCATCAAAAACACCTCGCTTGTGTTGCTGTTTCTATTTGGTGTGGTGCTTCTGTCCACCACGCTTTCCAACAAATTAAGCGGCGCAACTGCAGGCTTGGCGAACATAAACACTGGCACGCAAAAGGGCGGTTTTTTCGGCGGCATTGGCATTGGCGCACTCATTGGCTTGGTGTGGGTGCCATGCGCGGGCCCCATTTTAGCCGCTGTTTTGGTGCAGGTGATCCGCCAGCAAAGCGACCTCAACGGCTTTTTCATCATTTTTGCATTCGCATTGGGCGCTGCAATTCCCATGCTCATCATTGCACTTACGGGGCGCACGCTCATGAACAAACTCACGTTTTTAAACACCCATGCCTACACCATTCGAAAAGTGTTTGGCGTGCTCATCATCGCATCGGTTGGATTGATCTATTCAGGCGTGGATGTGCAAAATTTATTTGCGGCTAAGCCTGTTGTAGAAAAAGTGCAGCTTCAACAAAAAGGCCTACGTAATGCGCTGCCAACCCCTTATGCCGCGCCCGAATTTGAGGACATTTCCGCATGGCTCAATTCCAACCCGCGCACCATGGAAAGCCTAAAAGGCAAGGTTGTGCTGATCGATTTTTGGACTTACTCCTGCATCAATTGCGTACGCACTTTGCCATATGTGACCAATTGGGATCAGAAATATCGCGATAAAGGCCTTGTGATTATTGGTGTGCATTCGCCTGAATTTGAATTTGAAAAAAAGCAAAGCAATGTAGAAGCTGCGCTGAAAAAATTCAATATTCAATATCCTGTGGCCATTGATAATACACTGTCCACATGGGTGAATTTCAAAAATCAATATTGGCCAGCGCATTACCTCATCAACCAAAAAGGCGAAGTGGTATATACCCACTTTGGTGAAGGCGAATATGCCACAACCGAGCATAATATCCGCACGCTTTTAGGGCTAGATGAAATGGCGCAAGCACAACCCGAAAAAGCGGCCTATAGCACCAACCAAACCCCTGAAACATATTTGGGTGTCTCTCGTGTTGAGAATTTTCTGAACAAAGACACAATTGTCAAAGATAAAGAGACAATTTTCAGCGTGCCAAAATTTTTGCCGCTCAACCATTGGGCATTAAATGGAAAATGGGCAATTACCGAGGATTACTCAAAAGCAATCGTTCCCAATTCATCGTTGCAGCTGAATTTCAACGCTAAAAAAGTGTTCCTAGTGATGGCCAACCCAACTGGTGCTCCCATTGATGTAGCAGTGAAACTTAATGGCGAACCCATAAGTGCAGCGGCTGGCAAGGACGTGAAAAACGGAATTGTCACAGTATCCGCTGATGCACTTTATGAATTGGTGGATCAAGCCAGCACGCAAAACGGGTTACTAGAGCTCACAGCAAAAAGCGCAGGATTAGAGGTGTACGCGTTTACGTTTGGTGAATAGCATTGGGCACGCGCTATATTTCAATTCAATGATGCCGATGGTTCATCATCATTATATTTGGGATTGTCTAGCCCCACCCAGGTATTTTCAATAGCTTTAGAATGTTTTGTGGGGTTGTAGTGCTTCACGTTCAACGCCAAGGCTTTTGCGTTCAGCTTGCCCATCACCGCGAGCAAGGCGTAGCTGGTCACCGCGCGGTCTTTTTTCGCATCGGCATAGGTCACTTTGGCTTCGATTACATCGCGTTGGCTATCGAGAATCTCGTAAATTGAGCGTTCCCCCGCACGATATTCAGCTTTTACGCCTTCAAATGCTTGCTCGGTGGCCTGCACTTGCCGCCCCAAAGCATCCAGCCGCATTGACGATTCCTGACTTTGCCGCCATACGCCTTCCACACCTGCGCTCACCAATTGCCGTACATTCTGCGCTTCATATTGACGCTGAATTTCCACCGATTTGGCTTGCCGCACTCGAGAATGCGTGAGACCCCCATCAAATATTGGCATTGAAAGCCGCAACGATGTGCTGGCGGTATCGCGCCGATCTACATTCGCAACTGGGTTGTGTTCTTGCGATAAGTTGCCTTGCACAGAAAGCGTTGGTGAAAGTGCCCCAACTGCTGAGTGTTTCGCAAACATCGCATCCACTTCCGAGGCTTGAGCCGCTTTGAGGGCGGGATTGTCGGAAACCGCTGCAAGAATGGCTTTGTCGAGCGACTCTGGCCGCATGGCACGCGCAGGGGCTACAGGCTGCAATTTGCCGGGTTTCACGCCCACATATTTTTGATAGTCAGATTCGCTCAGCGCCAAAGTGGCCTGCGCACGCGAAAGCTCAGCTTGCGCCAATTGCAAACGGCCTTGAGTAATGCGCACATCG
Source organism: Hyphomicrobiales bacterium (assembly GCA_031423895.1). Taxonomy (GTDB): domain Bacteria; phylum Pseudomonadota; class Alphaproteobacteria; order Rhizobiales; family JANPGK01; genus JANPGK01. Next base: position 63,515 of record JANPGK010000031.1, read on the forward strand.
GTGATCGAAATTTCCCCAATTTTATGACGCATAGCCGCAGCATCATATAAAAGCTGGAATATGCTCACGCCATTTTTGCGTAATTCCACAATTTCGCGGTCGCGCACCACGCTCGCATGGGCTGTTATAGCGTTAAGCATAAGGTTTTGTTCTGAATCCACCAAAAGTGCCTGCCCTGCTTGCACTTTGGCTTCAGCTGATTTCACATTATTGAACGTTTGAAACCCATTGAACAAGGTTTGAGATGCAGATAGGCCAAAGCTGGCGGACGAACCCAAGTACCGTTTTGTGCCAGGGGTAATGTCAATGGATTCCACGCCTTTAGCTGCTGAGGCACTAATATTTGGCCGCATACTCGACCACGACTGCGCTACGTTTTCGTCAACTGCACGTTGTTTGGCGCGTTCGGCATCGAGCTGTGGATTGGTTTTATAAACGCGCTGAAGCGTATCCGTTACGCTTTGTGCCTGCGCGTGATTAAACCCAATGAAGGGCCAAAGACACACAGCTCCTAAGAGCATTATTTTACGCATACGCACACACATGATCACACAACTCTAATTCAACATTGTTAGTCTAACTCAGTATAGTTAATGGCCTGTAAATTTGTATTATCTTTCGGAGAATGAATATCCGAGTGATTTATAGATTGGTTTGAGTAAGTAGCGCATCACCGACTTAGCGCCTGTAATAATTTCGGCAGTCACTGTCATACCAGGTGTAATGCCATATTTGCGGTCTTCTGGGCCAACATAGGCACGGCTCAGGCTCAATACCACTTTATAATACACATCACCCTTTTCATTTTGGAATGTTGAGGCCGAGATGTGCTTCACTTCGGCTTTGATCACGCCATAAATGCTGAAATCAAAGGTTGCCAATTTTACATCGGCTTTGCTGCCCACATGAATTTGGCCGATATGGTCTGGCTGCACCTGCACTTCAGCGATCATTTCACTATCAAGCGGCACAATTTTTGCCACAACATCGCCAGGTTTCACCACCTCACCAATTGATTTAGGCGCAAATATTTGAACAATCCCTTTCACAGGTGCGCGAATATCGAGGCGCTCATACCGATCTTGTACTTTCAAGATCAGCTGCTGTACTTCAGACAAGTCACCTTCAATTTTTGAAATGTCATTAGAATCATCTTTCTTCGCGCCTGCACGCACAGATGTCATTTGCTGTTCCGCTTCGGCATAGGCTTGCTTAGCAGAGGCTACCTTGCCTCCCGATGTCACATGCTGAACTTTAGCCGTTTCCAACTGAGATTGTGATTCGAGCAGTGCCTTTTTCGATGAGAACCCCTGCGCAAATAATTGCTCACGAATCTTGAGCTGCTCTTTAAAAATATTCACTTGGCGATTAAAACTCGCCATTTCTTGTTGTGCCGCATCAAGCTCCGCTTTGCGTTGCGCCATGCGGGTTTCCAGCGTTTTTTGCTCTTCCTTGCGGAATTGGCCCGTGGCTTCAAACGCATTGATTTGAGCAGTGTCGCCGAATCCTTCTGCAACTGGGTCAAATTTTTTGCCTTGCGCCAAGGCTTCAAGACGTTTTTTCTGCAATGTCAACGCACGTTCCCGGCTACGCAACTGCCCCAATTCACTGGCGGCAGCACTGGGCTCAATGCGTGCAATTATTTGGTTTTCATCAACAACATCGCCTTCTTTCACATTGATAGCCTGAATAACACCGCCTTCAAGGTGTTGCACCACGCGCAATTGTGAGGTTGGAATAATTTGGCCAGGCGCAACGGCCAATTCTTGAATAGGCGCAATGGATGCCCACACAAACGCGCCCGCTAATAAAATACAGGTTGCCTTTAAAAACAACTGATAAAAACGCTGATCCAGCCCCTTCTCAAGCTCTAATGGCAAGATTAGGTGCCTTGGCGTATCCGCAAACAGTCGTGCGGTGTCATTTTGTAACGCTGCACTTTTACGCATTGTGAAAATTTTCTCTACCCATGGTAACTTGATAATGAAGCATTAATCTTAATTTTCTCTAAGCAAAAGATTAACGCTAATGGAAATTATAATCTGTCATAGTTATAGATTCTTAGCATTTTTACGATAAATAAACCATTATCAGCCCTATTTTCGCCGAGTTTTGGCGCTATTAATCCTGCATCATGGAGTTGTCTTATGTTCATTGAAATTGCTGAAGCGGCTACGCAGCTTGCGCAAGTTGTGCCTAACCTTCCCGTAACCCAAGGCGCAATTGCCACCAGTGTGGAAGGTGCTGCCCTAGCCCATTCGGATGTCTCATTTATCGGCTTGTTTTTACAAGCACATTTTATTGTAAAGATTGTGATGGTCGGGCTGCTGGTCGCATCCGTTATTACATGGGCCACTGTGGTTGATAAATACCTTTTGTTCATGCGCATTCGTGGGCAAATGGATAAATTTGAAAGTGTGTTTTGGTCTGGCCAGTCGCTAGAGGAGCTCTATCGTACGCTCTCGCACCGCCCAGTAAGCGGCATGAGCGCCGTGTTTGTGGCAGCCATGCGTGAGTGGAAAAAAGCGCAGGAAGGCTCTGGCAAGGGCTTTGCAAGCCTGCAAACCCGTATTGATAAGGTAATGGATGTGACCATTGCCCGCGAAAGTGAACATTTGGAGTCGCGCCTTTTATTTTTGGCCACCATCGGCTCGGCCAGCCCGTTTATCGGCCTGTTCGGCACAGTATGGGGCATTATGAACGCGTTTCAATCCATCGCAGTTTCAAAGAACACCAGCCTTGCAGCCGTAGCCCCAGGGATTTCGGAAGCGCTTTTGGCCACCGCAATTGGCCTTGTGGCGGCAATTCCTGCGGTGATCGCCTATAACAAGCTCTCACACGATTCCACCAAATTGGTGAGCCGCATGGAAGGCTTTGCCGATGAATTTTCGGCCATTTTATCACGGCAGATTGATGAGCGAGTTGGTTAATACTACCCCTCTCCCTTGACAGGAGAGGGTGTCACGCAGTGACGGGTGAGGGTGTAAATTCATAGCTCATATCACCCTCATCCGCTGCTACGCAGCACCTTCTCCCGTCAAGGGAGAAGGAAGCAGAAGAAAAGGACACGACGATGGCAATGAATATGGACTCAGGTGGCGGCAGTGGTTCGCGGCGGCGGCGCGGCAAAAAGTCGAAGCCGATCGCCGATATTAACATGACCCCATTCATCGACGTGGTGTTGGTATTGCTCATCATTTTTATGGTGGCAGCACCCATGATGACCTCTGGCATTCCGATTGAATTGCCAAAATCCGCCGCCAAACCCATTCAAGATGAAACCAAACCGCTTACACTCTCATTAAATGCCAAGGGTGAAATTTACCTGCAAGACAAAAAAGTTGCCTTTGAGGAAGTGATCCCCAAATTGCAAGCCATCGCCAAAAATGGTGCGGAGGATCGTATTTTCATTCGTGCCGACAAAGCCGTTGATTATGGCGCCGTTATCCGCGTGATGGGGGTAATTTCAGCGGCAGGCTATAAGCGGATTGGTTTGATTTCGGAGTCAGAGAAATAAAAACCAGTAAAGCCCAATTCCATTTGATTTGGGCAACGAGCGCTAGCGAAGCGCGAAGCGTGGGCAGGTCGAATAGAGCAAGATGTTAAATACAAGCGAATTCAAGGATAAATAAAGGGAATGTCTTCATTTGGGCGCAGTATTGGGTGGTCGGTCGCTGGGCATGTTGCAATCATGCTGCTGGCGATTTTTGGCTTGCCCAATATCCGCGAGCATGAGGTGCCGCAGGCTGAATCCATCGCCATTGATGTGGTCGATATTTCAAACGCCCCACAGCGCGCGGGCGAGGTCAAAGCCCCAATTTCGCCCGAGCCAAAGCAACGCCAAACCGAAAAGCCAAGTGTCGAAACGCCGCAACCCAAGCCACAAAATAAACCCAAAGACATCACCGCACCAGCACAGCAGCCGCCAAAAACAGAACTCAAACCCAAGCCTGTGGTGGAAGAGGAAGAGGAAACACCTGAGCCTATAAAACCTAAGCCCCAACCCAAACCAGAACCAAAGCCCGAGCCCAAACCAGAGCCAAAGCCAGAACCTAAAAAGCCAGAGCCAAAGCCAAAAGAGGCGTTTGACCCTAATGCGCTGGCAAAAAAAATAGCCGAAGCCCAAAAAACTGAACCCGTAAAACCAAAACCGCAAGTGAAGCCTGCACAAAACGCAGCTGAAAACGATGATGATGAAGAAGACCCAAAACCTGCAAAACAGACCAGCAGCAGCAAACCCAGCACAACACCATCAAACGCCACCAAAACACCACAAAATGCAGGCACCTCCAACACAGCTTTCGACCCCAACAAAATTTCGCAATTGCTGAATAAAGAAAAACCCTCTACGGGCAGCGCGGGCGTGGCGGGCAAACCGCAAGAGGCCACTCGTGGTGCGCCCAAAGGGCTTGGCGCCAAGCTAAACCAAAGCCAATATGCCGCATTGCAAGGACTTATCCGCGAGCAGGTGAGCAAATGTTGGTCGCCCCCCGCAGGCGCTGGCGATACCAACCCCAAGGTGAAGCTGGAGATTGCCATGAATGCCGATGGCACATTGTCGGGCACTCCGCGCATTGCCAATTCATCGAGCGACCCAAACTTTCGCGCTGTATCGGAAGCCGCTGTGCGCGCTGTGCGCCGCTGCGCCTCTGCATCGAGCCCATTAAAGCTGCCGGCAGATCAGTATAATGCAGAAAATGGCTGGAAAGAGATCGAGTTTATTTTCGATCCGAGCCAGATATGAACCTTTTTGAACTTGTACACAAGTCTACTTGGCATAGCCCTCCGCATGGGTTAGCCTTCATACATGCGAAGCGGAATTTTCTCTATCAAAACATATGCAATGGTACTAATTGCCTGTGGTATCATAGCTGCCTTCGGCTTCTTGCAATTTGTCGATTATGTCGATGGCCAAAGCTATGCCCGCCAAAAGGCAGATGGCATTGTGGTGCTGACGGGCGAACCCTCGCGCGTGCGAATGGGGGTAGAGCTGCTGGAGCAAAAGCTGGGGCAGCGCTTGCTGATTTCTGGTGTAAGCCGGGAATCGCAACCCAATTATTTGCTTACATTGCGGGAAAACAAACCCAGCCTATTTGCCTGTTGTGTCGATCTCGGCTTTGAAGCTACAACCACTGTTGGCAATGCCGACGAAGCCACAATATGGGCGAAGCAGCACAAATTTCGCTCCATCATTGTGGTGACGGCCCATTATCACATGCCGCGCGCACTGGTGGAACTTCAGCGCGAGATTGGCGACGTGAAACTGGTGCCTGTTGCCTCTTACGCCAAGTATAACGGCACGTTATGGAGCAACCCTGCCCTCTTCAAACGATATGCTGTGGAATATCTCAAGTTTTGCGTTGCATGGGGGCGCGCGCGGTTAGAACAGATTCTGTAACAGCCGCCCCTCATCCTAGTGCTTGACACCAGGATCTATATCTATCATTTCCTAGATCCTAGTGTCTATTCATCGCATTCGCTCGGGCACTAGGATGAGGGATTGAGCATGATCTGGCTACGCAGCGCGATATTTCACCCCTTATTTTGGGGGTTTCTTATATTATGTATGATCGGCGGGTTGCCGTTGCTGGTGTTGCCCAAACGCCACGCCGTGCATTTGCTCAAATTTTGGGGGCATGGCTCGCTATTTTTGTTTCGGTGGATATGTGGCACGAAACTTGAGGTGCGCGGATTAGAAAATATTCCGCAAGTAAAACAAGGCTACCTTGTCGCTGCCAAGCATCAGTCGATGTTTGAAACCATCGCGTTGGAATTATTTTTTCCCAAACCCATTTTTATTCTCAAGCAACAGCTCATAGATATTCCGCTATTCGGTGCGTTTTTGAAGCAATTTGGTATGATAGCGGTTGATCGTGAAGGTGGCGCGTCTGCCCTCAAACACATCACCACCAAAGCGCAAAATGCACTCAATAATGGCCATCAAATCATTATTTTCCCAGAGGGCACACGCACTACGCCCTACGTCGAACCAGATTATAAATCGGGCATTGTTCACCTATATCGCCAGCTGAACTGCCCCATTGTGCCTGTGGCGCTCAATTCGGGTCTATTTTGGGGGCGGCGCAAATTTTGCATTCACCCTGGCACGGTGATTTTTGAGTTTTTGCCGCTCATTCCAGCTGGCCTGCCCAAAAATGAAGTGCTGCCGCGCTTGCAAAATGTGATTGAAACGCATAGCACTGCGCTATTGCCGCCAAGGAACACACCATGACAGACACCCCTGCACCAACAAAAAATCTGCCGCTTAAAATGGGTGTGGGCGTGGTCGCGCTCATCGCAGTGTGGTCGGGCATTTGGTATTTTGCAGCAGGCCAGTCGGAAGCACGGCTGCAACATATCATTGAAAAACATGCGGCGCGCGGCATCACCATGCAGTGCGACAACCGCAAAACGGGTGGCTACCCCTTCCGTTTTGAAATTGAATGCAGCACGCTCACGCTGGGCACGACCAGCAATGCGAGTGAGCCCCGAACGCTGAGTTTTCAAAATGTACATGCGGTTACGCAAGTTTACACCCCCAATCATTGGATTGTAGAGGCCACAGGCCGCGCACTCCTGCAAGAGAATGGCAAATCGCGGATTGATGCGGATGCCGCGCTGTATCAAACAAGTTTTCGGCAGGTTGCAGGTGGGATTAATTTCTCATTTTCGGCCAAAAATGTGAAAGAAAACGTGTGGCGTTTGCCAAAATTAGCGCAATTTGAGCTGCACGCCCGTCCAATAGAGGGGGCACCCGATTCCGCCGAATTTGCAGTCACGGGCCTTGGCGAAGGCAATAATCCGCTTGAATTTGTGGCATTGCTCCACGGGCAATTCGCAGCGCTACTGCGCAGCCCCATGACCAAAATCGACGTTGCCAAATGGGCGCGCGCCAGCGGCACAATCAATGTAAAAACGCTATTATTGCGCACTGGCACGCTGGAGGCCACCAGTACCGGCACATTACAGGTGAATGAAGAGGGGCGCGTATTGGGCACACTCCCCGCCACAATTGATGCGCGCAAAACCACTGTAGAACGCAAAAAAAATCTTTTCCCCACGGCCGAGCAATTGGTGTTGCTCACAATGGGTATTTCATCCCTGCCCGACACCACCAGCATTGAATTGCGCGAGGATGGCAGCCAAATTGGCACTTTACCATTGCCTGCCTTGCCAAAACTATGGTGAAGTAACATCATGGGATTATTAAAAAAATCAGATCAAGCGCGCTGGGATGCTCGACACAAGCGTCAGGCACGCTGGCAAAAACCCATGAACACGCTGCATGATCGTATTTATGCCTATATGAACATGATTTTTGTAGATCATGGCATTTTTCGTATGCTCTACTTGAATCTTCACCATGTGACACCGCGATTTTGGCGCGCGGCACAACCTACTCCTGCACAAATTGCGCAGCTTGCTGGTAAAGGCTTAAAAACCATCATAAATTTACGTGGCGGGCGTGAGCATGGCAGCTGGCCGCTCGAGGTGGAAGCCTGTGCCAAAGCAGGCATTGCCCTGTGCGAGATCACCTTGCGTTCACGCGAGGCGCCATCAGTTGAGGCGATTTTGGAGCTTAAAACACTATTTGAAACTATTGAATACCCCGCTATGATCCACTGTAAATCTGGGGCCGACCGTGCGGGTCTCGCCAGTGCGTTGTATCTATTGCTGATGGTGCAAGCCCCTGTTGATGTGGCTCAACAGCAGCTTTCAACACGTTATGGCCACTTTAAAGGCAGCAAAACTGGCATTCTTGATGAGTTTTTAGAGGCCTATGCGCAGGCGCAGGCCACCACTGGCATCGCATTTTTAGAGTGGGTGCAAACCGCCTATAACCCTGCCGCTATCACCGCCAGCTTCACGCCGAATATGTTGGGCTGGTTAATGGGCGACGCCTTGCTGAGGCGCGAATGAACGCCAACGAACACGGCTTCGGCATCTACATCCACTGGCCGTTTTGCGCCGCCAAATGCCCCTATTGCGATTTTAACTCGCATGTGCGCCACGAACCTGTAAACCAGCTGCGCTTTGCAAATGCAATTGTGCGTGAGTTAGAACATTTTGCTGCACTCACCCAAAATCGCACGGTGGATACTGTATTTTTTGGCGGCGGCACACCATCACTGATGCAGGTGGATGCAGTGGAAACCATTTTACAGGCCATCAGGCAGCTGTGGCATATGCGTGCCGATGCAGAAGTTACCCTCGAAGCGAACCCCACCAGCGTGGAAGCAGGCCGTTTTGCAGGCTATCGCGCAGCGGGGGTGAACCGCGTTTCGCTGGGCGTGCAAGCGCTGAATGATGATGATTTGCGATTTTTAGGGCGAATGCATAGCGTGAAAGAGGCGCTAGCGGCCATTGAACTGGCGCAAACCCATTTTGAGCGGATCTCGTTCGACCTTATTTACGCCCGCCCGCAGCACACATTGGCAGCTTGGCAAGCAGAATTGCGGCAGGCCTTGGCACTGGGGACATCGCATTTATCAGCCTATCAGCTCACCATTGAGGCCGAAACCATGTTTGCCGCGCGCTTCACTAAGGGCGATTTTACCCTTCCCGATGAAGACCTCGCCCGCGCATTATACGACATGACATTAGAAGAAACCGCCCGCGCGGGGCTGCAGCCCTATGAAATTTCGAATTATGCCCGCGATGGCCAGCAGGCACAGCATAACCTCATTTATTGGCGCGGTGGCGATTGGGTGGGCGTGGGTGCAGGTGCGCATGCGCGGCTCACACTCAATGGCACGCGCCATAGCTATGTGACCGCTAAACACCCCGAAACATGGCTGGAATCAGTTGAGCGTGATGGCCACGCCATTGTGGAACACACACAGCTTTCTCGCGTTGAAGTTGGGGAGGAGTTGCTCATGATGGGGCTGCGCACGCGCGAAGGTGTGTCATTGGCGCGCCTTGAAGGCATCACTGCCCAACCCGCTCCCATGGCCAAAATTCAAGAATTGGCCGCAGATGGATTTTTAGTGCTCTCGCCAAACGGTTTGCTGTCCAGCACATACACAGCGTGGCCCGTGCTTAACCGCGTGATCCGCGAATTGGTGATGTAATTTAAAGTGATGTACTCAGATCGAGCCACCAGCTTGGTAGATTTCTCAGCAACATTGTTTCAAGCACCTTATCAAACCCCATCAATACGCTGGCGCCCATCACAATAAAAATGCCCCCCATCAGGAGTTTGCTGATATGTGCATAATGCGAAAGCGTGGCAATATGCGTACGCAACGCACCGCGTAAAACAGTGCCAAATAACACCAATGGTGTGGCTGCGCCCAATGCAAAAATACTAAACTGCAGCGAGGCTTGTGCAATATGCTCCTGCTGTGCTGCAAGCGCATAAGTGGCGCCAATCAGCGCACCCGTGCAGGGCGACCAGATCAACCCCGCAAGCGCACCCGCACCAAATTGCCGCCAAAACTGATTGCCATGTGTGGCATGTTCTTGCGGGCCACATTTGGGCATGATTGGTTGAATGACGCGCAACATGACGCTTGAGAACTGCGTTGAAAGGTTCCCAACAACCATAATCAGACCCAATATTAACATCGCACTCGCGGCGGTTGTTCGCACAGATGATGGCGAAATGCCCAAGCTCATGCCCACACCTGCAAGCAACATGCCCACCGCGGTGAACGCCCCAACAAGGCCCAAAATAAAGGCAAGCAGCCCAAACTTGTGCGCATGCAATGTAGTGCCCAAAACAAGTGGCAGCACAGGCAAAACGCAAGGGTTTAGCACTGTCAGCGCACCGGCAGCGTATATGAGGAGCAATGTTAACATAACACTTACTGCAAAGCAGAAATGATTTTTGATTTGATCTGCTGTGCGTTGGTCACACCATTCAGACGCAGCACCTCTTTGCCATTTTTAAACACCAAAATCACGCTTTGATTGGGCACACGGTGTGTCATCAAAAATTCACGGTCAGTATCAAAATTCACGCGAAAGGCTTCAACGCCTGCCAAACTTGGGTCGGCAAGCGCTTGGCTCAAAGCGGGCACTTGCCTCACACAGGTTGGGCACCAATCGGCATGAATATGCACAATCAGCGGCTTATTTTGCTGTTGCGACGCCTCAAAACTAGGTTTGCTATAGGCATTAAATTCATTTGCGGCAAGGGCTTCTCCAAAAGCCAAACTTACCAGTAACGCCACAAGGCAAGACATTAAGCGCATAAAACTCTCCGATGCATGTGTTTAATGACACTGTACCTGGTAACCGCGCAGACGCAAATCAAACTGTTTCACATTTTCGTGAGAGGAACGTGTTAGAGCACATGACATTAGAAATCTTCACAGACTCTTAGGCGGCGCTATTGTTACGTGCTGGCGCTTCATTAGCAGCCAACATGTCGGGCAGCTCTTGTGCGCTCATATCGCCCGAAAGCTCGCGCAATAGAATATCGCGGCGGAACCAATCGAGCGACATATCAGGGGACTCATCATCTGCTGTGTGCAAAAGCTCAAAGCTCGCAGCTTTTGCTGTTCGGCCTTCAGCTGTAACGGCACCCGCTTGCGGAGGAATCACGGCGCTGGTCACCTCAAATAATTCAACAACATCCTCGGCCAAGCGGCTAATATTTGCTACTGTGCGCACAATTGTTTCATGCACGGCGCGGCTATGCGCCAATGCTTGCTCAATATGCTGTGCGGCCTCCATACGTGGCTTCAATGCAGCGCGCACCAATTGTGCTTGAGTTTGCAGTTGGGTATGCACTTGCCCTGTAACTGGTACAATTTGTGCAATCGCTTCATGCACCACAGCCATGTGCTGTTGCGACTGTAATGTGAGCTCATGCAATGGCTCCACCCATTCACGAAATTCACTGGCAGTTGATCGAAATTTCTGCCCCAATGCGCGAATTTCTTTACATAACTCATTCATACCTTGGCTTTGGCCAGAGCGAGCCGCTTCAACAGCAGCGTTAAGCCCTAATAATTTAAGCGCAAAACCAAGGTCTTCAAGCACGCCAACAGTGGTATGAATGCCCGCCACGCGTGTGGCCAATTGCGTATGTTGGTTGACACTCGCAATGGTGGCCTGGTGTGCAATACGGGTTTCGCTGTCCATTAATCCTGTGGCTTGGTGCAAGGTTTGGAAAATTTCTGCAAGATTTTGGTCACTCACCATTGAGGTATTAAAGTGACTAAACGTTACGCCTAGCGATTGCTGCATCGCGGCGCTGGCTACACTAATTTCATCAGCATTCGTAGAAATGTACGCAATATCGCCTTGTGCACTGGCAAGGCGCGGCGTGAGGATTTGGCTTAAATGCAGCAAATGATTCGCAAATTGATTGGCTTCATCCACCAAACGTCCCATGTCTCCATTAGCACTTAAATTCACGCGCTGCGTAAAATTCCCAGCGGCAAGTGCATGCATAAATTCTGCAAACGCACCAAAGCTGTTCATAATTGTCATGCATGTGGTTTTAAGTTCCGCCATCAGTGGGCTCTCATCATACACACTCATTTCAACTGGTGCCGAAATTCGCAATGGCGCCGCTGCATGTGCATTTGCACGCTCTACATTCAACATAATCAGGCCTGCTTCTTTGCGGGAAGCCCCTTCGCTTAAACGGCACAAGGTAGCGGTTACTTTTAAACCCGCCGATTGTTTGATCACCAAGGGCACATCTGGAAATTTGAATAGGTTTTTGACCTTTTCTTGCCCCAATAGCGCCGAGATATGCTCACCCACAAAAAATAAATTGCCCGATGCCGAACGAAAATTCTTAAATTCCTGCACCAATAATTCTTGCATGCCTGCGCTTTGCGACAAAATAATGCCATTACGATCAAATAAAATAGCGGGGGCTGGGAGAGCCCGAAACCCTTTAATGGATTCATGGCCAAGCAGTGCCATTTTGCTGGTGAGCGATACGCTATTGCGAAATTTTTCGAATGAAAACCGCACTTTTTTTACATCGCCTGAATGCGCTCTTCCCTGCACTGCGGCATCTGCAATTGCATAAATCCGCGCCAAAGACCTAAATATATAAGAACTCCCAACTATGGCCAACCCAATACCCAATACCAAGGCAGCACCTAATACCATGAACGGAGGGATTTCAGGAAAAGACACGGCAAGCGTGGTATAGGTTGCAAATGGCATCACGGCCACAATAATGCCAAAAAGTAGGATATATGTTCTAAAGGAGCAATTGTTTAGGAATCGTTTGATCATTGTGTGTGCCTTTATGCCCTACTCTGCCCGCAAGAATGATAATTCTCGAGCTCTTATAGAATTAAGAAGTGATTTGCGGCGCTTGCGCTACACTATTTTTCTGTTCACGGCAGCAATTCACACCTTATGATTTGTTGCGAAAGAGTATAGGTTGAAAATCAGATCAATTGAGGCAGGTACCAGTGGCGAAATTTTGGCAGAAACACCATTTCTATGTCGCATTCAGTGCTGCATTTTGCTTGCAATGTGCGGCCATTTCGGCCCCTAACACGCGCCCCATACCTGTGCCACGGCCAGAAATAGCACAATCAGAAGGGGCCGCGCCCGTTATCACCACCCCCGCAGCAACAGCAATAAAAACTGTTTCAGCACTTCCAAAACCACGGCCAGATTATACCGCGCCTGCAATTGATGTGAGCGCAAAATCGTCTTCATCGAACATAAAGCCCGGCAAAACCACTGTCAGCGATAATGATGCAGAATTGCTGCGCAGCATTTCGCAGGCCTATAGCGCCACCAAAAGCATGAAGGCCAAATTTGTGCAGCTATCTGGCAATAGCCGCACCACGGGCACGCTCACTCTGCTCAAACCTGGTAAATTCCACTTTGCTTATGCACCCCCCAGCTCCATTGATGTGCTATGCGATGGCAAAACCGTGCTGGTGCGCGATAAAAAACTGAACACCAATGATACCTATTTGCTCGATCAAACCCCACTGCGGGTGTTGCTGCTGCAAAAGCTTGATTTAACACAAGATGTAAAAGTTGTGCACATCAAGCGCGGACAGGATATGATAACAGTGAAAATTGATGAAAGCAGCAGCGCCTTGCAAGGCACCATCACGCTTTATTTTGCGCGCGATACATTCGCCCTGCAGCAATGGACAATAATCGACGGGCAAGGCATTGAAACCGATGTGGCGCTTTCAGACGTACAAACCAATGTGGCCATTGATGGCAAGCAATTTAATATCGACCTTGAAACCCTACGCCAAAACCAAAACAGCAATAATTGAGTGCTTATGAAAACCTTCAAAATCGCCACATGGAACATTAATTCTGTCCGCCTGCGGATAGACCAAGTGATAGAATTTTTAGCGCTGCATCAGCCCGATGTGTTGTGCCTGCAAGAAATTAAATGCCGCACTGAAGAATTCCCTGCCAAAGCCTTTGTGAAAGCAGGCTACCCCCACATGGCGGTGCATGGGCAAAAGGGCTATCATGGTGTGGCCGTGGTTTCGCGATTGCCATTGAAGCATGTAGAAAATTGTGATTTTGCCCAATTGGGCGATAGCCGCCACCAGTGCTGCAATGTGGAAGTGGGTGGGCAAATGGTGGAGGTGCATAATTATTATGTACCTGCTGGTGGCGATATTCCTGACCGTGAACTCAACCCTAAATTTGGCCAGAAGCTGGATTTTCTTGCGCACGCCACTGATTGGACTCGCAGCAAAAACTGGGATCATAACGCCATCTTTGTGGGAGATTTGAACATAGCCCCGCTAGTGGCCGATGTGTGGTCGCATAAGGCGTTGCTCGATGTGGTAAGCCACACGCCGGTGGAATGCGAAGCGCTGCAAAACTGGCAATCCGCTGGTAATTTTGTCGATATTATGCGGCATTTCACGCCGGAACCCACGCCATTATTCACATGGTGGAGCTATCGCGCGCAAGACTGGCTGGCGTCTAATCGTGGCCGCCGGCTCGATCATATTTGGGCCAGTGCTTCGCTGGCTGCACACGCGCAATGCTTCGAAATCATCACCCCCACCCGCAGCTGGGAGCGCCCCTCCGACCACGTGCCCGTGGTGGCGGAGTTTAAGGTTTAGGCATTCCACCGCAACTTCGGGCTCCTCGCCGCGCGAGTTTCATCTAACCTAGCCCGTGGGGTATGATGCGGGGCGGTTTTGAATTGGTGGATAATATCTGGGTTGCCAGATTGCGCCCGCATCATCAAATCGCGCATGGTGGCGATGAACAGGTCTAGCGCCGCAAGGCTTTCGGATTCTGTCGGCTCTATCAACATTGCACCATGCACCACCAGCGGGAAATACATGGTCATGGGGTGATAGCCCTCATCGATCATCGCCTTGGCGAGGTCGAGCGTGGTGAGGCCAGTACCGTTCAAGCAGCGATCATCGAACAATGCTTCATGCATGCAGAATTTCACATCAAACGGCACAGAATATAAATCCTGCAAGCAGGCTTTGATATAATTGGCGTTGAGCACTGCGTCTTCACTGGCTTGGCGCATGCCATCGGCCCCGTGCGAAAGCATATAGGTGAGCGCACGCACATACATGCCCGTTTGCCCGTGGAATGCCACCATGCGGCCGAATGCTAAATGGCTGTCATCCTCGGGCTTGACCCGAGGATCTTCTTTTAAGTGGATCCTCGGCTCGGAGGCCGAGGATGACGTGTGTTCTATGAGAACATACCCATTTCCCACTTTCTTCACAAACGGCACGGGCGCGAATTTCGCCAAAGCGGGCGATAACACAACTGGGCCGCTGCCCGGGCCGCCGCCGCCATGGGGGGTGGAGAAGGTTTTGTGCAGGTTAATGTGCATGGCGTCCACGCCCAAATCGGCCACTTTCACCTTGCCCACAATGGCGTTGAAGTTCGCGCCATCGCAGTAAAAATACCCGCCTGCTTCATGCACAGCATCGGCAATTTGCTTCACTTCGCGCTCGAACAACCCGCAAGTGTTGGGGTTGGTGAGCATAATTGCAGCAACACTATCATCAAGCAATGATTTCACGGTTTCCACGCACACAGTGCCATCAGCGCGTGCTGGCACATCACGCACGGTGAAGCCAAGCTGCGCGGCGGTTGCAGGGTTAGTGCCGTGGGCAGAAATGGGCACCAAAACTGTGGTGCGTGTGCCCGCTTCGCCACGCGCAATCAACGCGGCTTTAATCGCCATCATGCCGCACATTTCGCCATGCGCGCCAGCTTTAGGAGACAGCGCAACAGCTTCCATGCCCGTGAGGGTTAGTAAATAATGCGAGAGTGTATCCATGAGTTGCAGCGCGCCTTGCACGGTGGAAATCGGCTGCAGCGGGTGAATGTCGCTAAAGCCAGCCAGCCTTGCCATTTTCTCATTCAAGCGTGGGTTGTGCTTCATAGTGCAAGAGCCTAGCGGATACAGCCCTGCATCAATGCTATAGTTTTTTTGCGAAAGCCGCACATAATGCCGCATGGCTTCAGGCTCGCTTAGGCCCACTAACCCTATGGAATCTCGCTGAAATTTACCTAATGCATTATCGTTCAGCGTCACATCTTCAAAATCTACGCCTGTGCAATCAGCGCGGCCAATTTCAAACAATAATGGCTGCTCAAGCTGTAGGCCTTTATTGCCTGTGAAAGTGGGGTAGTCTTGTGTTTCTGCAGCTGTTGGTGCAGTTGGGCGCCCGATAGAGTTCAACATTATAGCACCTCTTTAAGTGCGGTTGTAAGCAAAGCAATGTCTTCACTGGTAGTGATTTCCGTTGCGGCAAGAATGAGGATATTGTGCATGGAAGGCTCAGCTGGCAAAAGCCGCGATGCTGGCACGCCGCCCAGAATGTTCCGCGCCGCCAAGGCTTCAACAATTTCCGCCGCTGGTTTTGGCAAGGCAATGCTGAACTCGTTGAAAAATGTGGTGTTGAGAATTTCCACGCCTTTTACACCCTGCAAAGCTGTGCGCAGTTCCAGCGCTTTTGCATGGTTTATGCGCGCCATTTGCTGCAAGCCTTTTTCACCCAACAGTGTGGTGTGAATGGTAAACGCAAGCGCACATAGCCCCGAATTGGTGCAGATGTTGGAAGTGGCTTTATCGCGCCGAATGTGCTGCTCGCGGGTGGAAAGCGTGAGCACAAAACCGCGCTTGCCGTTTGCGTCAACTGTTTCGCCGCACAACCGCCCCGGCATTTGCCGCACATATTTTTCGCGTGTTGCAAACAACCCCAAATATGGCCCGCCAAAATTCAGCGCATTGCCGATCGATTGCCCCTCGCCCACCACAATATCTGCACCCATGGCGCCAGGAGATTGCAGCAACCCAAGAGACACTACCTCGGTAAACACCGCAATTACAATAATATTGAGCTTATGCGCTGCGTCGGCAATCGGCTGTAGATCAATCAAATGCCCGAAAAAACTGGGTGTTTGAATCACAATACACGAAAGGCTTTCATCCAATTGCGCGATGATGTCCTCAGCATTTCGAGCATCGGCTGGCAGGCGCACGCACGCATCACCGGTTAAATTTGCATTGGTTTCAATTACATCGGCATAATGCGGGTGCAGGCTGCCCGACACCAAACATTTGCGCTTTTTGGTGATGCGATGCGCCATCAGCACCGCTTCGGCGGCGGCGGTTGAGCCATCATACATCGACGCATTGGCAACATCCATTCCAGTGAGCAATGCCACTTGGGTTTGAAATTCAAACAAATATTGCAATGTGCCTTGGGAAATTTCGGGCTGATATGGTGTGTAGGATGTGAGGAATTCCGAGCGCTGAATCAGGTGATCCACCATCGCAGGCACATGGTGCTTATACGCACCTGCCCCGCAGAAAAACGGCACGCTGCCCGCACTCACATTATGCGCTGCCAGGCTTGATAATTGTCGCTCCACACTCATTTCGCTGGCATGCGCTGGCAATGGCAAATCGCCTTGAATGCGTGCATTTTCAGGAATATCGCTGAACAATTCATTGATATGTGCTGCACCGATTTTCTGCAGCATAAATTCGCGGTCGGCAGTTGAGTGTGGGTGGTATCGCATAAATTATCCAATCATAGCTTTGTAGGCGGCCTCATCCATCAACGCGCTCACTTCTGCGTCATTGGCCACTTTCAATTTGAAAAACCACGCATCGCTTTCAGGGCTTTGGTTCACACGTTCTGGCGCGCCATTAAGCGCTTCATTAATGGCAATAATTTCGCCTGAAACTGGCGCATACACTTCGCTGGCGGCCTTCACGCTTTCCACCACAGCAACAGCTTCGCCCGCTTTCACAACGCGGCCAATTTTGGGCAATTCCACAAACACAATATCGCCTAGCAACTCTTGCGCGTGGTTGGTGATGCCAACGGTACCATCGGCTTTGATATATTCGTGTGTGTCTTTATATTTCATGGGGTGTTCCTTATTTAACATAGTGATGAGGCGTGAACGGAAGGGCTGTGACGGTTGCAGCAATCCGCCGCCCGCGCAGGTCGATTTCTAATGATGTGCCAATTGCGGCATATTCCGGCGATATATAGGCAAAGGCAATTGGTGCATCAAGCGTGGGGCTAAAACTGCCTGACGAAATTTCACCCACTTGATGTTCGCCCATAAACACTAGTGCATGGCTGCGCGCAGGCGCACGGCCTTCAACCAAAAGCCCAACACGCACACGTTTGGGCTTCTCATTCCATTCTTGCACTATTCGCACGGCACCATTGAAGCTGCCCTCGATACGGCGGCGTTTGCCAATAATAAAGCGAATATCGGCCTCAACGGGGGAAATTGATTCGTCTAAATCTTGCCCATACAGGCACAAACCTGCCTCTAACCGCAGGGTATCACGCGCGCCAAGCCCAGCTGGCTTTACGCCATCAATTGTGAGCAGCGATTCATATAGCGCAGTTGCCTTATCGGCTGGCACTGAAATTTCGAACCCATCTTCGCCAGTGTAACCTGAGCGGGCAATGTAGCAGGGAATGTTGAGCAATATGACAGGAGCAGCGGTCATGAATTTGGTGGGTAAACCCCTCTCCCCTTGCGGGAGAGGGTGTCCCGAAGGGACGGGTGAGGGGTCACTTACATTACTATCAAGAAAACCCCTCATCCGGCGCTCCGCGCCACCTTCTCCCGCAAGGGGAGAAGGAAGCAGTGAAATAACTGCCGCCACCGCCTTCGGCCCCTGCACTGCAATCAGTGCCCTATCCTGCAAATGTGTAATTGTTATATGAGCAGGCAAATGCGCGCGCAGAAATTCTAAATCGACCGCTACACGCGAGGCATTGATTACTAAATCTACACGGTCGCTCGACTCTATTGGGTTGGTGATCATCAAATCGTCCACCACGCCGCCTGTAGCATTGAGCAATACGGAATATTTAATGCTGCCTTTTGGTAGTTCCTGCAAATTTGAAGGTGTGAAGCTTTCCAGTGCCTTGAGAATTTCAAGCGACGGTACGCCTGTTAATTGCACTTGCCCCATATGCGAGACATCAAACACGCTGCACGCCGTGCGGGTGTGTTTATGTTCCTCCATAATGCCAGCAGGGAATTGAACAGGCATCTCATAGCCAGCAAATGGTACAATCCGCGCACCTAAGCGTACATGCGCATCATAAAGAGGGGTCTTGAGAAGATTATCAGCCATATATCACACAGATTTAGAGTCCACTTGCGTTTGCAAGAAAACCCCCTCTGTCTGTGATACCTGAGATATTAGCACGGCGTGCGCCAGCCTATTTCCGTCGGTGGTGATTGAGATCACGCTTTCCAGAGTGCTATCCAAAGGCAGTTCGTGAACCTGAGCGTTTCCGGGGTGGTTGCGCCTTCGGTGGCCACATCATTATAAATGCGACACTCTCCTGCCAATCTCATCTAGCATTTTAACTTTTGCCATTCACAGCACCAGAGTCAAGCGCTCAATTCACAGCGTGAACATAAAAAACGCCCCTTGAAGCCGAAGCTGCAAGGGGCGCAAATAGTTTCGTTACAATGTGTATTTAATAGTGAATACACGAAGTAGCGGGCAGCATGTTCAGCTGGCATGGGAGCCAGAGCGACAATGCTGGAACATATGTGACAACAATCAGGAACAAGAAGTAGATCCCGATATATGGCAAGCAGGCGATTGTGAGCTCTGTTAAGCCCATTTTGGTGATGTTACTCGCCACGTAGAGATTGAGCCCCACAGGTGGATGGATCAGACCAATTTCCGCATTCACCACCATAATGATGCCCAAATGGATTGGATCAATGCCCAATTTCATCGCAACAGGGAACAAGATCGGTGCCGTAATCAAAATAATTGATGATGGCTCCATGAAGTTACCCGCAGCAAGCAGCAATATATTCATCACAATCAAGAACACAACAGGCGAGAATTGCTGTGTAATGATCCAGTTTGTGAGGTTTTGCGGCACTTGTTCCGATGTCAGCAAGAATGAGAACATCACAGCGTTGGTGATGATGTACAACAACATCGCGCTGGTGCTGGCCGATTCGAGCAACACTTTTGGCACGCCAGAGAGTTTCAAATCCTTATATACGAACACAGCAACGATGAAGGCGTAAATCGCGCTCATTGCGGCAGCTTCGGTAGCAGTAAACTGACCAGAATAAATCCCGCCGATCACCACAACAATAAGGAAAAGACCCCAGAAGCAATCTTTCAACGCTTTAATGCGTGTTGAAAAGTTTGCTTTTGGCAAACGTGGGTAGCCATTTTTCCATGCGGTATAGGCTGTGTATAGACCAAGCAAAGACGCCAAAGCAAGCCCTGGGATAACACCCGCCATGAACAAGCTGCCCACAGAGGAGTTGGTCGATACAGCATAAATCACCATCACGATGGAAGGTGGAATGAGAATTCCCAAAGCACCTGCGGTTGTAATTACGCCCGCACCGAATTTTCTGGGATACCCAAATTTTTCCATTGCTGGCATCAAAATGGCGCCGATGGCCACAACTGTTGCAGGGCTAGAGCCTGAAACTGCCGCGAACAACGCACAGGCGGCAACGCCTGCAACACCCAAACCACCGTGCCAATGGCCAACCATGGCCGTGGCAAAGTTGATCATCCGCCGCGCAACACCCCCACGTGTAAGGAAGTTCCCCGCCAAAATGAAGAACGGGATCGCCATGATCTCGAACTTCTCAATCCCTGTGAAGAGTTTGAGGGCTACCGATTCCATAGGGATGTTGGTCATTGCAAACAAGAAGGTGAGCACTGTTAAACCCAGCGCAATGGACACAGGCGCACCTGTGAGCATCAGGAAAATAAGTAACCCGAATATCATTAACTCATTCATGATTTTACTCCCTTCAACTCTTCTTCTAAACCATCAACATGCATCACATCATGATGCGGCATTTCACCTGTATGGTAAAATGTTACAGCCACCTGAATGAAGCGGAAGCACATTAAATATGAACCCAATGGTACCGCCAAATACACAATCCATGCTGGCCATTCCAGATCAGGCGTGGTGGAGGTTGTATGTGACAAATCATATACAAACAATGCACCCATAGTGCCAACAATTGCTGTGAACGTAACGCCGCACAAAATGCCAAATAAAATGACACGGTGCTTAAAAGCACCTTTGAGCTTGTTCAACAGAACATCAACACCCACGTGAACGCCTTGACGCACGCCATAAGCGGCACCAAATTTGGCCATCCATACGAACATATAGATGCACAATTCCTGCGCCCAGCCTAAATTAATATGGCGCATGTAGGGATAAAAAGCAGGCAGGCCTGCAAGGAAACGATGCACAACAGCTGTAAAAATAAGGATCGTGGCAAACCCTATCAGAACAGTGATGATTGTTTCCTCAAAGCGGTCTAGAGCGCGTAACATGAGAAACCTCGTGATTAGACATAAAAAGTAGGGCAACCCGTAGTGGATTGCCCTACATGGTGAGTAGTATTAGTTTACTGATTTTACTTCGGCTTGGAATTTTTCGATCAAATCCTTACCAACGCGGGCAGACATTTCTTCATACACAGGTGCGGTGGCTTTTTTCCACTCTGCAGCTTGGTCTGCAGTCAATTCAACGAATGTTGTTTTGCCTGCAGCTTTCATGCCGGCGATTGCGTCTGCGTTGTCTTTTTCAGCAACTTCGTTCGCGTATTTGCTAGCCTCTTTCATCGCGCCTTCAAGTGACGTGCGAATATCGGCTGGCAAACCATCCCAGAACTTTTTGTTCACAATCACCGCATAGCCAAGATAGCCATGGTTTGAAATTGTTGCATGTTTTTGCACTTCGTGCATTTTTTGCGTGAACATATTGGAGGGTGGGTTTTCTGTGCCATCCACAACGCCTGTTTCAAGCGCTTGATACACTTCAGAGAAGGCCATAACCTGTGGCAACGCACCCAAAGATTTCATTTGTGCCTCAAGCACTTTTGAAGATTGAATGCGCATTTTTACAGCTTGGAAATCCGCTACTTTTACCAATGGTTTGTTGGCGCTCATAATTTTGAAGCCGTTATCCCAATAGGCAAGACCTTTAATGCCTTTTGCATCCAATTTGTCCAACAGCATTTTGCCCAAAGGACCATCTGTGATTTTACGCAAAGCGGCGCGGTTTGGCATAATGAATGGCAAATCGAACACTTCAAATTCTTTCACGCCCAATGGACCAAATTTAGCCAATGAAGGGGCTAGCATTTGAACGGCACCCAATTGGATGGCCTCCATTTCTTCTTTATCTTTATACAACTGGCTGTTTGGATAGACTTCAATTTTTACTTTGCCAGCGGTTGCTTTTTCAGCAAGTTCTTTAAATTTATCGGCCGCGCGGCCTTTTGGTGTATTTGGCGCAACAACGTGGCTGAATTTAATAATCATTGGTTCTTGTGCTTGAGCAGGCGCCATAAGGGCAAACGCGCTCACTGCGAGTGATAATACTAGTTTTTTCATTGGTAAAACTCCCTTGAATGGTTCCGAGTGCGGAGACTCGAGCACTAAGCAAGAGATTAAGGGTTTAGCAAGGATTATTTTTCGTTTTTGATCAATTCCTAATAAAAAATCGATTCCGCAGCGCAGCAATTTATGAAGAATTGAAATATAATTTTAATTCATATCAGGTTTCAAATATGTTGCTGTTGCTCAAACCAACAAAGCTCAGCGTCAGTGAACAGTGCACGATCAATCAATCTCGAATCATACGGCACGCGTGTGAGCGTTTCAAAATTCAACATGTCGCGCTGTGGCGCTATAGCGTCACCCGTCTTCTGCACCACCATCATATTCTCAATGCGGATGCCATATTGCCCCTCTATATAAAGCCCTGGCTCATTGGTGAGCACCATGCCTGCCTCTAGCGGCACTGTACCGCGCTTAGAGATTGAACATGGCCCCTCATGCACACATAAATAGCTGCCTACGCCGTGACCCGTGCCATGGTCGAAATCGAGGCCTTGCGCCCACAATGGTGCGCGGGTGATGGCATCGAGCTGCACGCCTGTGGTGCCGATTGGAAATTGCGCGATGGAGAGCCCAATGTGCGCCTTGAGCACCAGCGTATTATGGCGGATCATTTGCGTGCTGGGCGTGCCCACCGCATAGGTGCGGGTGATATCAGTTGTACCCTCATGATATTGAGCGCCCGAATCAAGCAATAACAAGCTGCCCGTTTCCAGCTTCGCATTGGTTTTAGGCGTGGCGCGATAATGCACAATGGCGCCATTGCCCCCTGCCCCCGCGATGGTGGGGAACGAAAGCCCCAACGCGCCTGCATCCATACGAAACCCTGCCAGTGCCTCTACCACATCCAGCTCGGTGAGTGTGCCCTTATGAGCCTCACGCGCAAACCACGCGTGAAAGGCTTTAAAGGCGGCAGCGTCCTTTTTATGGGCAATGCGTAAATTAGCCAATTCTGTAACATTTTTAATGGCTTTGAGTGCTATCACGGGGTCTTTATCCCACACAATTTCAACGCCAGAGTGCTGCACTGCCTGCACCCACGCGGCATTGGTTTTGGCTTTATCCAGTAAAATGGTTTTATGGGTTTTGCTGATATTTTTGAGGTCATTTGCCAATGCGTCATATGATTTTATACGCACGCTACTGGGAAGCTCAGGCACAGTCGTTTGCGTATACAGCGTGGCCGTGCCATCGGCCGCCACAAGCGCCGCGCCATAAAATAAGGGGCAAAAAGGAATATCACTGCCGCGCAGGTTAAACGCCCACGCCACGCTGTCGAGCATGGTGATAAGCGCAACTTCAGCTTTTTTGGCGGCAATTGCGGCGCCAATGCGCGTGAGTTTCTCTGCCACCGCCTCACCCGCAAATTCAATTGCATGCGGCACAATGGGCTGCGCCGCGCTGGCAGGGCGCGATTGCCATATAATAAGGGGCGATTGTGTAAGTGGCTGCACTTTCACATGTTTTTCAAGCGCTTCAATGCCCTCGATACTCATCCGCAGCGCATCATAGCCAATGGTTTTGCCTGCCATATGTTCAGCCAGCCATGCCTCTAGCTTCGGCTTTTCCCACAGTACAATCTCCCACTCCGCTGTGTTCACCTCCGCAGGGGCTTGCAAGGTATAGCGGCCATCCACAAACAGTGTGGCACGGTCTTGGGTGATAATCATCACCCCCGCTGAACCTGTGAAGCCAGTAACAAACTGCAAAAACTCCTCATAATCTGGCAAATTTTCGGTGCCATGTGCATCGGTGCGCACAAAATATAGGCCATCCACATTTTGGGTGTCGAGGAAGGCGCGGAGGGAAGTGAGGTGTGACATGTCGAGCTCTATTAAATATATTTCTAATCTTACCTCTCCCCTTGCGGGAGAGGGTGGCGCGAAGCGCCGGGTGAGGGGTTTTCTTGATCTTTTTAGGTAAGAATACCCCCTCAGTCTCGCAAGTGCTCGACAGCTCCCCCACAAGTGGGGAGCAATTTTGTATTGAGTTCACTCCGCTTCAAAATTCTGAACTTTTTCCGCACGTTTTGCAGCGCGTTCCGAGAGCGACATAATTTTTGTTACATCCTCATCCGCCAGTCGCATATGCTTGCCCAAAGCGCCCACCTTGTCAAAAATCTGTTGCACATCTTGCGCCAAAAGCCCCACTTCGCGCTGCACGCGGGTTACATCCTCGCGCATGCGTTCATCGCGCAGCATATGGCGGATGATTTCAACCCCCAGCAGTAATAATGTGGGAGACACCATCACCACGCGCGCGCGAAATCCTTTTTGAATCACATCGGCACATTGCGCGTGCAAATCGGCAAATACCGCCTCCGATGGCACAAAGAGCAGCGCCACATCCTGCGTTTCCCCAGGAATGAGATATTTCTCGGCGATGTCTTGAATATGGCGGGATACATCCCCCTTCAGGCGAGACAGCGCCTGTTTGCGCAAGCCTTCATCATCGCCTGCCTCTTCCCACGCGGCCAATGCCTCTAGCGGAAATTTTGCATCTATCGCCAAGCTTGGCGCGCCATGCGGCATATGAATGAGGCAATCGGGGCGTTTACCGCTCGAAAGCGTGGCTTGGAACGTAAATGTGCCCTCTGGCAAAGCATCGGTGATGATCGATTCCATGCGGCCTTGGCCAAAGGCACCGCGCGCCTGCTTATTGATGAAAATATCGCGCAAATTGGTGACATTCTTCGACAATTGCCCGATAGACTTCTGCGCTTCATCGATAATCCCCAGCCGTTCATGCATTTTTTGTAGCGTTTCCGAGGTGTAACGCGTGGAATCAAGCAAGCCCTGCCCCAATCGGTGCGATAAATGATCCATCCGCTCCAGCATGGTGCGCGACATGTCCCCCTGGCGCACATCCAGCACTTCGCGCATAATGGTGAGTTGGCTTGCCAGCGCTTCACTGCCCAAACGGCTGCGCTGCACGGCCACACAATGCAAAATCACCAGCACCACCAACAGGCCCACCAACACACCAAGCGCAATGGTGAGTGCAGGTTCGCGCATATATAACGCTTCAATTGCGGTGATAGGGGAAAGATTCATTCGGTCAAGACTCACATTTTTCTTGATTTTAATAGACGCATCTACAATGTGTTTTGCAAGAAAAACATGTAGCCCCTTCCTTTCCTTCTCCCCTTGCGGGAGAAGGTGGCATGAAATGCCGGATGAGGAGTTTCCTTACATGCAACAGTTAAGTGACCCCTCACCCGCCTCTTCGAGGCACCCTCTCCCGCAAGGGGAGAGGGAAATTATAGGCTTGAAAAATGACAGTGCGCCCGATCGTTTACCACCCAGACCCAATCCTCCGCCAAACCTGCGCGCCTGTTGAGGCCATCACGCCAGAAATCCACACATTGCTCGATGATATGCTCGACACTATGTATGCTGCCGAAGGCTTGGGGCTTGCCGCCATTCAAATTGGGGTTTTGCTGCGCGTTGTGGTAATCGATGTGGCGCAAAAAACAGGCGAACGCCTGCCCATATTTATGATCAACCCCGAACTTGTGTGGAGCGGCGGCGATGTGGTGCCGTATTTAGAGGGGTGCTTATCGATTCCTGAAATTTATGAGGACATCGACCGCCCCAACCAAGCCCATGTGTGCTATAAGGATCGGGACGGCAATATGCAAGAGATAAAAGGCGAGGGCTTACTGGCCAAAGCGCTGCAGCATGAAATCGACCATTTAAACGGCGTGCTATTTGTCGACCATCTCTCGCGCCTCAAACGCAGCCGCGCGTTGAAAAAATATCAAAAACTGCAAAAAGCGATGCGATAATGCCCGCACGCCCGCTCATCTATTACCCAAACCCATTGCTGCGCCAAAAATCGGCGACCATTGAGCAGGTGAATGACGAAGTGCGCGCAACACTTACCGACATGCTCGCCACTGTGCGTGAGCACGCAGGCCTTGGCATGGGTGCGGTTCAAATGGGCGTGCTTCAGCGCTTGGCGGTAATTGCCCTTGCTGATAGCGAACCATTATTCCTCATCAATCCTGTAATCATCTGGCAATCGGATGAGAAGGAAACTGATCAAGAAGGCAATCTCTCCATGCCGGGGGTGTATGATATGGTGGAGCGGGCAGCGCAGGTGCGTGTGCGCTATATAGATAGAGACAATTTTCAGCAGGAATTGCACGCCAGTGGCATGTTAGCCCGCGTAATCCAGCATGAGATTGACCACACCAATGGCGTGCTATTTTTTGATCATCTCTCGAAACTCAAGCGGGACCGATTGCTCAAGAAATATCAAAAATTGCAGCGAGAGGCCATATAATGCGCATAGTTTTTATGGGTACGCCCGAATTTTCTGTCCCCACACTCACTGCATTGGTGAGCCATGGCTATGATGTGGTGGCGGCCTACACCCAACCGCCGCGCCCTGCTGGCCGTGGGTTGGCGTTTACGCCTTCGCCCATCGCCAAAATTGCCACGCAGTTTGGCATTCCCGTAGAAACACCGCTGAATTTCAAGCACCACAGCGACATTGCCCATCTTGCCACCTATGCACCCGATGTGATTGTGGTGGTGGCCTATGGGCTGTTATTACCGCAAGCCGTGCTGGATATTCCGCATTTGGGCTGTTTTAATGTGCACGCTTCGTTGCTGCCGCGCTGGCGAGGCGCGGCGCCCATTCACCGCGCCATTATGGCGGGGGATGCGTTCACAGGCATTGGCAT
>JANPGK010000032.1:0-3705 GCA_031423895.1 Hyphomicrobiales bacterium
AATGTTTGGCAATTTCAGCCGATGTGCTAGTGGTCGGCAATCCCATGGTTTCAAAGCTTTTTTTCACCATGGGGGTGATGCGCCGTACCGATGGCGCGGGCGTGGCAGCAGGGCGCGGCGTGGCAAAGGCCTCATCGAACAGCTTACGCGCATCAATATTATGCTGCTCGGCCGGGTGGTAGCCCATACGCCATGTGGGGCGCAAACCTGTGATCGATTCGTTTTGATAGCTCAGCAAATCCTCATAGCCCATGCCTGCAAAATAATTGTAATTGCGGTTATAATCCTTCACATGCTCCAGGCAAAAATGGTAATATTCGCCCTCCCGATCCCGCCCTTTGGGCGCTTTGTAGGCACCCGCCTGCGAACACCCCATCCGCGCGCAGCCCTGCACGCCTGTGGCAACCGGCTCATGGTCGCCAATGCGAAGGGGGTCGAAAAAGGACGAGTTCAAATCCATGGTGTTTCAGTTTCGTAAGTTTACCCTGCCCTCGCAAGGCCATCACCTATCATACCATAAAAATACTTAATGTGGAGCAAAAGGTTGGAGGAAATTGTCCCTCACGCGGCGTCATTGCGAGTTGCCACTTTGCGACGAAGCAATCCAGTCCTTAAATCTCTAGATTGCCGCGCTTCACTTCGTTACGCTCGCAATGACGCGCAGCCATCTCTCCCCACCACAACCCTTTGAAATTTCTCACTGCACCCCCAACTTATCCACCCCCCGCTGCGCCGTGATATGATGGCTGTTGAATGGAGCTTCCGCGAGGAAACTCACGTTCACGCTCTTTGACAGGTAAATATAGAATTTTGCGAGGATGGGCCCTGCCCATGCACGCGCTGGCACGTCCCCACACTCAAATGTGCATTTTGAGGGTGCGCGATGTGATGCAGCCAGCGCGGGCGTAGGTTAGTGGCACCTCAATAGGGCCTAGGAATTCCCAATTGACGTAGCCTTCTGAATGTATAATGGTTAATAAAATTTAACCAAATCGAGGCATATTCATGGAAATTTCTGTAACCAAAGTGATTACTGAGCAAGAATTAAAGACAGTTTATACAGCCTACTTCGCAAAAAATGGGCAAGTTTTTCAAGTTGGCACTTGGCTTCCTGAACTCTTTACAAGAACAGACCCCATTAATCTTAAATCGCTTCAAGATAGTGGCGGCAATGTTGTCAATCAATTGATTCAAAAACACGGTTTGGCGGGCACTATTGACGTGCGAAAACTTCAAAATAACGATGCGGCTGTCAAAATGCTTACGGCGCGCCCAGAAGTGAAATCGATGATTGCGCTTATTAAACAAGAAGACAAAATAATTGTTGAGAGCATGGAAATAGCGACAACACTGAGTAACATAGGGTCTAAGCTGAGGTCATTTAAAAGCAATCAAGACTGGTTCGCAAAAGCTCCTGGCAGTCTTCAAGAATGGACATCTGAAACTTTATTATTTCAAAAACGATTCAACACACAATTTGCGGCCTATGTAAGCGATCTCACCAAATTTGATAATCTCATCAAAACAATTAAATGCACCCATAATTTGCCAATGCTCATTGCGGGTGTTTTGAGTGCGGGCTTTGCTGCAATATGGGCAACTGCCAAAACAACACAGCAAGCGGCGAACTAGGCTCAGAACTCACGCCACACTCACGCGGTGCTTGTGGGCGAAGTCGGCCAAAACTTTGCGCATGTCGATTTGTTCTTCATTGCGCGCGAGCACATCGAGCACCAGGCGCTCAGCAAGGCTCACATCCAGCCCTAACACCATGGCTTTTACAGGGCCAACGGAAGACGGCGACATGGACAGCGAACGATAGCCCAACGCCAGCAGCGCCATGGCATCGAGTGGTTTGCCCGCCATTTCCCCACACACGGTGACAGGCACATTGTGGCGGCTGGCGGTGATCATAATATGCTGCATGACTTTGAGCATGGTGAGATGCAAATTATCGATACGGCCATGCAGGCGGGCATTTCCACGATCGACCGCAAAAATAAACTGCATCAAATCATTAGTGCCCACCGAGAGAAAATCGACCTTCTGGCACAAGGCATCAAGCGACCACAGCACCGAAGGCACCTCGACCATTGCGCCCAATTGCAGCGATTTTGGCGGGGCAATGCCGTGCTTTCTCAAATAGAGTTTTTCATGCTCAACATGGGCTTTGCAGCGGTCAAACTCATGCACATGGCTTACCATGGGGAACATGATCTTCAAACTACGACCAGATGCGGCCTTAAGCATAGCACGGATTTGCGCCCGCATGAGCGCGGGGCGATCAAGCGTGAGGCGAATAGCACGCCAACCCATAGCGGGGTTTTCCTCCGCACCAAACTTGATATAGGGCAGCGGCTTATCACCCCCTACATCGAGCGAGCGGAAAGTGATCGGCGCATCCCCCGCAGCATCCAAAATTTGAGTATATTGGCGGGTTTGGCTTGCCACAGACAGCAAGCGCGGCGACACCATAAACATCAACTCGGTACGGAACAAGCCAACGCCTTCAGCGCCCGCTTCTTTCAAATGTGGCAAATCCACCAACAAACCCGCATTGAGATTCAGCGAAACTGGCACATTGTCTTTCGTGACTGCGGGCTTATCGCGCTGGGCGGTATATTGCGCTTGGCGCCGCGCCCGAAACCGCACTTTTTCAGCATAGGCCGCTTCCACTTCCACCGTAGGGCGCAAGTAAATTGAGCCATTCGTACCATCCACAATGATCGGGTCGCCCGGCTCGGCATAGCTGGTGATGCCATGAATTTGCCCCACTGCCGGAAAGCCCAACGCCCGCGCCACAATAGACACATGGCTGGTGATCGCCCCCTCTTCCAGCACAAGGCCGCGCAATTGCTTTTGGTTATAATCCAGCAACGCCGCAGGGCCCATGTGCCGCGCCACAAGCACCGCATTATCCGGCAATTGCTCGGTGCGCTTGCTGAGATCAATACCCATGAGGTTACATTGCAAGCGATAGCCTAAATCTTCCAAATCATGCAGGCGATCACGAATATACGCATCAGATGAACGCATAAAGCGGGCGCGCGTGTCGCTTTGCACGCGCTCCACCGCCGCCTCTGCCGTGAGGCCTGTTTGAATGGCCTCGCGCATTTTAGAAAACCAGCTACGATCATGCGCAAACATGCGGTAAGCTTCCATAATGTCGCGGTGCTCGCCACTGCTGGCCAGTTCGCCCTTCAACATCATTTCATCAATCGCGCCACGCACGCTATCAATGGCACGTTTTAGGCGGTTGATCTCAAATTCGGTGTCATCGGCAATGAGGTTTTTCACCACAATGCGCGGTTCGTGGAGCACTACATAACCAAGCCCAATGCCTTCTGCCAAAATAATGCCGTTTTCATGGCGAGGTTTCACCAAATCGACGCCCGCATTGGCGGTGGCAACCTGCCCTAATTCGCCCGAGGCAATCAGCTCGGCCACCACCATGGCCACAGTTTGCAGCGCTTCCACCTCTTCTTCAGGGTAAATGCGCTGGGTTTTATTTTGTACGGTGAGCACACCCAACGTGTTGCCTGCCCGCAAAATGGGCACACCCAAGAATGAGTGATAAATTTCCTCACCCGTTTCTGGAAAATAAGCAAATGCGGGGTGGGTTTGCGCTTCTTCCAAACTCAGCGGTTTGGCTTCGGCGGCAATGGTGCCCACAAGCCCCTGCCCCACCTTCATGCTGGTTTGGTG
>JANPGK010000033.1:0-4912 GCA_031423895.1 Hyphomicrobiales bacterium
AATGTTTGGCAATTTCAGCCGATGTGCTAGTGGTCGGCAATCCCATGGTTTCAAAGCTTTTTTTCACCATGGGGGTGATGCGCCGTACCGATGGCGCGGGCGTGGCAGCAGGGCGCGGCGTGGCAAAGGCCTCATCGAACAATTTGCGCGCATCAATATTATGTTGCTCAGCTGGGTGGTAGCCCATACGCCATGTGGGGCGCAAGCCCGTGATCGATTCGTTTTGATAGGTCAGTAAATCCTCATAGCCCATGCCCGCAAAATAATTATAATTGCGGTTATAATCCTTCACATGCTCTAGACAAAAATGGTAATATTCGCCTTCCCGATCCCGCCCTTTGGGCGCTTTGTAAGCACCCGCCTGCGAACACCCCATCCGCGCGCACCCCTGCACGCCAGTGGCGACCGGCTCTTGGTCGCCAATGCGAAGGGGGTCGAAGAAGGATGAGTTCAAATCCATGGTGTTTCAGTTTCGTAAGTTTACCCTGCCCTCGCAAGGCCATTGCCTATCATACCATAAAAATTCTTAATGTGGAGCAAAAGGTTGGGGCATTATTCGCAGTTCGTCATCCTCGGCCTCCGAGCCGAGGATCTATTATACTCACTGAATTGAATTTTTTAAGTAGATCCTCGGGTCAAGCCCGAGGATGACGTCTTACACATCTCTCCCCATCACAACCCTTTGAAATTCTTCACTTCACCCCCAACTTATCCACCCCCTACAGCGCCATGATATACTGGCTGCTGAATGGAGCTTCCGCGAGGAAACCCGCGTTCACGCTCTTTGACAGGTAAATATAGAATTATGCGAGGATGGGCCCTGCCCATGCACGCGCTGGCACGCCCCCACACTCAAATGTGCATTTTGAGCGTGCGCGGCGTGATGCACCCAGCGCGGGCGTGGGGCAAGGTAGTGATTAATATTTTCCTGTCGCTAAAAAGGATGCAATATCAGCGTCTGTCATATCAAACTTGAGGCCAAAATCATTAAGCAACTCTTCAAGTTCAACATACCCTTTTTTGCCTGCCATGCGATATTGGAAAAACTCCTCTGTTCTAATTTTGCATAGATCTTTAACTGTCGAAATATTGTTAGAAATCAAAACATTAAAAGGTCGTGTCGATATGTCTAAATCTCGTATTGGCATATCCAATACATCTTGTGTTGTTAACTTTTCAAGCCTGTTTACAGCATCTTGCTTTGAAATCACATAATGGTTAAACACATCTGGAGCAAATGGCGCAGGCACAGGCGAAGTGCTTGAAGTTGGAGCTTCACCCACTGCCCCACTCGCCCCCACCTGCTGCGTGCCGGCCTTGTTGAACACGCCCTTGAGGGCGGAGTCTTCCCATGGTTTGGACATAAAATGCTGCGCACCGTTTTGTTCTGTTGCCAGCACATAAAGCGGTTTTCCGTCCACAATTGGCAGCTTTAAGCCATCTGGGGCAGTATCGGCCAAATCCACCAATGTGCGGGTGAGGCTTTCGGGGCTATCAGCCTTCACATTCACCCACACGGGTTTATGTTCAGCATTGAGCATTTGTAGCAAAATATATTTTTGCTGGTCGCCAATCACTGTTGGCAAAATTTGCATGCGCAAACGGCCTGCAAGTGAACCGATAAATCCTTTGATCACGGGCGCGGTTTTGGCGGCGGCGGCAATGCCTTCTGCCCCTGCAGGTACTTTCGTAGAAGCCGCCAATGCAGTAACCGCGTTTGCTTGCGCCGCAGCGCGGGCATTGGCAATGCCGCTCACTGCCTTGCCCGCGCCAAATGTACCTAGCGTAATGAACAGGCTGGCCAAATTCTTTTGCGCATCCTTGCCTTTTTGGTAGGCATTTTCAGTGGTCACACCATTTGCAAAGCATACATCGCCCAAAAATTTAGCCAATTGCGCAATTTGCGCGCCTGTCATCACAATGCCAAGGCCGCTGAGCACCGAACCAATCAATGCCACAGCTGCAGGGCCACTCACCGCCCCTGCCACAGCCATGCCGCCCAACGCCAATGCGATCACAGGAATTGCCGCTTTAATTTGCCGCCCCACCTCATCGCCCAAGCCTGCACCCATGCCCGCAAGTGCAAGGTTAAGGCGTTGTGACACGCCATCATTCCCCGTGAGCACAGCCAGCTTTTGCCCTGCCTTTAATGAGGGCGCGGTTTCACCTTGCAGTTCCATGTTACAGGCGCGCAATGTGGCAACAACATAATCTGTAGTTTTGCCCTGAAACGCTGCGGCAAAGGTTGGGTCTAATTTCAGACGCTCGGCCAATTGCCACAGGCCTTCACCAGCTTTTGCTGCAACAACGGGAATGGTTGGTGCCGTAAATGTTGTTGCATAATTGCCTGTTTTCAGCTCAATTTTAGATGGCGCGCTTGACCACGCGTATTGCAAAGGTGCATATTTGGGACCAAGTGCCCCAAGTTGAATATTGGCATTTGGTTTTTTGCTCAAGTTCACCAATGCCCCCACCATATCAGGGTCTGTTTTATCATAGCCAATGTGTTTGAATATTTCGTTGAGTGTCTGTACCGTTTCACCCACACGCGCTTTATAAACAATTTGCCCATTCACCACACTTAAGCGCGCTAAAACATCGGCAGGAATTTTTTTGGCAATTTCAGGGTAAGCTTTTACGAAAGGCTGGGTATCGCTTAGTTTAGAATTAACTTCAAAATTTACAGGTTTCGTAGAGAGCTGCGCAAGTTGTTTACTGGCCAATTGTTGATTGTTGATTGTTGATTGTTGATTGTACCATTGTAGCTTCCTTTTAAAAATCACTTTATAAATTCTATGTATCACTATTTTTATAACAGCGCAACATTAATATTTAACGAATGGTTAACTCACGCTACACTCACGCGATGCTTGTGGGCGAAGTCGGCCAGCACTTTGCGCATGTCGATTTGTTCTTCATTGCGCGCCAGCACATCCAGCACGAGACGCTCCACAAGGCTAACATCGAGCCCCAGCACCATGGCTTTGACAGGCCCAACGGAGGATGGCGACATTGAGAGCGAGCGATAGCCCAGCGCCAGAAGCGCCATGGCATCAAGCGGTTTGCCCGCCATTTCCCCGCACACGGTGACAGGCACATTGTGGCGACTGGCAGTCATCATAATATGCTGCATGACTTTGAGCATGGTGAGGTGCAAAGTGTCGATACGGCCATGCAGGCGGGCATTGCCACGATCGACCGCAAAAATAAACTGCATCAAGTCATTGGTGCCCACCGAGAGAAAATCGACCTTTTGGCACAAGGCATCGAGCGACCACAGCACCGAAGGCACCTCCACCATCGCGCCCAATTGCAGAGATTTTGGCGGGGCAATGCCGTGTTTTTTCAAATAGGCTTTTTCATGCTCCACATGGGCTTTGCAACGGTCGAACTCATGCACATGGCTGATCATGGGGAACATGATTTTCAGGCTACGCCCTGATGCCGCCTTGAGCATAGCGCGGATTTGCGCCCGCATGAGCGCGGGGCGGTCGAGCGTTAAACGAATAGCACGCCAGCCCATAGCAGGGTTTTCCTCCGCACCAAACTTGATATAGGGCAGCGGTTTATCGCCCCCCACATCGAGCGAGCGGAAGGT
Organism: Hyphomicrobiales bacterium; assembly: GCA_031423895.1. GTDB lineage: Bacteria > Pseudomonadota > Alphaproteobacteria > Rhizobiales > JANPGK01 > JANPGK01. The sequence goes on from JANPGK010000033.1 coordinate 3,599, forward strand.
GATTGGCGCATCGCCCGCAGCATCCAAAATTTGAGTATATTGGCGGGTTTGATTGGAAACAGAGAGCAATTTCGGCGAGATCATAAACATCAGCTCGGTGCGGAACAGGCCCACACCCTCCGCGCCTGCTTCTTTCAAATGCGGCAAATCCACCAATAAACCCGCATTGAGGTTCAGCGACACAGGCACATTGTCTTTTGTTACGGCGGGCTTATCGCGCTGGGCCGTATATTGCGCTTGGCGCCGCGCCCGAAACCGCACTTTTTCAGCATAGGCAGCTTCCACTTCCACCGTAGGGCGCAAGTAAATTGAGCCATTCGTGCCATCGACAATGATCGGGTCGCCCGGTTCAGCATAGCTGGCAATGCCGTGAATTTGCCCTACTGCCGGGAAGCCCAACGCCCGCGCCACAATCGACACATGGCTGGTGATCGCCCCCTCTTCCAGCACAAGGCCGCGCAATTGCTTTTGATTATAATCTAGCAGTGCCGCAGGGCCCATATGCCGCGCCACAAGCACTGCATTATCAGGCAATTGTTCGGTGCGTTTGCTTAAATCTATGCCCATGAGGTTGCATTGCAAGCGATAGCCGAGATCCTCCAAATCATGCAGGCGATCACGAATATAGGCGTCGGATGAGCGCATGAAGCGGGCGCGGGTGTCGCTTTGCACGCGTTCCACCGCCGCCTCTGCTGTCAGCCCCGTTTGAATGGCCTCGCGCATTTTGGCAAACCAGCTGCGATCATGCGCAAACATACGATAGGCTTCCATAATATCGCGGTGCTCGCCGCTGCTGGCCAGCTCGCCTTTCAGCATCATTTCATCAATTGCACCGCGCACAGAATCAATGGCGCGCTTCAGGCGGTTGATTTCAAAATCGGTATCATCGGCAATCAGGTTTTTCACCACAATACGCGGCTCGTGCAGCACCACATAGCCAAGGCCAATGCCTTCCGCCAAAATAATGCCGTTTTCATGGCGGGGCTTCACTAAATCCACGCCAGCATTGGCTGAGGCCACTTGCCCTAATTCGCCCGAGGCGATCAACTCTGCCACAACCATGGCCACGGTTTGCAGCGCTTCCACCTCTTCTTCAGGGTAAATGCGCTGGGTTTTATTTTGCACCGTCAGCACGCCCAACGTGTTGCCCGCCCGCAAAATGGGTACACCCAGGAATGAGTGATAAATTTCCTCACCCGTTTCTGGAAAATAAGCAAATGCGGGGTGGGTTTGCGCTTCTTCCAAACTCAGCGGTTTGGCTTCGGCGGCAATGGTGCCCACAAGCCCCTGCCCCACCTTCATGCTGGTTTGGTG
>JANPGK010000034.1:0-50623 GCA_031423895.1 Hyphomicrobiales bacterium
GATCATATTTTTTACATAATCGGCGTGGCCTGGGCAATCGACGTGCGCATAATGGCGGTTCGCAGTTTCATATTCAACGTGAGCCGTTGAAATGGTGATGCCACGGGCGCGTTCTTCAGGCGCCTTATCAATATCCGCATAAGCCGTAAAATGCGCGCCGCCGCTCTCCGCCAAAACTTTCGTAATCGCTGCTGTCAATGACGTCTTGCCATGATCAACGTGACCAATCGTCCCAATATTACAATGCGGTTTGTTCCGCTCAAACTTTGCCTTTGCCATTTCGCGCTCCTGTTATGCAACAATTCAATTTTACAGCGGCCAACGCCGCGCACGCGCAACATCTACATGAGCAGCGCCATGTTGCAAAGTGGAATTTACAATTTTCAACGCATATTTGTGATTTTTATGGGATTGGCTTACCGAGCCTAAGCGTTATATTACTTGTAGGCTGGAGCGGGTAGAGGGAATCGAACCCTCGTATTCAGCTTGGAAGGCTGCTGCTCTACCATTGAGCTATACCCGCTTAATTTTTGCAATGCAGCCATCAAAGCTACATCATTTTCTTCTTCGGGATAAACCCTCAGAAGTGAAGGCTTCTGCTCTACCATTGAGCTATACCCGTACGAGTCATGCCATTATATACAGGTGGCCTGTACAAGCCAAGCGATTTTACAATATTAACAGAGCTATTTTGTCACTCCAAAAGCGACATCAATTTTTCAATTTCAAACCACCGCTACCAAGCACATACATTGCACTCACACCATATGTACGAAAGTTATCCTTGAATTTATAATCTTGAACACCAATCGTTGGTAAATTACCTGTGCCGTAAGCTTGCAAGGTTACATTGCCTTTTGGATTCATATATTGCAAACCAAATGTGCCGCTAGCAATTTGCGAATAAGTTGGCAAAACAGGGTCTGTTGGTTTTGGATCTGGATTAGGCACCACACTATTTTTTGTCGCCGTAAGTGATGCATCACCAAACAGGGCAAATCCCTTTGTGCCTGGCACTGGCATTTGCCCATGCACTGCGGCCATATAGCTCAATTGTGCTTTATCACCTGCAAAGGTAACACCAGGTTTCACATCAAGTTCTATTACTGAAGCTTGGCGATTGGGCTTTTGATTTACATATTGAGCGGTGAGGCCAGCCCATGCATTGTATCCTGTCAATGATGGTTTTTTAGATGACTCAACAGTTAAACCACCATCAACTGTTGCCCCCAAACGAAAACGAGTATTTTTTAATGGTACCAAAGCGCTCACCTCAGCACTCACAGGTAAAGTTGTTGAGGACACACCACCAGATACAGAGCGAGAACCACTAACAAAAGCCTGATAAGCAACAAATGCTTGCGGCACCATGCCTTTTTTAGCCGTTACAAGGCCTGCTGTGTAAACAAATGCTGGCATTACTGTTGAATTGTTTTTGATATCAGAAGGAATACCTGATGCACCTAGATACACGCTTTTATAGATATTGGCGTTTGAATAGCCCGTTTTCAAGTTTTTTGGATCACCCGCAATCGCTAATGTGTTGCCAGAACCTATTTGTAGTGTGGAGGCAGAAGATTTTTCAGCTGTGGTAATATTTGGTTTTACGATTAAATCGGCGTCCTCAATGACCTGAGGTGCCGCTGATGGCGATTCTGGAACTGTAACAGGAACCGCTTGTATAGACTGCTGAGGCAAAATTTGTGTGGATAGTACAACTGGTTTAATTGGCAGCAATCCAACGGGCATAACTGCATTTTTTAAATGTTTTTTGAGTACAAATCCCTCTGCACCAGCACCAAATCGGGTTTGTACACCAACAGGCATGTTTTTGTTTATATTTAAATCACTTACGCCAGCGAGTGAATTACCATTTGTGGCGGGCAGAGACGGAGCAACAGCAGGGACTGATGGTGCATTATCAGGTATATTACCAGGATTAGATGAAGTTTTAGCAGGCACAGACGCGGCTTGTAAATTTGGTTTTGCTGAATCTGATGGAGAAATATAAGTATTATCATTCTTGACCAAAGCATGCCCATCAATAACAGTTATTTGGGGCGCTTGATTAGTAACAGGAATACCCTGTTTTTGTAATTCTTTTACTACGGATGAACTAACGGCATCATTTTGTTTTGCTGCGGATGAGGAGCTGACAGTTTTTGTCTCTGTATTGCGGCGCTGCAATTCAGATTTAATAAATTTCAACGTGCCGCCAACACCCCGTTCAACGAGTAATTGGCCCAAGCTCACTTCGTCAAACGAATTAATTTCGGCCATTAAATTGGCATCACCTGATTTTTTAGCTAAACGAGCCAATGCAGAACGTTCTTTTGTGAAATACACATTGAGTGCAATTTTTTCATCTGCCTCAGTCGCTTTTGCGCGCCATACAGTATAACTTGTATATTTGGTGTGCGCATTCTTTTTGTCAGCAGTTTTAAATTGCAATTGAGAAAAAGTTGCCTTTGTAAATAGCTTCGCAACCGTATTATTATTAACACCATATTGCTTTTCAGCAGCGCTGGATTTTAAATTACTATAAAGATCATCAATTGGTGACATTGTAGTGCCTTCCCTATTGGGCCATAAAATAATGATCTGCACACAAAAAGGTACGCCGTGCAGAATTTTGAGTTATAGGCACTATTAACTCGTACAAAACCGAACATATTTTATGGTGAACGTCAATACGCTATGAACCATATTAACTAACAGAAATGCTGCTTTGCAAAAAACGTATGGGTACAATGGTGGAATTGGTTGGTTTCGAGCCTCATTACAATTGCATCGCAATTATAATCATCATATCACGTTGTTTCGCATGCACAATGTTCATTATGGTGGAGGGGGTTGGTTTCGAACCAACGTAGGCGTAAGCCAGCGGATTTACAGTCCGCCCCCTTTAGCCACTCGGGCACCCCTCCAGTTGCGCCTTGCCTATCATGGCAGACAAAAAAAGCAAGGGGAATTTTTATATAAAGCCTGAAAACAAGCTGTTATTTCGCAAGAATTTTTTTCGCGCGAATTTTGCCCTCTTCCACAGCGGGTTGGTCATAGGCATCAATTTCAAGAAGTTGCGCTGCTAGCGCGGTTTCCAGCATAAAATGCATCAGCAATGCACCCAATGTAAATTCATCCAGCTGTGGCAGGTGAATGCGGCGCGTGGGCTGGCCGTTGGCAATCAATGTATCCGCGGTGGCAATGCCTTGTGCCGCCACCAAATCCCCAATTGTGCGCCCCGCAAATACTGAGTCGCCAAAACGTTGAGCCAATTCAGCAGGAATGCACGGCCCCTGCCCTGCCGTTTCCACCGTTACAATGGTGAACAGCTTATCCTTGGGGCCATCAACAAATAGCTGCACCGATGAATGTTGATCGACCGGCCCCAATGCGCGCACGGGCGTAAGGCCTTTGCCATGCTTACCAAGGCTTTCACTCCACAGCTGCACAAACCAGGCGGTGAAACGCTCTAACCGATCATTATACGCCATCAGCACGGTATTATTCAGACCCTGCTGTGCACCAAGCCCGACCGCCGCCAGCGCACCAAATGCTGCAGGAATATCGCACACATTTTTTGCGGTGAGAAAGTGCTCGATCATATTCAAAGCACCCGCGCGAATGGCGCGCGCATTGAGCCCAAGCGCCACCGCGGGCAACAGGCCAACATTCGAAAGCACGGAAAACCGCCCGCCCAATGTGGAGGAATGCTCTAGAAATTGCACATCATATGGTGCCAGCAGTTTGCGCAATGCATTCTTTTGGCCGCTTGTGTCTGGTTCAGACAAACCAAGGAATAATTGAGAGATCGACTCGCGCAAACCAGCGGCTTCAAGCACGGACAGCACAGCACTCACCTGCAGCAAGGTTTCGCCTGTGCCACCCGATTTTGAAATGGCCACAAAACGTGTGGTGGTAAAATTAAGCCCCGCAAGCATTGTGGCCAAGCTAAACGCATCGAGATTATCGAGAAAATGCAGGCGGAACGGTAAGCCCGCGAACGCTTCCGCAGGTGTTTTCCATTGTTTCAATTGCACCAAGGTTTGCCCACCGAGGGATGAGCCGCCCGTGCCTAAAATCACGACATCACTTGCGCCCGCAAGAAATGGCGGCAACACGGCTTCCAATTGTGCAATATCGGCATCGCCTTCACCTGTGCGTAAAAATGCAATTTCAGAATTTTGATGGGCACCGCGCACTGTGTTCACTGCAGCCTCAAGGCGCGGGGTCAACGCCGCAACATCAGCTTCTGCAAGGCCTTTGGTGCCTACCTGCGCCGCAAATACACCTGAATGGTCGATTTTGAATGGAATTGTCATAATTGCTCCTGATTGCTGACACCATATTCCATGCAATTATGGCGCGATTATGCTAAACCATTCCAAATATTTCAAACTAACATATTGTGAACACATTGAGTTTTGTACTTATTTTTTATTTGAAAATACTTCTGATAAGCCAACTGCAAACCCTAAAATTACACCAATACTCACAATATATATTGCAGATTTTTTAATAATTTTTTTTGCAATATCACAAACATCAACAATTTTGCTCAATGAACGCTTATAAGTCATCGTATCAGAAAGTTCGCTGAATTTATTAACAGCTAAACAGCTGACCTCATTCATTTTATCACTATTAACAGGAGGAAGCTTGTCTAATTTGAGTTCTTGCGATGCCTCTTTTATGGCTTTTTTTTCATAAAACGCAACATGCTTATTGAACGCAATAGTCTCATATAAATGAGTTGCCGTATAAGCAGCGCCAACTACAGCACTACTAATTGTAAAACCAATGCTAACATCTGTACCAATAGTTTTAAAATCATTCGCTATAGACATAATCATCTCCTAATTAATTTAAACATATTTTAGACTAAAAAATATAATTTACATAATCCAAACAAAACGCAACTACTATATAATAAATTTTATTTCAACCCTTTCGGATCCCCCACGGCCACAACAAGCATGGGAGATTTTAACAGGCGTTTTGCAACCTTTTTGGCATCGTCCATGCTCACGCCTTCAATCAGCTTGCGGCGTTGGTCTATATAGTCGATGGGAAGATTTTGTTGCATATAGGCCAATAATTGCGCAGCAATTTTGCGAGAACTATCAAGCCGCAACGGGAATGACCCTACCAAATACGCTTTAGCCCGCACCAATTCCTCTGCCTCTGGCCCTACATCCGCCATTTTAGCAAATTCATCTTGAATCACGGTGAGTGCTTCTTTGGCTTTGTCATTACCAGTGGACATCGAGCCTGCAATCACACCCGTGGACTCATAGGCTTCAAGGCTAGAATACACACCATAGGTGAGGCCGCGTTTTTCGCGCACTTCCTTAAACAAGCGCGAATTCAACCCACCGCCGCCCAGCATATGCATCACCACTGTGGCGGGGATAAAGTCGGGGTCTTGCCGCAGAATGCCTGGCTGGCCAAATATCAATGTAGTTTGCGCCACCTTGCGCACATCCACCGTAAGAGCGGGCGTAAGCGCCATTTCAATTTTAGGGACATTTTGCAATTGTGCTGTTTCTGGCAATCCATCAAATGCATCATCGAGCGTTTTCTTGGCGTCTTCCAGGCTCACATTGCCCACAATCACCACTTTCAAATTATTGCGCGCCATTGTATTTTTCACTGTGGTGCGCAAATCATCGGACGTGATTTTGGCAATTGATTCAATGGTGCCATTGCTAGGTCGACCATAGGCATGATTTGGAAACGCTTTGGCCGACCATAAATTGGCGGCGATTCGATCAGGGTTTTCGCTATCGCTTTTCAAACTCGCTGAAATTTGCGCTTTCATTCGGGTCACAGCATCAGCATCAAACCGTGCTTTTGTAAGTGCCAAATTGAGCAATTTTACGGCCTCGGCGCGGTTTGGGCTCAATGTACGCATCGTGCCTTCAAAACTATCGCGGTCGGAATGAAAACTCATATCCATAGCAATATCCTGCATCGCCTCTTGAAACGCTTTGGCGTTCATGTCGCCCGCACCTTCGTCAATTAAAGTAGACAGAACATAATGCAGACCTTCTTTGCCAACGGGGTCTTGCGATGCACCGCCCATAAACGCAAAGCTCATCACGAATATGGGCACAGTGCTATCTTGCACCAACCATGCCGAGATGCCTTTTTCGCTTTTAATTTCTTGAATATTCATGGCCAACCCATTGGAAAGAGAGAAAATTGTGATGAAAAGGGATAACAGCAAACGAAGTGCTGTATGCTGCTTCACTACGCTCGCGATGATGTGTTTACCGCAACGGTGCATGAACACGCCCTTTGCCAGCTGAAGCCCCTGCAGGTTCATCAACCACCGCTTTGCCAGAGGTGTCTTTGATTAAATAGCCTGTAACAGAGCGCTGCGGTGTGAGATAGGTTTGCCCCACCGCTTGCACATCCTTTGGCTGCACGCCGCGCAAACGCAAGGCCGAGGTTTGAATCTCTTCAATCCCAAAATCGAGCGCCATAGCTGCACCAAAAATCCGCGCCAATGAAAATGGGCTATCTTGCGAGAATACCATTTCCGAGAGGATCGCGTTTTTAAGCCGTGCTATGGTTTTTTCCTCTGGCACTTGCGCCAATGCTTCTTTCAATGCCAACTCATAAGCCACTTCCAGCTGCTCAAGGCTCACACCTTCATTGGGCACCATTGAGAGCATAAAGGCGCTGTCATCATATGACATACTATCATAATATACGGAGATAGATGACGCCACTTTTTCTTTCACCACAAGGCGTTGATAGAGCTGACTTGTGGCACCGCCGCCCAGCCATTCCGACAACACCTCTATGGCTTCCGCTTCGCCCGCTTTACCAGTGCGATAGGAAGGCACGAGGTAACGCTTTTCAATATGCGGCTGTTCCACGCGGCTATCCGCCACAGTGAGGCGGCGCGGGCTATAAGGGGTTGGCTCGCTGGGGCGGGTGCGTGTCAATTTCTCAGCACGTTTTGGTACAACGCCATAATATTTTTCGGCCAAAGCTTTTACCTGCGGCACATCCACATCGCCCACCACAACCAAAACGGCATTATTGGGGGAATACACCTGATTGTAAAAATCCAAAGCATCTTGGCGGGTTAGTCCTTGAATTTCATGGTCCCACCCAATTATGGGCGTACGATAGGGATGGTTGAAGTACATAATGGCATTCAACGCTTCGTCCATGCGTTCTTCAGGGTTACGATCCACACGCAAGCGGCGCTCCTCGCGCACCACTTCACGTTCAGGGTTCACATTTGCGTCTGTCAATATAATGCCGCGCATACGGTCGGATTCAAAATCCATCAATATTTCAAGCTGCTCCTTGGGGGCACGCTGAAAATAGGCGGTGTAATCATGGCCTGTGAAGGCGTTTTCTTGCCCACCAATAGATGCTAGCTTGTCAGAGAACACCCCTTCAGGGAATTTTGCCGTGCCCTTGAACATTAAATGCTCAAGGAAATGCGCAATGCCCGATTTGCCGCGAGGCTCATCAGCAGCCCCAACGCGATACCACACCATATGCGTAACAACTGGTGTGCGCACATCGGGAATCACTACCGCTTTCATCCCGTTGGAGAGCTCAAACACTTGCGCATTTGGTGCAATTTTGAAGGAATCCAAGGTGGATTGTTGTGTGGCAGCAGAGGCATGAAGTGCGTGAGTCATAAGCAATCCTATAATGAAGACAGTCGATACAATAGCACATCCGTAGAAAAAGTGGCGCCATTTGTGATGATAATTTTTCATGCGCTGCGTCATCAAAACGGCAGCCAATTTGATTTTTTCTCAGCCGCTTTCACACGAGCAAGCGCTTCAGGACTCAAATTATCCATGGGAGCGGGCTCTTTATAACGTGATGGCGGGTCGTATAGGGTTTTACGGCTTTTATCCGCTGAATTTAACGCGGATATATCAGCGTTTACAGCACCTTTGTTTGGGTCTGCGTGCCAATCCTGCGCAGAAGGCACAGAATATGGCTGCACTGGCGCGCCTTTGGCCATATCACCTTGGCGAGCTTTATCCTCGCCCGCGCGCCAATCTGAATAGCTCATGTCGAGTGGATGTTTGACCTTGGTGTCATCGGATGTTTTCACCAATTGCGCACCCGCTTCACGTTCTGCCTGCTGCTCCTCATAGGTTGGCGGCCACACAGGCTTCATTGTAGAATGAATGGGTACAGGCTCATTACTTTTTGCACGCATGGCTTTTGTGTTTGGCGTTTCAATCGGGCGCGGCAATGCACTTGCTGCTTTTGGCATCGCCAAGCCTTTGCGCTCTTTATATTCTATTGACGGCTTTTCACGCGGCGTTACACCAATGGTGGAAAGACTATCGGCAACAGCGCGCTGCTCAAATGTTTTGCCATTTTCATCTTCATCTAAAAATGCCAAAGTTTGTGCGCATCCTGAAAGGCTGATGGCGCACACCGTTAAGGCAAGAAATTTCAATGTGTTCATATTCCGCTCCACAATCGTGCCGACTCAGGCTTAGGCGTGTGTTTCATCTGATGTGCCCCAAATTGCAGCATAGAGCAAGCCAGCTGCCCCTGCAACTATTGCCGCATCGGCCAAGTTAAAAATATACCAAGAGAATGTGCCCACATGAAAATGGACATAATCCATCACACCACCAAATAGAATATTGTCAAGAATATTGCCCAATGCGCCGCCGATCACCAGCCCCAAGCTAAGGCTTTGCAAGCGCCCTGCCCCGCGCAGCAGCCACCAACATAGCCACGCCACCATGGCCAATTTCACCACCACCAGCGCAATTTGCCCCCAAGTGGAATTTTGCTGCAGCAATCCATAAGAAACGCCGCGATTCCACACCAGTACCAAATCGATATTCGGAGAAATCACCCAGGGCTGAATGGCTTCAAGCTGCACAATTTCGCGCAGATAATATTTCACGCCTTGGTCGAGCACAAAGGTGAGTGCTGCAAAAATAAGCGCGAGTATGATGTGGCGATTCTGCATCAAGCCTCATCCGCTGGCTTCACCAAACGCCCACCCAATCCATCGCGGTCATATACATCATCGCGGAATTGAATGTGGCCATCATCATTGGCCCATGCGGTGAAATACACCCAAAATACATTGACAGGCTGTTTCAAGCGCACATCGGTTTTCACACCAGAGCGGATTACTTGATCAATTTTTGCACGTGGCCAGTCATTCTCGGTGCTCAGCAGCCATGTCACCAATTCTCGGATGTTTTGAACACGCGCGCAGCCCGAACTATGAAAGCGAAAATCTTGCCCGAAGAAAGATTTTGCGGGCGTATCATGCATGTAGACTTGATGCACATTTGGCAGAGCAATTTTCACTTGCCCCATCGAATTAATATCACCTGGCTCTTGCCGAAAGCGATACTTCACGGCTTCGGTCGAGTTCCAATTGATAAATTTTGGATCCACTTCTTGATTCTTTCCATCAAAAATATGGATTTTATTCTTAGTGAGATATTCAGGATCGCCCTGCATTTTTGGGATCAAATCCTTGCGGATAATGCTTTCTGGCACGGTCCAATAGGGGTTGAAATTCACTTCGGTAATTTTCACAGAAATAAGCGGCGATTGACGATCTATTTTCCCCACAACGGTTGAAAAGCGGCTGGCCACTTGGCCACCATTCACTGCTTCTGCCTCCGCACCGGGGATGTTCATCATCACATAACGCGCTGGTAAATTGCCTGTTGTGGTGCGCAGGCGCTGCAGATTGAGCTCCAATTGCTTGAGGCGTAATTCCACAGGCATATTCATGGCCTGCACGGTGACACCCTTCACTTCGCCATCTTGCTGCAAGCCGTGGCGCGCCTGAAATGCACCCACTGCAGCCTCAACATAAGAATCATAAATAGTACTGCCGCCATTACGAGGGTCGAGATCGCCTGTAATTTCAAGCCGTTTGCGCAATGCCGCCACAAGCTCACCTTGCGCACCAAGCGACAAGCTGGCATTAGCAGGCAATTGCGGCCACCCACCGTTTTGCGCGATCATGCGATATTTTTCAATTGCACGTTCAATATTTCCAATTGAATTTGGGTTTACGATTGGGGACTTTGTACCCACTTCCAAAACCTGCTCCCGATCAGACGCCTCAAAGGACTGGTTCCATTCAGTGGCCAACCCACCCGCAGCCGTTTGTGCGAGTGTGGGGGAAATCAGCGCGATGCTTGCCAAAAGAGCAGCATATGCACAGGTGCGGGTCATGTTCATATCAAATCCGTTGTGTAAGAGTCTATTGCTTGCATATATAGTGACTCACACACAAATTGCTATCCCCCAAATGTGAGGAAAAAGTGGCAAAAATCATCACATAAGCGTGAATGCAGCGCTTTGACTTTCAAGCCATTGTGTGCGATACAACGCGCATGAACACATCTCCAAATCGCAAACCATTCTCATTTTCAGCATTAGTTGCTGAAATTAATAAAGAATCCGATATAGATACATCGCCAATAATACAGGCGAACAATCCAACATCGTCAGCGCGGCCACGGCATGAACGCCCAGCCCGCCCAATTGCTGAACCTAAAGCTGATTATGCAGCTGATGCGACACACCAACGAGAGCGCACACCTCGCCCAGCACAACGCGAACGTGCCCCATTTATAGAACGCGCCACCGCTGCTGCAAAAGAAAAACCCACAGAAAAAACCAACCTTGCTGCCAAAATTGTGGCCGCCCACGCCGAGCCAGAACTGCCTGTTGAAAATGCTGAGCCTGAGGTGACTATCACCTTTGCAGAATTGAATTTGAGCGAACCTATTTTGCGGGTGCTCAATGAAATGAAATTTATCAAACCCACACCCATACAAGCGCAATCAATACCCGCTTTGATGGAAGGGCGGGATTTGGTAGGTATAGCCCAAACTGGTACTGGCAAAACGGGTGCCTTTTTACTGCCAACATTGATGCATCTTGCTGGTGGCCGCCGCAAATTGCGCATGCCGCGCTGTATTGTACTTGTGCCCACGCGCGAGTTGGCCCTGCAAGTGCAAGAAGAACTGGAACGCTTTACCAAATATATGAACATCACCCATACACTGATAATCGGTGGTGCCTCAATGAATGAACAAACTTCCGCGCTGGATAAAGGTGTAGATGTGATGGTGGCCACTCCTGGTCGCCTGCTGGATTTGTTCGACCGTAAAAAAATCATGTTGCTCGATGTCAAACATCTCATCATTGATGAAGCCGACAGAATGTTAGATATGGGCTTTATGCCCGACATTGAGCGCATTTGCTCGCTGGTGCCCTTCACACGACAAACCATGCTATTTTCCGCAACTATGCCGCCCGAGATTGCAGCAACTGTAGAACGCTTCATGCAAGCACCTGTGCGCGTTGAGGCGGCACGCCCTTCAACAGTCAACACACGCATTGCGCAATATGCACTGTGTGTGGACGATGCCGATTTTGAACAACGCGCCGCATTGCGCCAATTAATCGAGTGGGACGAAAGCTTTCAAAATGCCATTATTTTTTGTAACATGAAAGTGACATCTAGCGCTTTGGCCAAATCCTTCACACGACATGGCTATGCTGCGGCGGCTCTACACAGCGATTTGAGCCAGGATGAACGCTTTGTGAATTTGAAAGCCTTTCGTGATGGCACTGTAAAGCTATTGGTTGCATCTGATGTAGCAGCGCGCGGGCTCGATATTCCAAATGTATCGCATGTCATCAATTTTGACGTCCCAAAAAATTCAGAAGATTATGTGCACCGTATTGGCCGCACAGGGCGTGGCGGGAAAACAGGGGTATCTGTAACGCTGATATCGCCTTCATGTGCGTTTTATGCCAAAAAAATTCAAGATGATTTGAGCTCAGACCCACAATGGATTGATGAATTTGGCCAAGATATTGATCGCCCAAGCTGGTGGGATGAGGCTTCATCTAAACAACCCAAGCGTGGCGGGCGTCCTTCAACCAGCGGTGGTGAAAAGCCACGCGGGCGCAGCAGCAGTGGACGCGGCAAACGCTGAGTGCACCTATGGATAGCCTAACACTTTTTGGTCTATTTGCTGTCACACTTATGCTTGTTTGCTATATGTTTGAGTATAAAACTCATTGGTTTACACTCGGCTTTTCATTTGCATGCGCGCTCGGATCAGCCTACGGATTTTTACAAGGCGCATGGCCTTTTGGAGTGATCGAAGCCATTTGGGCAGCTGTTGCCCTTTATAAATGGCATATCCGTCGACCATTCAATTGAGTATTTATATTGTAGAATTTTTAAGATATTCTAAATTATAATAATTCCATAACAATGGGGTTTCTAGTGGGATTGCCAAGCACAACTGTTGAATTAGCAAACACATATGCTGAGAATGCGCTTGCGTATCTTAAAGCTAATAAAATTGCGCCCACACCTGAAAATTACGAGGTCGCATTTACATATGTGCAAGGTAGTAATGCAGCCATTGTGCATGAACTTGATTCTATTATCGCAGAAAAAGGCAGCATTAATGTGCATGATTTAAAGCGTGTTTATGGTGATAATGCACAAAGTGACCCTGAAGTTGAGAAATTATCTGATATTCGCACGCAAATTAGCAAGCAAATCACTGAAGTGCGTGGCACTATCCTCGATATTGACGCCAATACTGCAGAATATAACAAATCATTGCAAACTGCGACCGAACAAATGAGTTCAATCGTTGATCAAGACTCTATCATGGCTGTGCTGGCAAACTTAAGTTCTGCAACAAAATTGATGGAAAGCCAAAATAAGCTCCTTGAAGAAAAACTACATGAATCACAACAGCATATTGATACGTTGAATAAAGACCTTGAAACCGTAAAGATTGAGAATTTAAAAGATAGCCTTACAACGCTTGCCAATCGCAAACATTTTGATCAGTTCTTAAAATCGAGCATAGAAGAGATTAAAACTGGTGAACTCAATGAATTCTCATTATTACTGCTAGACATTGACCACTTCAAAAAATTTAATGACACATATGGCCACCAAGTTGGCGATCAAGTCCTCAAACTGGTTGCGGCATGCATGAAAAACAACGTAAAAGGTCAAGATCTTGCCGCACGTTATGGTGGCGAAGAATTTGTGGTGGTACTGCCTAACACAGGGCTTGAGAGCGCAAAAATTGTAGGCGAACATATTCGCAAAGCTGTTATGGCCAAGGAAATGCTCAAAAAATCTACCAATGAGCGTTTGGGTCGCATTACAATCTCAATTGGTGTTGCGTCTTGGCATAAAAACGACGCCGCTCACGCAATTATTGAACGAGCTGATACATGCCTATATTTAGCCAAAGGTTTGGGCCGAAATACGGTTGTGTCGGAAGAACAATTGGCGCAACATAAGCAACATGTCGCTTAAATCATTCACCACATCCACCTTCATCGCCGCCTGTGTTTTGCTCACCCCAGCGCGGGCAGAATCATTTGACTATTATGTGTTGGCTATGTCGTGGTCGCCAACCTATTGCGCCGAAGAAGCACCACACAAACCTGGTGGCGATGCGCAGCAATGTGCTGTTGCACGGCCATACAGCTTTGTGGTGCACGGGTTATGGCCGAATGTAAAACCTTCTGGCTTTGCACGATTTTCAGTGCGCCCAGATTCCGAAAAATACAAACAATTGCAATTTTGCGATCGTACGCCTGAATATATCCCAAATGAATTGATCGACAAGCAGCTTGATATTATGCCCAGCAAGCCGCTGATATTGCATCAATGGAAAAAGCACGGCACGTGCTCAGGCCAATCCGCCACTGCATATTTTGAAACTGTGCGTGCAGCGCGCGCTAAATTAGCTATCCCAGCCGCATTTCAAGACACACAAAACTCACAAAATCTTACACTGCGCGAAATAAAATCAGCATTTTTAGACGCCAACCCAAAACTTGCCATCACGCAATTGAATGTCACCTGCTCCGGGCAAAAACTCAAAGAAGTGCGTGTGTGCATGAATCAAGATCTCAATTTTACCGATTGCCACGCCCAGCGCGACCAATGCCCGCGCGAGTCGATTTATGTGCCGCCAGCGCGATAAGTGGTGAACGATGAATTACGACCATTCCTTCCATGCCGGCAGTTTTTCAGACGTGCTCAAACATTCTGTGCTTGCGGCGTGCTGCACCGCATTGAATCAAAAGGAGAAACCTTACCGTGTGATTGATGCCTTTGCGGGCTTTGGCAGTTATGATTTGCAAAGCGAAGCCGCCATCCGCTGCCCTGAGTGGCAAGATGGCATTGCCGCGCTTGAAAATGTGCTCTGCCCCGCAGCATTGCAGCCATTTTTTTCCCCCTATTTTGCAGCCATTGCGGCACTCAATGCTAATGGTGGCCAGCGCTATTACCCCGGCTCGCCCGCTGTGGCGCGTGCGCTTGCCCGCCCGCAAGACCGTATCACGCTGCTAGAAGCCAACCCCAAATTTATTCCGCAGTTGAAGCATAATATGCGCGCCGATAAACGCGTGAGCATTTTGCAAGCCGATGCATGGAAGGCGCTTGCGGGGCTGCTGCCGCCGCCTGAAAAACGCGGGCTTGTGCTGATTGATGCGCCATTTGAGACCGAAAATGAACATGCCCGCACGGTGGATTTGCTACACGCCTGCTATAAAAAATGGCAAGCGGGCACCATCATCGCATGGTTACCACTAAAATCAGCTGTGCAAGAGGCCAATATGCTGCATCAATTGCGCACATGGCCTAAGCGGCCTGAGGTGCTGTATATGAAGCTGCAGCCGCATGGATATGGATACTTAGGCTCTCCCCTTGCGGGGGGTGAGTGCGGCGGCGAAGCCGCAAAAAGGCGCCAGTGGCGCGTTTTTAGCGAACGAACGCCTGAGCTGGCGAAGGCAGGAGAGTCTAACCAATCCTATATTGGTGAGACTGAGGGGGGTATTTTAAATCGAAAAAAAGAAAACCCCTCACCCGCCCTTCGGGCACCCTCTCCCGCCCATCCTTCGCCCGACGGGCTTCGGAGGGCACAGCAGAGGGGAGAGGGGAAATTGCCCGCCAGCGCGTTGATCATCCTCAATCCGCCTTATGTGTTGGTACAAAATGCAACGCCAGCCCTTGAGTGGCTGGCGGCAACCCTCCCAGCCACTGCCCCAATGGCGCAGCGGTGGGTGTGTACTAATTTATAGAATACTCCATCCCCAACAATTTTCATACTTCATACATAATTGTCTTGCATGTGGGCGGCAAAGCAGCTTATAAAGAAAAGTGAAATCTGCGGGTGGTATCTGCTGAGGGATTTCTACAAGTGGCTGAAGTTATAGTCATTGTGCTTTCCTCGCGCTTTATATGCCTTCGCGGTTTCACCTCTTTCGTGTTCGTAGGTGCAACGTGCATCTACTGAATGCGGTGTTTGGAGTTGATCATATGCCTGCCTTTGCCCCTCGCAGTTTTGCACCATCCGTTCTCAATTTTGGGAATCGGGTGCATTTTCGCGTGCGTTCATCGCATACATATTCAACTTTACGTCCCCATAATTTTGCCCGCGTGTGGAATAAGCTGTCCTTTAAGATGACGCCACTGCACGCATTTTCTCAACACATTCAAAGAATAAGAACACACTCATGGCAAACAAAATGCTCATCGATGCCACCCACCCAGAGGAAACTCGGGTTGCGGTTGTGCGCGGCAATCGGGTTGAAGAATTTGATTATGAATCCGCATCTAAACGCCCTCTAAGGGGGAATATCTACCTTGCAAAGGTCATCCGTGTAGAGCCTTCTCTGCAGGCGGCATTTGTGGAATATGGCGGCAATCGCCATGGATTTCTTGCGTTTAGCGAGATTCACCCCGATTATTACCAAATTCCTGTAGCTGATCGTGAACGGTTGATTGCGGAATATGCCCGCATGGCAACTGAAGACGAAGACGCAGAAGAGGAGCAAGCACGAAGCCGCAATAATCGCAGCAATCAAGGCCGCAATCGCTCTCGCAATCGTGTGCGCAGCTCTGTTGGTGAGCAAATCACCGCCGATGTAGCGCAAAGCGATGACATCGAGGGTGAAGCTGACGCGCAAACCGTTGTAGAAAATGAAGCTGAAGCGCACGACACCGCGCCAATTGCTGAGGCAATTGAATCTACGGACGCACCTGCGCAAGATGATTCACACGATGATCAGCCGCACCAAGAAGCGGGTGATGAGCACATTACAGAATCGGTTGAATCTCAAATCGAGCAAGTGAACACCAATTCCGATGCGTTTGATGAGGTGCCAAGCCGCCAAATTCGCCGCATGACGCGTCAATATAAAATTCAAGAAGTGATCAAAAAGCGCCAGGTGATGTTGGTGCAAGTGGTGAAAGAGGAACGCGGCAACAAAGGCGCTGCCCTCACCACCTATATGTCGCTTGCTGGCCGTTATGCGGTGTTGATGCCAAATACCGCACGTGGTGGCGGCATTTCGCGCAAAATTGGCAGTGGGGAAGATCGCAAACGCCTGAAAGAAGTGGCTGAAGAGCTAGAAGTGCCAGAAGGCATGGGGCTCATCATCCGCACTGCGGGGGCACAACGCACCAAGCCTGAAATTAAGCGCGACTATGATTATCTGCTGCGCGTGTGGGATTCTGTGCGCGACTTAACGCTGGAATCCACCGCGCCAGCGTTGGTGTATGAAGAAGGCTCGCTCATCAAACGCTCGATCCGCGACCTTTACGGCAAAGAAGTGGACGAAATTATTGTAGAAGGCGAAGACGCCTATCGTGAAGCCAAAGACTTCATGAAAATGCTGATGCCTAGCCATTCTAAAAACGTGCAAAGCTATAAGGAAAACATTCCTTTATTCGCAAAACATGGTGTGGAATCTCAGCTGGAAGTGATGTTCCAAAATCAGGTTTCGCTGCGCTCTGGCGGCTATTTGGTAATCAACCAAACCGAAGCCTTGGTTGCGATTGACGTGAACTCTGGCCGCTCCACTAAAGAACATAATATTGAAGACACTGCGCTGAAAACCAACCTTGAGGCGGCCGATGAAGTGGCGCGCCAATTGCGCTTGCGCGATATGGCTGGCCTTGTGGTGATCGATTTTATCGATATGGAAGACCATCGCAACAATCGCATTGTGGAACGCCGCTTGAAGGACGCTTTGCAGAAGGATCGCGCCCGCATTCAGGTGGGCCGCATCAGTGCGTTTGGCCTCATGGAAATGTCGCGCCAACGCTTGCGCTCCAGCGTGTTAGAAAGCACCACAGTGCAGTGCAGCCATTGTACGGGCTTGGGATATGTACGTTCAACAGCCTCTACTTCGTTGCTCATCTTGCGGGCGGTGGAAGCTGCACTCATTAAAGACCCACGTTTGGGGATAACAGTGCGTACCCGCACCACCAATGCGCTGTATTTGCTCAACCACAAACGCGCCAGCTTGAATGATTTAGAAGCGCGCTATGGCATGTGTGTGATGATTGAGGCTGATGATCGCTTGGAAGCAGGCGTGCATTACGCCATCGACCGCACCGCATTGCAAGGCGATGCAGCCGTGGCTGTAGCGGCCGCTCAGCAAGCGCGCATCGCAACCCTGCAAGCACAAGGGAAAGAGCAAAATGCCCGTGGCCAAAGCTTATTCCCTGAAGATGAAGCGGAACCCGAAATTGATTCTGACGATGAAGTGATGGCATCACCATCGAGCGCTGAACCAACAACGGCAACTGGCGATGATGAACCGCGCCGCAAACGCCGCCGTCGCCGCAGAGGGCGTGGTCGCCGCGATGAAAACACGCCATTGCTGCAAGTGGGCAACGAATCTTCAGAAGAATATGAAGATGGTGATGAATTGGATGAAGGCGATGAAGAGTCGCAATCAGAATCAGCAGCTGCGCCAAAAGCACCGTTATTTGCCACACATACGGCCGATAATGATGTTGGTGAAAGCGCACACGCCCCATTATTGCAAGCCAGCAGCGCAAAACCAGCATTCCGCCGCCCACGACCACCACGCCCCGTGCGTGAAGGTGAGGAAGGTTATGCTGAATATTTGGAAGCGCAAGCCACCTATTTAGAGGGTTTTGCTACTAATGCAGCGCAAAAATCGGATGAGACCGTACCCACGCGCCGCATTCGCTTTACGCCAAACCGTCCGCAAGCTCCTGCTGTTGAAGTGGAGGCCCCTGTGGTGGCAGTTGAGGCCAAGCCTGTGCTTGAAGTTGTGGAAGCCCCTGCAAAACCAGCGCGCAAGCCACGCCAAACCGCAGCACAAAAAGCTGCAGCTGAAGCACAAGCGCCAGCGATTCTTGCTGAACCAGTAGTGGAAAGCGCGCAACCCCTTCCTGTAGGCACCGTGCTTTCATTCGAGCCTAGCGAAGCTGAACAACCGCAAGCCCCGCGCAAATCGGGCTGGTGGTCGCGCAAATAACACTGCGATTGCATAAATACAAAAAAACGGCCTCAGAAATGGGGCCGTTTTTTTTGTATGCATTAAAACTGAGTAAGACACCATGTGCGATATGGTAGCGAGAGAGGGATTTGAACCTCGTTTGAATCGCTTGACGATTCAAACCATCAATATAAAGGGGGTTCAGGGCACTCTGTAAAAATGGTAGCGAGAGAGGGATTTGAACCCCCGACCTAAGGATTATGATTCCTCCGCTCTAACCAACTGAGCTACCTCGCCATAACGTGTGTGCTTATGACGAAACTTATGCGCAACGTCAAGCCTGTTCTTGCATTTTATAACATACGGTACTGAGTTTGCCCGAAGCCCCCTACTAAAGATGTATAGCGAAAGACGAAAATCAGGTGTAATGTGTACAAGTAGGATAGCATATTGCCATGACAACACTCGACGAACTCCGCACCGCACTTGCACAATCATCCCCCACGGGTGAGCAGGCGATTGTGTATTCGTTTAAGAAGGCGGGGAGTTATGAGCGCGCACGTAAAGCCATAACAGATAATAATGGTGAGGTTTCAAAACCATTTTTGCTCGATAATGGCGAAGTTGTCTACATTGCTCAAGACGCAGTCAGCAAAAAATCATATGTAATGCGAATGGAGCAAAAAGTGCAGGATACCAGTCCTGCACTGCGCACAGCCTTTGCAAGAATGAAAAGCAATTCTGAATTAAAGTCGATCGCTGCAACAGATATTCCCGCTTATATTCCGCCCACACCTGCAGTAAAAACGCCAAAAGCCGCCGAACCAACACTTGTTGTTGCTGCAGATCCAAAACCTGCAAAATCAATAGTGATAACGCCTAAAATTGCTGCGGCACCTGAGGTGCCCATTGCAAGCACGTCTTCAACCGCAGATATTGGCCCAAGCACTAACGCAGCATCAAGCGGCGGTGCGTTATCCCGATCACCTACAATTGCAAACAGCGATACACTGGTATCAAACCAAGGCAGCCCCGCCGCACCTGTGCTAACAGATGGAAAAGTTGGGGGGCAGACTGGTGTAGGAACAGGGGAGAAAAAAACTGAATCTTCCAATATCACACCAACTGCTCAACCACCTAAAATGCAGGCAACTTCTGCTATAGGATGGGCTTTCGGTTTGCTTGGGCTTGCAACGGTGAATAATAAAGCGGTAGACACTAGTATTGCAGGTTCAGTTCTGCATTTCATAGGAAAAAGATTACGCATTCCTGCGGTCACTCGATTTACATTATCAGTCGCGAATCTTGGCAACAGATTGCTCACCCCCCTTGCACAACCATTTAAAATTATTGGCAATGCAATTGTATCACCATTTTCTCAGGCTGCGCGCGCCTCAACAGTTTCAAATATCAACTCACTTAAAACAGCTTATAAAACAGGCTTGTGGAACTCAATTAAATCATCTGCTCAGCATCATTTCAACCGCATCCATCAAGCTGCAAATCAAGTGGTCAAACCACTAACTTGGCTTGCAGACAAAGCAAAAACTAAAATTATTGCGCCACTCACTCAATTAGCACAACCACTGATTAGCGTGACAAAAAGCCTTGCCGCAACGGCCGCAGCAAGAATCGCAACATTCGCACAGCCTTTAGTAACAGTTGCAAAAACTCTGGGCAGCAGAATTGCTGCAAGCGGGCTAGGAAAACTTGCCGTAAAAATTGGCTTGCCACGCGTGGCAACTTTCTTGAGTGGTCTTTTAATGAAGCGCGGATTGGCAATGGCAGTATTGGCGACGATTCCTGGCCCTGGCTGGATTTTAGCCGCTGGTATGATGGCTTATACAGCATATGGAGTTGGTAAAGGCATTTATGACCTTTACAAAGGTACGCAGGTGCAAACTGCGCCAACACCACAAGCCATTTCGTCATAACCCCGCCCTTGCGCCGCCACTCACTTTCCCCTACATAAAGCCATTCAGATTCAGGCTTCATTATGCGCGTGATAAAATCCCTCCTCCACCCCATTTGGCGGCAATTGCCTGTGAAATTTCGCCGTGGCATTTTGGAGCGCTTCACACAGCTTGGGGTGCCCAGCGTGCACGCCGCCACGCGCGCGCCTTTGCCATTGCCCATAACTGTGGCGGGTTATCTCACCGCCGCCACGGGGCTTGGCCAAGCCGCGCGTTTGGCCGTGCTGGCGCTTGAGGCGCAGGGCGTGCCGGTCACCACATTCGACCTCACCGAAGCGCTGATGCATGAAAAATCGGTACCCTTTGTCCGCCCCAAAATGCGTAAAGGCGAAGGCACGGTGTTGATGTTTGTGAACCCGCCAGTTTCCAGCCTTGCCTTGCGCGTGATCGGCAACACACTCCTCAATAATAAGCATCGCATTGGCGCGTGGATTTGGGAATTGCCAAAAGCACCCGAGGATTGGCGCCCGCATGCGGAACTGTTCCACGAAATTGCCTCGGCTAGCGCCTTTGCCTGCACCGCAATTGAAGCGGCAATTGACCGCCCTGTGCGGTTGTTGATTCATCCTGTGATGGCGGAGGGCTATTCTCATTTTCATCCTGAACGCAGTGAAGGATCTCCCGCCGATCGCACTCCACTTCAGGGAGATCCTTCGGCTTTGCCTCAGGATGACACCCAATTCAAAGTTGGTGCCATCATGGACCTTGGCTCGCGTTATGCCCGCAAAAATCCATTCGCGGTGATCGCCGCTTATGCACAAGCGTTTGGTGATCGCAGCGATGCCGTGCTGGAATTAAAATTGTTGCGCGCGGGGGCAGAGCCCACCCGCTATGCCGAGATCATTACTCAAATCGCCACCCATAAACTGAATGTGCGCATGATTCTTGAGAGCACCAACCGCGCCGCTGTGCTGCAATGGCTTTCAACGCTCGATGTGGTGATGTCTCTCCATTGCGCCGAAGGCTTTGGTTTGGGCTGTGCAGAAGCCATGATGATGGGCGTGCCATGCGTGGCAACCAATTGGTCAGCCACGGCAGAATATATTGATGAATCATGCGGTTATCCTGTCAACTTCAGCCTTGCACCCGCGCAAGATGAAACTGGGCTATACGACGCGCCAGATCAACTCTGGGCACAGGCGAATGTGCAACATGCCGCGCAAGCATTACGTATGGCGTTTGAACACCCAGACCAACGCGCTGCAAAAGGTGCTGCAGCAAAAGCACGGATTGCGGAACGATTTACGCCAGATGCGTTTTGCGCGCAATTGCTTGGCCACCCCACAACAGGTGCATGATGGGCAACACGCTAATTTGGTTTTGGGGGCGATTGGGTGCAGGGCCCCTCATCACAGCGCAACTCTGTGCGTTGGCGCATGCGCGTGGCACGCCGATTGTTGTGAGCATTTCACGCGATGGCGAAACGCTGCCCCTCATCAATGCCCTGCCCACGCATAGCACCACGCTCGATATGCTCCCCACCGAAGCGGCGCTCACCTCGAAGTGTGCATTACTGATGGCAATCCCCAAATGGCGCGCGCATTTCAAAGCGCTGCTGATTGCTCATAATATCACCCACATAATTGTGCCAATGTCGTTTGCGGCCTGCCCGTTGCTCATCGATATTCCGCATAGGCTTGGCATCCGCATCACCTATTTTCTGCATGATTTAACGCCTCACGCGGGTGACCCAACCGCCTACATCCATGCCCTGCCCCAACGCTGGATTATGCGCCATGTGGATAAAATCCTCTGCTTGTCAGACTATACACGCACGCTGGCGCAGCAAAAATATCCTCACATTGCGTGCGAAATGCTGCCGCTTGCAGGGCTATATCCACCATCACACACACATCGCAGTGCATGTAATGCACCAATCCGTTTTTTAGTTGTGGGGCGGCTACAAGCCTATAAGGGGCTGAATGTATTGGCGCAGGCGTTGAACAGCTTGAACGCGAATGTAAATTACACGCTCACCATTGCAGGCAATCCGCATCATCGCGCTGAAATTGAAGCATTATTTGCACCATTCCCGCAGGTGAATTTGCAGTTGCGCTGGCATGAACATTCTGAAATTGATGTGTATTATCAATCACATGATGTGTTGATTGCACCTTATACATCCGCTAGCCAATCTGGCCCTGTAGCGCAGGCCGTGGCCACAGCTATGCCCGCAATTGTGTGCGATGCCGGCGCATTGGCCGAACAAATTGAACATGGTGCTGCTGGTTGGATCGTGTCCGTAGGAGATGCCACCACCTTGGCCTCAATTATTACAGACGTCTCACACATTTTGCCATCTGAATATGCACAAAAATCTGCAGCCGCGCATGCCTGCGCATTAAACGCCCGCACAAAATGGCACGTGTCGGATTTATTCAGCTAATATTCACGAACCCCTTGCAACGCGCTGCCTGCTGGCTTATGCAAAAGGCTGATAATGAGGTGTGCACATGAAGTTGGTATCTGGAAATAGTAACCGCCCATTGGCCGAGGCCATCGCCACCTATTTACAAATTCCATTGGCCAAAGCTGTGGTGCGCCGTTTTGCGGATATGGAAGTATTTGTTGAAATTCAAGAAAACATGCGTGGACAAGATGTGTTCATCATCCAATCGACATCTTCCCCCACCAACGATAACCTCATGGAATTATTGATCATTACAGATGCGCTGCGTCGTGCATCGGCACGGCGTATCACGGCGGTGATCCCCTATTTTGGCTATGCACGGCAAGATCGCAAGCCCGGCCCACGCACCCCAATTTCCGCCAAACTTGTGGCTAATCTTATCACCCGTGCGGGGGTTGACCGCGTGCTTACGCTCGATTTGCACGCTGGCCAAATTCAAGGTTTTTTCGACATCCCCACCGATAACCTCTATGCTGCCCCTGTGATGGTGCAAGATATTCAAGCCCATACTGAATTGAATGATTTGATGGTGGTCTCCCCCGATGTGGGCGGTGTGGTGCGTGCGCGCGCGTTGGCCAAACGGATTGATGCGCCGCTGGCGATTGTCGACAAACGTCGCGAACGCCCAGGCGAATCCGAAGTCATGAATATCATCGGCGATGTGACAGGCAAAAATTGCATATTAATTGATGATATTGTTGATTCTGGGGGCACATTATGCAACGCCGCCGATGCATTGCTGGCCAAAGGTGCCAAAGATGTGCGCGCCTATATCAGCCACGGTGTGTTATCAGGCGGCGCGGTCGCCCGCATTTCCTCATCTAATTTAAAAGAATTGGTAATTACCGATAGCATTCAACCCACAGAAGCTGTCAAAATCGCATCCAATATTCGCGTGCTCACCATCGGCACATTGATCGGTGAAGCCATTGCTCGCACATCAACTGAAACCAGCGTATCAAGCTTATTTGATTGATCTCTATTTTGATATTGAATTGAAACAATCAATAACGTCATCCCGAACGAAGTCGAGGGATCTCAGCATTATTATATCGATGGGATTGCCGCGGGCTTTTCAAGCCCTCGCAATGACGCACTATCATTATTATTTATGAGGGTTCAATTAACTCACCTTCAAACACAAAAAAGGCTGCGATTGCTCGCAGCCTTTTTCATAACCAATTCTAATCAGATTAGAACGAGCGTTGTACGCGGAAGATCGCGCCGAAAGTATCTGCATCGCGGCTTGCAGCCACAGTGTTAGATGTTTTGGTAAAGCCTTCACGTTTTCCGTAGAGAACTTCCACACCGAGATCCAAGTTTTTCACTGGTGTATAGATCAAGTTGGCTTGAGCAAGCAGCAAGTTTTCTGTGTAAGAAGCAGTAGCGCCCCCTACTGAAGTTGTTTTTACGCCATTGCCCCAGTCTAAACCAACATAGTTAGCAGCCAAAGTTGAACGCAAGTTTGGCATCCAGTAATGTTTGATACCGCCAGATACTGCATAACCTTTAACAGCTTGCATGTTCCAGCCTGTACCGCCTGTTGCCAAACGCAAAACATAACCAGCATCATCTACACCCAAACCGAGGTAACGTGTGTTGCCTTCAGAATACGCAGCAGTGATGGCCAATACGTCGCCTTTTGCAAGTTGATCAAGCTTTACAGCCAAACCACCGCGAACAGCCCAACGGACTTCATCATTTGTGCCAAGGTTGTTGCCTGTACCTGATGAGTAAGATGTTTTGCCAACAGCGCCTGACAATTGAGCATCACCCCAACCTTGTTTTGCACCAACAGACACAACTACGTCTGGCATATCGTTACGACCGTTTGCAACGTTCAAAATACCAACGTTGTTTACAATTGTATTGTCAGAGAAGTTTGCATCTTCCAAAGCGATTGTTGCAAAGTAACCACCTGCAGCAGTGTATGTATACGCCAATTGGTTGATCTGACGATCTGAATGTGCATAACCAGCGGACAATGAGTCATAGTAGCTGTAGTTCAGGAAGTCGAAGTTTGATTGTGCCAAACCAGCTGTGACGCCAGCGAATTGCACAAACGCATAATATGGTGACACAAAGTTGTTGGTAATTGTGTTAGGTGTAGCTGTATCTGAACGTGTGTCGGTACGTACACGCAAGAAAGCGCGCAACGGGCCATATTCTGTTTTTGTGCGGGCATCAAAATCCAATTGGAAACGAGTGCGTGTTGCATATGTATCGTTTGTTGTTGCTTCAAGCGCGCCTGGAGCTACGAAAGGAATGTCTTTTGCACCATCCCAACGGGCTGCGCCAGCATTGTTTGCGTGAATTAATGTGTCAGCACGTGCCCAACCACCAATTTTCAAGCATGTATCAGAACCAGGTAGTGCAATAAAACCAGCACCGAAAGAATCGCAAACGCCAGTGACTGGTTTTGCTGAAGGCAGGTCAGCGGCAGACGCCATAGCACCAAGGCTAAGAGCGGCAACGGAGCCGAGAAGAAGGGATTTGAGTTTCATGTGAATCTCCAAACGTTGTTATAATAAGGCTATTCTAGCCAGCCTGGTATTTTTACCAAACTGCAACCCCCGCGAATCCAGAAATTGCTTCCACCACGTTACCCACCTCACGCATAGCTGCAACCCAATTTATGACAATCCACCGATTTGTTCACGACTTCATCACAAAGCTGTGACTTATTTGCAACGCACACGGGTCTTTGTTAATAATTTATTATTTTCTAGGCGAAGCCGATGGACAATTAACACTCTAGTATGTACCGCAAAATTTCTGCATCTATTTCTTGCATCACGCAGCCCCTTATGCCAACACACATAGCATGAAAATATCTTCGACCATGCGCACATTGGGCGTGTTCCTGTTTGATGGCGTGGCCGCTTTTGCCGCATTTGTATGCGCATTTTGGCTGCGTGTGGGCAATTCCACCTTCACCCATTATAGCGACATTATCTTCTCATCGGGCTTTGTGTTCGCGTTTTTAGCCGCCATCACCTATCGCGGGCTTGGTGTTTCGAAGGCCGTGTGGCGCTACACCAGCCTGCCCGATTTGATTCTGATTGTGGCGGCCAGCACATTGAGCATTTTCTTATGGGTTGTGGGTGAATTTGCCATCACGCGGCTAGAAAATATACCGCGCACTGTGCCATTTATTATGTGGTTTGTGATCATCTCATTTTTGGGAGGGGCACGCTTTGCCTATCGCTATTGGCGCGAGGGGCGCATTATCCGCCGCAACACCAAGCGCACCCGTGTGTTGGTGATTGGTGCGGATGATGAGGCCATGCTGGTGGTGCGCAATTTGCAGCAATCGGGGGATTATAACTGCATCGGCATTTTAGATGATAAAGGCAACCGCATTGGTCGCAGTGTGGCAGGTGTGCCCATTTTGGATACATATCTGCATATTGGGCAGGTGCTTGAAGGGCGCAGCGCAGCGCAAATGCCGCATATGATTGTACTCACACGGCCTTTGGCGCATTGGCCAAAAGCGTTTCGCACGCAATTGCTAGGCCTTGTACATACACGTAAATTATCGCTCGCGGTGATGCCCGCCTTCATCACACACTCTATGAACGCATCCCCACAAGCCATTGATGTTGGCAGCTTATTGGGACGCGATAAAGCAGAGCTAGAACAAACCGATATTGGCCAATTGCTGCACAATAAACGCGTGTTGATCACTGGTGCTGGTGGCAGCATTGGCAGCGAGCTCACACGCCAAATCGCCGAATGGAACCCTGCAGAAATTGCACTGATTGAGGCCAGCGAATATAATTTATACAGCATCGACATGGCCTTGTCGGAATCCGCTCCCGATGTGCCGCGCCAAGCCGTACTGCTCGATGTGCGCGATCGCGAACGTGTATTTGCGTTCTGGCATGAGTTCAAACCACATATTGTGTTCCACGCTGCGGCGCTCAAACATGTGCCACTCGTTGAAATGAACCCGCGTGAAGGCCTACTCACAAATGTGGGCGGCAGCATGAATGTGGCCGACGCCTCTCGCGCAGTGAACGCACGCGCCATGGTGCAAATTTCAACCGATAAAGCCGTAAACCCCACCAATGTGATGGGGGCAAGCAAACGCTTGGCGGAATTTTATGCACAAGGGCTAGATATGGCCGCTGGCGATACTGATACGCGCTTTGTCACCGTTCGATTCGGTAATGTGATCGGCTCCTCGGGTTCGGTGATCCCGCTGTTTCAACGCCAAATTGAACGTGGTGGCCCTGTCACTGTCACGCATGAAGGTATTAAACGCTATTTTATGAGCATTTCCGAAGCGGTGAGCCTCATTTTGCGCGCTGCTGTGTATGGCCTTTCGCAAAATGACGCACGCGGGCGCGTACTTGTGCTGAACATGGGGGCGCCCAAAACAATTTATGACTTGGCGCAGGACATGATCGTGCAAGCAGGGCTTACACCCGGCAAAGATATTGAAATTCAAATTACGGGCCTGCGCCCTGGCGAAAAATTACACGAGGAACTTTTTGATTCGACAGAAACGCGACTTGAAACACAAGACCCAGCCCTATTTGCGGCCGCTGTACAATTGGAAGATGCAGATATTCAAAACAAAAAAATTGCGCATGTGCTCAAAGTGGCACAGACAAATGATCTGCCAAAAATTCAAACGGCGATTGAAACGCTCCTTAAAGGCTTTCCATATCATTGAGTTATTCTGATGGTTTGTCCATAAAGGTCACTGTAATTGGCTCGAGCCCATCGATTTTACCAATCATTGTGCGCCCAGGTTCCACCGCCGCAACCCCGCCTGGCGTACCTGTAAAAATAATATCACCTGCCTGCAGCGTATAATATTTGGACAGAAACGTGATGAGTTGCGGAACACTGAATATCAGTTCTCCCAAATCAGCGCTTTGCACCACTTTTCCATTCACAAATGACGCAATGGCTTGTGTTTGCACATATCCAAAATCTTCTGCTTTGGTTACAGTCCCTACAATTGCACTATGTTCAAATGCTTTGGATACATCCCACGGCTTGCTGTCAGTCCGAAGTTTCAATTGCAAATCACGCCGTGTGAGATCAAACCCTACAGCATACCCATAAATCAGCTCATGGGCTTCTTTGGTTGTAATATTATGCCCACCCGATTTAAGCATCACCACCAACTCAACCTCGGGGTGCAAATTGCGTGTAGCGGGTGGATAGGGGATGGTTTGGTCACTCTGCGTGAGGCAATAATTGGGCTTATCGAAAAAAAACGGCTCATCAATCACAGGGTCAAACCCCATTTCGCGCGCGTGGTCGGCATAATTGCGCCCCACACAAAAAATGCGATTCACGGGATAGCGGGCAGCATCTCCCTTGATCGGCAAAGACACAATTGCTGGCGGCAAAAAAATATAATCTGTCATTGATACTGGCTTTCCGAAAAAATGAGCTATGCATATATAGAATATAATTATCTCCTATATATCAATAATAATTCACCATTATGCCTAAAAAACTTATAAAATTTCGCTCTACATATTCACATAATTAGGCCCACTACCGCCTTCTGGTACCATCCATGTGATGTTTTTTGCGGGGTCTTTAATATCGCATGTTTTGCAATGGATGCAGTTTTGTGCGTTAATCTGCAATTGCGGAACACCATCTAACTGCACAATTTCATACACGCCTGCAGGGCAATACCGCTGAGCGGGTTCATCATAAAGCGGTAGATTTTGCTCAATCGGAATGCTCGCATCACGCAATTTCAAATGATCTGGCTGCGCATGATTGTGTTGCAGATTTGCCAAATGAATTGAGGACGCACGATCAAAACTCAACACACCGTCAGGCTGAGGATATTCAATTTTGGGGCACATGTTCGCATGCTTAAGCCCCATAGAATCAGAAGACTGATGTTTTAATGTGCCAAATAGTGACGCACCACACAGGCGCTGCACCCACATATCTGCACCCGCAAACATCATGCCCAGCAGCGTGCCAAAACGGCTCCACAAGGGCTTGGCATTGCGCACACTATATAAATCTTGGCCAATTGGCCCTGCTCGCCAGCCATCTTCATACGCTGATAATTCATCATGTGCGCGCCCAGAACTCAGCGCTTCATGCAGCGCAGCGGCACATGCAATGCCCGATAGCATGGCATTATGGCTGCCCTTAATACGTGGAACATTCATAAAACCGGCCGCACACCCCACCAATGCCCCCCCTGGGAACGTGAGGCGCGGCACCGATTGCCACCCACCCTCGCTAATGGCACGCGCTCCATAAGCAATGCGTTGGCCGCCTTGCAATGCAGCTGCAATGGATGGATGGGTTTTATAGCGTTGAAATTCTTGAAATGGGTCTAAATGCGGGTTGGTATAATTTAAGTGCACAACATAGCCAACTGCCACCAAATTCGCCCCATAATGATACATAAAACCGCCACCACCTGTGTTATTTTTAAGCGGCCTCCCAATGGAATGCACAACATGCCCTGCCCTATGCTGTGCAGCAGGAATTTCCCATATCTCTTTGAATCCTATACCATGTTGCTGAAAACTTGCATCTTTTAGCAAATCAAAATGCCGCAAGGCGCGCTTGGTAACGCTACCACGAACACCTTCAGCCAACACTGTATATTTGGCATGAATGGCCACACCTTGCATATATTCAGCGGCGTGCGTGCCGTCTTTTAACCGGCCTGAATCGGCTGTTATCACACCTATTGCTGCGCAGTGTTCATTATATAACAACCCAGCTGCAGGAAACCCCGCATAAATCTCAACGCCCAAAGCCTGCGCCTGTTCGGCCAGCCACACCGTGAGCGCACCAAGCGAGCCAATATAACAGCCGTCATTGCGCAATTGACGTGGTAATAACCAATGTGGCACTGTGAAAGCATGATTATGTGTTAGGAATTGAAATGAATTATTGCGCACTTGTGTTTGCAAAGGTCCCCCCATATTCCGCCATTGCGGAAAGAGTATATCCAGCCCAATGGGGTCTATCACCGCACCAGAGAGAATGTGCCCACCAACACGCGCCGCTTTTTCCAGCACAATAATGTGGTGCGCCTGTCCTGCAGCCTGCGCACGTTGCGCCAATGAAATAGCGGTTGCCAGCCCCGCAACACCCGCTCCCACAATCACAACATCACAATCAATCACTTCACGCGCAGCTGTCATCATTACACCTTCCATTTTGATTGTGAGCACAATATAGTGATTGTCAATTGATGGACATCAAATGAATCTCGAGAATCACGCCTCAAATGCCGCACTCCATGCCATCGATTGGTTGGCAGAGATGGGCGAGGATGTGTGGCTCAATGCGCAGCCTGTGGCATGGGCTGAACATCAAAGTTTTGTCACCCCTCATCATGCGCCGCCTATCATTGAAATTGCGGCAAAAGAAGCAAAAATACTGTCTACCAGCCCTAATGTGCCCATCACACCTTCAGTGTTATCAGAATCAATTCAAACGGCACGAGATTTAGCACATTCTGCCCAAAACTTAGAAGAATTACACGCAATTATAGTGGCCTATGATGGCTGCAGCTTGAAGCGCGGTGCCACGAATTGTGTGTTTTCTGATGGCAAGCCGACCGCAAAAATTATGGTGATTGGTGAAGTGCCAAGTACACAAGACGACGCAAACGGCGTGCCATTTACGGGACAAGTTGGGCATATATTGGCGCAAATGCTGCGCCCGATTGGGCTGGATCGCAACACAAATGTCTATCTCACCAATGTCATCCCGTGGCGCATCTCAGGCAATCGCTTGCCATCAGCGCAGGAGATTGCGCTGTGCTCGCCATTTGTGCTGCGGCATATAGAGTTACTCAACCCAGATTTTATTGTGTTGCTGGGCAATATTTCAGTGCAAACTATTTGCAATACTCAAGCGGGGATCATGCGCACGCGTGGCAATTGGTTTGAGCATTCATGCAATGGCCGCATCATACCCGCACTGGCCACGTTCCACCCTGCATTTTTGCTAAAACAATCTGCGCAAAAACGCCTTGCATGGCGCGATATGCTGGCGCTTGGCGCCCGTATGAAAGTTAATTCATGATAGATGGGCTGTCTTACGAGGTCATAGGGTTGCTATTTTTAGTCGCAACGTGCGCTGGCTTCGTTGATTCCATCGCTGGTGGCGGTGGATTACTCACAATTCCAGCCCTTATGCTTGCACTGCCTACATTACCACCCGCTGTCATTTTGGCTACAAACAAACTACAGGGCACGTTTGGTTCAGGCTCGGCAACGCTTTCTTATGCAAAAGCTGGGTTTATCAATGTTAAGCGTGATTGGTTTGGATTTGCGTGCTCATTTTTTGGCGCGGGTTTAGGTGCCTATATGGTGGGGTTTATTCCCGCTGATTTCCTGAGAACACTCATTCCAATATTGCTGATTCTCATGGCGCTCTATTTTGCGTTTGCACCTAAACTCAGTGATTTAGCACGGCAGGCGTATTTAACACCCATCTCACACGGGTTGATTTTTGGCACATTGATTGGCGGCTATGACGGTTTTTTTGGGCCCGGCACAGGCTCATTCTTTGTGCTCTCATGCGTAGGGTTTCTGGGCTTAGGCATCACACAAGCAACTGCCTACACAAAATTACTCAATTTTGCATCCAACATTGCCAGCCTATTGGTGTTTGCATTCACCACTAAAATATTAGTGGTTGTCGGCCTCACAATGGGTATTGGGCAATTTATGGGCGCGCGCATTGGTGCACGCTTCGCCCTCAAAAATGGCGCGGCCATCATCAAGCCTTTACTGGTGATTGTGTGCACATCCGTTGCGGTAAAGTTGTTGGTGTTTTAGCCCCTAAACCAGATCAGCTTTCTTAAATTTTTTGCTATAGCCATATACCCAAGCACCCAAAATACCAATGCCGCAAAAAATTGTATTACTCAGTTTAACCTGCTGAAGTAAACATGTAACCTTCCAGCGAGAAAGACCGCCCTCAAAAAAATCAATATTACTCTGAATACGGACAACATCTGAATGCAAGGGTGATTCCCCTCTATAGTCCAATAAATCTCTCTGAAATTGCTCGGTATTTGTCTTTAAATACTTAACAACGGCATCTGCAAATATAGTTTTTATACATGTATTCTTTAACTCTGCCACCAAGGCGACCGCATTGCCTTCACAATATTTGTGTATCATATTTTCTTGAGACTGGCTTAAACCGAAATTCATTTATAAACTCACATAATAATATGGAATAAAATACCATAATGGTAATAATCAGTCAAACATTGAAATGGATAAATAAATTGCAGTTATTAAACTCAATGCAATTTGGTTTGCACGGCTTTAATGCTGGCATTCATAATGTCAGCGCCTTTTGGAGATGTCGCTTGATTTTTTAACAATGATTCCGCTGCAGCGATTGCCAGTTCCGATGTACGTGTGCGCAAATCCTGCAATGCGGCTTGTTCAGCTTGGGCTATGCGCGATTCAGCAGCATGTGTACGGCGATCTATGTAATCAAGCAAATTTGTTTCCGCCTCAGCCTTCATCGCCATAATTTCACGCTGTGTGCGCGCCCGCAATTCAGCTACATCTTTTTCCGCTTCCGCAAGTTTGCCAGCATATTGCGCGGCAAGCGCCTCAGCTTCTAGGCGTAAATTAGCGGCTGTGGCCAATTCATCCCGCACTTTTTGTGCATGTGCATCAAGCCCACGCGCCATGAGTGCTGGTGCCTTGACTTTTATCAAAACACCTACAAACAGGAAAAATGCAACAGCAACCCAAAACGATGCGTCGAATGAAAACTGAGACATATTGTGCTCCAAATTCTATATATAAAAGCTTTTACAAGCCTTTGATTGCCGCTTGAATGGATTTAGCGGTTTCTTTTACGCCAGAAATTTTGTGCACAATTCCACCAGCCAATTCAGCAGCGGAGTCTTTTATCGTTGCCAACGCCGCTTCACGCTGTTTAGCGATACGCTGTTCGGCCTCGTTCAATCTCTGTGTCAATTCAGCTGTATGTGCTGCCTTGCGGGCTTCTGCTTCTTTATTGAAAGACAAACGCGCCTGTTCAATTTCTATCACAGAATTACGCTTTGCTGCATCTTGAGACGTTGTGTAATTTGAAATTACAGACTCTGTTTGAGCATGCAGACGTTCTGCAATCTCTAAATCACTCTTCAGCAATGTTGCACGATGCTTAAATACACCCTCTAACCGAGGTGTGATGTAAAATGCAATGCACATGTACAATACAGTGAATGTGACAAACAGCCAAAATAGCTGTGCCAAAAACATGGCTTTATTCGGGTCTAACTGCGGCATAAATGCCCTCCATTACCAGCTTACAAAATAGCCAACAGGTGAATTGCCCATTGGCTATTGAAGACAATATCAGAGGAACAAAATCAACAATGCAACAACCAAGCCAAACAGGCCAGTTGCTTCAGCTAAAGCGAAGCCCAAAATCAAGTTCGGGCGTTGGCTGTCAGCCGCTGCAGGGTTGCGCATGGCAGCTGTAAGGTAGCTTGCGAAAATATTGCCGATGGCCAAGCCTGCTCCCATCAAAGCGATACACGCAATGCCTGCGCCGATCATTTTTGCTGCTTGAACGTCCATTGTAGTCTCCATGTAGGTTTTGAGTGAAAAGTAAAATTGTTGAAGGCGTCATAGCCTAATTAATGGTGCATGTGAAGTGCATCATTCAAATAAATTGAGGCCAACAGCGCAAAAACATAGGCTTGCAAAAATGCCACCAGCAATTCAAGCGCAAATAACCCCACCATAACTATGATTGGCAGCCAACCACCAGCAAAGCCAAGCATAATCACAAAGCCTGCAAACACTTTGAGCATCATGTGACCAGCAACCATGTTGGCAAACAAACGTACCGCCAATGAGAATGGACGAATGAGATAAGAGATGATTTCAATCGGCACCAAAAGCGGCAATAACCAGCCTGGCACGCCAGAAGGCACAAATAGCGATAAAAAATGCACGCCATGCTTTGCAAAGCCAATAGCAGTAATCACCACAATAGTGAGCAAACCCAGTGCCAATGTCACAATGATATGGCTGGTAACTGTGAACGAATATGGCAATAGTCCCAACACGTTACAGGCAAGAATAAAGAGAAATAATGAGAAAACGAACGGAAAATATTTCATCGCTGATTCACCAGCATTTTCCTTCACAATAGTGGCAACAAACCCGTACGCCATTTCAGAGAGGGATTGCATTCGCCCTGGAATCACAGCTTGACGCGCAACGCCCATAAACATCACAAGTAATACAACTCCCAAAGCGATTGACATCCATAGAGCGCTGTTGGTGAATGCAACATTTTTACCTGCCAATGAAAACGGTTGTAAAACCTGAATTTCAAACTGGTGAAGCGGGTCGATCGGCGATGCGCCATGTGCGGGTGCAGACAAAGCTATGCTCCTTCAATCTCAAATCGTATCATCTGATGATTTTGGCTGCGCCGCATTCATCCCAGATGACATTCGAATAACATTCCACAACCCACCCACAAGGCCGATAATGGCGCCGAGAATTACCCCTAAAGGTTTGGTGGCAAATTGCGTATCGCACGCATAGCCAACAATTATTCCCAAGCCCAAACCAGCTGCAAGCTCAACCGCCATTTTCATGCCAACACTGTATGCAGAATGATGGCTCTGCTGAGGTGGTGGCGCAATGGTCGACTGTGCACGCGCCTGTGAAAGACGTCGTTCTAATGAATCAAGTTCTGCCTGCGCTTTGTCCAAAGGATCGCCCATAGCAGCACCTCAATTGCGTTCGTGTGCCCCAATTGTCATGATCACGCGAGATTGTCAACGCTGCAATGCAATAATTGCGCAGGAAAAGTGATTTATACGTTCATGATTTCGCTTAAGTCTGATATAGAAGGTCTGAAATATGGATTAAGGACAAAAATATGCGCGGGCAAATGGTCACACGAGTGAAATCGGCGAAAAAACGCAGTAATTCCACTGTGAAATGGCTGCAACGCCAATTGAACGACCCCTATGTGATGCGCGCCAAAGCAGAAGGGTTTCGCTCACGCGCCGCGTTCAAGTTGGTGGAAATTGATGATAAGCAACGAATTTTGCGCTCTGGCATGACAGTGGTAGATTTGGGCGCCGCACCCGGGGGGTGGACTCAAGTCGCAGCAAAACGCGTGCGTGCTGAAGAAGGCCACGGCCATGTTGTGGCCATTGATATTCTCGATATGCCGTCGCTGCCGGGCTGTTCGGTGTTCCATCTTGATTTTCTGGCCGAAACCGCCCCCGCCACATTGCGTGCCGCCCTGCCCGAAGGTTTGGCCGATGTGGTACTGTCCGACATGGCGCCCGCCACCATGGGGCATCGCTATACCGACCATTTGCGCATTATGGCGTTAGCAGAAGCCGCAGCCGCATTTGCAATTGAAATTTTGAAGCCAGAAGGCGTGTTTCTCGCAAAAGTGTTCCAAGGCGGCAGCTCTGACACCTTGCTAAAATTGCTTAAAACTCACTTCACCACCGTCAAGCATATCAAACCCCCTGCAAGCCGCAAAGAATCGGCCGAGCTCTATGTATGTGCAACAGGGTTTAAGGGTTCAGCGCCTGACGCGTAACGCCCGCCACTCTTGCAGTCGCTCCGCAATCCGCGCTTCCATGCCCCTATCTGTCGGTGCATAGAGAATCTGTGGTTTCATACCATCTGGCCAGCAATTTTGACCTGAAAATGCATTTTCTGCGTCGTGATCATAAGCATAGCCTTCGCCATACCCTAAATCTTGCATCAAGGGTGTGGGCGCGTTGAGCAGCGAGAGCGGTGGTGAAAGTGAGCCCGATTCTTTGGCCACATGCCGCGCCGCTTTATAGGCTGTATAGACTGAATTCGACTTTGGCGCCGTGGCAAGTCGCACCACGACATTGGCCAGCGCCAGCTCCCCCTCAGGGCTGCCAAGCAATACATAGGCCTGCTGCGCAGCCATCGCATGCGGCAATGTTTCTGGCGCGGCAAGGCCAATATCCTCCACAGCCATGCGCACCAATCGGCGTGCCAAATAGCGTGGGTCTTCCCCTGCCTCCAGCATACGCGCGAAATAATACAGCGCGGCATCTGGGTCTGAAGCGCGCACAGATTTATGAAGCGCCGAAATGAGGTTATAATGCCCGTCCTTATTGCGATCATAGCGCGGCATGCGGCGCTGTATGCGCTGCGCCACCTGCGCCCATTCCAGCTGGTCATTGCCTTGCGTGGTATTCCATAAAATTTCAGCAAGGCTGAGCAAATAGCGCCCATCACCGTCCGCCAGTTCACATAATTTCTCGCGCACCTCTTGCGTCACAGGCAGCGGCCGCTCAATCGCATATTCTGCGCGCTCTAATAATAAAGCCAAATCCAGCTTCGTGAGGGGGTTGAATACCAAAACTTGTGCCCGAGACAGCAACGCGCTGGACAGAACAAAGGATGGATTTTCAGTGGTGGCACCAATGAAGCTAAGCGTCCCATCTTCCAGCACAGGCAAAAACGCATCTTGCTGTGTGCGATTGAGGCGATGAATCTCATCTATAAATAAAAGCGTTGTTTGCCCCTGCCCTGCATAATGGCGCGCTTGTGCAAACAACGGTCGAATTTGCGCCGCTGTCACATCCATCGCGTTCATGGTGTGGAACCGCGCCCCCGTGGCTTTGGCCATCAAACGCGCCACAGTGGTTTTGCCCGTGCCTGGTGCACCCCAAAAAATCATATTCTGCACTGCGCCGCCCGCTATGGCATGGGTGAGCACGCCATCTTCCCCCACAATATGCTGCTGGCCAATCACCTCAGCCAAACTTTGCGGGCGCAAGCGTTCTGCCAGCGGTTTGCGAATGGCGCTTATAGCAGATGATGGAGCGGTTGAGAATAAATCAGACATTCTCTATTTATGCGCAAATTTACCCATCTATGCAATGGAAGATCATAACAAAAAACGCACCCCGAAAGGATGCGTTTTAGACTTTTTAGATAGAATTGTATATTACGCTTCAACAACCGCTTGTGCGGTTGGGCCAGTGCCTTTTGCGGATTCATCACGATCCACAAATTCAATCACAGCCATTGGCGCATTATCACCAAAGCGGAAGCCTGCTTTCATAATGCGGATGTAACCACCATTACGATCTTTATAACGCGGGGCAATCACGTCGAACAATTTTGCTACAACCGCGATATCGCGCACTTTAGAGATCGCTTGGCGGCGTGCATGCAAACCACCACGTTTGCCCAAAGTCACAATTTGCTCCACAAATGGGCGTAATTCTTTTGCTTTTGGCAAAGTTGTTACAATTTGCTCATGTTGCAACAAGGCTGTGGCCATATTGGCAAACATCGCATGACGATGCTGTGTTTTCACACCAAGTTTACGATGACCATTTCTATGACGCATTGTCTTCTTCCTTTAAATTATACGCTATCAGAAGCGTTCTTCATAACGACGAGCAAGCTCATCAATATTTTCTGGTGGCCAACCCACAACATCCATACCCAAATGCAAGCCCATTTGTGCCAGCACTTCTTTGATTTCATTCAACGACTTGCGGCCAAAGTTTGGTGTACGCAACATTTCGCCTTCTGTTTTTTGAATCAGATCGCCAATGTAAACGATGTTATCGTTTTTCAAGCAATTGGCGGAACGCACAGACAATTCCAACTCATCCACTTTTTTCAGCAATGCTGGGCTAAATGGCAATTCTTGAACAGGATCTGACTGCGAGGCAATTTTTGGCTCTTCAAAATTAATGAAAATCGCCAATTGATCCTGCATGATACGCGCTGCATAGGCTACGGAATCTTCAGGGCTCAATGCACCATTGGTTTCAACTGTCAAAATCAGCTTGTCATAATCAAGAATTTGACCTTCGCGTGTATTTTCAATGCGATAGGACACTTTCTTCACAGGTGAGTAAATGCTATCCACCGGGATGAGGCCAATCGGCGCATCATCTGGTTTATTGCGCTCAGATGGCACATACCCTTTACCATTGTTCACTATGAATTCGATGCGAATTTCAGCATCTTGATCCAAATGGCAAATCACAGCATCTGGATTCAAAACAGTAATACCACCAATAGTGTTGATGTCCGCAGCTGTTACAACAGCAGGGCCCTGCTTGCGCAACACCATGCGTTTTGGGCCATCACCATCCATTTTAAGCGCTATTTCTTTGATGTTCAGAATGATGTCGGTTACATCTTCACGAACGCCAGGAATGGAAGAAAATTCATGTAACACACCATCAATTTGAATGGCCGTAATCGCTGCACCACGCAAAGACGACAACAAAATGCGACGCAAGCTGTTGCCCAATGTCACACCAAAACCACGCTCCAAAGGCTCTGCAACCATAGTTGCAATGCGTGGGTCAGAAGTACCTTGCACTTCTAATTTCTCAGGTTTGATGAGGTCGAGCCAATTTTTATCGATGACCATGATATTTTCTCTCAATTTTATGAACCAGCAACTAACTTCAACACACTATACGCGGCGACGTTTTGCAGGGCGGCAACCATTGTGTGGAATACCTGTTACATCGCGAATGGCTGTCACTTGCAAGCCTGCCATTTGCAGAGCACGCAAAGCCGACTCACGGCCAGAACCTGGACCACGCACCTCAACCTCAACAGTTTTCACACCATGGATTTGCGCTTTTTTTGCAACATCCTCAGCACACAGCTGAGACGCATATGGTGTAGATTTGCGAGAACCCTTGAACCCCATAACACCAGATGATGACCAAGCAATCGTGTTGCCTTGCACATCAGAGATTGTGATCATGGTATTGTTAAAAGACGAATTGACGTGCACAATACCTACTGGGATATTTTTGCGCTCGCGTTTTTTAACTTTAACTTCTTTTGCTGCTTTAGCCATTACAATGTCCTATTACTTCTTCTTACCAGCAATTGCTTTTGCTGGGCCCTTGCGAGTGCGGGCATTCGTATGAGTGCGTTGACCACGAACTGGCAAGCCACGACGATGGCGCAAGCCGCGATAACAACCCAAATCCATCAAACGTTTGATGTTCATTGAAACTTCACGACGCAAATCACCTTCTACAGTATATTCACGGTCGATCACTTCACGAATTTGGAGCAATTGAGCTTCGGAGAGTTGGTCGATCCGCAAAGCATGATCGATACCCAATTGATCGCAAATGATTTTTGCGTTCACAGGGCCAATTCCATAAATATAGCGAAGTGAGATCACAACGCGTTTTTTTGTTGGCAGGTTTACACCGGCAATACGAGCCACAGCGGTCTCCTTTAGATCTTAAGTTTGCGCGGCAAATGCCACTATATTAAATCGGAATGCGTCACATATCCCCTATTGTACATTTCGTCAATGGGGATAACGCATTTTTTAGTGTTTCAGTGCATCTAAAATTGAATAAATTGATGCGCTCACATCATCCATCGATGCCATGCCGTCAACTGACTTCAAAATGCCCTTATTTTTGTAATACGCAATGAGCGGCGCCGTTTGCTTCTGATAAATATCCAATCGCTTTTTAAGCGATTCGGCGTTATCATCAGCCCGAACGGCTGCCCCACTTTCTTTGGCGCGGTTTTCAATGCGCGCTAACAAAGCCGCCTCATCTACATCGAGTGAAACGACAACATCAAGTTTCATTAAACGATCGTTCAGCAAGGTGTTAAGACCCTCAGCTTGGGGTAATGTCCTTGGAAACCCATCTAAAATGAATCCGTTAACACAATCATCTAGGGCAATACGGCCCGCAATCATTTCAATTAAAATTGAATCCTGCACCAACTCACCGCGCGCTAAAATACCTTCAACCTGCATACCTAAAGCAGATTTTGCCGCCACTTCAGCGCGCAACATATCACCAGTTGACAATTTTGGGACATAATAGCGTTCCACAATACGTGACGCCTGCGTTCCTTTACCGGCACCCGGAGGCCCTAACAGCACCAACCTCATTTGCGCCCCCCTCGAAGCGTTGATTTTTTAATCATGCCTTCATATTGATGCGCAACCAGATACCCAT
Organism: Hyphomicrobiales bacterium; assembly: GCA_031423895.1. Lineage (GTDB taxonomy): Bacteria > Pseudomonadota > Alphaproteobacteria > Rhizobiales > JANPGK01 > JANPGK01. Next base: position 39,689 of record JANPGK010000034.1, read on the forward strand.
ACACCTGCGCTACAGTATCCATTGTGACGCTCACAACAATAAGCAAGGACGTACCACCCAAATAGAATGGCATAGATGTGAGAGAAATCAACACCTCGGGCAACAAACATACAAGAACAATGTAAATTGCACCAACAACAGTAATGCGAGACAAAATTTTATCCAAATATTCAGCGGTTTTCTCACCTGGGCGAATGCCAGGAATAAATCCACCCGCTTTTTTTAGATTATCCGCTGTTTCAGTCGGGTTAAATACAATCGCTGTGTAAAAGAAACAGAAAAACGCAATCAAGGCACCATAGGTGAGAATATAGAGAGGCTGGCCATGCCCCAACAAGGTCGTGATAGTGTTCAAAAAACTACCCGTGCTTTGTTGTGAAAAGCCTGCGATTGTTGCTGGCAATAACAGCAAAGACGACGCAAAAATGGGTGGAATAACGCCAGCAGTATTGAGTTTTAATGGCAAATGCGAGGATTGCCCCTCAAACATTTTCATGCCCACTTGACGCTTCGGATATTGCAACAATACACGGCGCTGTGCGCGTTCACAAAAAACAATGAGCGCAATCACGCCCAACGCCATAATAAACATACCAATAATCATCAAAGAGGATAAAGCGCCCTGACGACCCAACTCCAGCATATTCACAAATGCGCGCGGCAACTCGGCAACAATCCCCGCAAAAATAATCAATGACGTGCCATTGCCAATACCGCGCGCAGTAATTTGCTCGCCCAGCCATAGCAAAAACATGGTGCCGCCCGTCAATGTAATGACCGTGGTGATCACAAACATAGGTCCAGGATTAGTAACTATTGACCCTGAACCTTGCAACCCCATCGCAATGCCATAGGCCTGCGCAATGGCAAGAACCACAGTAAGATAGCGTGTATATTGATTAATTTGTTTGCGGCCCTGCTCACCCTCTTTTTTCAAATTTTCCAATTGCTTGAAAACAGATGTCATCAGCTGAATGATAATAGAGGCAGAAATATAGGGCATGACAGCAAGTGCAAATATCGCCATACGCGATACCGCACCACCAGAAAACATATTGAATAGACCAAGAATGCCTTTTGAGGCACTATCAAAGGCCTGTGTCAACGCCACAGGATCAATACCTGGTAATGGGATATATGTCCCCAAGCGATAAATTACCAAGGCGATTAATGTGAATATAATGCGATCTTGAAGTTCTTTTGCCCGAGCGAATGAGGCAAAATTTACATTAGATGCGAGCTGTTCTGCAATCGAAGCCATAATGATCAAAATCCTGAGTTTACAAAAACCTCACACACCCTGAACATACGAAATACGCACGCAAAACTGCTCAGGGGTTAGGGCATGACATGGCCACACCACAACGCCAATCTCAAGCAGAAACTTCAGATTTACTCAATTGTTTGATAGAACCACCAAGCTTTTCCACAATCACAACAGCTGGAGCAGATGCAGATGCAACTTCAAATGTCACTTTCGCTTTAAGTTCACCAGAATTCAGCAAACGCACACCATCACGGATTGCACGAATAACACCAGCAGCTTTGAGCGCTTCAGCAGTGATAGTTTGCTTTGAATCTAATTTTTTTGCATCAATCGCTTGTTGCACACGGCCGAGTGATACTTCTACCAATTTTTTAGCAAAAATATTCACAAAGCCACGTTTTGGCAAACGACGATGAATTGGCATTTGACCACCTTCAAAACCGCTTACAGCAACGCCTGAACGCGCCTTTTGACCTTTGTGACCACGGCCACCCATTTTGCCTTTACCAGAACCAATGCCACGCCCAACACGTTTGTAATTGTGGGTAGCACCCTCTAAATCTGTAATTTCATTGAGTTTCATTGTCGAACTCCTTAGTCAACAATGCGCACAAGATGGCGCACTTTTTGAATCATACCACGCACAGAAGGTGTATCCTCCAGCGTAGACACACGATGACGCTTATTCAGCCCCAAACCAATCAACGTAGCACGTTGGCTGGCCTCACGACGAATTGGGCTACCAATTTGTTCAACCTTAACAGTTGCGGCGGCAGCAGTTTTTGCTTTTGCGGTTGCCATAATAAACTCCTTAACCTTCTGAAGACTCAGTGGATTTTTCTTGGCGACGCGCTTGCAAAACAGAGAATTTCAAACCACGACGGCTGGCAACAGCACGTGGGCTTTCTTCTGCTTTGAGCGCATCAAATGTTGCACGCACCATGTTATATGGGTTTGAAGACCCTAATGACTTCGCCACAACGTCTTGAATGCCAAGGCTTTCAAACACTGCGCGCATTGGACCACCCGCAATAATACCAGTACCAGCTGGAGCTGTCCGTAAAATCACTTTACCAGCACCATGGCGACCATACACATCGTGATGCAAGCTGCGACCATCGCGCAATGCAACACGGATCATTTGACGTTTGGCTTGCTCTGTAGCTTTACGCACAGCTTCAGGCACCTCACGGGCCTTACCATGACCAAAGCCAACACGACCCTTTTGATCACCAACGACAACCAAAGCAGCGAAACCAAAGCGTTTACCGCCTTTTACAACTTTTGCAACACGATTAATGTGTACAAGGCGATCCACCATCTCGGAGTCGCGATCTTCTCTCTCACGCATTTTGCAATCCCTTCAACTGCTGCCCATAAGGCTATTAAAATTCTAAACCACCCGCGCGCGCACCATCCGCCAAAGCCTTCACACGGCCATGAAACAAATAGGCACCACGATCAAACACAACGGATGTAATGCCTGCTTTCACCGCACGCTCAGCAACCAATTTGCCAATTTGCGATGCGGCATCAACATTGGCGCCAGTTTTCAAGCTTGCACGCAAATCTTTTTCAAGTGTAGATGCAGAAACCAGCGTAACACCTTGCAAATCATCAATAATTTGCGCATAAATCTGTTTAGATGAGCGATACACCGACAAACGAGGGCGACCATTTGCAACAGATTTAATGTGACGACGGACACGTGCCGTACGACGTTCTGCTGTAGTTTTATATGCCATGATCCTAATTCCTTACTTTTTCTTACCAGCTTTGCGGGGAATAAACTCGCCAGCATAGCGTACGCCTTTACCTTTATACGGCTCAGGCTGACGATAGGCACGAATTTCGGCAGAAACCTGCCCAACCACTTGCTTATCAATACCAACAACAACAATTTCAGTTGGTTTTGGCGTTGTAACAGTGATGCCCTCTGGCACTTGGTAGTTCACTTCATGACTGAACCCCAAAGACAAGCTTACAACCTGACCTTGCGCAGCAGCACGATACCCAACACCTGTGATCTCAAGCTTCTTTTCATAGCCAGTTGTCACACCAACAATGAGATTGTTCACCAATGTGCGAGACAAGCCCCACATGGCGCGACCACGTTGATTTTTTTCAAGTGGTGAAATAAGAACACCTTCAGGTGTCATTTCTGCACGCACTTCTTCAACCAAAACGAGGCTTAAAGTACCTTTTGGACCCTTTACAACAATGTTTTGTCCATCAATTGTAACAGTAACGTTTGCAGGAACAGGAACTGGTTTTTTACCAATACGAGACATTTATTCCACTCCTTAAAACACGGTGCAAAGCACTTCACCGCCCACATTTTGCGCACGCGCTTCATGGTCGGGCAAAACGCCTTTTGGGGTTGAAAGAATTGCGAGACCCAAACCATTGGCCACGCGAGGAATAGCACCAACACCCGAATACACACGACGACCAGGGCGAGATTTGCGTTCAATTTTTTGAATCACTGGGGCACCTTCGTAATATTTGAGTTCAATTTGGAACTCTGAAATGGTGCCCTCTTTTTGTACAACCGTATAGCCACGAATAAAGCCTTCCGATTGGAGCACATCCAAAACACGCGCGCGCAATTTTGAACCCGGCGTAACCACCACATTTTGTTTCCGCATTTGCGCGTTGCGAATACGAGTTAACATATCACTGAGCGGATCATTTATTGACATCTGCGCTCTCCTTACCAGCTAGACTTTACCATGCCGGGAATTTGTCCATTATTTGACAATTCACGCAAGGCAATACGAGACATTTTAAGCTTACGATAGTAAGCACGAGGACGACCAGTGACTTCACAACGATTGCGAACGCGTGTTACTGCACCATTACGTGGCAACGCAGCCAGTTTTAATGTTGCACCAAAACGCTCTTCAATCGGTTTAGACTGATCCATAACAATGGCTTTAAGTTTCGCACGTTGTGTACTAAACTTTTTGGCCATTTTTTCACGGCGTTTATTCTTTTCAATAGACGAGAGTTTTGCCATCTATGTGTTCTCCTTATGCCGCAGCTTTAGTGGCATGACGAAATGGGAAATTCATTGCAGTCAGCAATGCCAAAGCTTCTTCATCTGTTTTTGCAGATGTCACAACAATAATATCCATACCCCAAATTTGCTCAACTTTATCATAATTGATTTCAGGGAAGATGATGTGTTCTTTAATGCCCATTGCATAGTTGCCACGACCATCAAATGATTTTGGGTTCAATCCACGAAAATCGCGAATGCGCGGCATAGCGATTGTCACCAAACGATCAAGAAAATCATACATGCGGTCAGAACGAAGGGTAACCTTCACACCAAGCGGCATATCTTCACGCACCTTAAAGGAGGCAATTGATTTGCGTGCACGTGTGATCACAGGCTTTTGACCTGCAATCATCGCCATATCAGCTGCAGCAACTGCAGCTTTTTTTGAATCAGCAGTGGATTCACCAACACCCATATTGAGAACAATTTTCTCAATACGCGGAACTTGCATAACGTTTTTGTACCCAAATTGTTTGGTCAACTCTTGACGAACAACAGTTTCATATGTCGTTTTAGCACGTGGCGTATATTTTTGTTCGTTAGCCATTGATAACCTCCCCGGAACGCACAGCAACGCGTGATTTTTTTCCATCGGCGCCAATCGCAAACCGTACGCGCGTGGCCTTACCGTCTTTATCAGCAATTGCGATATTCGAAAGATGAATTGGCGCTGGTTTCGTAATGATACCACCCTCAGATTTTGCCGACTGACGCGTATGGCGTTGAACAGTGTTCACACCTTCTACAATCGCGCGATCTTCAGTTGGAATGACTTGCAACACAGTGCCAGTTTTTCCTTTATCACGACCTGTTAATACGATAACATTATCGCCTTTTTTAATTTTAGCAGCCATTACAGCACCTCTGGAGCAAGTGAGATGATTTTCATGTGATTTTTTGCGCGCAGCTCACGTGGCACTGGGCCAAAAATACGTGTGCCAATTGGCTCTTTGTTGTTATTGATCAACACAGCCGCATTGGTGTCAAAACGAATGATCGAACCATCAATGCGACGCAGCTCTTTACGAGTCCGCACCACAACGGCTTTCATAACATCGCCTTTTTTTACCTTACCACGGGGAATTGCTTCTTTAATGGACACAACAATAATGTCGCCCACATGTGCATAGCGACGGTGTGAACCACCGAGCACCTTAATACACATTACTCGCTTTGCGCCGCTATTATCGGCAACATCGAGGTTGGTTTGCATTTGAATCATAAGTCTACCTCATTCACTGCTGTGGTATAGACCACCCGTCTGAAGAGATTAAAAAACATACATTATGCTTTAGAATCTGCTTCCGACAAAACTGTCCATGTTTTGTTTTTGGAAATCGGTGCGGTTTCTTCAATCCGAACCATATCTCCAGTTTTACATACATTATTCTCATCATGTGCGGCATATTTTTTAGTTTTGCGCACAGTCTTCTTAAACAAGGGATGTGTAAAACGACGTTCTACTTTTACAACCACTGTTTTATCTTGTTTGTCGCTAACGACAACACCTTGCAAAATGCGTTTTGGCATCGTAATCCCCTTAAGCTGCGCTAGCGCGTTTTTGGCGCGCGATTGTCAAAAGCCGCGCAACACTGCGACGCACATCGCGCACACGCGCTGTATTTTCTAATTGATTAGTGGCTTTTTGAAAGCGCAAATTAAATTGCTCTTTCTTAAGCTTCACCAATTCCTCTTCAATTTGATCGAGAGTCATTGCTTGAATTTGATCGCTTTTCATAACGTGTCCTTATTCCGCAATACGTTGTACAAAACGGGTGCCGATTGGCAATTTCGCAGCCGCCAAAGCAAAGGCTTCGCGTGCAATTTGTTCAGACACACCATCAACTTCAAACATAATACGCCCAGGCGCAACGCGACATGCCCAATACTCAGGTGAACCTTTACCTTTACCCATCCGAACTTCGGTTGGCTTTTGTGATACAGGAACGTCTGGAAAAATACGAATCCATACACGACCTTGACGTTTCATATGGCGAGTCAAAGCGCGGCGTGCAGCCTCAATTTGACGAGCCGTGATACGTTCAGGCTGAACAGCCTTCAAGCCAAATTGGCCATAAGACAATTCGAAACCACCTTTAGACTCGCCGTTGATGCGACCTTTAAAGGCTTTTCTATATTTTGTGCGCTTTGGTTGTAACATAATCTCAATTCCAATTGTGTTCGAACAGCTTACGCCGCGTTGTCACGACGACGATTGCCACCTGCAGGTTCAGCTTCAAGTGCACGACGTTCTGAAGCCATAGGATCATGCTCCATAATTTCGCCTTTAAAGATCCAAACCTTCACGCCACACGCACCCATTGCGGTTTGCGCTGTGCCTATACCATAATCAATATCCGCACGCAAGGTGTGAAGTGGCACGCGACCTTCACGATACCATTCCATCCGCGCGATTTCTGCACCACCTAAGCGGCCAGAACAATTGATACGAATGCCAAGAGCACCCATTTTCAATGCATTTTGAACCGCACGCTTCATCGCGCGACGAAATGCAACACGGCGTTCTAGCTGTTGTGCAATCGACTCAGCCACCAATGTTGCATCGATCTCGGCTTTACGTACCTCAACAATGTTAACAACAACTTCAGCATCAGTAATTTTAGCAACTAATTTGCGCAAACGCTCAATGTCCGCACCTTTTTTACCGATCACAACCCCCGGACGGGCCGAATGAATTGTCACACGACATTTTTTGTGGGGGCGTTCAATGATAATTTTTGAAACTGCCGCTTGCAATAGTTCTTTTTTAAGCACTTTACGAATTGCAAGGTCTTCATGAAGACGTTTGCCAAATTCTTTTTTACCAGCATACCAACGGCTATCGGAGGTTTGATTGATGCCTAAACGTAGACCGCGTGGATTTGACTTCTGACCCATTATGCGCTCTCCCCAACTTCATGAACAATAATTGTGAGATGTGAGAAAAATTTCTCAATCCGTGAACCGCGACCGCGAGCACGAGCATGAAAACGTTTCATCACCATGGCTTTACCAACAAATGCTTCTTTCACAACCAAGCTATCAATATTGAGGCCATGATTATTTTCAGCATTGGCAATAGCAGACATCAGTGTTTTTTTCACTTCAATCGCAATCCGCTTACGGCTAAATTCTAAATCGTTCAGAGCACGATCCGCACGTTTTCCACGAATGAGTTGCGCCACCAAATTCAGCTTTTGTGGCGAGACACGCACATTGCGCAAGATCGCCTTCGCTTCATTATCCTTCAACACACGAGGATGACTAGGTTTACCCATCTTTACTTCCTCTTCGCTTTCTTATCCACCCCATGCCCCGTGTAGGTGCGTGTAGGTGAGAATTCACCAAATTTATGGCCAATCATTTCCTCAGTCACAAACACAGGAATGTGCTTATGGCCATTATAAACCCCAAATGTAAGGCCCATAAATTGCGGGAGAATGGTAGAGCGGCGGCTCCAAATTTTAATGACATCACTACGACCAGATGCCTTTGCAGTCTCTGCTTTCTTAAGCAGATACCCATCAACAAAAGGACCCTTCCAAGAGGAACGTGCCATGATTTAACCTCACTTACCTTGTTTACGTGCGTGACGTGAACGCACAATAAATTTACTTGTCAATTTATTAGAACGGGTTTTCTTACCCTTCGTATTTTTACCCCATGGTGTCACAGGATGACGACCACCAGATGTACGACCTTCACCACCACCGTGAGGGTGATCAACTGGGTTCATCGCTACACCACGAACATGTGGTTTGCGACCCTTCCAGCGCGAACGACCCGCTTTACCATCATATGTATTCATATGATCTTGGTTTGATACCGCACCTATTGTTGCAAAACATTGGCCATGCACCAAACGCTGCTCACCAGAATTCAACCGCACAACAACATAACCCGCATCGCGGCCAACGATTTGTGCGTAACTTCCTGCTGAACGCGCGATCACAGCACCCGCACCGATTTTCAATTCGATGTTGTGGATAATAGTACCCACTGGAATGTTGGCAATTCGTGTTGCATTACCTGGTTTCACATCAACATTTTCAGAAGCAACAATCACGTCGCCAACGTTTAAACGTTGTGGCGCAACTATATAGGCCTGCTCACCATCGGTGTAATTCAGCAATGCAATAAAGGCTGTGCGGTTAGGATCATATTCAATTCGCTCAACCGTTGCAGGCATATCGCGCTTGGCACGTTTAAAGTCGATCACACGATAGAGGCGTTTATGACCACCACCACGAAAACGAACTGTAATACGCCCTGTATTGTTACGACCACCTGATTTTGTCAGCCCAACTGTGAGCGCTTTAACAGGACGCCCTTTGTAAAGACCTTCACGATCCACAATCACCAACTGACGTTGACTTGGCGTGGTGGGATTAAATGATTTCAATGCCATATCATAAACTCCTTACGCGACCAGACCGGTGGTGAAATCAATGGTGCTGCCTTCGTCAAGCGTGACAACTGCCATTTTTACGTCGGAACGACGACCAGCAAAGCCTTTGAAGCGTTTGTTTTTACCCTTGCGAACCAGTGTATTGACCGATTTCACTTTCACATTAAACAATTTTTCAATTGCTGTTTTGATCAGCGATTTTGTTGCAAACGGCGCAACTTTGAATACAACCTTGTTATATTCAGATGCGGCTGTTGCCTTTTCGGTAATCACTGGTGACAGGATCACATCATATAATGCTGCAGGAATACTCATGCGAGGCGCGCCTCCAACGCTTCAAGGCTTTCACGTGTAAGAACAAGTTTCTCACGACGCAAGATATCATATACGTTCACACCATCAACTGGCAGAACATCCACATTTGGAATATTGCGTGATGCCAATGCAAAATTAACATCCACAACTTTACCACCAATAATCAACACGTTTTTCAAGCCCAAATTATTGAGACCAGCAATCACTGTTTTTGTTTTTGGCGCTGCCGAAACTGCGTTCTCAAAAATAATCAATGAGTCATTGGCAACTTTTGCTGACAATGCATGCTTCAACGCAAGAACGCGAAATTTTTTGGGCAAATCATGATCATGCTCACGCACAACTGGGCCAAATGAACGACCGCCACCCCGATATTGCGGTGCACGAGCAGAACCGTGACGGGCAGAGCCAGTCCCTTTTTGCTTATACACTTTTTTACCAGTGCGATTAATTTCAGAACGCCCCTTTGTTTTGTGATTGCCAGTTTGGCGACGTGCCAACTGCCAACGCACCATACGTTGCAACACGTCAGAACGTGCCTCCAACCCAAAGATCGCATCATTCAAAGTCACTTTTCCAGCGTCTTTGCCGTCTAATGTTTTGACTACGAGATCAACCATTTTGGCCCTCACTCACTTCCTCTACTGCAACCACTGGTGCATTTGAAACAGCAGCACGAATGCCAGCTGGTTTTGGTGCATGTGCAGGAACTGCATTTTTAATACTATCACGCACCATCAACACGGCACCTTTAGCACCTGGCACAGCGCCACGCACCATAATTAGGTTCCGCTCAACATCGATACGAGCAATTTTCAAGTTTTGGATGGTTACGGATTTATCACCCATATGGCCAGCCATCTTCTTGTTTTTGAACACTTTACCAGGATCTTGACGACCACCAGTTGACCCGTGCGAACGATGTGAGATAGACACACCATGTGTTGCGCGCAAGCCACCGAAGTTATGACGCTTCATAACACCCGCAAAGCCTTTACCGATTGAATGACCCGTAATATCAACCAATTGACCCTCAACAAAATGTTCTGCTGTAATTTCGGCGCCCACATCGACCATATTATCGGCAGTCACGCGAAATTCTACAACTTTTGCTTTAGGCTCAACTTTCGCAGCAGCGAAATGTCCGCGCATCGCACGCGTTACATTTTTAGCTTTGCGCGTACCTGCACCTAATTGCAATGCTGTATAGCCATCACGCTCAATTGTGCGTTGTGCTACAACTTGGCATTCTTCCATTTGAAGAACTGTCACAGGAATATGTTCACCAGCTTCTGTGAAAAGCCGCATCATGCCAATTTTTTTAGCAATAATGCCGGAACGTTTTGATGTATTTTGCGTGCTCATCACATCTCTCTCGTCAGGCTACCAGCTTGATTTCAACATCGACACCAGCTGCCAAGTCCAGCTTCATCAATGCATCCACAGTTTGCGGTGTTGGATCGATAATATCGACCATCCGTTTATGTGTACGCATTTCAAATTGCTCACGACTTGTTTTGTCAATGTGTGGGGAGCGAGTTACCGTGAAGCGTTCAATGCGTGTTGGCATTGGGATAGGTCCCAATACACGCGCACCAGTACGTTTCGCTGTATTCACGATTTCCTTTGTCGACGCGTCAAGAACGCGATGATCAAAGGCCCGCAGGCGAATTCTTATTTTTTGACCTGAATTTTGATCAGCCATAATTTAATCTCCAGAGGAAAATCCTCTACTCCCCTATTTCAACACTTACGCTAATATTTTTGCCACCACGCCGGCGCCGACGGTACGGCCACCTTCACGGATCGCGAAGCGCAATTTTTCTTCCATCGCGATAGGCGCAATCAGCAATACTTCAACCGATACGTTATCCCCAGGCA
>JANPGK010000035.1:0-104217 GCA_031423895.1 Hyphomicrobiales bacterium
GCTGCCTGAAGACATATGACGCGCGCCTCCACCAGATGATGCACTGCCTGAGTTGCGGTTTACGCTCGGGCGCATATAGGTTTCACTCACGCGCTTTGTGCGGGCAATTGAGGTGTTTTGTGGTTTAATGCGGCCTGAAAGCCCCAAACGATGGACTTTACCAATCACGGCATTGCGGGTGACGCCGCCCAATTGCGCGGCAATTTGGCTGGCGCTCAAACCTTCAGCCCATAGCTTTTTCAGCTGCTCGACGCGTTCATCTGTCCAAGAAATAACCTCATCTTTAGCCGACATACGAAGCTCCCATTGCAAACACTTAAGTTTACGCAAACCATCTATAGGTTGTGATTGATAAAACTCAAGATACGACATCTCGTATCTCTTCTCATTAAACTACGCAATACACCCACCATTGGCAAGCACGCAGCATGGTTAATATTTGGTTATCAACAGGAGATGATTCGGCAATTAAATGACATAGCTTTTTAGCGGCTCAAAGCCGTTGAAGCCCACCGATGAATAGGTGGTTGTATATGCCCCTGTGTTCTCGATCAGCACTTTGTCGCCAATCTCAAGCGAAATGGGCAGCATATAATGCTCTTTTTCATATAGAACATCCACTGAGTCACAAGTTGGGCCCGCAATTACACATGGAGAATGAGCCGTATCATCGCGCAATGTGCGGATGGGATAGCGAATAGCTTCATCCATAGTTTCGGCCAAACCCCCAAATTTACCGATGTCGAGGTAGACCCAGCGCACATTATCATTGGCCGACTTGTTCGAGATTAGCACCACTTCCGATTGGATCACACCCGCATTGCCCACCAAGCCGCGACCGGGTTCAATGATGGTTTCAGGGATTTGATTGCCGAAATGGTCGCGCAGGGATTTAAAGATCGCATTGCCAATGTCTTCAGCACTGGGCACATCTTTGAGATATTTAATGGGAAAGCCGCCGCCCAAATTCACCATGGATAGTGTAATGCCGCGCTCGGCAGCCGCTTTGAACACTGTTGCAGAGGAGGCCAGCGCCAAATCCCACATATGCGCACGATTTTGCTGTGAGCCCACGTGGAAGGAGACACCATACGCCTCTAAGCCTGATGTGTGCGCGTGTTCCAGCACATCCACCGCCATTTCAGGGGCGCAGCCAAATTTGCGTGAAAGTGGCCAATCTGCCCCGCTATCATCGCATAAAATGCGGCAAAATACGCGGGCGCCAGGCGCAACGCGCGCGATTTTTTCAACTTCTTGAAAGCTGTCCACCGCGAATAATTTCACACCCTGCGCAAAGGCGGCCGCAATGTCGCGCTCTTTTTTAATGGTATTGCCATAGGAAATGCGTTCTGGGTCAGCGCCAGCCGCAAGACATTGCTGAACTTCTTGTAACGATGCGGCATCAAAACTAGAACCAAGGCCGTTGAGCAGCTTCAAAATTTCAGGGGCAGGGTTGGCTTTCACCGCATAATAAATTTTGGTGTCGGAAAAGGCACGACGAAAATTAATGAAATTTGCACGCACCACATCCAAATCCACCACCAGGCATGGGTCGTGAATGTCATTTTCAGCCAGAAAATTACGAATACGCGCTGTCATAGTCCGTCCCTTCCTTGAAGCGCTACGCTTCATGCAAAAGCAAATCTATATTTATATGCACGCAGCACATAAATACAGAATGTTAAAACCCCCACAAATATAGCGCGTTATTGCGTATAAGTGCAGGATCTCGACGCCTTAGATTGGAACGGGAAGAACCGAACCGCACGGCTGGCAATGATGAACAAGCCTCTTCAGTAGTTTGCGTTTGGACCGCTAACCAAGACCAAAAAAGCCCGCTCCGTCGTTGCTTCAAGTGGGCTGTTCAGGAACAAGACACCACCACAGGCACGTGCGAAATTGGGCAACTCTTCTTATAGAGTGATTTGCACGCAGTTGCAACATAAAATTATAGATGCCGCCAAAATTCTATTGAGGGACTAAAAAGAAAAAACCCCTGAAGATTTCTTCTTCAGGGGTCAGTTGGAGCGTCTCTATTCTGGAGTAATTTCAATACCAATTCATTTCTTGAACTGGCTATATCTCCAAATTATTGGAACATGTAACGCAAGCCTAAACGAACTTGATGTTCGGCAAGGTCGGAATACACAACTTTTTTGCCGATGCTGTCGTTTTTCGTGCGGGCTTCATCCAACCACAAATAACGATAGTTGGTGTCGAGCAATAGATTTTGGCTTAGGTTGTAGCTGATACCTGCCATGGCTGCGGCAGCAAGGCCCCAACGTGTGTCGCCACCAATGAATGTGTGACGCGGTGAACCGCTACCCACTGGGTTTGTGCTGGCCAGGCCAGACATTTTGTTGCCAGCAAAACCAACGCCAGCACCAATGTAAGGTGTGAAGCCAGAGAAGCGTCCGAAGTCATAATAGGCATTGGCCAAAACTGTTGTTGTTTGCAGGCTGTCGCGCTCATCTGAGTAGGTTGGGGTGCAACCGCCGCCGCACAATGTATGGCCTTTGAATTTTGATTTAAACTGATAATCGGCAGTGATATCTGTGCGGAAATATTCATTCCACACATAACCAACACCTGCGCCGATGAGCCATGTGTTGCTCAGATCTTCACCCAAAAATGGGATGGAGCCACCATAAACAGCTGTTGGAGCAACGGGAATTGCATAGCCAACATCGCCACGCAGATAGAACCCATCAAAACTTTGTTGCTTTTGATACGTTACGAGCTTTGCAGGTTTTTGCGGCAGATCGGCAGCATGTGCAGCGGTTACAAAACCAGCGGCACACAAGGCCAATGCTGTTGTGGAAAGAAGCTTTTTCAGCATGGTATTCATCCTTATACTCAACACCCCGCCGCAAAGGGGCAAATCAACGGCTGAGTACAGTTTTAGAGGATAAAAATTGAAGAATAGTTAACCCTAATAATTAAGGTTACTATTTTCGTAATGGTTAAATTTTAATGAATATTATATTCATCTTGCATATTGGGCGTGACAACACCAAATACGAGCACGTCCACATGTTCAGCACCCGCTTTACGCAATAGCCGCGCGGCTTCGTTCAAAGTTGCGCCTGTGGTGAGCACATCATCAATCAGCACAATGCGTTTGCCCTTTATGGAGTTGGCAAATCGTGGAGGAATTGAAAATGCATTTTCCACATTTTTTGCCCGTTGCGCCCGTGTTAGCCCTATTTGAGGAGGGGTGCGCCGCGCCCGCTTGAGTATATGCGGTAGTGCGGGCACACCAGAAATTGCGCTAATGTGCTGCGCTAAAATATGTGCTTGGTTATATTGTCGTTTGAAAATGCGACTCCAATGCAGTGGTATGGGAATTAGCACATCGGCGTGATCGAGCAATTGCACACCGCTGCGCGCCATGGCTTGCGCCATTAGCACACCCAAATGCAGCCCATCCGCATATTTGAACAGATGCACAATCTCGCGCGCCGTGCCTGTATAAATAGTGGCGGCGCGGGCTTTGCGCCATTTTGGCGGGTTCAGCTGTGCCGCAAGGCTAATTCTGGGTTCGCTTTCATCCAAACCGCTCATAATGTGCGGAATGCCAAACACATCGCAAATTGGGCGCGTGATAAATTGCACCTTTTGCCAACACTGCGGACACAGTTTTTGTGCACTGTGCATGGGCTTGCGGCATACGCTGCACATGGGCGGCACAATAATGTTGAGTACAATGTGCCAAAGCGGAAGGCGTGTTGCGTTCATAGGCACAACTGTGCCATATATTGTGCCCATGAACAGCCCCGAAATTTTCAATCGTCACCGAATTCTTGCACGAAAATCGCGTGCGGTGCAGCAGTTTAGTTTGGCAGAGCAGTTTATTTATCAATTGATGGTGGACGATATTGTGGAGCGCTGCGCATTGCTTGTGAGGCAATTTGCGCATGCATTATTGATTGCGCCGCCATGGCCTGAGTTGAAGTTTGCGTTGATGGCCACAGAGAAATTTACGGACATTACCTGCGTTTGGAATGACTTTGCTGCGCATGAGGCGCCAAACACCCCCCCCGCAACATATGATTGTATTATTTCATGCGCCGAATTGGCCTGGATTAATGATGTGCAGGGCTATTTGCGCGCCATTCATGCCGGTTTGAAGCCCGATGGCATGTTTTTGGCGCAATGCGTGGGGGGAAATACACTTACAGAGCTGCGGCAATGCCTCATTCAGGCTGAAAGTGAGTTGAGCGCGGGCGTGCAGGCGCATATTCATCCCATGCTTGAGGTGCGCACATTGGGCAGCTTGCTGCAACAGGCCAAATTCGCCTTGCCAGTGGTGGATGTAGAAACCCACACGGTGCGCTATGCCAATATTATGAGAGTATTTGAGGATATTCGCATTCATGGCGCTGGTTATGCGCTGAGCGGTGCCACACCACAGCTTACGCGCAGCGTGTTGGCGCGGGCATTGGCGCTATACGCGGAACAATTTTCACATTCTGATGGCAAATATTATGCAACCATCGACATATTATGTGCATCTGGCTGGCACCCACATGCTAGCCAACAGCAGCCTCTGAAGCCCGGTTCGGCCAAAGTGTCACTCACAAGCGTTTTGCCGCAATATTAGCAAATTATCGCGCAATGCTGAATTTTGGCGCTGCGGCAGTGGCTTGCGATTGGCAATACACACCGCGTGCATCAGGGTGAGTTTTGAAGTTTGTGGACAGTCCGACCACAGTTTCTGCTGCGCCCAGCATCAAATAGCCATCGGGTGCGAGTTGTTTAGAGATGCGACCCAGAATGTCAGTTTTGGTGTCTTGATCAAAATAAATCAACACATTGCGGCAAAATACCACATCGAATTGCCCTAATGTAGAGAAATCCTTGATCAGGTTTGCGGGTTTAAATTGTACCATGGCTTTTAATTTGGGGCTTATGTGCCAGCCTTCACCAATTTTCTCAAAATATTTGAGTAATAATGGTGTGGCAAGACCACGCTGCACTTCAAATTGCGTGTAGATACCCGCTTTGGATTTTTCAAGCACTTCGGAGCAAATATCGGTACCCACAATGTCGAACTTCCAACCTGCAAGTTCAGCTTCTTTTTCTTTTAAAATCATGGCCAATGAATACGGTTCCTGCCCAGTGGAGGAGGCCGCACACCAAATCCGCAAGTTGCGTTTGCCTGCACGTGCGGCTTTCATCGCCGGCAAAATGACATTTGAGAATTGGTCGAATGGCGTTTTGTCGCGGAAGAAAAACGTTTCGTTAGTTGTCATTGCATCAATCACTTGGTTCATCAATGCGGGTGCGCAATTGGATGACATCATGCTGGCAATAAGCGCAGTGACAGACGAAAGCTGGTTGCGATGTGCAATTGGCAGCAATCGACTTTCGATCAGATAATCCTTATCATCCGACACAATAATACCCGCTTGCTGTTTCAAAAATTGTCTCAGATACGCATACTCATTTGACATTCTACTCTCCACTGAACTCTTACTCTATTGATAGCCGCTTGAAATCAAACGCCCCCACACACAATTTTCGTTATAAACTTGCCAATTTCAGGCAACGGCAAAACCGCAGCACAGCATTTGGCATTATAGGTTGCGCCGGGCATGCCCCACACAACGCTCGAAGCTTCATCTTGCACAACAACTGTGCCACCCGCATTTGCAATTGCAACACCTCCCAATGCGCCATCAGACCCCATCCCAGTGAGGACGATAGAAAGCACCGAGGCGCCATATAAGCTGGCTGCCGACTTAAACATGGGGTCGACAGCCGGTTTGCAAAAATTCACAGGCGCGCTGTCTTCAAGCGTCGCCACAATATGGTCGCCCTGTTTGGCCAAAATCATATGCAGGCCACCAGGTGCCACCAAAATTTGGTTGGGCTTGAGGGCATCATTATACGTGGCCTCGCGGCATGGAATGTTCGTGGCTTTTCCAATATGCTCAGCCAAAATGGCGGTGAATGTGGCGGGCATATGCTGTGTGATGAGGATCGGGATTTTTTTTGCAACATCCACCAATTGCGGCATAAGTGCTTGTAAAGCCTGCGGCCCACCTGTAGAGCAGCCAATCACTAAAATTTGTGGTTTTGTCCGGGAAACAGGGCGCATGGCAATTGCGCCACCTGAATATTGATTCACATCTTGAGGCGCTGATTTTGTAGCAGCGGTTGGCTGTTGCGTGGCCGTAGGTGCTTTTTTAGCAACAGCTGGCTTATGTTTTTGCCCCAAACCACGAACTTTGTCCATCAATTCGCGTTTAAATTCAGTCGAAGTGGTCACACCACTATTCGATTCTGGTTTGGGCACATAATCTTGCGCACCCAAATGCAGCGCTTTCAAGCTAATTTCAGCATTGCGCTGTGTGAGGGTCGATACCATCAAAATCGACACTTTAGGCGCCAATTTTAAAAATAATGGAATGGCTTCAAGCCCAGTGATGTCCGGCATTTCAATGTCGAGTACAATCACATCAGGGGCAGCAATCTTAAAGCCTTCAAGGGCTTCCTTCACGCCTCGAAAGGTACCTACAGTGGTCATGTCGGCTTCGTCATTTACCCAGCGGCCCACCAGCCCGCGCACCACAACGGCGTCATCCACGACCATCACACGAATTTTCCCTGCCTCAGAAGTGGCAGGGGGTGTTGGCATTGATGCGGAACCGGTTGTGATCGACATTGGGGGGACTCTTACGCAAACTCTACTTAACTCGTGTCGTTATTATTGAATGTTACCGTATACACAGGAACGATGTGTATACGGTGCCGTAATGTTAATATATAAACACGTTTGCGTGCTTATATGAGTCCAGCTTCTTGAAACTTCGATTCCACAATATCGCGGTCGAATGGCTTCATGATATATTCGTCGGCACCCGCTTGCATAGCTTTTGCAATATGCGCTACGTCATTTTCAGTTGTGCAGAAAATTACGCGAGGGTTTTTGCCTTTTGGGCTGCCACGTAAATTGATCAAAAATTCCATACCATCCATCACGGGCATGTTCCAATCGAGCAAAATCACATCTGGCATAGCATCTTTACAAGAATCCAGTGCAACTTGACCATTTTCAGCTTCGCTGATTTCAAAGGATAAACCTTCGAGAATTCGGCGGGCAACTTTGCGAATAACCGCAGAATCATCAACTACAAGGCATTTCTTTTTCATTTTCGTTCCCTTTTATATTCAATCATCAGCACTAGGCTGCTTTTAACTCAAGTTGATGTGACAAAAGTCTGTCGACATCGAGTACCACCATTAGCTGGCCATTTAGTTTATACACACCAGATGAGTATGAAGCCCAACGCGCATCAAGGTTTATGGGGTTTTGTTCCATATCATCGGCGCTCAGCTGGAGTACTTCACCTACACTGTCGATAATTAAACCATAAGATTCGTTACGAAATTCTACACCAACCGCCATACAAATGCGTTTTTCTGCGTTTTGCGTGTTAATTCCTAAGCAACATTGCATATTTATAGCGGTGACAATGCGCCCGCGCAGGTTTAAAACGCCTGCAATTGTACCGTGTGAAAGCGGCACTGGGGTCACCCGCTCTGGCATAAACACATCTTGAACGCGCAAAATTGGCAAACCAAACAGCTGGTCTGCAATATACACACTCACATATTCAACTGTTCGTGCTGAATTTAAATGATCTTGATCGGTATCTGAAAGTAGATGCTCGCTCATGCAGCAATCTCCATAGAGTTTGAGGCTTCTTTTAATGAGGCCAATAGCCCCTGACGGTCGAATTTTGCAACATAATCATAGAAACCAACATCACGCCCTTTAGAGATACTGTCGGGTGTCATCAACGATGACAGCGCTATAATGGGAATATTGCTGATTTTACTATCGGCATGCACAGCTTGGGCAAATTCAAAGCCGCTCATTTCTGGCATTTCAATATCTGACACAATAATATCGGCCTTATACCCCTTGCGAAGCACTTCAAGCGCGTGTATCGCGGAATCGCATACCTTCACATTATACCCAGCTGATTTAAGAATGGGTGGGAACATGTTGCGGAAAAACGCGCTGTCATCAACAAATAGCAAATTGCGGGAACGATGATTGATCGAATCTTCTTTACGTGAAAGCCAATCTTCAAACGCTTCTTGCATAAAGTGTGTCACATCAATCACTTCTGTGGCTTTGCCTTTGATCACAGCCGTGCCTAAATAGCCGGGTTTATCTGAGGGCACTTCGATATGCAGATTGTCTTCCACAATATCAACAATCGAATCCACCGCCAGCCCCATAGAGCGGCCAGTATCAGAGAATACCAGCAATGCTTGCGTGCCTTCAGTTTTATGCTTCACTTGGTCGTTTACATAAATGAGTGGCATTAATGAGCCGCGATATTGCACCAACTCACGATCATTGCCCTTTTCAATACGCGCCACATCCACCTCTTCAAGGCGGGTAATGAGCGACAATGGCACAGCTTTAGGGTCATCCGAGCCAGCTTGGAACACAAGGAACGATATTTTCTCGCCTTGCATATTGCCATGGTCGTCGTCTTTTTCTTGATCAGTTGCGGCCCCTGCTACACCCGACACATTTTGTGACAGGTTGTTCGGGTCGATAATCAGAATGACTGACCCATCACCCAAAATGGTATTGCCCGAGAACATGTTAATGCTGCGCAATGCGCTCGACATTGGTTTCACCACAATTTCTTCAGTGTGGAACACATTATCCACCACAATGCCGAACACTTGTTGGCCAACTTTTGTCACCACAATGAAGTCGGCTCGTGTGGTATCTGCATCTTTAGTGCCGCAATCGCAATTGAGCATTTCACGTAAATTGAGCAATGGCAGCAGTTTATTGCGCAGGCGCAACACAGGCGTGTTTTTCAACATTTCAATGCGGTGTTCGCTATTGGCATTGCCGCGTGCGCGCACTAGCTCCACCACAGCCAATTGCGGAATGGCATAACGCTGGCCCGCACTTTCCACAATCAAGGCCGAAACAATGGCCAATGTCAGCGGAATTTTAATGGTGAAGGTTGAGCCCTGCCCAGGAACCGAGCGTAGATCAACTGTGCCGCCAATAGCATCAATGTTGGTTTTCACCACATCCATACCCACGCCGCGCCCCGAAACAGAGGTGACAGCTGCCGCTGTTGAGAAGCCCGGCGCAAAAATGAATTTATTAATTTGCGCTTCGGTGAGTTTTTCCAGTTCAGCCTCGGTTGCCAAACCATTTTCAACGATTTTTTGTTTGATCCGGTCTGTGTTTAATCCACGGCCATCATCCGCAATTTCAATAATAATGTGGCCACCTTCATGGAAGGCCGACAGGCGAATGGTACCGGTTTCTTTTTTACCCGCTTTCACGCGGTCGGCAGGCAATTCAAGGCCATGGTCAGCCGAATTGCGCACCATATGGGTGAGTGGATCTTTAATCAGCTCAAGCACTTGGCGGTCAAGCTCGGTTTCCGCACCGCGCATATCCAGCTCGATGGTTTTTTTCAATTCCTGCCCCAGATCGCGCACGATGCGCGGTAATTTTTGCCACGCATTGCCAATCGGCTGCATACGGGTTTTCATCACGCCTTCTTGCAGTTCGGCGGTGACATTCGAAAGCCGTTGTAGTGGGACTTTGAAGTCGTTTTCTTCATTTTTGCGGGCAATTTCAAGCAATTGATTGCGGGTGAGCACAAGCTCACTCACCATTGTCATTAAATTTTCTAGCGTCTCCACATTCACGCGGATCGACTGATTTTTCATGCCACCTTCGCCCTCTTCTGTGGCTACGGTTACGGCATTCACATCAGGTTTTTTTGCTTTAGGGGTAGGTGCTGGCGCTTTAGCGGGTTCAGCTATTGGCTGCGCATTGATGGTTTGCAAAATGCTGTCATCCACTGCAGTTTCGCGGAAGGCACGTTCTAAATCATCGAGTGACACTTCACCAGGGCGCAATTCACGAGCAAGTTCTTGTACCACAAGCACTTTATCGTCTTTCTCGGGTTCAGCGGCAGTAGGCGCGCCAAATGCGGCATCAGAAAATGCATTGAGTTGGTCGATCAAATCACTGTCATCGCCTTCAGATTCTCCACCCGTATTGCCAAGCGATACCAAAATAGTTTTGATACGGTCGATCGAGTTCAGAATTGTGGTCACTGCGCCATCTTGCACAGGGGCACCATCACGAAATTTACCCATCAAAGTTTCGGCCGCGTGGGCAATGCCTTCCAATCGGGGCAAGCCTAAAAAGCCACAGGTGCCTTTTATGGTGTGCACAAGGCGGAAAATATTACCTAGAATTTGCGCATTGTTGGGGTCTTGCTCAAAGCGTACAAGTTCAACATCAACAACTTCAATGCTTTCATTGGTTTCGGTCAGAAACTCTTGTAATAGATCGTCCATACGCAACTCCTACGCAACTCATTACTGACCAACCAAAGGCACATGCCTATGCTGGCTTACACTTAATGACGAGTTTCGCTTTGAAGGGTTAATAAATGACAAATAAAAATCGTTAAATGCAATTATCACGGGTAGTATTTACCATAAATCAAATTCATGTTTTATTATGGTTAATGTTTAGTATATTGCCTATTTACATATGATTGTACTTAAACGCAAAAAAGACGCATGTTTATGCGCCTTTTAAATTTGCTAATACTCAGAATATAACAACCTTGAGTTTAGTCCCTATATTGCTGAATGCGTGTGGTGCGCAAACCAGCAAGACCGTGGGAATCGATGGAATGTTGCCACGCCAAATATTCCTCAACAGTGAGGGAATAGCGGTTGCAGGCATCCTCTAGGCTGAGCAAGCCGCCGCGCACAGCCGCAACCACTTCAGCCTTGCGGCGGATCACCCAACGGCGGGTACCTGGGGGGGGAAGATCGGCTAATGTAAGTGGGCTCCCATCGGGGCCAATGACATAGCGGGCTCGTTGACGCAAATTACTCATACTGTACACTCTACTTTACGCGGGACGCAACTCACAAAGAAACTACACACCACTGTAATCATCCTCACTTAACATACACCTAAAAATTACGGTTTCTGAACCGTTAATTTGTACAATTGTTATGATTGCGCTGAAACGCCTCTTTTATGGCTGCAATTTTAACCTGCCAATCGAATTTCTGTTACGCCTGAAGCTTTTACTTTCAAGCCGTTGACAGTCAGCATGGGCTCGGCACCTGACAAATCAACCTCCGTGACAATTCCAGACACATTTGTATCAACGTTTACTGCTGAATTATATGTATCTTTTGCATCAATGCTGATGCTGTAACTGCCTGCAGGCGCCTGCCCGCCTGTGGTTGTGCGGCCATTCCATACATAATCTGTTTTACCTTGGGCAATGTCGCGGGTTTCGGTGGCAACAATCGCGCCTTTTGAATCTCGAATGGTAATTTTTGCACCTGCAGCAGTGCTGGGGGAATTGAGCTGCCACGCCACTGTGCCATCCGCTTCGGTGGTGCTTTGCGTGCCTTTTGCGGTGACATATTTTTGCAAATAGCCAACAATACCCGATGTCACCGAGCTATTTTGCCCAGATTTAATCGAGCCCAGCAAGTCGTTGCTTTTCAATTGTTGCTCTACACTCGAGAATTGCGTGAGCTGTTGCATAAATTGGTTGGTATCGAGCGGTGCTGTAGGGTCTTGGTGTTTCAATTGTGTTGTCAGCAGGGTGAGGAAGGTTTGGTAGTTTTCTGCCAATGTTTTGCCACTATTCGACAACCCCCCCGCATTGCCAGTGTTTTTCTTGGCATTGGTCACTTGTAGCGCCATTTGGTCGGCGAGGTCTGAAACAAGGGTCATGATGGTGGGTCCTATTGGTTAAAGCCGAAGGTCAACCCGGTTGGGGTTATAAATTTTATTGTAAGCGGTGGCGGTGTTCAGGCTCAATTGCATGGCGGCGTCATCATCCAATGCGCTACCCGAGTTGAGGTGTGAGAATGGAATATGTGGTAAGCCTTGCTTTTGGCCATTCTGGCCATCTTGGCGCAGCGAGAATTGCAAATTGCTGCTGTCCATTTGCATGCCAAGGCTGCGGAGCGATTTTTCAAGTGCGGCGGAATCGTCTTTCAAAAGCGCATAGGTCGAGGCTTGGTCGGCAATAATATGCGCGGTCATGCTATTATCGTCGCCGCGCTGCAGACGCACTTCAATTTTGCCCAGCTCGAGCGGGTCCAACCGAATTTCCATAATATCAGTGCCGTGCTCATCAGCGCGCTTCATGTGGAATGGCAGTGCATCAATCGCCACATTATGCGCGGTATAGGCGGCGCGGTTTTGTGTGTCGGCATTGAATGTGGCCTGTTGTGCCAAAGTGCCATTGTGCCCAAAGTTTGAAATGCTGCGGGGCATTTCATTTACATTCAATGTGGGGGACATGCCTGTCATCCCCGCAACATCAATTTTAGCGCTCGCATCTGTAACGGCAGGTGTATTGGTTTTTTCAAACCCCTGCAAATGCTGCAAAAATTGTGCTGCGGCTTGTTTTTGAACGGCATTTTGTGCAATATTTTGCTCTAAATTGCTTTTGGTTTCAGCCTGTTCATTGCCGTGTTGGCTTTTGCCATCTTTTTCACCATGGTACTGCTCGTTTTCAATCAATTGATGCATAGGCGTGTGCTCACCCGCCTCAAATGAGGCATGTTCCGGTGCAATTTCTGCTGTATTGGCGTCATCTTGCTGTGCTGTGCCCGTGGTGCTGTGTTGTGGAGCGCTCATTTGAATGGCAATTTGAGCCGCAGGAGTTGGCTGTGCCTGTTGCGCAATCAGTGCAGCGGCAGCGGCTTCAACAGCATTTTGCGCCACCATTTGCTCGGCTGTTGGTGTGGAGGCTTGGCGAGCTGTTTGCGAGTCTTGGTTGGGAGCCTCACTGAGCTCTTGCGGTGTAGCCGCATTTGCCAACGCATTTAAAGTGTCGGCAATAGGTGTTTGAATATTGGCTTCAACCGTTGTTTCAAGCTGCGGTGTGGTGTCGTATGTGGCCTTTTGTGTGTCAACATCCATCTGCTCAGCTGTTGGGCGATCAGATGCCTTTTCGGCGGAGGATTGCCGATTCTGCGCTGCAGCCTGCACCGATTGGCGGCCTATGCCATCTTGAGTATCGTTTTTTTGAGTATTTTTGTGCGTTGGTGATTTTGCATCCACACGTTTTGGCTCGCGGGTGAGCTGGGGCGTATCATCCCTGCGTGAATTTTGTGGCACATCTGTGCGCGCACGCTCTGGCGAGCGGTCGTTTTGGTCGAGCCCGTTTTTGGGTGTGCGGTTCGATGTTGGCATGGCGTTATGCACCATATTGGCAAAGGACATGTCGGCCCCTTGCGTGTTCATTTGTTTTTTGGTTTTGCTGGTGGCAGTGGCCGTAGCCTCTAATCCATCTGCTAAACGCATGGTCTGTGTGTCTGAACGCATTACTGTACTCACTGAACGCAACTTTACTGGGGTTTTCTTTGCAAACAGCGTGCCAAATAATAATATATTGAAATATATGAGTTTTATATCTGTAAGCTCCGCCTGAACCCTGCAAAAATGATGTGATTTTTGTCGCCATCGGCAAAAAATGCCGCCTTTGCAGGTGGAAATTGCGTGTGCCTCAATTATAGTGTATAACCAGCGCAGAATGGAATTTTGAAAATGCCAATATCGCACGAACCTCTTGTGGCGGGCAAAGCCCCGCATGAAACCCGCGTGGTGGTGGCCATGTCGGGCGGTGTGGATTCCTCCGTTGTGGCGGCCATGCTGCACGCGCAGGGCTATCAAGTGATTGGCATTACGCTGCAGCTGTATGATAATGCTGCCGCTACACATCGCAAGGGCGCGTGTTGCGCAGGGCAAGATATTCACGACGCACGCCGCGTGGCTGAAACGCTGGACATTCCGCATTATGTGCTGAATTATGAAGACCTCTTCAAACAGCAGGTGATTGATAGCTTTGTGGATAGCTATTTGCAGGGCGAAACGCCGATCCCCTGTGTGAGCTGCAACCAAACTGTGAAGTTTAAAGATTTGCTAGAAACCGCCCGCGATCTCGACGCCGATGTGATGGCAACGGGCCATTATGTGCGTTCGCAAGTGTTGCCCAATGGGCATTTTGGCCTGTTCCGCCCGGTCGATGAATCGCGCGACCAGAGCTATTTTTTATTCGCCACCACCCAAGAGCAGATAGATTTTCTGCGCTTTCCACTCGGCGACCTCACCAAACCGGAAACGCGTGCGCTTGCGCATGAATATGGGCTGATAGTGGCCGATAAGCCTGATAGCCAAGACATTTGCTTTGTGCCCGATGGTAAATATGCGGATGTGATCCAAAAATTGCATCCTGCCGCCGCTGAAGTTGGTAATATTGTTGATATGCACGGCAATGTGCTCGGCCAGCACGAGGGCATCATTCATTATACTGTTGGGCAACGCCGTGGCCTGAAAATCGCGGTGGGCGCGCCATTATATGTGGTGAAACTCGACCCGATCAAAAAACACGTGATTGTAGGCCCGCGTGAAGCGCTGGCCACTGCCCGCATTGTGATCAAGCAGTTGAACTGGTTAGGCGACGTACCATTGGCACAATTGCCAGCCGATGGCGTGCCCGTATTTGCCAAAGTACGCTCCACCCGTGGGCCAAAAGCGGCCGTGTTGTTGTGGCAAGATGGCCAACCGATTGTGGAATTGCTCGAGCATGAAGATGGCGTCTCCCCTGGCCAAGCCTGCGTGCTGTATGAATCTGGCGAGGCCGATGCGCGCGTGCTCGGCGGCGGCTTCATCCACGCTACGCAAGCCCCTACCGTAAAGATGCACGCGGCATATGCGTGAGGATTTCTCCGCGCCCTCATCCTCGGGCTTGACCCGAGGATCCATTTTTACATATGGCTGGATCCTAGTGTCTATTCCGCGCAAGCGCGGGCACGAGGATGAGGCATAAATGTCTACCCACACCACCTTCATTCTTGTGAACCCGCAAATGGGCGAAAATATAGGCTTTGTGGCGCGGGCCATGGGTAATTTTGCCTTGTGCGATCTGCGCCTTGTGGCCCCGCGCGATGGGTGGCCAAACCCAGCGGCGGATGCCGCTTCGTCGGACGCATTATCAAGTGGATTTGTAAACGTGCAGGTGTTCAATACCCTTGCTGAAGCGGTGGCTGATTGCCACATTGTGTTGGCCACCACAGCGCGGGAGCGGGCACAAGCCAAGCCTGTTTATGGCGCGGGGGAGGCGGCCACCATGTGCCGTGCGCACGCGCAATCGGGCCTGCGCACCGCAATTGTATTCGGGCCAGAGCGGGCAGGCCTGAGCAATGCCGATGTGTCGCACGCCCATGGCGTGATCACATTCCCCGTAAACCCCGAATTTTCATCACTTAATTTGGGGCAGGCCGCGCTGCTCATGGGCTATAGCCTCTATACAGCAGGGCAGGATGAAGGCGCATTGCTGCCATTTGTTACCGATTTGGGTGCACCACCGGCCAAGCATGAAAGCATTCATAGCTTTATCACTGCACTTACCGCCATGCTAGAGGCACGCAACCACTTCACCCCATCGCACCGCGCGCACATGATGCAACAAAATTTGCAAAACCTCATTTTGCGGATGGAGCTCACCGAAGCCGACGTGCAAACGCTGTTTAGCGTGGTGAAGTCGTTGGTAAAGCCGCTATAACCGCTTCAAACCGCGCACAAAACTGCTGTTTTGCCACATCGGTTGGCCATGGCGTTAAATAATGTGCGGCAATATGCTCGGGCACATCATATGGCTTTTTGAATAGCGCCTCGCATTCTTGCGGTGAAAATCCTGCTAGCGCGCCCGCTTCAATATAGGCAGCGGTTTGGTCGGCCATTTTGATGGCTTTTTTGAGTTTCACAGGCACTTCTGCCACCAGCCCAAACCGCGCGTGGATGGCGTGCAGCAGACGCGTTTCAATCACATGATAATCGCCCCCCATCGCGGCTTTAAATGGCGAGATCATGTCGCCAATCACATATTCGGGCGCATCATGCAGCAATGCTGCCGCCAATGTGTGCGGTGTATGAACGCCATTGGCCGCCAAAATTGCTTCCACCAGCAAGGAATGCTGCGCCACAGAAAATGGATATTCACCAATGGTTTGGCCGTTCCAACGCGCCACTCGCGCCAGCCCATGGGCAATGTCGTCCAGCTCAATATCGAGCTGGGAGGGGTCGAGCAAATTGAGGCGACGGCCAGAGAGCATGCGCTGCCACGCGCGGGGGGATTTTGTGTGCATACAATAATTTTGTCGCAGAATTTTAGATTCGTCTAGCCCACCACAGGCGTAGACGGTTGCCATTGTGGGATGGGTGCAAATGCAGGGCGTTTCACTGCAATTGGTGCATAAATTTGCTTCACAGCTTCAGCAATATACACCCCCGCAAAGGGAATGGGCACAAAACGGCCAATATTTTCAAGCGTATCCGCGCTGCGTAGCACCAATTTGTGGCTATAAGCGGGGAAAAATAGGCTTTCACGCCATGTGTTGAGGCTGAACGAGGTTTCACGCAGAAGGTCGAGCATTTGCCGCTTGCTATAGGGGCGGCCTTGGCCAAATGGTGTGTTATCACGTGGCGCCCATGCGCCGCGCCGATTGGGCACCACAATGAGCACGCGGCCACCTGGCACCAGCACGCGCCACACCTCGCGCATCACATCATGCGGGTTGGCCACATCCTCAAGCAGATGGATGAGCACTACACGGTGGACAGATTCTGAGAGCAATGGCAGTGCATATTCATCCACCAGCGTGGCCATGTTGGGGCCATTGTCAGGCCAGCGTGTCACCCCCATGTGGGCGGGCATACAGGCAATTGTGCGCTGCGCCTGTGTGTGCATAGCCTGCAAATAGGGGATGGCATACCCCAAGCCGCACACGGTGTGCCCCGCAACCGATGGCCAAATCTCTTGCATCCGCGATTGCAATATTCGCCGCACGGTGAGCCCAAGGGCTTCGGTATAAAAATGCCGCAGGTTGACGATATCCAGTGCCATGGTATGAAGGATATATGACGATGCCCCATCACGCAATTAATCTTCTGCACCTTGGTGAATTTACCATTGCCACGTTTTTAGCGCGGCACGATATGCGCAATATTGGTGTGCTGCTGCGGCATCACCCGAGTGAAACGGTGCTGTGTATTGATGCGCCGCACGCGCCCACCATCATGCATGTTGCGCAGCAATTGGGGTGGCATATTCACCATTTGCTCATCACTCATCATCATTGGGACCATGTGGAAGGGATTCTTGAGCTAAAAACCGCATATAATTGTACCGTGTATGGGCGCGACCATCCCAAAATTGCGCCGATTGATGTGGTGCTGGTGGAGGGGCAAGATATTCGGATTCCCACATTGCGTAGCGATGTGAACGAGCAAAGCGAAGCGCGCAGCGTGGAGGAGTTTGAGGGGGAACACCCTCAATCAGATAATCACATTCAACTGCAAACGATCTGCGCCACTGGACATTGCAACACGCAAATTGCCTATTATATTCCCAAAATTGACTGTGCCTTTGTGGCTGATGCACTGTTTAATCTTGGCTGTGGCCGCATATTGCAAGGCACGCATGCGGAAGCGTTTGCCACATTTCAGCGCATCAAAACCTTGCCGCCGCACACGCGCCTGTGGTTTGGGCATGATTACTATGCGCCAAATGCCAAAGTGAGCTTAATTTTTGCGCCTGATGATGCCGAAATTTTGGCCTATATGGAACAAATGGAGGCGCGCACGCAGGCCATGCCATGCCCCATTATGCTGCAGCACGAGGCCGCAGCAAATTTATTCATGCGCGCAGCAACAGTGGAAGAGTTCACGGCGTTGAGGGTGAGGAGGGATCGGTTTTGACCCCCTCTCCCCTTGCGGGAGAGGGTGCCTCGAAGAGGTGGGTGAGGGGTCGCTTAGAATAAATAAGAAAACCCCTCATCCGTCAGCTACGCTGCCACCTTCTCCCGCAAGGGGAGAAGGAAGATCTCCATCACACCATATATTGCCCGCCATTCACGCTCAGCGTAGTGCCTGTGATAAAACCTGCGTCATCGGCCGCGAGAAAGACCACTGCGCGTGCCACATCATGCGTGGTGCCAAGGCGCCCCACAGGAATTTGCGGTATAATCTTGGTTTTCAACACTTCTTCTGGCATTGCGGCCACCATTTCGGTGTTGATGTAGCCCGGGCAAATGGCGTTGATGGTGACATTTTTCGATGCCCCTTCTTGTGCGAGCGCCTTCACAAAGCCGATCATCCCCGCTTTGGCGGCGGAATAATTGGTTTGGCCAAACTGACCTTTCTGCCCGTTGATCGAGGAAATTGCAATAATACGGCCAAATTTACGGGTGCGCATCCCATTCATCACAGGCTGGGTGATGTTAAACAAGGAATCCAAATTTGTGCGCAGTACAGAACTCCATTCATCAGGTTTCATTTTGTGCAAAAACGCATCCCGCGTGATGCCAGCATTGGCCACAATTACATCGATTGGGCCAAGCTCAGCCTCAATTTTGGCAAGCCCTGCTTTGGTGGCCTCATAATCCGCCACGTCGAAGCGGTAGGTGTAAACACCCGTTGTCTCGCGAAACAGCTTTGCGGCCTCTTCATTGCCATGGTAATTTGCGGCCACTGTGTAGCCCGCTTCTTTCAACGCTTTCGATACGGCCGCGCCAATACCGCGCGTGCCACCCGTTACAACTGCTACTCTTGCCATGTGTAAATCCCTGATCTTATTATATTATCGTTCAACTGTGAGGGCGATGCCCATACCGCCACCAATGCACAAGGTGGCCAAGCCTTTTTTAGAGTTGCTGCGCACCATTTCATGCAGCAAAGTGGTGAGAATGCGCGCACCAGACGCCCCAATTGGGTGGCCAATGGCAATTGCGCCGCCGTTCACATTCACAATGTCAGGGTTCCAGCCCATGTCCTTATTCACGGCGCAGGCTTGTGCAGCAAAGGCTTCGTTGGCTTCCACCAAATCGAGATCGCCCACTTTCCAGCCCGCTTTTTTCAGCGCGGTGTGAGAGGCGGGGATCGGCCCTGTGCCCATAATGGCGGGGTCAACCCCCTCGGTGGCCCAAGAGGCAATGCGTGCTAGTGGTTGAAGCCCACGTTTTTGCGCCTCGGCCTCGCTCATCAACACAAATGCGGCCGCGCCGTCATTAATGCCCGATGCGTTGCCGGCGGTCACTGAACCATCTTTTTTGAACGCAGTGCGCAAGCCAGCCATTTTTTCTACTGTGGTGCCAGCACGGATATATTCATCGGTTGCAAATGCAGTTTCACCTGCTTTGGATTTGAGCATCACAGGCACAATTTCAGCATCGAACTTGCCCGCTATTTGTGCCGCTTCGGCTTTATTTTGCGATGTTGCGGCGAAAATGTCTTGCATTTCTCTGGTAATGCCAAATTTCTCTGCTACATTTTCCGCCGTAATGCCCATGTGGTAGCCGTTGAACGCGTCCCACAAGCCATCTTTAATCATTGTGTCGATGAAGGACATGTCGCCCATTTTTTGCCCAGCACGCAAATAAGCTGCGTGTGGTGAAAGAGACATATTCTCCTGCCCGCCAGCGATAACAATTGTGCTATCGCCCGCTAAAATTGCTTGGTAGCCAAGTGCCACTGCCCGCAAGCCAGAACCACACACTTGGTTGATCCCATACGCTGTGGCGTGCTGCGCAACACCTGCAGCAATCGCCGCTTGGCGCGCAGGGTTTTGCCCCAATCCAGCGGTGAGCACTTGGCCCATAATTACTTCTGAGATTTCATCGCCCGAAATGCCCGCACGCGAAAGCGCGGCTTTAATGGTGATTGCGCCCAGTTCATGCGCGGGTGTAGTGGCCAGCGACCCATTAAAACTGCCCACTGCGGTGCGTGCGGCGGATACGATGACAACATGATGTTTGCCCATAGAATATGCTCCAAATCAATGATATGATATTGCGCCCACACTGCAGCAATTGCTGCACAAAAGGCAATAGAAAATCTGTAAAATTTTATCGCTATTTTCTTCGCAGTTGCACAAATTCTGGCTTGACGTGCGCCAAAAACTGCATAATGCTGCATGCTCACTCTGCAGCATAGGTGCAACATGACCGGCCCAAAACTCACACCCGTAACTATTAAAAAATATGCCAATCGGCGCCTCTATCACACGGGCATTTCCAGCTATGTAACGCTGGAGGATTTGGCCGAGATGGTGCGCAAGCACGAGGAATTTGTGGTGGTCGACGCAAAAACAGGCGACGAGATCACCCACAGCGTGCTCACGCAAATTATTTTTGAGGAAGAAACCAAAGGGCAAAACTTGCTGCCGATCCCGTTTTTGCGCCAGCTCATTTCATTTTATGGCGACAGCTTGCAGTCGTTCTTGCCCAGCTATTTGGAGCAGTCCCTCTCGATGTTCACTAAGGAGCAAAACGTCCTCAAAGCCAGCCTTGCGCAGGCGTTTACACCCACAACTATGGCCAGCGCGTTAACCCCTGCTGCCATGACCGTCGCTTTTGAAGAGCAAGCCAAAAAGAACATTGCTTTGTTCGAAAAAACAATGCGGATGTTCAGCATTTTGCCTGATGCTGGCGGCACAAATGCTGCGCAGCAAGAAGGTGTTGCCTCTGCACAAAACTCTAATGAACTGGATGCACTCAAATCTCAAATTGCTGACATGCAGCAGCAATTAAAAGCCTTATCGCAGAAGTGATTTTATTGGGTTTGTATGACTTAAGCTCCTCACCCGTGGGGGAGCTGGCGAGCGTAGCGAGACTGAGGGGGCATTCTTTTGATGATTGATAGAAAGAAAACCCCTCCCCCCACCCCCTCCCGCAAGGGGGGAGAGAAGTTGTGGATTAAATAATATGCATATTCTCATTGTTACAGATGCGTGGGAGCCACAGGTGAATGGTGTGGTGCGCTCGCTGCAGCATTTGATCGCCGATGGCACAGCGCTTGGTGCACGGTTTTCGATCATCTCACCACAAGACTATCGCTCAACGCCCATGCCAGGTTATTCTGAAATTCGCCTTGCGCTGTGCAGCCCTGCAGGTGTGGCGCGCGATATTGAGCGGGTAGGCGCGGAATATATCCACATAGCTACTGAAGGTCCATTGGGCATTATGGCGCGGCGCTGGTGCAAGCGCAACAAACACCCATTCACCACAGGCTATCACACCAAATTTCCTGAATATCTGCGGGCACGCCTGCCTGTACCCACCCGCGTGAGTTATGCGTGGCTGCGGCGGTTTCATAATGCGGGCAATGGCGTGTTGGTGCCTTCGCGCTCGATGCAACTTGACCTCACAGCGCGTGGCTTCACCCATGTGCAGCTGTGGGGGCGAGGCGTGGATACACATGTATTTACACCTGAATTGCGCCAAGTTCATGAGGGCGACCCTTTGCCACGGCCGCATTTTCTCTATGTTGGGCGTGTGGCGGTGGAGAAAAATATCGAAGCTTTTTTGGCGCTTAACTTGCCTGGCACCAAAATTGTGGTGGGGGATGGGCCTGCGCGCGCGCGCCTGCAGGCGCAATATCCGCAAGTGGTGTTTCGTGGTGTGTTGACCAATACCGCGCTCGCGCGGGAGTTTGCATCGGCAGATGTGTTTGTATTTCCAAGCAAAACCGACACGTTCGGTCTTGTGATATTGGAAGCACTCGCTTGCGGTACACCTGTGGCGGCTTACCCTGTAACAGGGCCAATTGATATTGTTGAAAATGGCGTGACAGGCGTTTTACATGATAATTTACAAGCAGCGGCGCTGCAGGCCTTACACATTTCCCGCACGGTTTGCCGCAATTTTGCTGCGCAGCATAGTTGGCGCGCCAGTGCGCAGCAATTTTTGGATAGTGTGAAGGCCGCACAAGAGTTACGCAAATAAGGCGTATTTTTCTTCAAATGAAAGCGCATTATAATCAATAGGCCCGCTGCGCTTTGCCTTTTTTGCTTTTACAGGTTCTATTGGGGTGTCGGAATTGGCAGCTTCTGTAGTGTTTCCCTGTGCAGTATTGGGAATTGCTTCAGCAGTATTATTGAGCTGCGCAAGTTCCTGCGCCACCCGCTCAAAAATAGCTTCATTATGCGCTGTGGTGGCTGTAGATGCATCGATTGAAACTTTTGGCAGGCTTTCTAATGAAATTTCATGCGCAACTTCGGTTGCTAATGGCGCGCCATCAACATCCATTTCAATTTTAGCAGTGTGCTTAATCGATAAAATCGAGTCAATATCGTCCTGATCTAACCCTTCACCTGGCGCCGATGGGCCATTGGTGAGGCGATGCGCATTTGGTAACCACGGCGCCATTTCAGGTTTTTCTTCAGCGGCTGTTATCGAGTCGTCCCCCATCCACACATGTGTGAGTGAATTGATGCGATCCTCAATAAATTGCAGCGCTTGAATCACTTTGCGAATGCGCTGGCCGGTAAGATCTTGGAATGAGCACGCCACATAAATTTCAGTGGCATGCGTGTCGAGCACATCGCACAAGGCCGATTCCGCGCCCGACTCCCGCAAGATCCAGGCCGTTTCCTGCATCGCTTCGGCGTGGCTCAGAATATCGCGAGTGGCTTTATCGGTGGCGTCTACCACAAGGTCGAGCTCGCCAGTGGAATGTGCAAATGGTCCGTCATAGCCTTCAGGGGGAATCAGTGACGAAATCTCTTGACGCGTTAATGCAATCGCGTGCTGCATTTCCCCGATGCTAATTCTAATATCATTGGCGCGCATACCAATAGAATCGTTGTATTCCTCAAAATTTACCGCAGGAGTGGCCAGTTTTTGGCCCATATTCTCAATTGCAGTGAGGACTTCATCAGTATTGGCAATACGATTACGTTTAGCATATTCTTGTAAAAACCAACGTCCGCGCGCCGTTTCCATCACCGCGCTTTCAATCATATCATAATCATGCACAGGAAAACCTTCCAGTGCGTCATTAGATGTATGCGGTGTTAATTTAGGCATGACTTTCCTAAGGTAATTTGCCACTTTTTTGCAAGTGTGTAACACACGGTTGCATGAAAATATGAAAATCTTGTTATGAAATTTCATTTCATCCACAAAAAACTGGCATGAATCGGGTTTTGTGCTGTATGAAGTGAGAAAACTGGGCCACCATTCATAATGGATCTTCTTGCAAACCCCCAAATCAATGCCCAATGGATCGTATCCATTATCACGTTTTATATCGTTGGAGGTTTTACGCCTGGGCCCAATAATATGATGTTGATGACCTCTGGCGTGCGTTTTGGCTACGCCCGCACTTTGCCGCATATCATTGGTATTAATATTGGATTCACGTTCATGAGCGTGGTGGTGGCATATGGTTTGGCGCAGATATTTATTGAGTTACCATGGGTGCATTTGGCGATCAAAATTGCAGGGAGCGGCTATTTATTATGGTTGGCATGGCGTATTTATAGTGCTGCTGCACCAGAAAATGAAACCTCTGCCGAAGCACGCGCCCAGCCATTTAGCTTTATAGAGGCGGCATTATTTCAATGGGTGAACCCTAAAGCATGGCAAATCGCGGCCACGGCAGCTGCTATGTTTGTCCATCCGCAATCAGCCAGTTATCACGTAGAAATTGCCACTTTGGCACTGATCATCATGTGCCTTTCATTTCCTACAGCTTCTGCCTGGACATTGGGAGGAGTTGCGATGCGTCGCGTTTTAAAAGCGCCTCAACATGTGGTGGTGTTTAACCGCACAATGGCCGCGCTTCTTGTGGTTTCAATGGTATTAAGTTGGGTGTGAATAACGGGCATAGTGCTGTGAAAACCTCGCTACCCCTCGCATCTATGTGCTACACATATACCATGCACGCTGTTCAATTGCCATTTTCTTTGCCTATGCCGCCGTCTTATGCGGCGGAGGATATTGTACTGGGGTCGCATAATGCACGCGCCTTTAACGCGTTGATGGCATGGCCGCAGTGGCCGCAACCTGTGGCCATAGTGGTGGGAGAGGCAGGCGCTGGCAAAACCCATTTGGCGCAAATTTGGGCGCGCCATGCAGGTGCCATTTGCATTCCCGACGACATGCCCACGCAGGACGTGATCGCGATAGCCAGCACGCATGCTATTGTGTTGGATAACAGCCCATTATTGCATGATGAAGCGGCGGCATTCGCCATTTTAAATGTCGCTATGACCCATAAACACGGGCTGCTGATCACCACACACGCTCACCCAGAATTGTGGCATATTGTGAAAAACGACATTCGCTCGCGCTTGCGCTTGGCCAGCGTTTTGCATTTATATGCACCTGATGAGGAAGCGCTGTATGGCTTGATGTATAAATTATTTGCTGATCTGCAGCTGCATGTAGAGCCCTCGGTGGTGCGTTATGTTGTCGCACGCTTGCCAAGGCAGTTTTTAGCGGTGCAGCAATTTGTTGAATATGCCGATGCCGCAGCACTGGCGCAAAAAAAACCTGTCACACGCACACTTGCGGCGCAGATTATGTTACAGTACTTTCCAGATCATATTGAGACAGATCAATATCAATTGTTTTTAGAGTGTCATCCTGAACGCAGTGAAGGATCTTCCGCCGATCGCGCTCCATTTCAGGGAGATCCTTCGGCGATGCCTCAGGATGACACATAATGAAGGATTCTCTATGCCCATGAGCCATTATAATACGCAAATCCACACTCATGCGGGCTATGTCGCCAATGCCGATGTGCGTAAATTTGGCACAGCGCGCTTTATCAACCGCGAGCTTTCATGGCTGCAATTTAACCGCCGTGTGTTGGAAGAAGCCAGCAACCCGCGCCACCCTATTTTAGAACAGCTGCGGTTTTTGTCGATTTCGGCGAATAATTTAGATGAATTTTTTATGGTGCGTGTGGCAGGATTGTCGGAGCAATTGCGCCTTGGTGTGACTACCCCCAGCCCCGATGGCCTCATCCCCGCGCAACAATTAGACGCCATTTCGCGATTGGTGGCCACGCTGATGACCGAGCAGCAACTGCGCTGGCGCGCCATTCGTAAAGCCCTCACCCATGAGGGAATTTATGTGCTGGATAATGAACAGATCAGCAAAGATGATAAGATTTGGCTGGAGCATTATTTTCTCAACCATATTTTCCCTGTGCTCACGCCGCTGGCAGTGGACCCTGCCCATCCGTTTCCATTTATTCCCAATTGTGGGTTTTCATTGGCATTAGAGTTGGAACGCAGCTCAGATCGCAAAAAAATGAATGCCCTCATCCGTATTCCGCCCACATTGCCGCGTTTTATTCAATTGCCACATCATAATGCTGAAATTGGCCAGCATTTTGTAAATCTAGAACAAATTGTAGGGATGTTTACCCATAAGCTGTTCCCTGGGTATGAAGTGCGTGGCAAAGGCGCATTCCGCATCATCCGCGATTCAGAAGTGGAGATTGAAGAAGAAGCCGAAGATTTAATGCGCATGTTTGAAACCATGCTGAAACAGCGCCGCAAAGGCAGCGTGATTCGGCTAGAAATTGAAGCGGGCATGCCCGTGGCGCTGCAGCAATTTGTGGCAGAAGCATTGCATGTGCAAGATGACCATATTTCGGTGCTCGATGGCATGTTGGCGCTGAATGATCTCGCACAATTGGTGAGCATTGAGCGGCCAGATTTGAAATTCGCCAGCTATTCGCCGCGCTATCCAGAGCGTATTCGCGAGCTGGGCGGGGATTGTTTTGCCGCGATCGCCCAAAAGGACATTCTTGTCCACCACCCGTATGAAAGCTTCGATGTGGTGGTGGAATTTGTGCGCCAAGCCGCGCTCGACCCATCCGTTGTGGCCATTAAGCAAACCCTCTATCGCACCTCGAACAATTCACCCATTGTTAAGGCGTTGATCGAAGCGGCCGAAGCGGGCAAAACGGTGACCGCATTGGTGGAGCTCAAAGCGCGGTTTGACGAGGAGGCCAATATTAAATGGGCGCGCGATTTGGAACGCGCAGGCGTGCAGGTTGTGTTCGGCTTCATTGAGCTGAAAACCCATGCCAAATTGTCATTGGTGGTGCGGCGCGAGGGCGATGAGCTGAAAAGCTATGCGCATTTGGGCACGGGCAATTACCACCCCATCACCGCGAAGGTGTATACCGACCTCTCCTATTTCACCTGCAACCCTGTGATCACGCGCGATGTGGCGCATATCTTCAACTTCATCACCAGCTATGCCGAACCCGGTGAGCTAGAGGCCATCTGCCTGTCGCCTTATGCGATGAAAAAACGCATTATCGCCCATATTATGCAGGAAATTTCTCATGCTAAAGCGGGAAAACCCGCCGCAATTTGGGTGAAGCTCAATGCATTGGTCGACCCCATCATCATCGACGCGCTGTATGAAGCCAGCAACGCTGGCGTGCAAATCGACCTTGTGGTGCGGGGCATTTGCTGCTTACGCCCAGGCGTGAAGGGCTTATCAGAAAACATCCGTGTGCGCTCTATTGTGGGGCGGTTTTTGGAGCACGCCCGCATTTATTGTTTTGGCGATGGCCACGGCTTGCCACACCCCAATGCCGCTATTTATATTGGCTCGGCCGATTGGATGCCGCGTAATCTCGATCGGCGCGTGGAGGTGATGATCCCCATGCTGAATCCCACCGTGCATGAGCAAGTGATGAGCCAAATTATGGCGGCCAATTTTAAAGATAACCAACAGGCCTGGGCATTGCAAAGCGATGGTGAATATGCCCGCATTGCCCCCGCGCAGGGCACCGAACCCTTCAACGCCCACACCTATTTCATGACCAACCCCAGCCTTTCAGGGCGTGGCAAGTCACTCAAAACGGTGAAGCCTGTTATGCTGATTTCGAATATATAAGACGCTTGTAATTAAATTTTTTAGTTATAGCATCGTAAGCAGTGTCTTATCTGGCTATGGTGTATAAAATGATGTATTTGCAATTAATACGGAATGTTTATTTGGAAGGTAACAACGGTACAAATACATCTTCAGCAGTGAATATTGAGCAAACGCTTATTAATTCAGCGCAAAAACTTGAGACAGTAGTGAATGCATATGAACATCCTGATTGGAACCATTTTAAGAAAGCAAAGCAGCAGCAAATTATGAGTGATCTAGATGGCGCAAAAAAAGATTTTCATTTGAACTTTGAAAATTATAAATTAAATTCATTACAGCGTGATGTTAAAGAATACCGCAGTAAAGTAAGTTTTTTTTCTGATAGATTTATTAAAAACGGGTATAATAAATTTATACCTGTATTATTAGGTGCGATAGCGCTATATGGCCTTGCCGCTTCATTTTCTCATACACACAAAATAAAAGAGAGTGTGTAGCGTCTTCATTTTCTACTTGCTGTGCCAATAGCAAATTCGTATTGCTAGCGCATGCATATATTACAGCGCACCGTATCTCTTCCCGCCCCCGGCCGCCTTCCACAAGTGCAGCCTGTTGCCGTGGTGGATATTGGCTCAAACTCGGTGCGTTTGGTAGTCTATGAGGGGCTCACCCGCGTGCCTGCGCCATTATTTAACGAAAAAATTCTGGCAGGGCTTGGCCGTAATATGGCCGCTTCGGGCTGTATCGCACCTGAAGCTTATGAGGTGGCGCTCAAAGCCATCGCCCGCTTTGCAGTGTTGCTCAAACAACTGCAGGTTAATAATGTGCATGTGCTGGCCACGGCTGCCGTGCGCGATGCGAATAATGGCTTTGAGTTTATGCAACAGGTTGAGCGATTGATCGGCCATGCCCCACACATTATTAGCGGTGAGCGCGAGGCAGAACTGGCCGCGCTTGGGGTGGTTTCAGGCTTTATCGACCCACACGGAATTGTGGGCGATTTGGGTGGGGGCAGTGTGGAATTTGTCCCTGTGCGTGGCACGCACATTGATGTTGGGGAATCGCTTCCCTTGGGCGGCTTGCGATTGGCGGAGCTTTCGGGCGGCGATGTGCGCAAAGCGGCGCGCCTCGTGAAAACTGCAATAAGCCAATCCGAGATTGTCAAAGGTTTGAAGGGGCAGAATTTTTTTGCGGTGGGCGGCAGCTGGCGCTCATTGGCCAAGCTGCACATGGCGCAAACGCACTACCCGCTGCGGGTGATGCATAATTACCGCATTCCTGCCAAAGAGGCGTTGGAATTTTGCCGTATGGTGACCAAAACCGACATCAACGCAATTGTGGGCATCGAGGCGGTTTCAAACGATCGCCGCCCTTTATTGGCATATGGCGCATTGGTGTTGGAAGAGGTAATTGCGCAAGGCAAGCCAGAATTCATCAAATTTTCAGCGCTGGGTGTGCGCGAAGGGCTGTTGTTCAGCCTATTGAGCCCGCAAGAGCAAGCGCAAGATCCATTGCTTGCCACCGCAGAAGAATTTGCGCTGCTGCGTTCACGCTCGCCCGCTTATGTGCATGAGCTCTGCACGTGGAGCGACGCCTTCATGCAGGCGATTGCCCAACATGAAACGCCAGATGACACGCGCTTGCGCCATGCGGCGTGCTTGTTTTCCGACCTCAGCTGGCGCGCCCATCCTGATTATCGCGGTGAACAAAGCTTCAACATCATTGCCCACGCGGCCTTTATTGGCGTACGCCACCCTGCACGTATATTTTTAGCGCTGGCCGCATTTCATCGTCATGCAGGGTTGAACGAAGTGCCGCCTACTCCCAATTTGCTCGACATGCTTTCGCCTGAAATGCACAGTCGGGCGCGGATAATCGGCGCGCTCATTCGTGTGGCGCATGCATTATGCGCCTGCACACCTGGCACAATATTGCGCACGTCCTTTGTTGTGTCTGGCAAAACATTGGTGCTGCATATACCTGCCGACTTGGCCGATTTGGCCATTCAACGGCTGAATTCCCGCATGAAACAATTGGCGAAACTGCTCAATTTATCGGCCGATATTGTGGTGGCCAAAGCTTAGTGTAATGCAAGCGCGGCCAGCAATGCGCCTAAAATCGCCATCAGCACATGGCTGGTATAATTGCGGTGCGGTGGGGCAATAATTTGCACGCTTGCAGGCTTGGCCAAATTCTCTATCATCACATCCAAATGCGGCAAATGGCGCACAAGGCTGGCCACAGCTTTGGCCACATGCTTGGCCTGCGCCTTGGGGCCCAGCTCGTTTTCAATCCATGTTTTCACAATTGGCTCGGCGGTGGTCCAAATATTAATGTTGGGGTTCAGCCCGCGCGCAAGGCCTTCGGCCATCACCATAGATTTTTGCAATAGTAACAATTCCATGCGGGTTTCCATGCCAAATAGCGATGTGATTTCGAATAAAAGCGTAATCACCCGCGCCATTGAAACCTCATTGGCGGGGCGTTCGTGGATGGGTTCCCCCACCGCGCGCAGGGCTTGGGCAAATGCGGCTTTGTCCTGTGTGGCTGGCACATAGCCAGCATCAAAATGCACTTGGGCAATGCGTTCATAATCGCGCTTGATGAAGCCCCAGAGGATTTCGGCAAAAAAGCGGCGTTCTTTCTCGCCCAATCGCCCCACAATGCCAAAATCGATGGCGACGATGGTGGATTGTACATTTAGGGTGTCATCCTGAGGCATCGCCGAAGGATCTCCCTGAAATGGAGCGCGATCGGCGGGAGATCCTTCACTGCGTTCAGGATGACATTTATGAAGCCCTTCAACAAAAATATTCCCCGCGTGCCAATCCGCATGGAAAAAGCCGTCGTTCAGCGCTTGCTTCAAAAAGCTTTGCAGCAGAATTTCGGACAATTTCACCAGATCATGCCCTGCGGCGTGCAGCGCTGCGGGGTTACGTAAGGTTTGGCCGTCAATCCACTCCATTGTCAGCATTGCGCGTGATGTGTAGTCCCACTCCACATGTGGTACACGAAAATGCACCTCATTTTTGGTGGTCTGCGCCATTTCGGCTAAAGCGGAGGCTTCTAGCCGCAAATCCATCTCGGTGCGCGCCCATGAAGCGAATGTGGCCACAATATCGCGCATTTTCAGGCGGCGCGCCTCAGCGCTCATCGCTTCCATCATGCGCGCGCCAAAGGCCATATGCGCCAAATCGGCCTTAAAGCGGCGCTGAATATCAGGCCGCAGCAGTTTCACCGCCACGGTTTTGCCGTTCGATATCAGCACCGCTTTATGCACTTGCGCGATGGATGCCGCAGCTACAGGCGTTGAGAATTCGCTGAAAATTTCCTCCACCGGTTTGCCCATCTCAGCGAGCACCTGCGCGCGCGCCACATCCATGGGAAATGGTGGCATTTCATCTTGCAGCATGGCCAAATCGGCGGCCATCGCCACGCCCACCACATCTGCGCGGGTCGCCAAAAATTGCCCAAATTTA
Source organism: Hyphomicrobiales bacterium (assembly GCA_031423895.1). Taxonomy (GTDB): domain Bacteria; phylum Pseudomonadota; class Alphaproteobacteria; order Rhizobiales; family JANPGK01; genus JANPGK01. Next base: position 30,234 of record JANPGK010000035.1, read on the forward strand.
ATGAAGCTTGGCCCCAGCACCGCAAAAGCATGGGCGGCCGAATGAGGCGTGGCTTTGGTTTCCACCATGCGCAATAGCTGCACCATGCGCCATTGCAGGGGCGTGCACACATCGCGTGGAACGGCGGCTAAAATGCCACTGCGCAGCAATTTTATACCCGCGGCGATGCCCCAAAGCGTGTGGAATATGGGTTTGAAAATCACAATTTCCACCCTTGATGCAGCGCCACAATGCCAGCAGAAAAGCGTGTGAACTTTGTGCGTTTGAAGCCCGCCTGCTGCATTTCCAGCTCCAGCCGTTGCGCGCTAGGGAATTTGCGGATCGATTCCGCCAAATAGCGGTAGGAGTCTGCATCATTGGCTATCCATTGCCCCAATTTTGGCATCACATGCAGCGAATAGGCATCGTAAACCTGCTTCACGCCCGGCATTTCAACTGGTGAAAATTCGAGGCACAAAAACTGCCCGCCGGGCTTCAATACACGGTGAAATTCGGCCAATGCGGTGGTGCGGCGGGGCACATTTCGCAGGCCAAATGCAATGGTGACGCAGTCGAATGTGGCATCGGCAAATGGCAGCGCTTCGGCGTTGCCGAGGATGATATTGACACACTTACTCCCCTCCCCTTGCGGGAGGGGGTAGGGGGAGGGGTTTTCTTTCTTAGAAGTAAGAATACCCCCCTCAGTCTCGCTTACGCTCGACAGCTCCCCCGCAAGGGGGGAGCGGGAAGAAAACCGCACCGCCGCCTCGCGCAACATTGCCTCATTTATATCCAGCAATGTGGCGCTGTAGCGCGTGCCTGCGCTTTGCAGTGCGCGCGCCACAATATCGCCCGTGCCGCCCGCCACATCCAAATGTGCAAATGGCAGGTTTCCACGCGGAATGTGCATTTTGGTAATCAGGCTTTGCTTCCACACCCTGTGCAGCCGCAGCGAGAGTACGTCATTCATCAGGTCGTATTTGCTGGCCACCTCATCAAACACATGGTTCACGCGCCCTTGCTTTTGTTCAAGGGGAATGGTTTCAAAGCCAAAGTCGATGGTTTCGGGTGCATTTTTCATGCCGCATTTGTACAATATTCCGCTATTGATTGCGAGTCTGGAATCGCACCAATCAACATCAAGGTAAATATATGCCCGAGCTGCCCGAAGTGGAAACCATTCGCCGCCAAATTGCGCCTGCGCTTATTGGCAAAATGATTACGCATGTACGCTATAACCGCCCTAATATTCGCTTTGCGCTACCGCCTGAAATGCCACAATTAGTGGTAGGGCGCGTCATAAATGGGGTGGAGCGCCGTGGGAAATATCTGCTGATTGGGGTGGACGGCGCTGGCCAAATTTTGCTGCATTTGGGCATGAGCGGGCGGGTGTTGATTGAAGATAACGCCCCTCCCCTTTGCTGTGCCCTCCGAAGCCCGTCGGGCGAAGGATGGGCGGGAGGGGGTAGGGGGAGGGGTTTTCTTTCTGATTTAGAAAGTAAGAATACCCCCCTCAGTCACGCTGCGCGCGACAGCTCCCCCGCAGGTGGGGAGCCATTCACCGCAGGTGCGTTTTACTATGACACCCAGCGCAGCACTAAGCACGACCATGTGATGATGACGCTGAACAATTGCACGTTAATTTATAACGACCCGCGCCGTTTTGGCATGATGGATTTCATTCCGCTGGGGCAAAATACGCCCCACCCATTGCTGGCCAATATGGGGCACGAGCCGTGGAGTGACGCCTGCACGCCGCAGTGGCTGTTTAATGTGTCGCGCAATCGCAGCACTTCGTTGAAGGCGCTGTTGCTCGACCAAACCCATATTGCAGGCATTGGCAATATTTATGCCAGCGAGGCGCTGCATAGTGCGCGGCTCAGCCCATTTGCAGCCGCTAGCATGCTCACATTTCAACAGGCAGAAGATTTGTTGAGTGCAGTGCGGCTTGCGCTCGAAAAAGGTATTCGCTTAGGCGGCGCCAGCATCCGCGATTTTTCGCAGGCCGATGGCGAGAAGGGCGCCATGCAGGATGAATTTTTGGTGTACGGCCGCGATGGTCAGCCATGCCACAGCTGCGGCGCACCCATCATAAAAGCCACGCAAAATGGGCGGAGTACGTTTTGGTGTGGGGGCTGTCAGGTTTAGGGTGTCATCCTGAGGTGCAACCGAAGGATCGCCATAAAATAAGCGCAATTGGCGGGAGATTCTTCGCCTATGGCTCAGAATGACAACTGTATAGTTTTGATAATGAAAACCCCACGCTGGGGGGATGAAACAGCGTGGGGCGATATATCTATATGTTCTGCGGCTCGTATGCGTCGTTAAGCATCACCTTTTGAACTACTACCTAAGGATGATACCACGCATAAAAATTTCAACAATTAACAATTAGTATAAGAGGTTATTGGTCTTTAGTTGTATTGTGTACTCGTGATCGTGCGCGTATTATTTTTCCTCTTACATTTCAGAATGATTTGGAAATTTTAGCCATTGTAGTGCTTGCATTGCAAAAGCTAACACTAACCATATCCCAATCTTGCCTTTAGGAAGGTTAGAGGTTTTCCCCGTGATTTTTGGTTTGCAGCCAATTGTGTGCTTGGGTATAATACTATGTAATTTTGGGGGCTGTACAGGGATATTTTTGGGGATTGGTGGAGTTGTATTAAAATGTATGTTTTTGCCTGCTTTATCAATTTTTAACATTTTAAGACTCTAAATTTGTAAGGGTTCTTGTTAAGAATGAAGTCGTCAAAGACAAAGTCGCTGTTAGAAACATCACAATAACTGCTGTTTTTGGGGGTGTTTTGGGCGATTTTTTTTTAATATTTTCAGCAAGCTGGTTCATATTCTTTAATTTATTAGCAACTGATGGTATCATTGACACTTCAAATGCCTGTTCAATGGCGTTTTTCAAATGCTCTTCAACGCCAACAACCCATGTTTTTGAATTAATGTGTGGCTTGTATATCTCGCTCATACAAATCTCCTTCTGCAGGAGTATTGCGTATGCAGTATGACAAATAAGTGACAGATTTATAACAGTTTTATGATTAATTCAAAAACCCAACAATCTGCTTCACATCTTTGATGGTGGGTTCAGCCAACTCGCGGGCGCGGGTGGCGCCATCGCGCAAAATGGCATCAATATCGCCAGGGTGTTGCTGCCAGCGCAGCAATTCGCCACGAATGGGGCTGATATGCGCAATCAGCTCATCGGCCAAGGCGGTTTTGAAGCTCGAGAATTGCTGGCCAGCAAACGCGCGCAGCACATCATCGACGCTTTTGCCCGTGATTGCGGCGAATATATTCAGCAAATTGGCCACTTCAGGGCGCGCGGTCAAATCCTCTCCCACTTCTGGCAGGGGCAGCGGGTCGGTTTTGGCTTTGCGGATTTTTTGCGCGATTGTCTCGGCATCATCGGATAAATGAATGCGAGAATAGTCAGAAATTTCCGATTTCGACATTTTTTTGGTGCCATCACGCAGCGACATCACGCGTGTGGCCGTGCCCTGAATCACAGGCTCGGGCTGCGGGAAGAACAGCTCTGCCCCCGTAGTTTCCAAAATTGAGGCGGCAAAGTCGTTATTGAACTTCTGTGCAATATCGCGCGCCAGCTCTAAATGCTGCTTTTGGTCTTCGCCCACAGGCACATGCGTGGCTTTATACAGCAGAATATCGGCCGCCATCAAATTGGGGTACACATACAGCCCGACAGAGGAATTTTCGCTATTTTTGCCGGCTTTTTCTTTAAACTGGGTCATTCGATTGAGCCAACCAAGGCGCGATACGCAATTGAACACCCATGCCAATTCTGCATGGCCTGCCACTTGCGATTGATTAAAAATGATATGCTGCTTTGGGTCGATGCCACACGCCAGGAACGCCGCCGCCACATCGCGGATGGACTGGCGCAATGCGGCAGGGTCTTGCGGCACGGTGATAGCGTGCATGTCCACCACACAATACAGGCATTGCGGAAACTGCTGCTGCAAGGCCACAAATTTCACAATGGCGCCCAAATAATTGCCAAGGTGCAAATTGCCCGTGGGCTGCACGCCAGAAAATACGCGGGGGGGGAAGTGAGTATCAGAAGGGTTGGTCATAAAACATCCAAATTCTTATGCTCCCCACTTGTGGGGGAGCTGCCGAGTGAAACGAGGCTGAGGGGGGTATTTTTACCAAGCAAAGTGACCCCCCTCAGTCATGCTTCGCATGCCAGCTCCCCCACAAGTGGGGAGCATTATTTTGCCTATTTACGCTTTTTGCGCAACAGTGCAAGAATATCCTTCGGCTTCAGGCCAATAAATACAAATGTGAGCACGCAATACACCACCACACCCAAGCCCACAATGCTGCCCAGCCCAATGAGTTTTTGCATATCGGCGTTGCTGGCCAGCAAAAATGGCCGTGCATAGGGCAGGGCATAATAAATGGCGGCGCCCATCAACCCACTTGAGAGCACGCACAGCACCGATTGCTTCAGCAATTTAGCCGCAGGTTGCCAATCCTTTTTCACCAGCAAATGTGCGCCCAGCATCAGCGCATTGCCCCAGCCCGCAATGGATGTAGCCAATGCAATGCCCGCAGCGCCCATAATCGGCAGCAATAACAGGCTGGCCACAACATTCACTACCATGGAAATGGCGGCATAATAAAACGGCGTTTTGGCATTTTCGCGGGCATAAAATGAGGGGGATAGCACTTTGATGAGCACAAACCCCGGCAAGCCAAGCGCATAGGCGGCCAGCACGCGGCCGGTTTCCTTCGCATCATTGGCGCTGAATGCGCCGCGCTCGAACAGCACCGCGCACAGCTCATACGGAATGACACACAAGGCCACGGTGGCGGGCAAAGTGATGAGCAGCGTGAGAAACAACCCCTGATTTTGCAACTCATTCGCCTGTGCCCATTCGCCCTTGGCCATGTGGCTGGAAATGGGCGGCAACAATGCAGTGCCAATTGCGGTGGCCACAATGCCCAGTGGCAATTGATACAAACGGTCGGCATAATATAAATAGGACACCGCCCCCGCGATTGAGGAGGCCAACATGGTGCCCACAATGATGTTGATTTGTGTCATGCCCGCCGAAAGCACGCTGGGCGCGCCAAACTTCAGCAAGCGTTTGATATTGGGGGTGATACGCGGGCGGAAATTGGTGGGCAACAGCCCCGCGCGCTTGGCGGCAATTGCCAAAATGCCCAGCTGCACAAACCCAGCCACTAATATGCTAATCACCAGCGCAAGCCCCGCTTTTTCAGGCACATAACCCAAAAACCATGCCAAAAGTGCTGCAGCACTGAGAATAAGGTTCAGCGCTGTGGGCGCAAAGGCCGAGGCTTTGAAATAGCCCTTTGCATTCAAAATGCCCGCCAAAAGCGATAGCAGCGACATGCACAATAAATAGGGGAAACATATGCGCGTGAGCAGCACGGTGAGGGCGAATTTTTCAGGGTTGCCCGCAAAGCCCGGTGCCATCAGCAGCACCAACTGCGGCATAAAAATTTCGGCAATCACTGTGAACACCAGCAGCGCCGCCAGCAAAAACGCCCACGCTTCATTGGCAAATTTCAGCGCGCCCGTTTCGCCATCCTTGGCCAATTCGCGCGAAAATAGCGGCACAAAGGCGCTGCTAAAGGCGCCTTCGGCAAACAGGCGGCGGAATAAATTGGGCAAGCGAAATGCCACCACAAACGCATCCGCCACGGGGCCTGCACCCAAAATGCCCGCAATCAACACATCGCGCGCAAAGCCCAACACGCGTGAAACCGCAGTGCCAAGGCCAAGGGTGAGAACGTTTCGGGTGAGCGACATGCACATGTTTTAGGGTGTGTGAGTGGTGGGTGCAAGGAAAACATATTGCGGTCTGATGATTTATCCTTAAACTGCAGCCATGCCCCAAACACTTCCTGCCATCTTCATGCAATTTCTGAAATTTGGCCTGTTAGCGTGGGGTGGGCCTGCCGCGCAAATTGCCATGATCCGCGCTGAATTGGTGGATAAACAGGCGTGGATCACCCCCGAAAAATTTCGCCGTGCCTTGGCGGTCTATCAAGCGTTGCCGGGGCCGGAAGCGCATGAGCTGTGCGTATATTTTGGCATGGTGCGCGCGGGGCGCTGGGGCGGATTTTTGGCGGGGCTTGGCTTTATGTTGCCCGGATTTGTGCTGATGCTGGCGCTCTCTTGGATGTATATGCATTTTGGCCAGCAGGCCTTGCTGCCCTTATTTGTGGGCGTTGCACCTGCGGTGGCCGCGCTCATTGTCCGCGCGACACATCGCATTGGCGGGCATATTTTGGTGAGCCAGCCGTTGTGGATTGCAGCGATTGTGGCTGCTGGCCTCACGCTATTGGGCGTGCATTTTATCTGGGTGTTTGTGTTATGCGGCGTGTGGAATTGGCTGTGGGGCACGCAACGGCGCAATTTGGCCATCCTCACTTTATTGGCAGCAAGCACATTGGCCATCATCGCCACATATTATGCGCCCGCTATGCCCATGCTTAACCCTTTTCATGGTACGCAAAATCTATTGCTTGAGGGCTTGAAAGCAGGGTTATTGTCGTTCGGCGGGGCCTATACCTCCATCCCCTTTTTGCAAAACGCTATGGTGGATGTGTACCCCAATGTGAATGCGCAGAGCTTTTTGGACAGCATCGCACTGAGCAATGTGATCCCCGCACCGTTGATTATTTTCGGCACATTTTTGGGCTATATTGCGGGTGGATTTCCTGGTGCGGGGCTCATGACATTGGGCATTTTCACGCCCGCGTTTGGGTTCACGCTGCTTGGCCACACGCAGCTTGAAAAACTGATTGAAAATCGCACATTTCATGCCGCGCTCGACGGCATTTCAGCGGCTGTGGTGGGGCTTTTGGCGGTAACGGCCACACAAATCGCCATCACCACAGTACATACCCCGCGCGATGTTGTGCTGTTTTGCGCCGCGTTGGCAGCATTTTTCATGTTCAAAAGCAAATGGGCTGTACCACTCACATTGCTGGCATGTGGGGTGGTGGGATACATAATGAAATATTTCATATTTTAACGCTATTTGGCCATAATATCGTCTTGTTTTTTTGAGCATCTGTGCGAAAACCAATAGGCTGCCGCTCACTCAATTGAATATGGATGATATATGACCTCGCTTTCTCGCCGTGATGTGTTGAAATTTGGCCTGTTTGCGGGCGTTGCGGCGATTGTACACAGTGTGGGTGGCGGCGTGGCGCTGGCGCAAGGCGGGTTTTCGATTGCAGATTTTGTTACAAGCAAGGCTAAATCTTTGGCCGATGCGGCCTTTAGTGACAAGCCAAACGCGCTGCCCTCAATATTTAGCAACATGAGTTTTGATAGCTATCGCGATATTCGTTTCCGCGCTGATAAAGCATTGTTGGCAGAAAAAGGCAGCCCATATCGGCTGCAATTGTTCCATCGCGGTTTTTTATATGAAAAGCCCGTGAGTGTGAATATTGTGCGTGAGGGTAATGTACAAACCGTGCCTTATAGTAAGGATTTGTTCGACTACGGCAAAATGAAGGTGGATGAGGCCCTGTCGCAAGAGATTGGCTATGCGGGCTTGCGCATCCATTATCCGCTAAACGACCCACGCATTCAAGATGAGTTGATTGTATTTTTGGGCGCGAGCTATTTTCGTCTGCTCAGCCGTGGTCAGCGCTTTGGCCTTTCCGCGCGTGGGTTGGCCATTGATACCGCGCTGCCCAGCGGCGAAGAATTCCCGCATTTCAAAGAATTTTGGATCGAGCCCCCTAAAGCTGGCGACACCACCATTCGAATGGCGGCGTTGCTGGATAGCCCCTCGGTAACAGGCGCGTATTTCTTCACTATCGAGCCAGGGTCTAACTCTACAGTGCAAGTGCAAGCCACCATATTCCCACGTAAGCCTGTGAAAAAGCTAGGCCTTGCGCCGCTCACCTCCATGTTCCTCTATGGCGAGCAGCGCCCGCGCCCCGCCAGTGAATATCGGCCTGAAATTCATGATTCTGATGGATTATTGATCAATACAGGCAGCGGTGAATGGATTTGGCGGCCATTGCGCAATCCAAAATCGCTCAGTGTCAGCGCGTTTGTTGATAAAAACATGCGGGGTTTTGGCCTGATGCAGCGCGATCGGCAATTTTCGCATTATCAAGACCTCGACCTGCATTATGAGCGCCGCCCCAGTTATTTTGTGCAACCCATTGGCGATTGGGGCGAGGGGCATGTGGAATTAGTGGAAATCCCCACGCCAGACGAAACCAACGATAATATTGTAGCATTGTGGGTGCCCAAGGATGAGCTGAAGCCGCAAGTGCCGTTTTCATTCGGCTTTCAACTGACAGCTACCGATGATGGCGAAGATTTACACACAGGCGGCAAAGCGCTAAACGCATTTATTAAACCTTTGATGCAGCATGAGGCCGCAGAATATAATGACCCAATGGTACGCCGCGTGATGGTCGATTTTGCGGGGGGGGATCTCGACTATCACCTCCACGCACCAGAAACAGTCACCGCGATGGCCACCACCAATACAGGCAAAATTATACGGGTATTTGTGCAACAAAACCCTGATATTCGTGGCTTTCGTGCCGTGTTCGACTATAAGGGCGAGGCCAATGTGGGGGCCGATTTGCGATTATTCCTAAAATCTGATACTAAAGCCCTCACAGAAACATGGACTTACCCCGTGAGAAATGAATTTTGGGCTTAAATGAACACTGCCACCGCCCCCACCTCTGAAACCCTCGCAAAAGCCTATCGCCTGCATGGCCCGCTGCCATTGTTGCGGCGCGTGGTGTTGTTTGGCAGTGCGTTGGCTCTGGCGCTTTGGGCGGCATGGTTGCTCACAGATGTGCTGGGTAGCAATGGCCTCACGGCGGTGGAATACGCTATTGTTGTGCTGTTCACCATCAATTTCACTTGGATCTCGCTCTCATTCAGCACCTCAATTGCGGGGCTGTTATTGCGTGGGTTCAATCGCGACCCCATCACCTTGAAATCCACCGCCAAACGCCCATTGCCTGCACGGCTCGATACGCGCACGGTGATTGTGGTGCCCGTATATAATGAAGATCCATACGCTGTTTTTGGGCGCATTGAGGCGATTTATCTCGATTTAAAGCGGTTAGGCTATGATAATGCCTTCGATTTTTTTGTGCTGTCTGATACCCGCGACCCCGATATTTGGATTGCGGAGGAATTATTATGGGCCGATTTGCGTAAACGCATGGGTGTGCGCGGCAAAATTTACTATCGCCGCCGCGAGCTGAATACCGAGAAAAAATCGGGCAATCTCATGGATTTCTGCGAGAAATGGGCCGCTGGTTATGAATATATGGTGGTGTTTGATGCTGATAGCACCATGACCGCCCGCACCTTGGTGCAAATGGCCACGTTTCTCGATTACAACCCCGATACCGCGCTGGTGCAAACCCAGCCGCAGCCTATTGGCCGCAATACTTTGTTCGCCCGTGTTTTGCAATTCATCAGCCGCGTGCATGGCCCCACCATGTCGATGGGGCTTTCGTTCTGGCAATTGGGCGATGGTAATTATTGGGGGCACAATGCCATTATGCGCACCGAGGCCTTCATTCAGCATTGCGGATTACCCATTCTTTCGGGAAAGCCCCCGCTTGGTGGCCCGATTCTCAGCCATGATTTTGTGGAAGCTGCCATGCTGGTGCGTGCGGGTTGGAAGGTGTGGTTTGTGACCGATCTGGAAGGTTCGTGGGAGGAGCTGCCCACCAATATTATTGATTATGCGGCGCGGGATCGGCGCTGGTGCCAAGGCAATTTACAGCATGTGCGCGTGTTGTTTGGTGCCAAGTTCAAGCCCATTTCCCGCCTGCATTTGTTCATGGGCGTAATGGGCTTTGTGTCGTCGCCATTATGGTTTTTGTTGCTGTGCTTCTCCACCTTCGCCGCGTTTGAATCCGCCCAAAATGGGCAGGTGTTTTTTCGTGGTGGGCGGGCGTTGTTCCCAAGCTGGCCGGTCGATCGTGCGGGTGATATGCTTCTATTGCTCGCCCTCACACTCGGCATGCTCATTGTGCCAAAATTCCTCTCTATATTCATGTTGATGTGGCGCAAGCGCACCGCCCTCACTTATGGTGGCCGCATGGGGCTATTGCTCAGCGGCGTACTCGAGTTTTTCTTTTCCGTGTTGCTCTCCCCCGTGATGATGTGGCTGCACACCATTTTTGTGAGCAGCACCATTTTGGGCAGCACCGTGAATTGGGGCACGCAAAACCGTGATGAAACCGCTGTGCCATTGTGGGATGCCATTAAAACCCTGCGCTGGCACATGGTGCTTGGGGTGGCGTGGTCGATTGCCGCGTGGGTATCCGACCCCGGCTTTTTCTGGTGGATGACCCCCGTGCTGGCTGGCCTTGTGCTTTCGGCCGTCATCACTCATTATTCCTCGCGTGAGGATATTGGCCTTGCGGCGCGCGCGCAGCATTTGTTCCAAATTCCGGAAGAAACTGCACCCCATGCGGTACTCGGTGTGATTGAACAGATTGCTCAGCGCCCGCGCCAAGATGAGAAAAACGGCCTCATGCGCCTGCTGGAAGACCCAATGGCCAGCGCCCTGCATGGCGCGCTGGTGCCGTTCAGCCCGCCCAATGAGCGCGTGCGTGTGGAAGTGGGGCTGATTTATGAAAAGCTCGCACGCCTCGGGCCCGACTCCCTCACGCGCGATGAGAAGGTGAAAATTCTCAGCTATCCTGTGAAGCCGCTGGATCAGATTTTAGCGGGCCGTCATTGAGAGTTACCTCAATTCACGCCAAGCCGTTTCAATATTGCGCTTGAATAGCTCAATCTTATTATATCGGCACCAACATCTTTGGTGTGTTTATAATCGGCTGCAGCTACATGAATACGATAGGTTGCAACTTTGCTTTGCTTAGCAGCATAAGCGCGAATTTCGTTTTCCACTAAAAATCCATCGCGTTGATTGATGCGTTCGCCATATGGCTTATTGGGGTCTTCCCAATTATCCGCTGATGATAAATATTCTTTCATCTTTTTGAATTCTTTTTTGCTCAAAATCCCTTTATGGGCATCCTTATCAAAGGTCGAGGCGATTTTATCAAAAAGAGAGTCGCCATTGATTTTGTATTCAACTGTTTTTTGTGATTTTAAAGCCTTAAGGTCGATACCATCAGTCATAATAACTCCATGTTATTTTCAATGTTGAGTTTTAAAATGGCACTATTCAATAATAAAACTACACATGAGTATGGTTGTCAAATATAGATCTAACATATCGTTAATTCGAAAACAGCAATGCTGTAATGCAAAACTGTAATATATAAATTTTTAACTTCAATTATTCTGCTCTATTCAGCGCTGCGAAAATCATCGCCATAGTTTTTTCCACACCATAGAGCGCGATGAACGAGCCGAAGCGAGGGCCTTGGTCTTGCCCCAGCAATACTTGATACAGCGCTTGGAACCATAATTTTAATTCAGTAAATTCATGGGTTTTGCCCACGTCGAACACCATGGTTTGCAATGCGTCGGCATCATTGCTGCTGCCAATGGCCAATAACCGCTCATATAAATCTTGCATCGCGGTGCGTTCTTGCTCCGTTGGCGCGCGGAATTTTTTAGTGGGCGCCACAAAATCGTGGAAATATTTGATGGCAAAGCCCACTTGCGCATTGAGCTGCGGGTGCGTTTCTGGTGTCACATGCGGCGCATATTGCTTGATAAAGCCCCACAGCACATCAGCATTTTCAGCGTTCGATGCTGAAACAAGGTTGAGCAACATGGAGAAGTTAATCGGCGTATCCACCACTGGCGGGTTGCCATTGTGAATGTGCCACACGGGGTTGGCAATTTGCTCTTTTTCGGTTTGGCGCGCAAAAGCCGCACTAAACTGGCTATATTCATCCACATGTTTGGGGATCACATCAAAATGCAGGCGTTTGGCGCGCTTGGGCTCTTTGAACATATAGAGTGCGAGGCTTTCATTGCTGGCATAGGTGAGCCATTCCTCGATGGTGAGCCCGTTGCCTTTGGATTTTGAGATTTTTTGGCCGCCTTCATCTAAAAACAGCTCATAGGTAAGGTTTTCTGGTGCGGTGCCACCAATCGCACGGCAAATCTGCCCTGATAATTTCACACTATCAATCAAATCTTTGCCGCACATTTCATAATCTACGCCCATGGCTGCCCAGCGCATCGCCCAATCGGGTTTCCATTGCAGTTTACAACGCCCACCTGTCACGGGGGTTTCAATGAGTTCACCAGTGGTAGGGTCTTTATAGGTGAGCGTACCTTTATCGGCATTCACGCTTTCAATCGGCACTTGCAACACATGGCCAGTTTTCGGGCACAATGGCATGAAGGGCGAATAGCTGGCGGCGCGCTCTTCGCGTAATGACGGCAGCATAATCTGCATCACTTTGTCGTAATTGCGCAGCACGTGTCGCAAGGTTTCATCAAACTCGCCCGCTTGATAGCACGCGGTGGCGCTTTTGAATTCATATTCAAACCCGAATTGATCCAAAAATGCTTGCAGCCGTGCATTATTATGCGCGCCAAAGCTGCTATGTGTGCCGAACGGATCTGGGACAGAGGTGAGTGGTTTGTTCAAATGCGCTGCCATCGCCTCTTGGTTCGGAATATTGGTGGGCACTTTACGCAGGCCATCCATATCATCGGAAAAACAAATCAGCTGCGTAGGGTGGTCGCTGATTTTCGTGAACGCATGGCGCACCATGGTTGTGCGTGCCACCTCGCCAAAGGTGCCAATATGCGGCAAGCCTGATGGACCATACCCCGTTTCAAAAATCACAGGGCTGGTTTTGCCCAATTTCTCGATGCGTGCCTTCACCTTGCGGGCTTCTTCAAATGGCCACGCGTTGGAAGAGAGGTAAAAGTCGAGCATTGCGTTCATGGGTGTGTTCCTATCAATGCGCCATTGCATACACAATTCCGCGCAATTTGGCTAGGGGGATTGCAGGGTGCATCTCTACCCCTCATCCTGGTGCTTGACACCAGGATCTATTCTTTTTTTCGAGATCCTAGTGTCTATTCCTCGCTCCCGTCTTCGCTGCGCTACGACGCGGCAAGTCGCTCGGGCACTAGGATGAGGGGGATTTATACCCTAAACCCGCACCCCATAATCCTCAAATTTCATAATTCGATTATGAAATTCCAGCTTGCGGGCATATTCCAGCGGGTCGAGTGGTTTCACCAGCGCGCCTTTGGGGCAGTGCATATAGTCGTAAGCACGGGTGAGTAAAAACCGCAGCGCCGCGCCGCGCGCCAAAATGGGGAATGCGGCGAGCTCATCCGCACGTAAGGGGCGAATTTTGTGATAGGCCTGCAGCAGTGCTTGGGCTTTGGTCACATTCAGGCTGCCATCGGGCTCAAAGCACCACGCATTCACGCAAATCACCATGTCATAGGCCAGCATGTCGGTGCAGGCGAAATAAAAATCGATCACGCCCGAAATTGTGGTGCCCAAAAACAGCACATTATTGGGGAATAAATCGGCATGGATAATGCCTGTAGGCAAATTCTGCGGCCATGCCCCGTGCAAATTGGCCAGAGTGGTGTGAATCATGGGCACGAGCCCCGCCACGGTGCCGCCAGCGATTTGGGCATCGCACGCAATTTTACTGGCCAAATCGTCCCACCCCGCAAGGCTGAGGGTGTTGGCGCGTTGCATGGGGAAGCTGGCGGTGGCGGTGTGGAATTGCGCCAAAGCTGCACCCAGCGCCGCGCAATGCGCTGCTGTTGGCCGCCGCACCGAGATGCCATCCAAAAATGTCACAATCGCCGCTGGCTTGCTTGCCAAAGTGGAAAGTGCTGCCCCTGCGCGGTTTTTCACCGGCAATGGGCAGGGCACCCCGCCGCTGTGGGCGTGTTCCATCAACCCCAAAAAGAACGGCAATTCATCGGCATTCACCCGCTTTTCATACAGGGTGAGGATGTAGTCGGCCAGTGTGGTGTGTAGCAGATAATTGGAATTTTCCACGCCCTCGGCAATGCCTTTGAGCGCGCGCACTTGGCCAATGTCATAGCTGGCTATGAACGTTTCAAGCTCTTCATCGGGCACTTCTGTATATACGGCCATTACAATTCACAATCCAAGATAGTTTATCACCGTCATCCTCGGGCGAAGACCCGAGGATCTTCTTTGAAGTAGATGGTCGGTTCAAGCCCGACCATGACGGAATTGTGTTACCCCGCCTCTCGCAATTCACGCGGCAGTGGGAAGAACATATGTTCCTGCGCGGTGCTGATTGTTTCTAGCACAATGGTGCGGGTGAGTGCAAATTGTGCGATCACTTCTTCAATCAACACCTCTGGCGCGGAAGCCCCCGCCGTGATGCCAATGGCGCGTACATCGGCAAATTGCGCCATGGGCACATCATCGGCCCGTTCGATGAGCAGCGAAAGCGTGCAGCCTTCGCGCTCGGCCACCTCGCGCAAGCGTTGCGAGTTGGAAGAGTTGGGCGACCCCATCACAATAAACGCATCCACCAGCGGCGCAACCTTGCGCACAGCCTCTTGCCGATTGGTGGTGGCGTAGCAAATATCTTCCTTATGCGGGGCGATCATTGATGGAAAACGTCGCTGCAGCACCTCAATAATGGCGCGGGTGTCTTCCACAGAAAGCGTGGTTTGGGTGACATACGCCAGCTCGCCCGCAATCGGCGGGGTGTAGGCTTCGGCTTGGGCTTCGGTTTCAATCAGGCTGACAGCCTCCAGCGGCAATTGCCCCATTGTGCCAATCACTTCAGGGTGGCCAGCGTGGCCGATCAGCACAATATGCCGCCCACGCTTGTAGTGAACTTGCGCCTCGCGGTGCACTTTTGTCACCAGCGGGCAGGTGGCATCAATGGCAAAAAAATTGAGATTTTTGGCTTCAGCGGGCACTGATTTTGGCACACCATGCGCCGAAAACACCACGGGCGCACGCGTGCCAGCAGGAATTTCGTACAATTCCTCCACAAACACAGCGCCTTTGGCGCGCAAACTCTCCACCACATAGCGATTATGCACAATTTCATGCCGCACATACACGGGTGGGCCATAGTTTTTCAGCGCCACTTCCACCACATCGATCGCCCGCACCACGCCCGCGCAAAACCCACGCGGGGAGCAGAGGATGATTTTCAAAGGTGGTTGTTGCATGAATGTATTGTAGCGCGGGGTTTAGTAAGAGGCAAGAGGTGATGCACGTGTCATCCTAACGCAGTGAAGGATCCCCTGCCCATCGCGCTCCACTTTAGGAAGATTCTTCGCTCCGCTCAGAATGACAAGGCTCTATTTTCTAATTCACCCCTTCCCCAGCGGGTGGCACTCTTGCACGAAGGCGTGCAGGCGTTCATCTTGCACATGAGTGTAAATCTGTGTGGTGGTGATGTCGGCATGGCCCAGCAGCGTTTGCACCATGCGCAAATCCACCCCATGATGCAGCAGATGGCTGGCAAACGCGTGACGCAGCACATGGGGCGAGAGCGGATCAGCATTCAGGCCAGCACGGCGCGCCAGCGCTTTCAATTCGCGCGCAAAGGCTTGGCGGGTCATGTGGCCAGTGGCGCTGCTCGCGGGAAATAGCCACGGCGAGGGGCTTGGCGGCAGCATGGCAATATAGGCGGCGATTGCGGTTTGCGCACCTGCGTGCAGCGGCACAAGGCGCTCCTTCCCGCCCTTGCCTTTGATGGTGAGGAAGTTTGCAATTCTTCCTCCTCTCCCTTGACGGGAGAGGGTACCGCGAAGCGGGGGGTGAGGGTGTTCTTGGGAATGATTGACCCTGCCATTCGCAGGGCTCATGGCGTTTAAATCTAAAAACGATTCACTGGATCGTTTTTGCAGCTTCGCTGCCGATTCAAACCCCTCATCCGTCCCTATCGGGACACCTTCTCCCGTCAAGGGAGAAGGGAGGTGTATACCTTTCATCGGCAGCCCCACCAACTCACTCACCCGCAGGCCTGCGGCATACAGCAGCTCTACCTGGGCGTAGAGTTGCACAGATTTTAGACGTTTTGCAGGCGTGGCGTCCGCCATTTGATGAACTTCCCGCTGCGCGTGCTCGATCAGCACCGTGACAGCGTTTTCACTCATGGTTTTGGGCAAGGCAGGCGCCAGCTTTTGGCTTTGCAAAAGGGCTGTGGGGTTGTTCTCCCGCGCATTTTCCGCCACTAAAAATTGGTAGAATTGCGAGAGGGTGGAGCGTTTGCGGGCCACGCTGCGCGGGGCAAGCCCTTGTGCCGAAAGATGTGCTAAATAGGCTTGCAAGGTGGCGGTGTTGATCGTTGCAATGGGAGCGGAACCGCAAAAATCGGCAAAATCGTGCAAATCGCGGCCATAGGCTTCTAGCGTATTGTGTGCTGCACCGCGCTCGGCCCGCAGCATCATCAAAAATTCATCGTGCCAATTGGTCATGTGCAAATTTCTACACCAAATGTGTTGATTTTTAGTGCAGTTTCACGTCTTATCGCGGTTATGAATATAGACCAACCCCATAGCACGTCGAAAGGGCGCAAAGCGCTTGATCAACAACTGCGCCAGATCACCAAACAATTGGGCGCGCGGCCCATTGTGCTGGTGGGCATGATGGGCTCGGGCAAAACGACGCTGGGGCGGCGCTTGGCCAAAATGTTGAAGCTCGATTTTCATGATAGCGACCACGAGGTGGAGCTGGCTGCGGGCATGACAATTCCCGATATTTTCTCAGCTTTTGGTGAAGCCTATTTTCGTCAAGGCGAGGCCAAAGTGATCGCGCGGCTGGTGAAGGATGGTCAGCAGATATTGTCGCTGGGTGGCGGCGCATTTATCAATGACGACACCCGCGCATTGGTGAATCAAGGCGCGGTTTCTGTGTGGCTGCAAGCCCCAGCCGATGTATTGATGACACGCCTGCGCCGCAAGCAAAATCGCCCGCTGATGCTCACAGATAACCCCGAAGATACACTGCGCACATTGATAGAGGCGCGCCAGCCGCTCTATGCGCAGGCCATGGTGCATGTGGACTTGCAAGATTACGCAGT
The DNA here is from genome assembly GCA_031423895.1 of Hyphomicrobiales bacterium. Lineage (GTDB taxonomy): Bacteria > Pseudomonadota > Alphaproteobacteria > Rhizobiales > JANPGK01 > JANPGK01. Next base: position 47,223 of record JANPGK010000035.1, read on the forward strand.
GGAGCGCGCCGCGCGGGAAATTATTGGCGCCATTCATGCCCATATTGTGAAAGAGAAACAATGAGTTATGTAGCCGTTCCTGTTGAGCTGGGAGAATATTCCTATGACGTGTTGATCGGTGAGGGGCTCATATACAACGCTGCCAGCCACGCGCGCCCATATGTTAAACAGGCCAAAAAATTGGCGATTATTGCCAGCGCGCCCGTGGCGACACTCTATATGCAGCCGTTGATGGATGCCTTGGTGCCGCTTGGGCTGCCGATCACCACCATTGAAATTGAGGATGGTGAAGGGGCAAAATGCTTCCGCGTGCTGGAGGACATCTCGCGGCAATTGTTGCAAGCAGGGCTTTCCCGTAATGATGTGGTGTTTGCCTTGGGCGGCGGTGTGGCGGGGGATTTGGTGGGCTTTGCCGCAGCGATTTATAAGCGGGGCATTGGGTTTATTCAAATTCCCACCAGCTTGCTGGCGCAGGTCGATTCCAGCGTGGGCGGCAAAACGGGTATCAACACAGGTGAAGGCAAAAACTTAATTGGGGCGTTTCATCAACCATCACTTGTGTTGGCCGACACCAGCGTTTTGAATACGCTCGCGCACCGCCAGCTGCTTTCAGGCTATGCCGAGGTGGTGAAATATGCGCTGCTTGGCGATGCAGGATTTTTCAACTGGCTTGAAGCCAATGCCGCCAAACTACTCGCGGGTGATGTGCCCGCGCGTATTCACGCCATTAAACGCAGTGTGGAAATGAAGGCGGGCATTGTTTCACGCGATGAAAAAGAGCAAGGCGAACGCATGTTATTGAACCTTGGCCACACCTTTGGCCACGCGTTTGAGGCCTATTTTGGCTATTCCAGCCAGCTGCTGCATGGCGAAGCGGTGGCGCTGGGCATTATCTGCGCCTATGACTACAGCCATAAAATTGGGTTGTGCACTGGGCAAGATGTGCAACGGGTGCGGGCGCATTTCACCGCAATTGGCCTGCCAACTGATGCGCGGGCATTTGGCCTGAATGCTTCGCATGTGCCGCAATTGTTGCAATTGATGGGCAGCGATAAAAAAGCCACAGGCAATGGCTGGACATTTATTTTATGTGACGCTATCGGCGCGGCTAAAATTGTAGATGGTGTGCCCCCAAGCGCGATTGAGGCGTATTTATCAAGCATTTTGTCATAAATATACTCAAATTTACAAGCCATTAAAAATTTGCCACATTGTTTTTTGACGTTCTACTTTAATAGAATCCCCTAGTGCGGCTATATTTTTTGAAAAGCTGTCTTTTAACATTGCAGTTTTTTGTAATTCAAGATTATTATTTGTGTTGTATTTATCTTTTACATAAATTGAAAACAATTTATTATATTTCACAATATTCAAATTTAAACTATCTATATTAGATAAGCGAATGGTGTTGAGGTGTTTTACTTTTTTGTCATGTTCAAAATGCATGAATATATAAAGAAATACTGTCAGCACACCAGTGTTTCGCCATGTTGATGCGGATAACAATGATTGCCATAATAATTTTAGCAGATCAATTTTGGGGGCGTTATTTGGTATTGTGGTCATGAGGCTTCTGCAGGTCGCAATATGCCACCGCCATGAGGTGTATTAAGGCATCCATATAAAAAGCCTTAAGATCGCTTCCACAACCTTAAGGCTAATTTCACATAATCTGATCAAACGATCGATTACATCAATTCTAATTCTACTGCAGATGTTTTACCGCGATTTGTAACCAAATCATAGGCAACGCGTTGGTCTTCATTCAGTGATTTCAAGCCGATACGCTCAACAGCTGAAATGTGTACAAACACATCAGCGCCGCCGTCATCTGGTTGAACGAAGCCGTAGCCTTTGGTTGGGTTGAACCATTTTACTTTTCCGGTAGATTTTGCCATGATATTGGTAGCCTATTCTAAGAATTAAAGAATTTATGCAACACCGTGCTGCACAAATCGCGAGTCTGCAAAACTCGAATGATTCAATGCCACAAATATTCAGCGTGGTCAAGGCTATTTTTTCTGGGGAATACAGTGGGTATAATTCAGAGTGAATGGTTGATTTGCATATGAAAACTGTCATATTGGCATCATGAGCATAGATTCCGCACCCAGAACTATTTCACAAGCATGCGCATGGTTTGCACAACGTCGCAACTATGGCCTCACAATCATTCGCAGCGGGTTTTTCCTCAATGCGGGCTGTGCATTTATCATATATACCTTTGCGGGGCTGCAACCTGCTATGTATATCAATTTGCTGGGAGTATTGGCGTGTATTTTAGCTGGGTTTATTGGGTGGCAGCACTGGATTCATGAGGGCAACCCGCGCCACACCGCCGCAAGCACCGCACATTTTGCGAGCATTTCAATCGTGTTTGTCGCCTTGGCCTATGCCATGTGGGTGTTCGCGATTGTGAATATGTTGATGTATTATGGCATTATATAACGCTACACCTTCACGCGCTGCCGTTTATTGCCCCATGTGCCAGGCTTATCAATGAACACCCCTGCGATGGGCGTGGTGCAATTGGGGCATGTGCCTTCAGGCGTGACATTATAGTGTGAAATGGCATATTGATGGCGGCCGATCAGCTTTTCACCACAGCCATGGCACCATGTGCTGGCGCGCGCCTCGTCTATCACATTGCCCGTATATACGTAGCGCAGGCCATTTTGCAAGGCAATTTGCCGCGCCATAATCAGCGTGGTTTGCGGGGTGATAGGCTTATCCTTCATCCGAAAATCGGGGTGGAACGCGCTAAAATGCAGTGGCACATGCGGCCCCAACGCATCGCACACCCAGGCGCTGAGGGCATCAATCTCGCGCGGGCTGTCGTTTTCACCTGGGATCAGCAGCGTGGTGATTTCTACCCACACGTCGGTTTCCTTCACAAGATATTCCAGCGTCTCCTTCACATTGCCAAGGCTGGCTTTGCAATGCTTATAATAGAAGTCTTCAGTGAAGGCTTTCAAATCCACATTGGCGGCGTCCATTGCCTTGAAAAATTCAATTCGTGGTGCGGCTTCTACATAGCCTGCAGTGACCGCCACTGATTTGATGCCCAGCTCATGGCAGGCAGCAGCAATATCAATGGCATATTCGGCAAAAATAATCGGGTCATTATAGGTGTAGGCCACCGATGCGCAGCCAGCGGCGTGCGCGGCTTTGGCAATTGCATGCGGGCTGGCCTCACCTGTCAGGGTGTCCATTTCGCGCGATTTTGAAATTTCCCAATTTTGACAAAAGCTACACGCTAAATTGCACCCCGCCGTGCCAAACGAAAGCACCGATGTGCCTGGCAGAAAATGTGCTAGCGGCTTCTTTTCTATTGGGTCAATACAAAATCCAGAGGAACGGCCATATGTGGTGAGCACCATCTCATTATTCTGTCGCGCCCGCACAAAACATAGACCGCGCTGCCCCTCTTGCAATTTGCACGCACGCGGGCACAATGTGCAGAGGATTCGGCCATCGCTGCCCATCTCCCACCAGCGTGTGGCGGTTTGTGTTGGTGGTATTGTGGCGCGTTCGAGGAGCATGTGGGCAGTATGCCTGCGCTGCGTTAACGAATTATAAACTAGTGTTATTGAGGGCAACATGCCAAAACTTGCTGCAAAAAAAGCCAAAATTGCCCATAAACAGGCAAAAGCCGCTAAACCAAAATCGGGGCCTGTCGTATTATTCCCCATGCAGGTTGCGGGGAAATTTTACCCTAGCACGGTGGATGAACTTAATCAGGCCATGGCGTTTTGCGCGCAGCACCAAGCCAAAAATTGGGATGAAAGCTTTCGCGCCCCGTTCAAAGCTATTGTGATGCCCCATGCGGGTTTGCGCTTTTCAGGCATGGTGGCGCAAACTGCCATTTCGGCCGTTGCGCATATGGCTGATCGAATTAAACGCATTGTGATAATGGCGCCCACTCATCATGTGCAATTTCAAGGCATGGCCACATTAGATGCGCATGGCTTTGAAACACCGCTGGGCACAGTAAAAATTGATACACAGGGCGTAGCGCAGGCCATGGAACATGCGGGTGTGCAGGTGTTGCCCAAAGCCTTTGAAGGCGAGCATTCCATCGAAGTTGAGTTGCCATTTTTGGCTAAATTTTTTCCTAAAGCCGCTGTGGTACCGCTGATTATTGGCGATGCCTCGCTACAGCAGATGACGGATGTGATCACATCGCTTTGGGGCGGGGCTGAAACGCTGTTGATCATCAGCTCCGACCTGAGCCATTTTATGTCGCAAGACACCGCCAAGCAACATGACGCGATCACCGCATTTGCCATTGAAACGCTGCAATTCAGCGGCCTCACGGGCAAACATGCGTGCGGATTTCGCCCATTGGCGGGCTTTATGGCAGTGGCACAGGCCAAGGGGATGCGCGCCACGCAGTTGGATATGCGCACCTCGGGAGATACATTCGGCAACCTTGAGCGGGTGGTGGGCTATGGCGCATGGGGCTTCGAGCCCGCCCGCACCGCGCAGCTGCCGCAAGAATACCGCACACAATTGCTCGATATTGCCACGCGCACCATTGCCCATGGGTTGCACAAGGGCAAACCACCGCAAGTGGCGCTGAACACGTTCAAATTCCCGCTGCGTAGCATTGCTAAAACTTTTGTCACGCTCAAGATTGATGGAAAATTGCGCGGGTGTATTGGTTCCATGCAGCCCATGCAGGCGCTGGTGCAAGATGTGGTGGCCAATAGTTTTAAAGCCGCCTTTGCCGACCCACGCTTTAAACCGCTCACCGCAGCAGAGTTTCCACATATTGAAGTGAGCATTTCAATTTTATCGCAGCCCACCGCGCTCACACTCAAGAATGAAGCCGACCTTTTGGCCAAATTGCAGCCCGATATGGATGGGCTGATCATTCGCGGGGCGGGTAAGCAAGCGCTGTTTTTGCCCAGCGTGTGGGAAGACATTCACCACCCGCGCGATTTTGTGCAGGCACTCAAGCGCAAAGCGGGGCTGCAACACGAGCAATGGCCCGCAGATATGCAGGCCTGGGTATTTACAGCCGAGAAGTTCTAAGGATTAAGCAACTGGCGGGGTGTAGGTAGAGAGGCTGCCTGCTTTGCCAGGGATCGCAATGGCCTTCATTGCGCTGTTGAAATCAACATTGGCCACTTGAGGCGCAACTGCTTCGTTTTGATTGGCGGCAGGGGCGGCGGCTTTTGACGCTTGTGCAGCGAAGTTTTGCTTAACGGCGCCAGTAAATGCAGAGTTGATATCATTCAAAACAGCTTGCAGGCCGGCATCAATGCCCTTGCCGCCGATCTGATTTTGAAGTTGCTCTGTTGACATTTGTGTTCGCCCTGTTTCGCTCAGTCCTTATGTTATGCCACAAACATGCGCCTAATTCTATTAGACCATTGGCTAGTTTATATTATCCCTTGGTATAATAGGTTGAAGGATATGGTTAATTTTGCAGCCTAATGCGTACAATTGTAGGGATCGGCAATGTCAAGCGAAAAATTTTCAAAAATGTTCAAAATGCTGTATTGCGCTGTGCAAAACTGCTGTGTAAGATGGGGCACAAGCGGTAAATATAAGAAGTCTGATAAGCAATTTGCGGATTGTTTATACAGATCAAAGAATACCAGAGGGGGTAACATGAAACATTCAAAGCAATTGCGTGCAACATACTTCACAAGTTTATTGTATTCATATTTTATACATCAATAATATTTTTATTTAACTTCATAAAACAATTTGTTGAGTAATAAAAATCTGTCAAGATGGGGAATTTTATGGCTGCAGAACTTATGCTCGTTCAGTCGGGGCTTGAAGGTGTTGAAATTGATGGCGAGGAACGCTCTCCCATCGCGCAACGCTGGATGGATGTAAAATCAAAACTACGTCTTGAAGTGGGTGAGGATGTGTTCGCCAGCTGGTTTGCCCGCGCTGAGCTTGAGCAATTTCAAGATGATATTGCCATTTTATCGGTACCGACAAAATTTCTCAAAAGCTGGATTCAATCGCATTATCGGGATGTGCTCACGTCTGTGATTGCGTGCGAGTGGCCTGTCATCAAGCGGGTGGACTTTATCGTGCGCCAAGTGGCGAATGCCGCCAAGGCGCAAGCGCCCACGATTGCGCTGGTGGCCCCTGTGCTGACGCAATCCGATGGATTCCGCGCGCAGGACATGAAGCACGAGTCTGTTGCGGCAACTTCGCATGCCGGAGCGTCTTCAGGGGCGTGTATCGAAAGCCATTTTGATGCGCGCTGCAGCTTTAACAATTTCCGCGTGTCGAAATCCAATGCGTTCGCGCATTCGGCTGCCATGAAGCTAGCCAGTGAAACGCTTAACGGTGCTACGCCTTACAACCCCCTGTTCATTCATGGCGGTGTTGGCTTGGGCAAAACCCATTTGTTGCAAGCTGTGGGGCAAGAAGTGCTTAAAGCGCATGGCAAGCGGGTACTTTACCTCACAGCGGAGCGGTTTATGTATGAATTTGTGGCGGCATTGCGCAGCCATAATGCCATGAATTTCAAGGAATCGTTGCGCGGCATTGATGTTCTGTTGATTGACGATCTGCAATTTTTGCAAGGCAAAAATATTCAACAAGAATTTTGCCACATCATGAATGCGCTGCTGGAATCGGCACGCGCCATTGTGGTGGCGGCCGATCGCCTGCCCGCTGATTTGGATAATCTCGATGCCCGTATTCGCTCGCGCCTTGGCGCTGGCTTGGTGGTGGAAATTGGCTCGCCCGATGAGGATTTGCGGTTTGATATTCTCAAAACCCGCGCGGGCGTGCTCATGCAACAACATTCCGATTTGATGATCCCCGATACCGCATTGCGCCTGATTGCGGCGTCTGTGGCCACAAATGGCCGCGATCTCGAGGGTGCGCTCAACCGTGTGGTGGCGCAGCATCAGTTCTCGCGCCAGCCGCTGACCGAGCAAATGGTGGAAGACGCCATTCGCGATCTCATTAAACTGCCGGACAATAAACGCATTAAAATTGAAGATATTCAACGCTTTGTGGCTAAGCACTATAATGTCTCCCGTGCGGATTTGCTCTCGAACCGCCGCACGCAAACCATTGTGCGCCCACGCCAAGTGGCCATGTATCTGGCCAAAATGCTCACCCCGCGCTCGCTGCCTGAAATTGGCCGCCGCTTTGGTGGCCGCGACCACACCACCGTTCTGCACGCTGTGCGCAAGGTGGAAACCATGCTGCCCAACGACCCATCATTGCAAAATGATATTGATGTGTTGAAGCGGATTTTGGAGGGTTAATCCCGCGCCCAAAAATGACTGTCGTCAATAATGGCCAAGGTGGTGAAGCGGGAGATAAGCGCGGTGAGCAGTGCTACAAATATGATCGCGCCCAGAAGCGCTATATAGCCCCAAATGCCGATTGATAATTGTGTAATAGGTACAATCAAACCAATATCGGGCATTGAGCCTAATATGCGCGCAATATCGAGCCCGGCAAAAATGGCGGTGGCGGCGAGGCCACCCAGTGCAGCGCCTTTGAGGCCAAAGCGGAAATATTCCTTCTGAAATTCGCCCGCAATAAAGCTGTGGGGCGCGCCCAACATATCGAGAATTTCCACCACATGGCGGCTGCTGGCCAATGTGCCTTGGGTGGCAAAGGCAATGGTGAGCGCGGCGGCCAACACAATCAGCATGAAAATAAAGGCGCAGGCGCCCAAAATGAGCGTGGCGGAATATTGCAACCTGTCGCGCCACACGCGGTGGTCGTCGATGCTGACACCTTGCACTTTGGCCGATATGACCTGCGATAACGCACTGATATTGGGCTGCGCCTTGGGGGCAATTTCGATGGCCACAAGCCGAGGCAATGCCAATATCGACACATCCACGCTATCGCTCAACCATGGCGCCAGCAGTTCCTTTTGTGCGGTGTCGGAAATGGGCTGTGCGTTTTTTATGCCTTTGGTAGCGCGCGCCAGCTCAAGCACAGTTTTGATGGAGTTTTCAATATCCACCCCATCAATAGGGCGAATTTGCACGGTGATGTCGCGCGAAATGCGGCTGTCCCATTCATTGACAGTGCCTACCACACAGGCCGAAATGCCCACGCATAAACATGCCAAAAAGGTCATGATGGCAATCACAAATACAAATGCGCGCCCCACTAGGGTTTGCGTTGGTACAATACGGGCGGGTGCGGGGTATGTGGTCACGCGGCCACCTGCTTGGTTGTAATGGTGCCATGCTCCAGGTGCAAACATGTGGCGGGGTATAGCTTTAGCAAGGATGTGTCATGCGTAGCAATCAGCACCGCCGTGCCCAATTTATGCAGCTCAACAAACAAACGCAACAGGCGCCGCCCCATTGCGGGGTCCACATTGCCAGTGGGTTCATCGGCCAGCAAAATGGCGGGTTTGGCGATGAGCGCCCGCGCAATGGCCACGCGTTGCTGCTCCCCACCTGAGAGAAATTGAGGAAAATCATGGAGTTTATCGCCTAAGCCCACCCAATCGAGCAGGTCTTTCACATCGGCGTGGCTGCCATCGCCCCATGCCCCACGCACGCGCAGGGTGAGGGCCACATTGTCGAAAATGCTCATATGATCGAGCAAGCGAAAATCTTGAAACACCACGCCCATTTTTTGCCGAATTTGGGGAATGTCATCGGCGGTGATATGTGCAACATCTTGCCCGAACACCTCCATATTGCCAGAGGTGGGTTTGAGCCCCAACATCATTAATTTTAGCAGCGATGTTTTGCCCGCGCCCGATGCCCCAGTGAGATATTGGAACGATTGCGGCGCAATTGACACATTGGCGCCTTGCAACACCACATTGCCCGAGGGGTAGCGTAAATGAACGTCGTGCATGTCAATCATATGAGACTCTTTTTTATATAAATTGTAGTCAGACAAAATTATGGTTTCCATTCCGTTAATATTTTGCGACTAACACTATATTATTCAGGATTCTTGATACCCCATGATCACCGTTGGTTGCCCAAATTGCACGAAACAATACCAAATCCCCGATACGGCATTGGGTGATAAAGGCCGCACCATGCAATGCAAGGCCTGCGGTGAAAAATGGTTTTGCACCACCCAGCATATCATTATGCCTGAGCTGGCGCCAATTGCGCCCGAGCCAGACCCATGGGATGCGCCAACCCCTGCGACTATGAAGGAGCAGGCGCAGGAATTGGTGCAATCGGCCATTTCGCACGTGGTGGAAGTTGCGCCCGTTGAGAATGCGGTGACCTCGCTTAAACGCGCCGCATCGGCCGCCGATACGGATTTGGGCAGTGATTCCGATGCAGAGGCGATGCTGAAAGTGCAGCGAAAAAAGCGCCGAATGGATGTTGTGAAGGACTATCTCACCCCGCAATGGATCTGTTATGGGCTTGCCGCCATAATTGTGGCGGTGTTCTTGCTGTTGCCTTCAAGCTTTGTACGCCTCAACGCCAGCTATGCCAAAATTTATGAAGCGCTGGGGTATAGCATTAATCTTGAAGGACTGCTGATTGATAATGTCATCACCCGATATGAAACCCAAAAGGGCACGCAAATCATGCATATTGAGGGGGACGTGACGAATGTTACCACCGAGATTAAAACGTTGCCCCGCTTGAAAATTTATGTGAAATCGAGCACGGGAACTGATATTTATGCATGGGTAGTTTCAGCGCCAAAATTGTCATTATTGCCAGGTGAAGCGGTGCGGTTTAAAGCCCGCTATGCCGACCCTTCGCCCGAAGCAAAACAAATTCATGTGAAATTTTTTACCAGCGCCAATAGCAGGAAATAAGCATTTTATGGGCGAACCTCTTGAATATGATGTGTTATTTGGGCATGAACGCATTGCTGCGCGCGTGGATGAATTGGCGCAAGACATTGCCGCCACAGGCCATGTGCAGCTGATTATGGTGGCGCTATTGAAGGGTAGCTTTTTATTTGCGGCCGATTTAGCACGGGCATTGCACAGCGCGGGCGTGCAGGTCGAGGTCGATTTTCTGCACACCTCAAGCTATAATGGCGCAGAAACAGGCCGCGCTCAGGTGCAGATCCATGATATGCTAGAGTGCGATATTGCTGGCAAAACCGTGCTGTTGGTTGATGATATTCTCGATTCTGGCCATACGCTGGTGCAGGTGCTGGCGTTATTGCAGGCCAAACGCCCCGCGCGCATACTCACCTGCGTGTTACTCAATAAGTTGGAGCGGCGCGTTGTGGAGATTACGCCCGATTTTGTGGGATTCCCATGCCCCAATCGTTATGTGTTCGGCTATGGCATGGATTATGAACATCAGCACCGCGCATTGCCCTATATCGCCGCGCTGAAATAAATGTGCAATGTTCCATTTTTGTTCTTGACAGTGTGAATGCTGTGCGTATGCTCACATAAAAATGAGCATAACAATGGTGGCGCGCGTAACAACAGTTGCATTTGTGGGGATCGACGCCCGGTTTGTCGATGTGCAGGTGCAGCTTTCGCCTGGCCAACCCGCATTTGCTGTGGTGGGGTTGGGTGATAAGGCCGTGGCCGAAAGCCGTGAGCGGGTGCGTGCTGCGCTCAACGCAATTGGCTTGGCGCTGCCGCCCAAGCGGATTATTGTGAATCTTGCCCCAGCAGATTTGCCTAAAGAGGGCAGCCATTATGATGTGCCCATCGCTATGGCATTGATGATGGCTATGGGCGCATTGCCCAAAGATGCCGCCGATGGCTATGTGGTGCTGGGTGAATTGGGATTAGATGGCTCAATCGCCGCTGTCACGGGTGTTTTGCCCGCCGCAATGGCCGCCAATGGCCGCAATATGGGACTGATTTGTCCCGCCATCTGTGGACCCGAAGCCGCATGGGCCAGCCCCGATGCCCCCATTATTGCGGCGCATTCCTTGTTGCAATTGGCCAACCACATTCGTGGCACACAGGTGCTGGCACGCCCCACCCCCGCCATTCAAACCAATAGCGGCCCCATGCCTGATCTGCGCGATGTGAAGGGGCAGGAATTGGCCAAGCGCGCGCTGGAAATTGCAGCGGCGGGTGGTCATAATATGCTCATGTGCGGCGCGCCGGGGGCTGGCAAATCGATGTTGGCGGAGCGATTGCCGTCAATTTTGCCACCGCTGATGCCCGAGGAATTGCTCGAGGTTTCCATGATTCACTCGGTAGCAGGTATTTTGCCCGGTGGCGCACTCACTGATAAGCGCCCGTTCCGCGCACCGCATCATTCCGCTTCAATGGCGGCGCTGGTGGGGGGTGGCCTTAAAGCCAAACCGGGCGAGGCTTCGTTGGCGCATAATGGCGTGTTATTCTTGGATGAGCTGCCCGAATTTATGCCCAATGTGCTCGATGCACTGCGCCAACCTTTAGAGACGGGCGAAATATCTGTGGCGCGCGCCAACCATCATGTCACCTATCCCTCACGGTTTCAGCTCATCGCCGCGATGAACCCCTGCCGCTGCGGCAAAGCGGGGAAGCCAGGGCACACCTGCGCGCGCGGGCGGGCGTGCGCGGGTGATTATCAAGCGCGGATGTCGGGGCCATTTTTAGACCGTGTCGATTTACACATCGATGTGCCCAGCGTGATGGCCGCTGATTTGATGCTGCCGCCCCCTGTGGAGGGTTCCGCGCATATTGCCCAGCGGGTGCTGGCTGCGCGCCAATTGCAATTAAAGCGCTTTGTTGAATATGGCCTGAATATTCGCGTGAATGCCCATATTCCTGCCCAGGTGCTCGATGAAATGGCGCCCATGCGCCGCGATGCCAGCCAATTATTGCAAGATGCCGCCACAAAAATGCGGCTTTCTGCACGCGGCTACACACGGGTGATCAAGGTTGCACGCACATTGGCCGATTTAGAGGGGGAGGATTGGCTGCAAAAACACCATATTGGTGAGGCGCTTGGGTTCCGCGCGTTTCAAGATCGAGTGATGCGGGTGGCGTGAAGGGGGCATATGCATCACGCAACTCATTGAAATTACGAGAAATAGCATGTCTTATACACACCCATCGAACTCATGTTACACTATAAACAGATGAAGTTTCGCAAGAAATTCCATCGCGCTCTTTGACAAGTGAATATAGAAATACGTGCATGGAAATTTGAAACTCCATGTGCAATTGGCAGGCCACATGGCGGAATTGTGCATATTCCTTCGTGCGGTTTGATGCACCCAATTGCATGTGGTTTTTCTTCCTCCATCACACAATGCTATGCAATTTGCTGGCCTCTTTTTTGAGCCAATGCTCTGCCGTTTTCCAGTGTGGGTCGAGGTGCGCCACTGTGCGCCAAAATGCGGCGCTGTGGTCCATATGCTGCAAATGCGCCACTTCATGCGCGGCTAAATAATGCAGCACTGAGGGTGGCGCCATCACCATGCGCCATGAAAAACTCAGCACTCCTGATGGCGAACATGAACCCCAGCGCGTTTTTGGGTCGTTCAACCGAATTTTGCTATGCGGCTTGCCCAAATTGCGCGTGTGGGTTTCCACCGCATGGGTGTAAGCCAGCAAGGCTTGCTTCTTGACATAATCCACCACGCGGCGCTGCATGTGGCATTCATGCCCTGCCACGCATAATAATGGGGCTTTGCCGTCCTGCTGCTCCACCCACACCACACCACGCGCTTGGGGGCGATGCGCCACAATGTGCGGCACGCCCGCGATCGGGATGATGGCGCCATCTGCCAGCTCAACTTTCACCGTCGATTTTTGCAATTGCGCCTCGATCCACCCCGATGAGCGCCGCAAAAATGAGAAGGCTTCCATACGCGAGCCGCGTTTGGGGATGGTGAGGACAAAATTGGCGCTGGCCACTTTTCGCTTTAATATATAGCGTTTTGCACGCGCGCTGCGCCTCACCTCCACCTGAATAGGGGGTGAAATCTCGGAATATGTATGGTGAATCACTTCAAAATTCATACATGCAATGTGGGATGTAACGGCGCTTTATTCAAGAGGTTGTTTCCTACTCCACAGCATGATACAGCCCATGGCATGAGTACAGATGAACATTTCACGCCGCAGCACATGGCCACCGCACAATTGCTGTTTCAAGGCGATGTCACGTTTTTACGGGGCATCACCAAATTAGAGGATTTGCCCGAGGCCAATTTGCCTGAAATTGCGTTTATTGGGCGCTCGAATGTGGGGAAATCCAGCCTGATCAACGCCGTGTGTGGGCGTAAAACCACCGCGCGGGTATCGAACACGCCTGGCCGCACGCAAGAGCTAAACTTTTTCCGTGTGGGCACACGCTTTCATTTGGTGGATATGCCTGGCTATGGCTATGCGAAAGCACCGAAAAAAAAGGTTGATGCGTGGGTGAAACTGGTGCGGAAATATTTGCTGGGGCGCACCACGCTCAAGCGGGTGTATTTGCTGATCGATAGCCGCCATGGCATCAAAGAAGCGGATATTGAATTTATGGGAATGCTCAATACGGCTGCGGTTTCCTATCAATGCGTGCTGACAAAAATCGATAAGATTCATCCCGATGAAGTGGCCAAAATTTTCGAAGCCACCAAGCTGGCATTGGCGAAAAACCCTGCCGCCTATCCAATTTTGCTTTCGACTTCTTCAGAAAAAAAACAGGGGATGGAGCTATTGCGCGGCTTTATTTTGAACGCGATTGATGTAACGTCTCATTAACCATAATGGGAGATGCAGATGATTCACTATATGATTTCGCAAACGATATTGGGCAAAACTATTTTGGCACAATCGGATAATGGTCTGTGTTTTGTGGCAATGGATGACAGCGAGGCTAAACTTGTGGCGGCCTTGCGCGCGAATTACCCAAACTCTGAAATTAAAGCGGCATCCACGAAGCAATTTGCTGATTTTTCCGCTGCGTTTAGCGTCATTCAGAAATTGGAACCAAATCCAGATTTAAAGCTCTATGTGCAAGGCACCAAGTTTCAACTGGCGGTGTGGCAGCAATTGTGCCGTATTCCCGTGGGGCAAACGATTACATATTCGGAGCTGGCCAAGCGGATTGGGCAACCCAAAGCCACGCGCGCGGTGGCCAATGCCTGCGGCGCGAATCTGTTGGCGGTCATCATCCCCTGCCACCGCGTTGTGCGCAAATCGGGCGATTTGGGCGGCTATGCGTGGGGTGTGGAACGCAAGGCCAAATTGCTAGAACTTGAAAAAGCGCAATTTGCCCAAATGTTCAAAGCGGCGTGATTCACCCCTTGCCCTTACGCACTCCATCGCCTAAATAGGGGGTGGAGCGTTGGCGCAGGCGTGTGGTTCGCCAAATGGGTCAGGGTCGGAAGGCAGCAGCCCTAACGAAATTCTGCGGGTTGCGTCGGCGCTCTATTGTTTTCGCTGAAACGGCTACTCGATGATATTAGCCTCATCCCAGTGCCCGAGCGCTAGCGAGGAATAGACACTGGGATCCAGAAATCAAAAGAACTGGATCCTCGGGTCAAGCCCGAGGATGAGGCAACCCAAGGGCGCACACCATTGATACATTCCACCCCTCATCTTGCCCTTGCCCGTAAATATCGCCCCACAAATTTTGATGATTTGATTGGGCAGGATGCATTGGTGCGCACGCTGCGCAATGCGTTCACATCTGGCCGCATTCATCATGCCTATATGCTCACGGGGGTGCGCGGTGTGGGCAAAACCACCACGGCGCGGATTTTGGCACGCGCGCTGAACTATCAGCTCGATGGCCAGCCCGACACAGGCCCCAGTCTCGACATGCCACAATTGGGGGTGCATTGCCCCGCCATTTTGGAATCGCGCCATGTGGATGTGCTCGAGATGGATGCCGCCTCGAACACGTCGATCAACGATATTCGTGAGATTATTGAGGCGGTGAAATATAAGCCACTCAGTGCCCGCACCAAAGTGTATATCATCGACGAGGTGCATATGCTCTCGACAGCGGCGTTTAACGGCCTGCTGAAAACGCTGGAAGAGCCGCCCCCGCATGTAAAATTTATTTTTGCCACCACTGAAATTCGCAAAGTGCCTGTCACCATTTTATCGCGTTGCATGCGGTTTGATTTGCGACGCATTGAGCCAGCGGTGTTGATGGCGCATTTAAGCGGCATTTGCGTGCAGGAACAAGTGAGCATTGAGCAAGATGCTCTGCGGCTGATCGCGCGGGCGGCCGAGGGTTCGGTGCGCGATGCGCTGTCGCTGCTCGACCAAGCCATTGCTTATGGCCATAGCAAGGTGTTGGCCGCCGATGTGCAACATATGCTGGGCATTTCCGACGGTGGGCGGCTGTATAGCGTGTTCGACGCGCTGGCCAAAGCCGATGCGCAAGGCGCGCTGGCCGCGTTTGATGTGCTCTATCAAGATGGCGCCGACCCAGCTGTGGTAGTGGGCAATTTATTGGAATTTACCCATCAAATTTCCACCGCTAAGGTTTCGGGGTTGGAGGGGCTGGACGATACCGTACACCCTGCCGAGCGCGAGGCGATTGCGCGGTTTGCCCCGCAGCTGTCCCATGCCGCTTTGCAGCGGATGTGGGCGTTAATGCTGAAGGGCTTGAACGAGGTGGAGGCGGCCAGCGCGCCGCATGCCAGCGCGCAAATGTTGTTGATCCGCCTATGCTATGCCGCCAGCTTACCTGCGCCAGACGAATTGTTGAAAATGCACCAACACCAACCGATGAGTGACGCTGTGGTGCATGCCCCTGCTGGGCGGCCAAGTGGTGGTGGGGCAGCTGCGCATGCGGTGCAAATGGCGCCAGTGGCCGCTGTTGCTGCCCAACCAAATACATTGCAAAATGCGATGCCCAATACGATTGAGGCATTGCTAGAATTGGCTGAGGCGCGCAAAAAAATTGCGCTCAAAACCATGCTCGAACGCGATGTGCATGTGGTGGCCTATGCTGCTGGGCGCATTGAAATTCAGCCCGCTGCCCATGCCAGCAAAACGCTTGTGGCCGATTTGCAACGCGGGTTGTTGGAGCTTACACAAAGCCGCTGGTGGGTGAGCATTAGCCAGCCTGCATCACAAGCCGCAGCGCCTGCCACCACAATTTTCCAAAAGCGGCATCATCAAGAACAAGAACAATTGGCCAGCGCCGCGCAGCACCCCTTTGTGAAATTGGCGTTAGAGCAATTTGTTGGGGCGAAGCTGCGCAGCGTGCGCGCAATGGATACTGCGATCGAGACCGAAGGAGAGACAGATGTTTGATATGATGGGCATGATGAAAAAAGCGCAAGACATGCAAAAGAAAATGCAGGAATTGCAAGAGAAATTGGCATATGAGCTGGTGGAAGGTAGCGCGGCACATGGTGCGGTGAAGGTGGTGATGAGTGCCACCGGGCAGATGAAATCGGTGCGGATCGACCCATCTGTGATGGACGACCGCGAAACATTGGAAGATTTACTGGTGATCGCTTCCGAGGATGCCCGCACCAAAGCCGCAACGCTCACAGCCGAGCGCATGGCGCCGCTTACAGCGGGCTTACCCATTCCGCCAGGTATGAAGTTGTTTTGAGAGTGCGACTGTTATATCACGTTCGTCATCCTCGGGCTTGACCCGAGGATCTTTTTTTGATTCAAGTAGATCCTCGGCTCGGAGGCCGAGGATGACGATTTCATAGAGTGTGTGTTCGTAAAAAAGGATAATCATGTCCGTACAAATGGGCCCTGAAATTGAGCGCTTAATTCAGGTGCTGGCGCGGTTGCCTGGGCTTGGGCCGCGATCCGCTCGACGCGCCGCGCTCATGCTGCTGAAAAAGCGCACACAATTGCTGGAGCCTTTGGCCGAAGCCGCCGCTCAAGCACTGGCGCGTGTGATGACTTGCCATATATGCGGTACGCTCGATACTGTTTCGCCCTGCTCGATTTGCCAAGATCCCCGCCGCGACCATGCCATGCTGGTGGTGGTGGAGGATGTCGCCGATTTATGGGCCTTTGAGCGGGCGCAAGTGCTGCGCTGCCCCTATCATGTGCTGGGGGGCACGCTTTCCGCGCTTGATGGCATTACGCCAGAACAGTTGAACATTGCGCCATTGATGCAGCGGGTGCAATTGGGCGAGGTGCAGGAGGTGATTTTGGCACTGAACGCCACCATTGAAGGCCAAACCACCGCGCATTACCTCACAGATTTGCTCACGCCATTGGGTGTGAGGGTGACCCGCCTTGCTGCGGGCGTGCCCATTGGCGGCGAGCTCGATTATCTCGATGAGGGCACCCTCACCGCCGCAGTGAAGGGGCGATTGGTGTTTTGATTTCATTTTGAAGGATGTTAATACTGCATTCTAAGCTTAACAGTGCATATCGCTCAGAAAGTTAGCCCAATGAAGTTTGAATATTCCGAGGCCTTTATCAGTGATATCATTCGCATGGCGTGGGCAGATGATATTTCGTTTGATAAAATTAAACGGGATAGAGGGTTATCTGAAGCCGAGGTTATTAAAATTATGCGCAGCAATTTAAAACCCGGCAGTTTTAAGCTATGGCGCAAGCGTGTTTCAGGGCGCAGTTCTAAACACGAAAAAAGAGCACAATTACGCGCCCAAGAGGCACAATTATGAATGCATTGCGCCTCATTTTTGCTGATCAAATCTCGCATAGCATCTCTTCTTTAGGCGAGATTGATGTAGAAAACGATATTGTGATGCTGTGCGAAGTTATGGAAGAAGCGACGTATGTGCCGCACCACCCCAAAAAAATAGCATTTTTATTTGCCGCAATGCGCCATTTTGCAGCAGAGCTGCACGCTAAAGGGGTGCGTGTTCATTATGTAAAATTAGATGATGCGCGCAATACAGGCAATTTTACAGGCGAACTCATAAGGGCGATTGAAGCGCATAACCCGGGCTCAATTATTGTGACAGAGCCGGGGGAATATCGCGTGCGTGAGATGATCCGCGCGTGGCGTGATAATTTGAACATATCAATTGAAATTTTGCCCGATACACGGTTTTTGGCCTCCCATACAGATTTTGCTCTGTGGGCGAAGGATAAAAAACAGCTGCGAATGGAGTTTTTCTATCGCGAAATGCGCAGAAAACACACTATTTTGCTGGAGCCAGACGGGAAACCAACTGGCGGTGAATGGAATTATGATAAAGAAAATCGTAAGCCGCCCAAAATAGGGATGACCTCACCTGCGCGCATTGCCCATGCAAAATCTGAGATGACCAAAGAGGTTTTGCAATTGGTGACGCAGCGCTTCAGCCATCATTTTGGTACGTTAGAGCCGTTTCATTTTGCTGTGACGCGTGCACAGGCGTTAATTGAGCTGGATCATTTTATCACAGTTTTGCTGCCAAATTTTGGTGATTATCAAGATGCGATGGTTGCTGGGGAGCCGTATTTATATCACTCACTGATTTCTAGCTATTTAAACTGCGGCTTGCTGCTTCCACTTGAAATTTGCCAAAAGGCTGAGGCGGCTTACCGACACGGCAAAGCCCCGCTGAATGCGGTTGAAGGGTTTATTCGGCAGATTTTAGGCTGGCGCGAGTATATACGCGGCATTTATTGGCACTTTATGCCAGAATATGGCCAACGTAATGGGCTCAATGCCACACGAACCCTGCCAGATTTTTATTGGACAGCCAATACCCACATGTTTTGTGTGGCTGAAACGGTGCGCCACACGCGCGACCATGCCTATTCTCACCATATTCAACGCTTGATGGTCACAGGCAATTTTGCGTTGTTGGCAGGGCTAGATGTGAACGCTGTGCAGGACTGGTATTTGGCGGTGTATTCAGATGCATATGAATGGGTGGAAATGCCCAACACGTTAGGCATGGCGCTATTCGGGGATGGCGGTGTGGTTGCGAGCAAGCCTTATGCCGCAAGCGGCAAATATATTCACCGCATGAGTAATTATTGCCAAAAATGTAAGTACAACCCCGATGAAATGACAGGAGACTTAGCCTGCCCGTTTAACGCGCTTTATTGGGATTTTTTGGTGCGCCATGAAGATAAATTTCGTGGCAACCAGCGTATGCCCTATGTGTTTTCAACTTGGGACAAATTTGTACCAGAGCGGCAAGCCGCAATTCGCGCGCAGGCAATCGTAACATTTGAAAAAA
The DNA here is from genome assembly GCA_031423895.1 of Hyphomicrobiales bacterium. Taxonomy (GTDB): domain Bacteria; phylum Pseudomonadota; class Alphaproteobacteria; order Rhizobiales; family JANPGK01; genus JANPGK01. The sequence goes on from JANPGK010000035.1 coordinate 66,204, forward strand.
TGGAGCAAGGAACACTATAAAAATCTGGAGGAATGATGCCAAAAGGCATTAAAAAAGCAAATTTGCCTGTGAAAATATGTGCAACATGCGCGAAGCCATTCACATGGCGGAAAAAATGGAAGCTAATGTGGGAGCAAGTGAAATATTGCTCCCGCAAGTGCAGGCAATAATTTTCAGCAGCTATGGCGCACCCGACAGGATTCGAACCTGTGACCCTTGGAATCGGAATCCAATACTCTATCCAGCTGAGCTACGGGTGCGTATAAGAGCCTGGTTGATTTCTACTGTCATAGGCTGCAAATGGCGTTTTTTATGCGCTCTGGTGCTCATTTACGTCTATGTAAACTCCGCTCCCGTGCTCTAAAAACACCATTTTCGCTATATGTCAGCGAAATTATATCAGGCTCTAGACGTGTGATAGCGGAAGATGTGCGCCGCTTCAAGCATTATCCCTATATCACTAAATTAAACATCGCCATGTGTGAGTTGCAACGCTGCCAGTGCGGCCACAAGGGCGGTGTCGGCACGCAAAATGCGCGGGCCAAGCGATATGGGGAAAATGGCGGGGTGGGCATGCAATTGCGCGCGTTCTTGCACTGAAAAACCGCCTTCTGGACCAATGAGCAGCGCCAATTGCTGGTGTTTGGGCACTTCAGCCAAACGTGTCAATAGCGGCACAGTTGGGGCGCTTTCATCACAAAACACCAATATATGTGTTGCAGGCCATACATCAAGCACGTGCTGTAATGTGGTGGGGGCGTGCAGGTGCGGGAGCGACAAAATACCGCATTGCTCGGCGGCTTCAACACAATAGGTGTGCAATTTGTCCATATTCACATGGGGCGACTGCGTATGCTGGGTTTTCACAGGCGTGATGCTGCGCGCGCCCATCTCCACCATTTTTTGCACGGCATATTCATTGCGGGCGGCTTTGAGCGGCGCAAAATATACATCAACGGTGCCAGTTGGGCTTTGTGGCCGAGTTTGGTGCTGCACCTGCACCGTGGCCTCTTTTTTATTCACAAGTGCGATGGTGGCGTGCCACTCACCATCAACCCCATTGAACAGCACAATGCCATCACCATGGCGCAAGCGCACCACGCAGCGCACATAATGGGCTTGGGAGGGTGGCAGGGCAAAACAGGCACCTGCAGCCAAAGGAACATCAACAAAAAGGCGATAAATTTGCATTATTTCTTCTATCACATTGCATAAAAATCGCAAATATAGCGGGCGCCGATAGTGCGGCAGGGTTAACACTATCATAAGAAATTGCCCATAAGGTTATGGTGAATAAAGATTTAATGACCGTATGATTCTCAAAGCTGCGCGCCACTCTAAACAGCAGTTGCTGAAATCGCTGACACTTGGTGCGGCGGTCATGAAGAATATTATGGCAGAAGCTGTTCTGATTCCAAACCGAATTTTATGGTGCTCTTTAGTTATTAATATTTTGAATATGGTATTGCCGTTTGTTTCTATGCAGCTGTATGATAGAATTATTCCAAATTTTTCTAAAGATACACTTTTTATGCTGACCATGATGATGGTTGGTGTATTTATTTTTGATATTATACTGAAAACAGCGCGCGGATATTTAGTGAGTCTAGAGGCGGCTCAAGATTCATACCATATTTTGATGGATGCACATGCGCGTGTGTTGAGTGCGCCCGCCGATAAAATCAATGGAGTGAGCCAAAGCACTTGGGTGGAGCGGTTTCAATCCCTCAATCAGGTGACAGATTATTTGGGCTCACCCTCGCGCCTGATTGCGGTGGATGTGCCGTTTTCAATGGTTTTTATTATGATGATGACATTGGTTGGTGGCTGGCTGGCGCTCATTCCAATCGCTGTTTTTATTGGTTTTAGCATTTTTGCTCATGATCATGGTAAAAAACTGCGCGGCGTGAGTGAAGTGCGCAATACTGAAGACGCAAAAATGCGTGATTTTTTTATTGAATCACTCACTGGTGTTACGACAATTAAAGGACTGGGGCTTGAACCGCAAATGCAGCGGCGATTTGAGCGGCTTACAGAAACAATCTCTCGCAATAATTATGCTCTGTATCGCTTGAATGATGAATCGCAAAGTTTTGGCAATTTAATCGCGAATGTTACGCAGGTGATGACGGTGAGCATTGGCGCGGCACTGGTGATTAATGAACAAATTTCGATGGGTGTTTTAGCGTGCTGTACATTGCTTTCTGCTCGCGCTGTGCAGCCATTGGCACGGCTTGCATCGGTATGGAATGAATTGCAGACGCTGGGTTTGCATCACGAAAAAGCACGCAACATTCGTGAATTGCCACCTGTACCCGCCGATTTTTACACGGCACCATTTAACCGATTGCAGACCCGCACAGCGCCTGCAACAATTACTTTGGAACATGTTGAGGTGCGACGCAGCGATGGCAAATTAATATTAGAGGATGTCAATCTTGTGATTCCAGCGGGTGGGTGCATTGCCATTTCTGGTGCGGATGGCTCTGGTAAATCGGCAATTTTAAAACTGATCGCAGGGCAGGCCACGGCTGAGTCTGGGCGTGTTTTGATCAATGGCGTGCCGATCGATGCCGTGAGTGCAGCGGGCTTGAAGCACAATATGAGTATGATTACGAGTAACAGCCAAACGTTTTCGGGCACAATTTTAGAGAATATTGCGCTATTTTCTGAAGGTGAGAATTTGGAATATGCCAGATTTGCAGCGCGGTTGATTGGGTTGGAAAAGGATATAGAACAGCTGCCTGCTGGGTATGATACGGTTTTGGGTGAAAATATTGCTGAACAATTGCCAGCAGGGTTTTTGGAGCGGATCTTAATTGCGCGCGCAATTGCACGCAAATCGTCTATTTTATTATTTGATGAAGCCAACGCATCATTGGATATGGTGAACGACACTGCGTTGAATAATGGCCTTAAAAAACTCCATGGGATCACCACTATGGTTTTAGTGACCAACAGGCCATCTATGGCGAAAATTGCCGATGTGCATTATCGCATTGAAAATTGCAAACTTTTGCCGATGGTGCATACCGCACCCGCGAAAATATCAGTACAAGGGGGGGCGGCATGATCAATTTTGACCAAATGCGCAACTTCTTTGAGCAGCGTATGCAAAATCATCCCACTGCGGATGAAAATGTGGTGCATCAACAATTTGACCAATTACAGCAGCAATTTAAAGCGCTGCACAATTTTCAAATGAGTGGTGAGGGCTTTGGCGATTCTGCAGCGGCGCGGTGTTTGCCAGTATTATTGGCGGCACTGGGTTGGAATGGCGAGCGACGCCATGTGATTGAGGCGCTACCCCATGTGGAGATGATCACCGATTTATCTGAATTACAAATGGTGTTGAACCGATTAAATTTCAGTGCCGAGATGATAGACGCCCCCCACCCTGAGCGGCTTTCAGAATGTTTGCCATGTTTGGTGGAATTTGAGGGGGATATTGGAATATTGCTGGACATCACGCCAGACAATAAGGGGTTTTTATATTTAGGCGATACCGATATTTACACCGAATTGCCTCTACATAACGCCAATTGCAATTTTTTTATGCTGAAGAAAATCTCTGGTAATCGGGGGTCTAAAACTGGGCGTTATAATTGGATGCATGAGACAATTGTTGCGTTAAAATCGTCTATTTTTCAAATTTTTAGAATTAGCACAGTGATCAATATATTGGTGTTGATGACAACGCTTTATGTCACCATGGTGTATGATAAGGCAATTGGTGGCAAATCTCAACTTACATTATTTTTCTTTTGTCTTGGTATTATTGGGATTATGGCAGGAGAAATTTATCTGCGCAAAATTCGCAGCAACATGATTGCCTATATGGGTGCACGCATGGATGCGCTAATACAAATTAATACGTTTCGCAGCATTATCAATTTGCCATTGGTGATGACAGAAACCGCGCCTCTGAGCGCTCAAATGGCACGGTTTAAGCAGTTTGAAATTGGCAAAGATCTCTTTATCAGCTCGATTGCTGCCGCCATTCTTGATCTGCCATTCACCATTGTGTTTATTGGCGCGATATTTGTGATGGGTGGCGTTTTAGGTTGGTTTACCGTTGCGTTGGTGGTTTTGTTTGCAGTGCTTTCCCTAGTGGCGTTTCCCATTATGGAGGCAACAACAGCCCGTGCGGGGGAAGCAAAATCAAAATCGGATGTTTTGGCACTGGAAACGGCGGCAAAATTGAATAGTATTCGCGAGAATAATATTGAACGCATTTGGGTGATGAGAATGCGTGATCGACTAACAACATATTTAGACTACCGTTTTCAATCTCAAAATATTAGCAGCCTATTTCAAACCATTGCACAAAATTTGGTGATGCTCACTGCGGTGACCACCATGGCCGTTGGCGCGATGAAGGTGATGGATAAAACCCTCACGATTGGGGGATTAATTGGGGTTACCACCTTGATGTGGCGTGTGTTTATGCCGATACAAGTTTTATTTTTAAGCATTCAACGGCTCAAACAAGTGTTCAACACCATGTCGCAAATTAACCAGTTGTTCCGCTTGAAGCTGGAGCGCGAGCCTGGGCATGTGCCAACATTTTTCCGCAAATTTCAAGGTAGTATATTTTTTAATGCGGTGAGTTTTAAATATGCCAGCGGCACAGATTTGGCCATTAAAGGGGCGATGATCACCATTCAACCAAATGAAATGGTGGCGGTGATTGGACCCAACGGCGCTGGAAAATCGACATTGTTGAAATTAATGATGGGGCTGTATCAACCTGTTGCGGGCGCGGTGCGACTGGATGGGCTCGATTTGCGCCAGCTGGATGTGGGAGAAGTGCGGCAAATGATTGCCTATGCCCCGCAAGCGCTTGAGTTTTATTATGGGACTGTTGCGCAAAATATAGCATTGGCCGACCCAACAGTATCGCAAGAAAAGATCATTCACGCGCTTAAAGAAGCTAAATTTGAGGTGGACCCTGAACGCTTCCCTGATGGGCTGAATACACGGCTTGATTTTGCAACGCGCAGTGCTTTGCAAGATGGCATGTTGCAGCGCTTGAATTTGGCGCGTGCTTGGGTGAAAGATAGTCCATTGGTGATATTGGATGAGCCTGGCACACGGCTTGACCAAGAGGGCGACCAAGCGTTGATTGCGAAATTGACCGCGCTCAAAGGTAAAAGCACAGTGGTGTTTGTGACCGCGCGCCCTAGCCACATGATGCTAGCAGATCGGGTGATTTGCTTGGTGAAAGGGCAAATTGTTGCTGAAGGCAAGCCTGAAGAGATTGTGCCCAAATATATGGATGCGATGAGTAAAGCCTCAGTAGCCGCTTAAAATTTAGGCAATCGAATGGGCTTATGTGTGGTGCTATTGAGGCACAATACCTCCACCTGCGCGCTCACCAGACGCCGCTCCCCCCGATAAATGGCTTGTTGCAATATCAGCCGTGTGCCCGTGCGCTGATGTATGCTGGTGCGCACCTCTAGCATATCATCCATCATTGCGGGGGCATGAAAGGTGATGTCCATATGCCGCACCACAAAAAATGATGGTGAGCCATAAGCGCCGGCCAGCATTTGGGTGTGATGAATGCCCATGTCACGGATAAATTCTGAGCGGCCTCTCTCAAAAAATCGCACATACGCGCCATGATACACAAAGCCCGAAAAATCGGTGTCTTCATAATAAATGCGGATGGTCAGGGTATGGCTCATAGTGAGGATGTATAGTCATTTGCGGGAATCATGCAAATCACTTATTCAATAAACATGTTCAGCTACATCCTGCGCCGCATATTGTTGATGATCCCCACTTTGCTGGGTATGATTGCCGTGACATTTGCCGTGGTGCAAGTAGCGCCTGGTGGGCCTGTAGAGAAAATTATTGCGCAAATTCAAGGACATGACAGTTCAGCCACGTCGCGCATTGGCGGTGGTGGCTCGAGCGATTTCTCCTCTCAGGCACAAAGTGGCAGCGGGGGCTATCGCGGCGCGCAGGGGATCGACCCAGAATTTATCAAGGAGCTCGAGCGGCAATTTGGTTTTGATAAGCCGCCATTAGAGCGTTTTGTGTTGATGGTGAAGAATTATGCCAGTTTTGATTTTGGCAAAAGCTATTTCCGCGATACGCCTGTGGTGGAGTTGATCGCTCAAAAACTACCTGTGTCTATCTCGTTGGGGATATGGCTCACGCTGATTTCCTACGCCATTTCCATTCCGCTGGGCATTGCCAAAGCGCTGCGCGAGGGTACCAAATTTGATTCCTGGACATCGGTCGCCATTGTGGTGGGCTATGCCGTGCCAGGGTTTTTGTTTGCTGTGTTATTGCAAATTTTATTCACGGGTGGCTCGTTTCTCAACATCTTCCCCGCGCGGGATTTGGTCTCAGAAAATTGGGCCAGCCTAAGCTTTTTTGGCAAAATTTTTGATTATTTATGGCACATGGTGCTGCCCATCACCGCTCTGGCCATTGGCGCATTTGCCACCACCACGCTGCTCACTAAAAACTCGTTTTTAGATGAAATCGGCAAAACTTATGTAATGACCGCGCGCATGAAGGGCTTGGCCGAGAATAAGGTGCTGTATGGCCATGTGTTCCGCAATGCCATGCTGATTGTGATTGCGGGCTTTCCGGGTGCGTTTGTGCATGCGTTTTTCACGGGGAGTTTGTTGATTGAAATGATCTTTTCGCTCGATGGGTTGGGGCTGCTCTCTTATGAATCGCTGGTGAACCGCGATTACCCCGTGGTGTTTGCCAATCTGTTCATTTTCGGCCTCATTGGCCTTGTGGTGAACCTGATCTCCGACCTCACCTATATGTGGGTGGACCCGCGGATTGACTTTGAAGCGCGGGAGGGTGGGTGATGTTCAACCTCTCGCCTATCTCACACCGCCGTTGGATGAATTTTAAGGCCAATGCTCGCGGGTTTTGGTCTTTGCGGATATTTTTGGTGCTGTTTTTCCTCACATTGCCTGCGGAATTTATCGCCAACGACAAACCCATGTTCATTTGGTCGGATAAAGGTGTGTATTTCCCCGTGTTTCAAAATATCCCCGAAACCGAATTTGGCGGTGAGTTTCAAACCAAAGCGGATTATCGCGACCCGTTTGTGCAGGATTTGATCCGCAAGCAAAATGGGGTTTCTCTGTGGCCGCCCATTCGCTACCACCACCAAACCGTGAATTTGAATTTGCCCGAAAGCGCGCCCGCACGCCCCAGTTGGCTGCTGGACGAAAAACTGTGTACGCGCACGGATGGCACGCCAAACCCCACCTGCAAAATGAAGAATTGGAACTGGCTGGGCACCGATGGCCAAGGCCGCGATGTGCTGGCGCGGGTGATTTACGGCTTTCGATTGTCAGTGTTGTTTGGCCTCACGCTCACCATTATTTCGTCGATTATCGGCATGGCAGCGGGCGCGATTCAGGGATTTTTCGGCGGTTGGGTCGATTTGGGCTTTCAGCGCTTTATCGAAATTTGGACATCAATCCCCTCGCTCTATTTGCTCATCACCATCGCCAATGTGATTGAACCCAGCTTTTGGGTGCTGCTGGGCATATTGCTGCTGTTTTCATGGGTGGCGCTGGTGGGTGTGGTGCGTGCGGAATTTCTACGCGCCCGCAATTATGATTATGTGCGTGCGGCGCGCGCGCTGGGCGTTTCCACCCCCACATTGATGCTGCGCCACATTTTGCCCAATGCGCTGGTGGCCACCATCACCTTCATGCCGTTTTTGCTCAATGGCTCGATCAGCACGCTCACATCGCTCGACTTTTTGGGCTTTGGCCTGCCACCGGGCAGCCCCTCATTGGGTGAGATTTTGGCGCAAAGCCGCAGCTATACCAATGCGCCATGGTTGGGGCTTACGGGTTTTATTGTGTTGGCCAGTTTGCTGTCGCTGCTGATTTTCATCGGCGAGGCGGCGCGCGATGCCTTCGACCCCCGCAAGAATGGAGTGCGGTGAAATGAGTGTTGAAAATCTTACTTTTGCTCCCCACCTGCGGGGGAGCTGTCGAGCACTTGCGAGACTGAGGGGGGTATTCTTACTTCTTAGTCAAACAAGAAAACCCCTCCCCCTACCCCCTCCCGCAAGGGGAGGGGTGAAGTAAGGAAATGTTATGACCCCACCCCTCCTCGAAATCCGCAACCTCACCGTGAGCTTTGGCCATGGTGCACAGCAATTTGATGCGGTGAAAAATGTGTCGTTCACCGTGCATCAGGGCGAATGCGTGGCGATTATTGGCGAGTCTGGCTCGGGCAAAACGCTTTCGGCGCTGGCATCGCTGCAATTGCTGCCGCCAGGTGCCCGCACGCAAGGTGAGGCGTTGTTTGAAGGCCATAACACCCTCACTATGGATGATGAAACGCTGCGCGGTTTTCGCGGTGCTAAGGCCACTATGATTTTTCAAGAGCCGCTTTCGGCGCTCAACCCGCTGCATACCATTGTGCGGCAGGTGGCGGAAATTATTCAGCTGCATCGCCCCATGCGCGAGCAGGATGTGCGCGCCGAGGTGCTGCGCTTGCTGGAGGCCGTGGGCATTACACAGGCAGAAGAACGCTTAGACGCCTATCCGCACCAGCTTTCGGGCGGGCAACGCCAGCGGGTGATGATCGCCATGGCATTGGCCAACACCCCGCCATTGATGATTGCCGATGAGCCCACCACCGCGCTGGATGTGACCATTCAGGTGCAAATTTTGAAACTGATGAAGCAATTGCAAGCCCAGCATAATATGGGGCTGCTGCTGATCACCCATGATTTCAATGTGGTGCGCGCGCTGGCTCACCGTGTATGTGTGATGCAAAAGGGTGAGATTATTGAGCAGGGCAACGTGCGCGATGTGTTTGAAAACCCGCAGCACACCTACACCAAAATGCTGATCGAGGCCGAGCCTTCTGGCGCGCCCACACCGATTGACGCCAGCAATGCCGAAATTCTCACAACTAATAATATGAAAGTGTGGTTTCCCATTAAAAGAGGGCTGCTGCGCCGTACGGTGGGGCACATCAAAGCGGTGGATGGCATATCGCTAAGCCTCAAACAGGGCGAAACCTTGGGCGTGGTGGGGGAATCTGGCTCGGGCAAAACCACGCTGGCCTTGGCGCTATTGCGGTTGATCTCCAGTGATGGGCCAATTGTGTTTATGGGTGCACACATTGAGGCGCTGCGTGGCCAAGCGCTGCGCACCAAGCGCAAGCACTTCCAAGTGGTGTTTCAAGACCCTTTCGGCGCGCTGAACCCGCGCATGAGCGTGGGCGATATTATTGCCGAGGGGCTGCTGGTGCACGCGCCGCAATTGAATGCGGATGAGCGCGCGCAGCGTGTCAGCAAAATTTTGCTCGAGGTGGGGCTCGATGTCGCCACGCAATATCGCTATCCGCATGAATTTTCGGGCGGGCAGCGCCAACGCATTGCCATTGCTCGCGCACTGATTTTAGAGCCCAAGCTGATTGTGCTCGATGAACCCACCTCGGCACTCGACCGCTCGATTCAAGCGCAGGTGCTGAAATTATTGCTGGAATTGCAGGCCAAAAAAGGGCTGGCCTATCTGTTTATCAGCCATGATTTAAAGGTGATCAAAGCCCTCTCCCACCGCGTGCTGGTGATGCGCCACGGCAAGCCCGTTGCTTACGGTGCAGCCGCAGAGATATTCAACAACCCACCCGACGACTACACCCAGCAGCTATTCGAAGCCGCGTTCCACATGGAGCGGATGGTGTAGTGGATTTGACTCTTTATTAAGTTTCTTATACTGAAGCCTTATAAATTCATGGAGATAGTGATGCCAATACAAAAAGCGAATAACAATACATCAAGTATAAATGCGCAAACGCCACCAGATTGGAAGAAAGCACTTGCTGAGGATTTTACGGATGCTCAATATCCGACATTGAAGCTTAAGCGGGCCGCACTCAAAAAATTATTAGTTGAAGCAGATCAATATAAAACGGTTGATGCAAAAGATCGTAAGCCCTGGATGGGTGATGGCAAAATAAACTTAGCTGAAATAGTTTCTGTTATTTTTAGAAAAAATGATATTCGCACTCAATTAGAGAAAAAAGAAAGTGATGCAGAAGCTATCTTGGATGAGAAATTTAAAGAAAACCAAAAATATGCAAAGCAATACTTATCAAATCCATCTGAGGAAACTAGGAAAAAAGTAAGATCAACATTAGATGATTTTGTTATAGCAAAAGAAAATAGAGACGAAATTAGAGCTGAAATTGCAGAATTCTCTATATCGGGTTTTGATAAAAAGAATTCATCTTTTGATTTTAACGTTGAATTCGAGATGATTAGATCGAATGCGCACTATAATAACGTTGGCACCATAAAGGACGTTGTGAATATGGTGTTTCCGCGCCAAGGGTTTTTCAAACAGATGTTCTCGAAAAACTAACCCAAGCCGCCACTCCCCACAAACGCCTTGAGCGCATTCACGCCGCGCGCCATGGTGGTGGGGGATTTACAATAGCAAAAGCGCAGCAAATTGGTTTGCGGGGTGCCGCCTTGCGCGGTGGTGCGGTAAAACGCGCTGATGGGGATGGTGGCCAGCCCCCAATGGGTGACAAGCGCTTGCGAGAGCGCCGCATCGCGCCCTTCATATTTGGTGCCGGTAATATCGACACATTGAAAATATGTGCCCGCACTTGGTAGCAGCTTGAGCCCTAAATCTTGCAAATGGGCGGCGAACACATCGCGCTTGGCCTGCATATCGGCCGTGAACTGCATGAAATAGGCGTCATCTTGGTTCAAGCCCGCCGCCACACCTGCTTGCAAATTGGGCGGCGTGGTGAAGGTGAGAAACTGGTGCGCCTTGTTCACCACATGGATCAGTTCGGGCGCGCCCGTGATATAGCCCACCTTCAGCCCTGTGAGTGAGAAAGTTTTGCCCGCAGAGCCAATTTTGAGGCAGCGGCTGGCCATGCCCTTGAGGCTTAAAAATGTGGTATGAGGCACGCCATCAAACACCAAATGCTCATACACCTCATCGGCGATCACCACCGCGTTATGCGCCTCGGCTGCTGCACGCAATAGCTCCAATTCCGCCGCACTGAACACGCGCCCCAGCGGATTGAGCGGATTATTCACGATCACCGCCTTGGTTTTGGAGGTAAAAGCTGCGGCCACATCATGCGCATTGAGGGTATAATCGGGTGCTTTGAGGGTGATAAATTTGGCCACGCCACCCGCACGCTGCACTAGCGGCAAATAGGCATCATAGGCCGGTTCGATGATCACCACCTCGTCGCCCTCGTTCACCAGCGCAAAAATACACGCGGCCAGAGCTTCAGTGGCGCCAGAAGTGACCAGAGTTTGCGTCATCGCATCCACCTCCAGCCCATAAAAGCGCTGCTCATGCGCGGCCATAGCGCGGCGCAATTCGGGTGTGCCCATCATGGGTGGGTATTGGTTATAGCCCGTGATCAAATGCTCCGCCGCCACGCGACGCACCACTTCGCTGCCGGCATCGTCAGGAAAACCTTGGCCCAAATTGGCGGCATTATGCTGGCGCGCAAGCCCCGACATCACATCGAAAATTGTATTGGGCAGGGAAGCGTAGAGGGTGTTCGGTGTGATCATAAAATGGCCTTACGAGTGAGAAATCCCTCATCCTAGTGCCCGAGCGTATGCGAGGAATAGACACTAGGAACCAGAAATTATAGATATGGATCCTGGTGTCAAGCACCAGGATGAGGGAAATTCTATCTATAGCTCTTAGCTAAACACCACCGTCTTGCGGCCATTCACAAACACGCGGCGCTGAATATGCGCTTGCACTGCGCGGGCAAGGGTGATGGCCTCTAAATCACGCCCGAGCGCTACCAAATCGGGCACCGCGCGGTTATGATCCACTCGCTCCACGCGCTGTTCGATGATAGGGCCTTCGTCCAGCTCCTGCGTGACATAATGCGCGGTAGCGCCGATGATTTTCACACCGCGCGCATGGGCTTGGCTATAGGGCTCGGCACCTTTGAAACTGGGCAAAAACGAGTGGTGAATATTGATGATCCGCCCCGCATATTTCTCGCTCAGCGTGGGTGAAAGCACCTGCATATAGCGCGCCAGCACGATGAGATCTGCCCCGCTGGCGGCAATCACTTGCTCAATTGCAGCCTCGGCTTGGGGTTTATTCTCAGGTGTAGCGGGAATGTGGTGGAATGGCACGCCGTGCCACTTAGCTACATCGGCATGAGTGGTGTGGTTCGAGATGATGGCGGGCACGTCCATATGCAGGCCGCCGCTGCGCATACGGAACAGGAGGTCGTTCAGGCAATGGCCAAATTTCGACACCAAAATCACCACTTTTGGCTTGGCCTCGGGTGAGGTGAAGCCATAGTCCATGCCATAATGGGCGGCAATGGGGTGAAATTCGGCGTGCAATCTGGCCAAACTATGCGTGGCAGTATTGTAATGAAACGCTACCCGCATGAAAAAGCGGCAGGTGGCTGGGTCGCCATATTGCGCCGATTCCGTGATAAACGCGCCGTGATTGGACAGAAACTGCGCAATCGCGGCCACCAACCCCGTGGTATCAGCGCAGGAAATGGTGAGAATGCAAGTGGCGCGGTTGGTCATAGGGTGCTCGAATTTTGTGCAGTGTAATGCAACGATCACGCAAATTCAATTGTATATATAAACTTCGTACGCAACACGCAGTGCCGTTTTGTATCGCGGTTGTAAAACGGGCTGCGCCCGCATGCGGAATATGGTCTTCAGCCTTCAATCAATTCAAAATTGGCTATCGTTCTTGTAAGTATACGATAGTAGTTTAATAGCTGCAAACGGTGTATGCGCACCTCTTGGTTTGGGTCATTGATCATGTTGTTTTCAATATAATCATGCATACGCTCACTCATATTTGCCAATGCAACATATTGCTCTACTGTTGTGTCTTGACCAGAATTTTTATACTTCTTTATATATTCAGCGTTTGGTTCAAAAATATATATTTCCTGAGGATCAGATAGTGTTGGTATTGTTGCAAACACATCTTCAGGGAGCTTGGCCTCTTCTGAGGTAAGGATATTGTTTGCTCTTCGGAAATGCATCAAAAATTCCATACCTTTTTCGGTGTTTAAAAACTTATGGATAGTTTTTGTTCTTTCAAATAATTCCCTGAAAGGGCGGCCTGAAAAACGCTTTAGAACTGCAGCAACACAGTCATGTGGCAAACCTTCTTCAACCATCATAATGCGTGTGCGATCAACAAAAAAGCTCAATAAATCAGCAAGTTGTGCATCATTTGGTGATACAATAGATGCGTCTACTCCAAAATCTATTAAGGTTTTAAGAGGCATCTTAAACTCGTTATCGCGCATAATTCGAATGACCCCAAGGGCGGCCCTTCTAAGCGCAAATGGATCTCGAGAGCTTGTTGGTTTTTCATTAATACGCCAGAAATTGACTAACTGGTCTATCTTATCTGCCAGAGCAATATTGATTGAAAATTCGTTTGTAGGTGTTGTCTCAGATGGCCCGCGTGGTCTGTAGTGATCTTCTATCGCATCACTAAATTCCGCAGGAAGACCCTCTATTTCTGCGTATTTTCGCCCCATGTAGCCCTGAAGCTCTGGAAATTCTCCTACCATTTCTGTCAGCAAATCAGCTTTAGAAATACGAACAGTTAGCGCTAGAAAATTTTGGAATTTTTCATGATCAGCTCGGTAACGATCCCATCCGCTGCCTGCATAATTAAATAGATTAAGCGCAATCGACTCAATCCGCTGCACCCTATCCCACTGCGTGCCCAATCTCTCATGGAACACCACATTTTTGAGGCCTTCGGCACGTTTCTCGAGCGAGATTTTCTGGTCATTCTCCCAGAAGAATTTCGCGTCTGATAGCCGCGCGCGGATCACGCGCTGGTTGCCCGCCACAATGGTTTTGCCACCATCGGTTGCGGCGAGGTTGGAGACGAGGATGAAATGGTTTGAGAGGGAGGAACTCCCCTCCCCTTTGCTGTGCCCTCCGAAGCCCGTAGGGCGAAGGATGGGCGGGAGGGGGTAGGGGGAGGGGTTTTCTTTTTTGCTTTCCCTGCCCTTCGCATCGCTACGGGCGTTCGAAACTTGAAACGATTCACTGGATCGTTTCATTTGCTCCGCAAAACGTTTCTTACCCCCCTCAGTCACGCTGCGCGCGACAGCTCCCCCGCAGGTGGGGAGCCTTTTAAGAACAAAACACTTTTGATTCACGCGGATTGTCGTTTGAATCACGCGCTCTGGAATACTCAAAAACGCCTCATCGAAGCTGCCCATCAGCACCACAGGCCATTCCACAAGGCCGGCGATTTCTTCCAGCAAGCCATCATCGGGGATGACCTCGAGCCCTTGCGCGAAGGCGGCGGTTTTGGCGTCGTGCCAAATGATCTGCTTGCGGCGCTCGCGGTCGAGCACCACATAATTTTTCTCTAAATTCTGCACATAATCGTCAAACCGCTTCACGGCAAATGGCGCGGGCGATAAAAATGTGTGGCCGCGGGTTTGCGCTTTGGATGTAACATTTTCCACTTCAACCTCAATCACTTCCACATCGGTATCGCTGCTGAACGTGCAGCATACATTGTGCAATGGCCGCACCCATGTGAGGCTGCCTGAGCCCCAGCGCATCGATTTTGGCCATGGAAATTCGGCAATTGTTTTCTCGATCAATGGCTTGAGCACAGCGGCAGTTGGCTGTCCATCTTTTTGGGTTTTGGCGATATAAAACTGCCCGCCTTTGCCGTCATCTTGCGTTTGCGCGTCTTCAATTTTGGCGAGGCCTGCCGCTTTCAAAAATCCCTGAATGGCACCTTCTGGCGCGCCAACGCGGGGGCCTTTGCGCTCCACGATCATGGGCTTTGTGGCAATCGGCACATTCACCACATGCAGCGTTAAGCGGCGCGGCGTGACATAGGCTTTGGCATCTTCATAATGCAGGCCCGCATCGACTAAGCCCGTGGTGATGGCTTTTTTGAGGTGCTCCATGGCCGCAATTTGCATACGGGCGGGGATTTCTTCGCATAAAAGTTCGAGGAGAATATCGGGCATTGTCAGACCTTTGATTTACTGTTCCCTATCACACCACAAAACATGGGGAAACTGTAAAATGAGCATATCGCACGCATAAGAATCTGTGCCATGTTTCCCAATATGGAACACATCACAGCTGCTATTTATTATGCGCCCGATGGCTATAACATTGAGCGTGAAAACCTGATGGGGCGTGCCTCCGCTGGCCATGGCTTGCTGCGTGCGGCATCGCTGGCGCATGCGGATAAACCGATCTATGCCTATACCACATCGGAAAAATTTGCGCAAAATTTTGGCAAGGTGGTGAAGGAATTTTGCCCCACCGCGCAGCCATTGTGGCTGCAACCCAGCCATTTACAAAAGCTCAGCGAAATTGGCACATTGTATCGGCCCGATACGGTGCTGAGCATGGAAGCAAATTATCGCCTGCGCGCCGGCAGCAATGCCTATTCCATTTGCGGGGTGGCGCATACCATTTCGACCCATCGGCCGATGGAAGCGATCACTGAATATCTTACCGCGCCACTGTTTCCGTGGGATGCGATGATTTGCACCTCGCGGGCAGTGAAAGCAGCGGCCGATTATTTGCTGGAGCAGCAATATAGCTATATGCAATGGCGATTTGGCCTGCAAAACAAGCCCGCCACATTGCAATTGCCGATTATTCCTTTGGGGGTGCATTGCGACCAATTTGCGTTTACGCCAGAGCAAAAACAGGCGGCGCGCGCTGCGCTTGGCATTGCGGATAATGTGGTGGTGTGCCTGTTTGTGGGGCGGTTGACGTTTTACGAAAAAGCCCACCCCATGGCCATGTATCAAGCGGTGGAGGCTGTAGCCACATCCACCGGCACGCCAATAGTAATGCTGGAATGTGGCTGGACAGCCAATGCGCATATTGAAAATGCCTATCATGTTGCCCGCGCCACCTGCATGCAAAGCGCACAGGCCATGAGTGTGGATGGCCGTGATGCAGGTAAACGCAATGCGGCATGGGCCGCGGCAGATATTTTTATCTCGCTGTCCGACAATATTCAGGAAACTTTTGGCCTCACGCCCATTGAAGCGATGGCGGCGGGATTGCCTGTGATCGCTACCGATTGGGACGGATACCGCGACACGGTGCGGCATAATGTGGACGGGTTTTTGATCCCCACGCTCACTCCGCAGCCTGAGATTGTGGAGGATTTAGCCGCTCATTTTGAAAGCACGGCCGATGGTTATGGCGTATATTGCGGCAAGGCTAGCGCGCTCACAAGTGTCGACCATGAAGCTTTGTTTGGGGCGCTGAAATTATTGGTGATGGACAGCAATTTGCGCAAACGCTTGGGCGATGCAGGCCGCGCCCGCGCGCGGGAAGTGTTCGATTGGCCAGTGATTTTCCGCGCCTATCAAGGGCTGTGGCATGAGCTTAAAGCCATTCGCCAGCGCGAAGCCAAGAGTTTCAAACGCTATGCGGCAGGGTTTGCGCCTGCCAAGCCCAACCCGTTCCGCGTGTTTGCGAACTACCCCAGTAAAATGTTGAAAAGTAATGATCGGGTGATATTGGGCAGTTTTACGGCCGATGTGGGTGTGACCATGCAGCAACCGATGCAGAATTTTATGGGGGATTTTTTGCCTAGCCCCGACACCTGCAAAGCGCTGCTGGCCTATGTGTCGCAAGCGAAGCCATCGGCAGCGGTGGAAGATATTTGCAAGCATATGACAATGGAGCCACGCCATACCCATCGCGCGATTTCGTGGTTGCTCAAGATGGACTATCTGCGACTGCACCGGGTGCCGTGAGTTAGACCACCACCACTTCGCCAGTGGTGGTGTTGAGCATTTTCAGCTGGCTTTTTTCATTCAGGCCAAATTGCAGCTCGCCCTTCACCAATTGTAGCGCATAGGTGCCAAACAGGGTTTTGCGCCAGCCATTGAGGGCGTCGATTTCAGCCTTCTCGTGATATTGCGCCAGCGCTTGCAAATCATCATTGGTGGCGAGTACTTTTGGCGCCACATCATGCGCTTCGGCCACGGCACGCAGCAATAATTTGAGCATATCCACCACCACATTCAGCTTGGGCGGAAATGGGCGATGTGGCTTGAGCGGCGGTAGGCTTTCGGCTGTGCGGGTGATGCCTGTATTGATAGCCTCTAAAATGGCCTCCACATAAGGCTCAATGCCGCGATTGAGGCCACGCGTGTTGAACAACATTTCCCGCGTGGTGGGGGCGCGCAGTACCACCTCTTGCAGCATATCGTCCTTCAAGATGCGGCCACGCGGCACATTCAGCCGCTGGGCTTCAGCCTCGCGCCAGCGCGACAATTCCACCAACACGCCCCATTCCTTCAGGCGGTGCGGTTTGAGTTTTACACGTTGCCACGCGTCGTGCGGGTCTTGTGCGTATAGGGCAAGTTTCAGCAGCGGGGCATGTTCTTCGAGCGCCCACACGGTGCGTTTGCGCGCGGCCAAATCACCCATAATTTTGCCATAGGCCACCCGCAGCGGCACCACATCGGCCAACGCATAGGTGAGCTGCGCGGGGCTCAGCGGGCGGCGGCTCCAATCGGTAAACCGTTCCGATTTATCCAGCCGCGTGCCAGTGTAATGGTGGATCAGGTCGCCATAGGAGATTTGTTCACCAAGCCCCAGCACCATGCCGGCAATTTGCGTGTCGAACAATGGCGTAGGCAATCGGCCCGATTCTTGATAGAAAATCTCGAGATCCTGCCGCGCAGCGTGGAATACTTTGAGAATATCGCGATTGTCCATCACCGCCCAAAATGGCGACATATCAATGCCAGCGGCCAGCGGGTCGATCACAGCTGCGTGGTCCTCCCCCGCAACTTGCACAAGGCACAGCTTTGGCCAATAGGTGGTTTCGCGCAAAAACTCGGTATCCACCGTGATGAAGGCATCGTTACTAATAGCGGTGCAAAATTCGATTAGGCCTTGTGTGGTGGTGATCACGTTCATTCAAAATCCTTGAGCCTCATTTTTGCCACTCTTATGCGCAGATTAGCTTGACAATGCAAGCAAACTTGCATGTGCTGCATATCATTCACCCTCAACATAAAGGAATCTCCCATGGGTCTGTTCGATTTTGTTAAAAACGTTGGAAAATCAATTTTTGGTGCCAGCGAAGCCCATGCGGCCTCGCCCGAAGAATTGAAAAAAGAGCTTGAAAAAAATGGCTTGGATACTGCTGGTCTTGAAATTGCAGTTGATGGCAATAATGTGAGCGTTTCTGGTAATGCCGCCACCCAAGAACATGCTGAAAAAGTGGTGTTATCGCTGGGCAATACGCTGGGCGTTTCCAATGTCAACTCCACCATTGCTGTTTCCGATGCAGGGCCTGAAGCGCAAATGTACACCGTGAGAAAGGGCGATACCTTGTGGAAAATCTCGGAGCATTTTTATGGAAATGGCTCCCATTATCCCAAAATTCTAGAAGCCAATACGCCACCTGTTGTGAATGAAAATCTCATTCAACCCGGCTGGGTGCTGCGAATTCCTGCTGCGTGATTGAAACGTTTATTGAAATATAACTGGCAGTTCTTCTGGGGCTGCCAGTTTTTTTATATTCTACTAAAGTAGAATATAAAATGGCCTAATATAATGATAGTGTATTTAAAATTTACTGGAGATAAGCATGAGCCCTATTGAGAAATTACCTAAACATGATCATATACGTCCTTTACCCATAGATGAGCGCACGTTTCATACGATCAGTAACACTATAAAGGCAACACCGCCAAAGCCCCAAGACCCTCCTTTTATTGTAAAAGATAAGGATCGCAATGGCTTATACACAAAGAAAGATTTGAAGGGAACACAATCGGGCACAGATGAAAGTGTTTCAGATTATTTGGTACTGGAAATTGAGGCACGCGGAGCGAAGATCGTTTCAATTGGGGAAGAGCATGATGCCAGTGCAGATGAATTGGCCAAAAAAGTTGGAGATAAACTAATTGCTAAGGGCATTCCCGTAGTAAAAATATCAGAGATTGACTATAGACTTAATAAAATGATTCGAATTTATGACAATAACAAAGAAAAATTGAATAAAATCTGTGGAGATTTACTAAATGAACCTGATAAAGTAGACGGTAATCGATATCAAGAAATTTTATCAAATTTGGAACTCTCTGATCTTCCAATCAGCGATGCATATAATGGAGATGCCACATATGCTGAAATCATACATTTTGTTCAAGAAAACAGAGACATGATGGAGAAAGGGATTTTTTCTCAACATAACAAAGCTTACAACAAATTTAATGATGAACAGAAATTTTCGTATTTGGTAGCACTAAATATAGGTTTATTATCAGAAATTCATAAAACGCAGCAGAACGGCAGAAAGCTGGTTTTTGCAGATGATCGATCCGTTGTAAAAGGAATCTGTTTATCAGACATGGCACATCCAGGCCGAGATGTAAGTATTGCTAATGGCATCTTAAGTCATAAGTATTCTAAATATGAAGATCCCAAAACAGTTTATATTTTCTCAGGCGGTGAGATGCATGCAGGTGACCAATTTAATTTTGTGCACCCTAAGGAACCAACGGCCTTTAAAATTTTGCAAAATGAATTCAAAGGGCCTGTTCTCAATCCAAATGAGGTTTTCAAAGTCTTAATGACGTCGAAGACACACGAAAAATCGACTTCGAAATTGTATAAGAAATTGGAGAAGGCTGCAAAGGATTGTCCTGATTATAAGAAAATGAAAGAAAAAGATTATGCCTCAAAATATGAAGCATTTGATGTGGTTGTTAGGAACGATTATATAAAGCAAAAATGATTGAGGGAGGTCGTGTGGCCTGCCCTTGACAAAACCGTAAAAATTTTGTGCATACGAGGGCATCATCAAAAGGCCTAAACCATGCACACATATCGCTCCCACACATGCAACGCGCTCACATTGGCGGATGCTGGCAAACCCGCCCGCATTTCTGGCTGGGTGCACAGAATTCGCGACCATGGCGGGGTGATGTTTATTGATTTGCGCGACCATTATGGTCTCACGCAAATTGTGGTGGGGCCTGAAAGCGCCGCCTATGCAACTGCCCAAAGCGTGCGCAGCGAGTGGGTGGTGCGTGTGGAAGGCACTGTGAAGCAGCGCTTAGAGGGCACAGCGAATAAAGATTTGGCAACTGGCGAAATTGAGCTGTTTGTGGAGAAATTGGATGTGCTTTCCGCTGCCAAAGAACTGCCCTTGCCTGTGTTTGGGGATGCGGAATATCCTGAAGAAACCCGTTTGAAATATCGCTTTCTCGATTTGCGCCGTGAGAAAATCCACAATAATATTATGAAACGCGGGCAGATTATTGATTATTTGCGTGCAGCGATGAAGGGGCAGGGGTTCTTTGAATTTCAAACGCCAATTCTCACAGCATCTTCGCCAGAAGGCGCGCGGGATTATTTGGTGCCATCGCGCGTGCACCCCGGCAAATTTTACGCCCTGCCGCAAGCCCCGCAGCAATTCAAACAGCTACTCATGATTGCGGGGTTTGATCGCTATTTCCAAATTGCGCCATGCTTCCGCGATGAAGATGCGCGCGCTGACCGCTCACCGGGTGAGTTCTACCAGCTGGATATTGAAATGAGCTTTGTGGAACAGGAAGATGTGTTCCAAGCGGTGGAGCCTGTGCTGCGCGGCGTGTTTGAAACATTTGGCGGCGGCTTGCCTGTGACGCCAAAATTCCCGCGGATTCCCTATGCAGAATCGATGTTGAAATATGGCAACGACAAGCCAGATTTGCGCAACCCGCTCATAATTGCCGATATTTCAAGCGTGTTTTTGAACCCAGCAGTTGAATTTAAAGCCTTTAAAGCTGTTGTGGAAAACGGCGGCGTGGTGCGCGCTATCCCTGCTACAGGGGCAGCCAGCCAACCACGTTCATTTTTCGATAAGCTAAATGATTGGGCGCGCTCGGAGGGCGCAGCGGGCCTCGGCTATGTGATTTTGGAAGAAGTGGACGGTGTTTTGACTGGCAAAGGGCCAATCGCCAAATTTATCCCTGCAGCGCAACTTCAGGAAATCGCTGCGCTTACGGGCGCAAAAGCGGGTGACGCAGTGTTTTTCGCTGCGGATAAAGAGGCCAAAGCCGCGAAATTGGCAGGGCTTGCCCGCACCAAAATTGGTGAAGAATTGAACCTCATCGACAAATCCCGCTGGGATCTATGCTGGATTGTCGACTTCCCGTTCTATGAATACAACGAAGACGACAAAAAAATCGACTTCTCGCACAACCCATTCTCGATGCCACAAGGCGGCATGGATGCGTTGCTGAATCAAGACCCGCTGAGCATCAAAGCCTATCAATATGATATTGTGTGCAATGGCGTGGAGCTTTCATCGGGCGCAATTCGGAACCATATCCCAGAAATTATGGCCAAAGCCTTTGATATTGCGGGCTATGGCATGGATGTGCTGGAAGCCAAATTTGGCGGCATGTTCCGCGCGCTGCAATATGGCGCACCACCCCATGGCGGCATAGCGCCGGGGGTTGATAGAATTGTGATGCTATTGTGCAACGAGGCGAATTTGCGCGAAGTGGTGCTGTTCCCCATGAACCAAAAATGCGAGGATTTGCTGATGGGCGCGCCGAATGAGGCAACACCCAAGCAATTGCGTGAATTGCATTTGCGGTTGAACTTGCCTGAAGAGAACAAGTGAGACATTGTCATTCTGAGGCGAAGCCGAAGAATCTCCTGCCAATTGAACTCTCATGGTTGGAGATCCTTCATTCCGCTGTGCTCCATTCAGGATGACAATTCGTATCTTGACACTTCATGATGCTTCATGATAAAAGAAGATATATCATGACATCGGGAGCGCAACATGTCAGCACGTCAAAAATTCGCAACACAAATTGATGAAAAATTGCTCGAGCAATTGCGTGCGCTCGCACAAAAAGATGGTCGTCACATTCAGGCGATTGTTGAGGATGCGTTGCGGGCGCATATGAGTACACGCGCACCAATTGCTCCACGCCCAGAGGTGATGGCTGCATATGCCCAGACGCATGATCGGTTTGCAAAAGTGTATGAGTGGCTTGCCAAATGAGCACGATATTTCTGACGATAGAAGAAATTTTGGCAATGCACGAAGACCAACTGCGGCGATATGGCGGTGGTTCAGGGATTCGTGATGTTGGGTTGTTGGAAGCGGCTGTGCATCGGCCGCAATCTGGCTATTACGAAACAGAAATTGAAATGGCAGCAGCCTTGTGGGAAAGCCTTTCGCAAAATCATCCGTTTATAGATGGCAATAAACGCACGGCGTTGGCGGCAGTCGACACGTTTTTGACAATCAATGGCTATCAATGGCGTGTTGATTATGAGGTATTGCTTGCATTTCTGATGGAACGCTATGAAACCGCGAGCATGAAGTTTGAAATTCTTCGGGATTGGCTGCGCATTAACATGATCAAATCGTAATTTGTGTGCCCAGCTCGATCACCCGCCCAGTGGGGATTTGGAAGAAGTCGGTGGCGTTGGCGGCGTCCTTGGCCATAGCGATGTATAAATTGTCTTGCCACATGGGCATACCAGAGCGTGCCGAGGCTTTGATGTTGCGCTTGCCTAGGAAGAATGACGTGCTCATAATATCGAATTTCAGGCCTAATTTTCGGCATTTTGCGAGCGCTTTTGGAATATTTGGTGTTTCCATATAACCAAAATGTAGGGTGACGACAGATGCCATCTCGTTAATGGGGGTAATGGTCACGCGGCGCTCCACCGGCACACGCGGCGTTTCTTCGTTTTTGATGGTCAGCACTACATTATGTTCGTGCAGCACGCGGTTATGCTTCAAATTATGCATAAGTGCTGCGGGCGCCACTTCAGAGTCGGAGGTGAGGAATATGGCCGTGCCAGGCACGCGGTGCGGCGGGTTGCGTTCGAGCATCGAGAACAGCTCGCGCACGGGAATGCTATCCTTGTGGGTTTTTTCCATCAAAATGCGTGTGCCTTTCACCCATGTCCATAAAATGACAAACAGCACCAACCCCATTGTGACAGGAATAAATCCACCATCAGCGATTTTGAGGGCATTTGCTGAGAAAAATGCGAAATCAATGATGAGAAATGGTGTGATGAAGGCAATTGAGGCAAAGCGTGACCATTTCCACATTTGGCGCACAATAATATAGCCCAGCAACGCATCAACAATCATGGTGGCGGTGACCGCAATGCCATAAGCCGAGGCCAGCGCGCTGGAGCTTTTGAATGTGATAACCAGCAAAATCACGCCGATCAAAATCATGCGGTTGACTTTTGGCAGGAAGATTTGCCCCAGTTGTGTTTCCGACGTATGGCGAATTTCCATGCGTGGCAAAAGCCCCAATTGGATGGCTTGTTGGGTGAGCGAAAACGCGCCTGTTATCACGGCTTGGCTGGCAATCACGGTTGCAACAGTGGCCAAAAGCACCAATGGCAACAAAAACCATTCTGGTGCGAGCAGATAAAATGGGTTCACCAGCGCTTCAGGGTTGTGCAGCACAAGGGCGCCTTGCCCTAAATAGTTGAGCGCCAATGAAGGGAACACGAGGAAATACCAGGCCAGCTGAATCGGCCTTTTGCCAAAATGCCCCATGTCGGCATAGAGCGCTTCAGCGCCAGTGACCGCTAGAAATACTGACCCCATCACAATAAAACCGATTTTGCCATGGTTGAGCAAAAACGACCCCGCATAGTAAGGATTAAAGGCTTTGAAAATTTCCAAATCATCGCCAATATGCATTATGCCAAGCCCCGCTAAAACAATAAACCACACGGCAGTGATCGGGCCAAAAAACTTCGCCATTGAGCCTGTGCCATGGCTTTGCACAGCAAATAAACCCACCAGAATGACTACTGTGATGGGTAAAATATAGGGGGTAAATACGGGCGTGACCAATTTAAGCCCCTCAACTGCGGACAGCACAGAAATTGCAGGGGTGATGATGGCATCGCCAAAAAATAGGGCCGCACCCGCAATGCCAAGTGCAGTTACAACAACCGTTTGTTTTCCGATAGCGCGCTGTGCCAGTGCCATAAGCGACAATGTGCCGCCCTCACCTTTGTTATCGCACCGCATGAGAAATAGCACATATTTTATGGTCACAACAAAAATAAGCGCCCACAGCAACAGCGACACAATGCCCAAAACCTCAACCCGCGATACGCCCGCGCCGCCATGTGACACATGGGCGAGCGATTCCCGCAGGGCATAGAGTGGACTGGTGCCGATATCACCATATACCACCCCAACAGACCCAAGCGCCAATGCGAATAGGCTCGCTTTTGGAGCATGCCCATCCGCTGAATGGCCATTTCCGCCATTACCGTTTGGTTCATTACAATTGGTGAGGGTAGGGTCTATATCCGCCGTGGCGGGTGAAGGCGTTTCTTGTGACATATGTGCACCGTTTCAGCGATATAAGTTGCTGATGCTGGATGGGGGCTATACTCCTTTTCAAAAGGTAAATAAAGAGGGATTGTGGCAATGCACCATAAATTCAGTATGGTTTTGCCAATATGCGCAGAGGACATTATGCAAATACTTGAAATAATGAAACAATTACGAAATCCGCAAACAGGCTGCCCATGGGATGTGAAGCAGAATTTTGCCTCGATAGCACCATACACTTTGGAAGAAGCCTATGAGGTGGTGGAAGCCATTCACCGCAATGATATGGAAAACTTGCGAGAAGAATTGGGGGATTTATTGTTGCAGGTTGTGTTTCATGCGCAAATAGCGGCAGAGGAAGGGCATTTTACATTTTCAGATGTGGAAGCAGGCATTTGTGAGAAAATGACACGTCGCCACCCGCATGTGTTTGCCGATGCGCACGGCACACGGCTTTCCCCGCAGGATGCAAAAGCGCAATGGGCCACCTTGAAAGCGCAAGAGAAGGCAGTGGCGGTGCATTCGGCGCTGGACAGTGCCAAACACCGCGCGCCAGCCCTCACCCATGCGCTACACTTGCAAAAGGCCGCTGCCACAACAGGGTTTGATTGGGATGCCCCCGAGCCGATTTTAGAGAAATTAATTGAGGAAGCTGCGGAATTTATCGAGGCAGCGCATGCGCAAAACCGCCCCCATATGGAAGATGAATTTGGCGATTTATTATTCACGCTGGTGAATATTGGCCGCAGCTATGGGCTTGACCCTGAAACGGCATTGGCAAACGCCAACACCAAATTCACCACACGCTTTCAGGCAATGGAGGCGATGGCCGCGCGTGAAGGCCACAATTTTGCTGATTTGAACCTAGACGCGCAAGAGGCCTTGTGGCAACGCGTGAAACAAAATGCGTGCGATACAGCCAATTTATAAAAATGAATCGATGGATGTGGTTTTTTACAAAAAATTGCACCGCATGAGGGTTGCGCGCTGCAACATCTCATGCTAACCAGCCCTCAAATTCAGAACATACAGGGCTTTCACGTGTCATCTCGTGCACATTTCAACTCAGCTGTTGCCAACCGTTATGCGCTTGCATTGTTCGAGCTTGCGCAGGATAAAAAAGCAGTGGATAAGGTTTCAAATTCATTGGCATCATTGAGTAAAGCCATCGCTGACAGTGCTGAATTGCAGGCCGTTTTAGCGTCACCTGTTGTGTCTGTCGCCAATATTTCAAATGCACTGGCCGCAATTCTCAAAGGCATTGCTGCAGACCCACTCACCAAAAATTTGGTCATGCTTATGGCGCAAAAACGCCGCAGTGCCTATATCGCGGCAACGGCGCACGCCTATGCTGAGATGGTTGCCACCTCAAAAGGCGAAGTGACCGCGAATATCACCGTTGCGGCGCCGCTCACCCCTGAGCAAGAGCAAGAACTTGGCACAATGCTGGCAAAACGCCTCAAAAAAATTGTGCGCCCGCATATTACTGTTGATGCGTCCCTCATTGGCGGCTTGATTGTTCAAGTTGGCAGCCAAATGATTGATGCCTCGATTAAAACAAAACTGTCCTCTCTCCAATTGTCCCTTAAAGGAGCCTAACCTCATGGAACTTCGGTCTGCAGAAATTTCTGCCATTTTGAAGCAACAAATTGCTGATTTTGATTCTGGCGCTCAGGTGTCGGAAGTGGGGCAAGTGCTCTCCGTAGGCGATGGTATCGCCCGTGTGCATGGCCTTGATAACGTGATGGCCGGGGAAATGGTTGAATTTCCAAATGGCACACGTGGCATGGCGCTCAACCTTGAAAAAGATAACGTGGGTATCGTTATTTTTGGTTCCGACCGCGAAATTAAAGAAGGCGACACTGTTAAACGCACTGGCTCAATTGTAGACGTGCCCGTGGGTAAAGGCTTGCTTGGTCGCGTTGTCGATGCGCTGGGCAACCCGATTGATGGCAAAGGCCCAATTATTGCAGAAAAACGCTCACGGGTGGATGTGAAGGCCCCTGGCATTATCCCACGTAAATCGGTTCATGAACCAATGCAAACGGGTTTGAAGGCGATTGATGCGCTGATTCCAATTGGTCGTGGTCAACGCGAGTTGATCATTGGTGATCGTCAAACGGGTAAAACCGCCGTGGCGCTCGATGCGATTTTGAACCAAAAATCGATCAACCAAGGCACCGACGAAAAAGCAAAACTTTATTGCATCTATGTTGCGATTGGGCAAAAACGATCCACCGTTGCGCAATTCGTGAAAACGCTTGAGGAGAACGGCGCGCTGGAATATTCCATCATCGTGGCGGCAACTGCTTCTGACCCTGCACCAATGCAGTTTTTGGCGCCATTTGCTGGCTGCGCAATGGGTGAATATTTCCGTGATAACGGCATGCATGGCCTCGTTGTGTATGATGATTTATCCAAACAAGCTGTGGCCTATCGCCAAATGTCGCTGTTGCTGCGTCGTCCACCAGGGCGTGAAGCGTACCCAGGCGATGTGTTCTATCTACACTCTCGCTTGTTGGAGCGCGCTGCGAAATTAAATGACGACAATGGCGCGGGTTCGCTCACTGCATTGCCGATCATTGAAACGCAAGCCAACGACGTTTCGGCCTATATTCCAACCAACGTGATTTCGATCACCGATGGTCAGATCTTTTTGGAAACAAACCTGTTTTACCAAGGGATTCGCCCTGCTGTGAACGTTGGTTTGTCAGTGTCTCGCGTGGGTTCCGCCGCGCAAATTAAAGCGATGAAGCAAGTTGCAGGTGCCATTAAAGGTGAATTGGCACAATATCGCGAAATGGCGGCATTTGCTCAATTTGGATCGGACTTAGACGCCGTAACGCAAAAATTGCTCAATCGCGGTGCTCGCCTCACAGAATTGCTCAAACAGGCACAATATGCCCCGCTGAAAGTGGAAGAGCAAGTTGTGGTGATTTTCGCAGGTGTGAACGGCTATCTCGACGCCATTCCTGTGAATAAGGTGAAGGATTTTGAAGCGGGTGTGCTGCGCTCATTACGCACCGACAACATCGCAATTCTCGATGCCATCCGTACAGAAAAGCAAGTGAGCGACGATACCAAATCGAAGCTGAAAGCGGTTCTGGATACATTCGCCAAAACATTTGCGTAAGCGATAGAGGCACATTATGGCCAGCTTAAAAGATCTCCGTATGCGGATTGCCTCTGTGAAGGCAACGCAAAAGATCACCAAAGCCATGCAAATGGTGGCGGCGGCAAAATTGCGTCGTGCGCAACTGGCGGTGGAAGCGGCGCGGCCCTATGCAGCGAAAATGTCGGGCTTAGTGTCGCAATTGGGCGCGAGTGTGGCCAATTCACCCGATGCGCCTATGTTATTGCGTGGCTCTGGTAAGGACGACCGCCATTTGTTGGTGGTGTGTTCGGCTGAGCGTGGTTTGTGCGGTGGTTTCAATAGCTCGATCGCCCGCATTGCGCGCGACCACGCCAGCAAATTGATTGCGCAAGGCAAGGATGTAAAATTCTTGTTTGTTGGCCGCAAAGCTTATGAAGCAATGAAGCGTCAATATGAGCAACACATTGTTGATGTGGAAGAGCTGCGCGTTAAAAACCTTGCGTTTGAGAATGCAGAAGCCATTGGCCAAAAAATCATCACACTGTATGACTCTGGCGCTTATGATGTGGTGACATTGTTCTATTCGCAATTTAAATCGGTGATCTCGCAAATTCCGACCGTAAAAACCATTATTCCTGCCGACATTAGCGCCGCATCGCAATCGGCGGGCAATGCGATTTACGAATATGAGCCCGATGAAGAAGAAATTTTGGCCAAATTGCTGCCGCAAAATATCTCGGTGCAAGTGTTCCAAGCCCTGCTTGAAAATGCAGCATCGGAGCAAGGCTCACGGATGTCTTCAATGGATAACGCAACCCGCAACGCAGGTGACATGATCAAAGGCCTGACGCTCACATATAACCGTGCGCGCCAAGCCATGATTACAAAAGAACTGATCGAAATTATATCAGGCGCGGAAGCGCTCTAAGGACAATGGAGTTAGGAATATGACAGATCAATCTATGGGACGTGTTGTGCAAGTGATTGGCGCCGTTGTCGACGTTCAGTTCGACGGCAAATTGCCCGCCATTTTGAATGCACTTGAAACCACCAACCCTGAAGGCCGTTTGGTGCTGGAAGTGGCGCAGCATTTGGGTGAAAACACCGTGCGTACCATTTCGATGGACACCACCGAAGGCTTGGTGCGTGGCCAACCTGTTTCTGACACGGGCGCGCCAATTTCTGTGCCTGTGGGTGTGGGCACTTTGGGGCGGATTATCAACGTGATTGGCGAGCCAATTGATGAAGCTGGCCCTGTGCAATTCACCGAGCGTCGCGGCATTCATCAACCTGCACCTGAATTTGTTGATCAAGCCACGGAAGCTGAAATTCTTGTGACTGGCATTAAAGTGGTGGATCTTCTTGCGCCATATGCAAAAGGCGGTAAAATTGGTTTGTTCGGCGGTGCGGGCGTGGGTAAAACCGTTCTCATCATGGAATTGATCAACAACGTTGCAAAAGCACACGGTGGGTACTCAGTGTTCGCGGGCGTGGGTGAACGCACCCGTGAAGGCAATGATTTGTATCACGAAATGATCGAATCCAACGTGAATAAACTTGGCGGCGGCGATGGCAGCAAATGCGCGCTGGTCTATGGCCAAATGAACGAGCCTCCGGGCGCGCGCGCGCGTGTGGCGCTCACAGGTTTGACCATTGCAGAAGATTTCCGCGATAAAGGCCAAGATGTGCTGTTCTTCGTGGATAACATTTTCCGCTTCACGCAAGCTGGTTCTGAAGTTTCGGCGTTGTTGGGGCGTATTCCTTCTGCTGTGGGCTATCAGCCAACATTGGCGACTGATATGGGCTTGCTGCAAGAACGGATTACCACCACGAATAAAGGCTCGATTACATCTGTACAGGCCATTTACGTGCCAGCCGATGACTTGACCGACCCGGCACCTGCAACATCATTCACCCACTTGGATGCAACAACTGTGTTGTCGCGCTCAATTGCTGAAAAAGGGATTTATCCTGCGGTGGATCCACTGGATTCCACATCGCGCATGCTCAGCCCCCGTATTTTGGGTGATGAGCATTATAACACTGCGCGCCGCGTTCAGGAAATTTTGCAGCGCTATAAGGCCTTGCAAGACATCATTGCCATCTTGGGCATGGATGAATTGTCGGAAGAAGACAAAATTGCTGTGGCACGCGCCCGTAAAATTGAACGCTTCTTATCGCAACCGTTCCATGTGGCCGAAATTTTCACAGGTTCACCTGGTAAATTGGTATCGCTTGAAGACACAATTCGTGGCTTTAAAGACCTAGTGGAAGGCAAATATGATCATTTGCCAGAAGCGGCGTTCTATATGGTTGGCACAATTGAAGAAGCCGTGCAAAAAGCGCAAAAATTGGCAGCAGACGCGGCTTAATTTGTTTTCCCTTCTCCCCTTGCGGGAGAAGGTGGCAGCGTTAGCTGACGGATGAGGGGGGTTTTGTGTATTAGGGCGCGCCCTAAGTGAAGTAACCCCTCACCCGCCTCTTCGAGGCACCCTCTCCCGCAAGGGGAGAGGGGAAGTGTAAAGGAAGACAACAATGGCTGAAACATTTGCAGTTGATATTCTCTCGCCCGCCCGCGCTGTTTTAAGCTCGCAAGCGGAATCAGTGATCATCCCTGGCTCGGAAGGGCAATTTACGGCGATGCCGCGCCATGCGCCCATGATCGCTGCATTGGGCATGGATGTGTTGACCGTGATGAATGGCGGAAAAGGTGAGGCCTTTTTTGTGGCCGGCGGTACAGTTGATGTGCGCCCAGAAGGTGTGACAGTGCTGGCGGATGAAGCCATTGCTGTGGCCGATATTAAACTGGATGAGATCAATGCGCGCATTGCCGTTGTGCAAACTTCATTGGCGGCTGCGGCGTCACTCGCACAGCGTGAATATGCACAGCGCACGCTGGATAAACTCAGTGCGATGAAAGCATTGGCCAGCGCTTAAAAGTGGCGTTTTAATTCTTTGATGTGTGCGCGAATGTGAGCTTGTCCATTGCTGGCTTGCCAGAAACTTTATACCATATATAGCCACCAATCGCAGCAATTATAGCAAATTTTGATCGAAACTTTATTTTTTCGATGCGGCTCATGGCGGTGAGTGCTTCACGCGCGCCAGAAACATGCGGCTTAGCAAGACTGCCATAGTCATTTCCAAATGCTAATGATAGCACAGCGGCATCTTTTGAGAGCCCGCGTACAAAACCAATTCCGTTGAAATCAGCTAAGTGGCAATGCACCGCATCGGCACAGCCAAAAAATGTCACCGCTTTTGAGAACCGTTTTGCCCATACGCCCAAGGTAGTTTCAGTTGAGCCTGTTGCATAGAGCTGCACCAATTGCATTAAATCGCGTGCGGCGCTGAAACCACCACGGAAAAACTCTTCCCAACGCCGTGTGTATGTTTTGTCACCTGTGGCGGGGTCTGTTTTGGCATCGCCGATCCACCCTGCAGTGGCTTGCGACAGCGACCCAAGAAATTTTAATCCGCTCACAAGGCCAGCGGCAGCACGCCTATGGGCTTGGTTTGAAAGAGTATCCACATATGCAGCCGTGCCATTGGCCACAGCGTAAAATGCCGATGACGACATGCGGTTTGTGTTGGCCACTTCTTGCACACCGCCATTAATGAAAGTGAATGCGTTGGCGCCAACTGCGGATAAATAAAATAACCGAGAGGCTTGCGGTGATGGCGTGCTGTTAAGGCGTGATTGCTCAGCGGTTTGAAGGAATTTCTGAAACTTACTGCCAGCAATCCATTTTAGCTTTGATAAAAAATGGCCAGATCCTTCACACAGCATGCGTGGTTTAATATATGTGAAAGATATCGCATAGGCTACAGCGCTTGATGTGCCTACTGTGACTAAGGGGCTTAACCCATTCCAAACTTTGGCTTCATGCTGTGCGGTGTGGTAGAGGCTTGAAAAAATGTTTTCATCTTGATGTTGCGCATCGTGCTTTTGCGTGTAACTTTTGTTAGTTTGTAATAATGTATCACCCATAAAGCGCCTCAATTTCACATAAAATATTGAGGTTAGACTAGCATATTTTGCACAATATGCAAGCAATACTCATCTACTAAATTTGCGGGTGTTATTGAACGCAGCTGTTGTGCTTTAAATAAAGAGTATCAATTTTAACGTTAATAATGATCATTTTATTTGTGGCATGTTTAATATTTTTGTTTACAATGAGATGCAGTTGCATTATAATTTCTTGTTGTTAAATATTCAATGATTATTAACATAACAATCACGATAATTCTATTATGTTCTATTTTTGTTTACACGATGTTTCTGATGTTAACTTCATACAAGAGTCAATCCAACTAAAGTTTCATGGTTAAGTCTTGGTTAATATCTTGCGTCATACTTGCAATAAACCAATGCCGTGTTTACTATTTTTAGCTATGCTATATAAAATTCACCACATCGCTGGGGTTGATGAAGCGGGGCGCGGGCCTTGGGCGGGGCCAGTGAGTGTGGCGGCTGTTATATTAAACCCTGCTCACCCAATTGCGGGCCTGAATGATTCGAAACAACTCAAAGCACATCAGCGTGAGGCGCTATTTGAGGTGATTTGCAAGAACGCTTTGGCGGTAAGTGCCGTATTTGTGAGCGCCATCGAGGTTGACCGCCTGAATATTCGCGCCGCTACATTGCATGGTATGGTGCAGGCGGTGCAGGGGTTGGCGCTCACCCCTCATGAGGTGCTGATAGATGGCCGCGATGTGCCGCCCGCCATTGCGCAGCACTTTAGTGCGCGGGCGATTATTGGCGGCGACGGGCTGGAGGCGGCAATTTCAGCGGCTTCCATTGTCGCCAAAGTGTTGCGAGACAGGGCAATGCGGCAATTGGATGGACAATTTCCTGGTTATGGTTTTGCGGTGCATAAGGGGTATGGCACGCCGCAGCACATGCGCACACTGGCCGATTTGGGGCCATGTGCACTGCATCGTAAATCTTTTGCACCCATTCGCAAATTGCTCTATGAAGGGTAAGCGCATAAAGCGCGTGTTGAGACATTCATGCCGCAATCTCGTGCGATTTCACCCATCACCATTGTATTTTTTGTGCTCAGTGCGATTGCTATGCTGGTCTTTTGGCGCGTGCGCGATGTGTTGATGCCGTTTATTGCGGGTCTGATTTTGGCCTATATTTGCGCGCCCACAGTGGGCTGGATGGTGCAAAAACATGTGCCGCGCGGCGTGGCGGTGGCCAGTGTGATGTTGGGATTATTGGCGTTTATTGCGCTGCTGGCCTTGCTGATTGTGCCGCGTTTGGTGCAAGAGCTTACACAATTCATCACGGACCTTCCCAGTTATGCCACAATTTTGAAGCAGCGTGTGGAAACGGCGAATGTGCCATGGTTACGGGACGTGTTGGCGGAGCGCACAGTGGAGGTGCAAAATGCACTTTCGAGCGCGGTGGAAAAACTCACAACCACCATGGCCAGCGTGTTTTCATTGGCGTGGACACATGCGCAAGGCGTGATTTCGGGCGTGTTGGTGTTTGTGCTCACACCCATAATTGCGTTTTATCTCTTGATGGATTGGGCCAAGCTTGTGGTGCATTTTGAACATCTCATCCCTCGTGCATGGTTGCCGCAATGGCGTGCCATTAGCACTGACATGAACCGCGCACTGAAGGGCTATTTCCAAGGGCAGTCGATGGTGTGCGCGTGTTTAGCACTTTATTATTCGAGCGCGCTGTCGCTCACGGGGCTGAATTACGGCTTTTTGATCGGGGTGATGGCGGGCATTTTCAGCTTTGTGCCCTATGTGGGTTCAATCGGTGGCGCGGTCACCGCACTTTTGGTGGCATTTACACAATTTTGGCCGCATAATACCATGATATGGGTTGTGTTGGGAGTGTTTGCCTTTGGCCAAATTTTGGAAGGCTATATTCTAGCGCCCAAACTCGTGGGCGATAAAGTTGGTCTACACCCCGTGTGGATATTTTTAGCGTTGTTTGTATTTGGTGCTTTGCTTGGTTTTGTTGGGTTGGTGCTTGCGGTGCCAATAGCCGCTATTTTGGGGGTGGCCGCACGGCATGGGGTGCAATATTATCGCACCACGGCCTATTATAATGGAAAACAATCCCCTAAAGAATAAGGTTACTTCACTGCCCACACCACATTCACCTGCGCGCCTTGGTCGATCTCGCCTGCTTCCACTGGCACTTCCATTGATTTGGCGCGGGCATCGGCCATCAGGGCCATGGCCATTGGGCGGGGGGATGAAGGGCCATTGAAGCTTTCGGTGATATGCTGCACATCACCGAGTTTCACGCCCAATTTTTCGGTAATTACTTTGGCTTTGCCCATGGCATCTTCCACTGCGGCGGCATAAGCCGCGAGTTTTGCGGCGGTTTTATCGCCCACATCGAAGCTGAGGCCTTCCACAGCATTGGCACCTGCGGTAACAGACTCATCAATCAGCCCGCCAATTTTGTTGAAATCACGAATATTCAGCTCCAGCGTATTGCGCGCTTCAAAACCTTTTTGTTTTTGGGCATTGTTTTCGATTATATAGCGTGGGTTTACGGCAATTTGCGCGGTGCTGAGGTCTTTGCTCTCAATGCCCGCCGCTTTGGCGATGGCGATCACCTTTGCCATACGTTCAGAATTTTTTTGCAACGCGTCCTTGGCGGTTGCGCCATCGCTGAGCACAGAAAGGCGCAATTCCGCCACATCGGGCTTCATCGCAATATGGCCAACGCCCGTAATTTCAATGGTGGGCAGCGGTCTTGGCTCTTCCGCAGTGGCGAAAGAGGCGGTGGCCACGCTGGCCATCAGGGCAAGGCTGGCAATAGAAAGCATTGAACGACGCATGTGATTCTCCTTGAATGTTAAGGAGCGTGCGCGCGCTTTATGGCGGAATCAAGATGCAGTTGCGCGATAAAATTCACGATCACTTCTCCCCTCCCCTTGTG
Source organism: Hyphomicrobiales bacterium (assembly GCA_031423895.1). Taxonomy (GTDB): domain Bacteria; phylum Pseudomonadota; class Alphaproteobacteria; order Rhizobiales; family JANPGK01; genus JANPGK01. The sequence continues at coordinate 100,585 of JANPGK010000035.1, forward strand.
GGAGGGGGTAGGGGAGGGGATTTCTTGTCTGATTCAGAAGAAACTATACCCCCTCAGTCTCACCAATGAAGGATTGGTTCGACAGCTCCCCCACAAGTGGGGAGCAAAAAGTATTCAGGTAATACACATCTCAGCCAGAGACACGCGATTATCGCGCGCGCGCAGCACGCATTGCGGCCAGTTCATCCAGCTGTTGGCGCTCCTTTTGGGCAAGGCTTTGTCGCTCCTGCTCTTTGTCGCGCTCATCGAGCAGTTCCACTTTTTTCAATTCCTCAAAGGCTTCTTGCAACGCGTCTTGTGCAACTTGCAGCTGGCCGCGCAATTCATTGGCAGAAGTTGCCAAATTTTCACGGCGCTGCATGGCGGCTTTGGCAAATGTTGGGTAGGCAAAATGCGTGACATCATGCACACCAGCGCGATCCTGCTCTACGATAATTTGCTGGTCTAGCTCGGTGGCCATACGCTCAAATTCCGATATCATCAATTCTAACTGGCTCACTTGACGACGTTTTTCGTCGACCTGAAATTTTTTGAGCCGAATGAGCGTATCTCTCGATTTCATTACACTCTACTCCCTACGCAAACGGTTGATTTTGGCATCTCCAAAACCTCAATTCTGAAACTATAAACCCTAATCACTTAAAAATTCCTCAAACGTTGATAAAAAAGCTTAAAAAACAAAATTAAAATTTAGTAAGTCAATTTTACGCGCTAAAATATCATATTTTTCGCAGAATCTCATTGACGCGTGCCCACATTAGAACTATGCAATGCGAGCATCGTTGGGGGTGTAGCTCAGTTGGTTAGAGCGCCGGCCTGTCACGCCGGAGGTCGCGGGTTCGAGCCCCGTCACTCCCGCCACTTTTTCTCCTTACATTATATATCTGTAGCGCATGTATATTGCACTATATAATTACGGCACAAAATTACGGCGCCATGGTTGCCCATAGCGCCGCAAATTTTTGCCCTAACAGTGCAGATCAATCATCTGCATACACATAAGTCTCGGCTTTGGCACCAGGGTGTGTGACCGCGCCATAGCGCGCACTGCCAACAGTTTGGGCATATTTCCACAATACGCCCGAAGTTTCTTGCGTGGCGCGGGGCTTCCAATTGGCGCGGCGGGTGGCCAATTCTTCATCAGAAAGGCGCACACTCATTGTACCTTTGGTGGCGTCAATGTCGATAATGTCGCCATCTTGCAGCAGGCCAATGGGCCCACCCACAGCGGCTTCAGGCCCCACATGGCCGATGCACAGCCCGCGTGTTGCGCCAGAGAAGCGACCATCGGTGATGAGTGCCACTTTGTCGCCCATGCCTTGACCGTAAATTGCAGCAGTGGTGGAGAGCATCTCGCGCATGCCGGGGCCACCACGTGGGCCTTCATAGCGGATGACCAGCACTTCGCCCTCTTGATAATCGCCAGTGCGCACCGCTTCAAACGCGGCTTCTTCACCATCAAAGCAGCGGGCTTTGCCAGTGAATACTTGCATTTTGAGGCCGGCCACTTTCACAATGGCGCCATCGGGTGCGAGGTTGCCCTGCAAGCCCACTACGCCGCCCGTTACAGTGAGCGGTGTATTGGCGGGGTACACAACATCTTGCTCGTCATTCCATGGTACATCTTTGAGATTTTCGGCCATGGTTTTGCCAGTCACCGTCATGCAATCACCATGCAAATAACCATGCTCAAGCAAGGTTTTCATCACCAATGGCACACCACCCGCTTCATATAAATCCTTGGCCACATATTTACCGCCTGGCTTCAAATCGGCCAAATAGGGTGTTTTTTCCATAATCCGCGCCACATCGAACAGGTCGAAATCAATGCCACATTCATTGGCGAGCGCCGGCAAATGCAGCGCGGCATTGGTAGACCCACCCGTTGCGGCCACAACCATGGCAGCGTTCTCCAGCGCTTTGAGCGTCACAATATCGCGCGGGCGAATGTTGGCCGCCAGCAGCTCCATCACTTTTTGGCCAGCAAGATGGCAGAATTGGTCACGCATTTCATCGGGTGCGGGTGCGCCTGATGAATAGGGCAGCGAAAGCCCGATGGCCTCACCCACACAGGCCATGGTGTTGGCGGTGAATTGCGCGCCACATGCACCCGAGGATGGGCAGGCCACTTGCTCAAGCTCTTCTAAATCTTCAGCCGACATTTTGCCCACAGAATTGAGCCCAACCGCTTCAAACACATCTTGCACGGTGACAGTTTTGCCTTTGAAGGTGCCTGGTAAAATTGAACCGCCATACAAAAATATGGACGGCACGTTGAGGCGTAACATAGCCATCATCATGCCAGGAAGGGATTTGTCGCATCCTGCCAATGTCACCATCGCATCATAGCAATGGCCACGCATGGTGAGTTCGATCGAATCGGTGATCACATCGCGCGACACCAGTGAAGCTTTCATTCCGCGATGCCCCATTGCAATGCCATCGGTCACCGTAATTGTACAAAACTCACGCGGTGTGCCCCCCGCCAATGCCACGCCTTTTTTGGCGGCTTGGGCTTGGCGCATCAGGGCTATATTGCACGGCGCAGCTTCGTTCCATGCGGACACCACGCCCACGAATGGCTGCGCAATCTGCTCTTTATTCAGCCCCATCGCATAATAATAGGAGCGGTGCGGTGCACGCGCTGGGCCTTCTGTTACGTGGCGGCTGGGCAGGTGAGATTTATCGGTGGGAGTTTTGGTCATGATCACGCCTTTTGCTGAGAATTTTTGCTGGCATAGCAAAAGCGCATATTGAAGGCAATTTCAATGGAAATTTTGTGGCTTGAATTATGAAACATCCGCAATCATGCAATATCATCCTGAGGCACCGCCGAAGGATCTCCATGAAATTGAGCAATGGCGGCGGGAGATCCTTCAGCCTCGGGCATAGCCTTCGGCGTTTGCTTGCTAAAAATGATTCACTGGATCATTTTTGCGGCTTCGCCGCCACGCTCACCGTTCAGGATGACAATGTGATATAAGCCCGCGCTTCGCTTTCAGTCTCGCAGGGCATGCTTCGCCTAAAGTCTCGCTGATGGCTAGCCGAGCCGTAGCTCGTAGAGCGAAGGCTGGTGGGCCCGGAGGGACTCGAACCCCCAACCAGACCGTTATGAGCGGTCAGCTCTAACCATTGAGCTACGGGCCTTCAGCAGCGCTGGCGCGCCGGTTACCATGCCCCGAACGCGCCTTAAAGGTCCGGTTCATGTAGGCTTTGGCAATGCTGCCTCGGCGGAACGACAAACCCATCCGTCACGGAGACCACCCATGAAGACCCTCTTCCGCGCCGCCGCCCTCGGAGCGCTGATCGTCGCCGGTTCGGCCGGCGCCACGCTAGCCCAGACAGCGCCCGTCTCGGCCGCCGACACGATGTTCCGCGCCACTACCCTTAGCCTTTCGGCGAACGGCGAGGTCAGCCGTCGTCCGGACATGGCGACCATCTCCACCGGCGTGCAGACCGAAGCTCCGACCGCGGCCGAAGCCCTGCGCCTGAACGCTGTGCGAATGAACCAGGTGATCGCCACGCTGAAGAAGGCCGGCATCGCCGACCGCGATATCCAGACCAGCGGCCTGAACCTCAATCCGCAATACGTCTACCAGGAGAACCTGCCACCCAAGCTGACCGGCTATCAGG
>JANPGK010000036.1:0-6129 GCA_031423895.1 Hyphomicrobiales bacterium
CGGCCACCCGGCACTTAACGATTTGATCGCAACACCACCCGCAATCCTGGGGGTTCCCCCGCGGATCTAGTTCAACTCCCAATTACAAATATGTGGACCCTGGGGCAACGCCCGAGTATGACGACGTGAGGTTTTCGCCTCACTGCTCAGCTTTATTCCAGTTAAGCTACAACCTCCGCCCAACAATTCGGCGTTTCATACAGCACCACTTTATGTAGGGTGAGGCCAGTGCCGTAGCGGTCGGAATAAACAGGTTTGAGCGTATCAAACGCAATTTGCGCGAGATTTTCAACGGTGGGGATGTGGTCGAGCACCACGGTTTTGTGGCCATCAAGCGACTGCAAAAATGTCATCATCTGCGTGTCGCCTGAATACACCAAAAATGCATGATCCCACATATGAATCAGATGCTGATTGGCCAATGCCTTTACATCGGCAAAATCCATCACCATGCCTTCATCGGTGGCGCCTTGCGCGCTGAGCGGGCGGCCTTGCAGCGTGATTTCAAGCACATAGCGGTGGCCATGCACATTGCGGCATTGGCTGGCGTGGTTGGGGATGCGGTGGCCAGCGTCGAATTCTAACTTGCGGGTGATGGTAATCATGATTTCTCTTTTTTAAGTCTAGCTATGAAATATACGTGTCATCCTGAACGTGGGTGAAGGATCTCCAACCGTTTCAGGCATCGTTTAGGGAGATTCTTCGCTGTGCTCAGAATGACAGTTATTCTATGGATTCACAATCAGTGATACCTCAGTCCGTGTGCCTACAGCAAGCCTTTCTGTCGCGCGCACCTGCGCTTTAAGGGGCAGCAGGTAGGTTTTAGTTTTTTTATCGGGAAAAATTGAGGTTTTCCATGTGGTGGCGCCAACACGCACCTGCACTGGAATTGAGCCCCAGCCGGCCTTTACATGCGGGGCATAAAATTGCACTTGCGCTGAAGTCTCTACCGGCACGGTGACAAAATGCCAGCTGGCTTTGGGCGCGCTATACAGCCACACTTCGCCCTCAAATGTGATTTCTGGTGCTTCTAGCATCAGCGGATCCCCACAATTTTGTGCGTTTGCAATGATAATCGCCATTGGGGGTGCGCCATGCAATAGGCAATGGTGGCGCGGGTGTTCTCCGCCTGTTGTGAGCCATCCATCGGTTGTAAAAAAAAGTGCTTGAACGGCAAATGGGCCACTGTTTCGGGCAGTTGGGTGGCTTGCGGATACACCAATTTCAACTCGTCCCCCGTGGTGGCCAGCAGCGGCGCTCCCGCTTTGGGGCTCACGCACAGCCAATCAATGCCTGTTGGCGGTGCAATCGTGCCGTTGGTTTCAACAGCAATGGTGAAGCCGAGCGCATGGCAGGCCGCAATTAGCGCCTCATCCAGCTGTAGCAAGGGCTCGCCACCTGTGAAGACGATGAGCTTGTGGGGAATTTCTCCCCTCCCCTTGTGGGAGGGGGTAGGGGGAGGGGTTTTCTTATCAGATTCAGAAGCAAGAATACCCCCCTCAGTCACGCTACGCGCGACAGCTCCCCCGCAGGTGGGGAGCGGAAGCCGCCCCCAATGCCCCGCAATCTCCGCAGCCAACACTTCCGCCGTGGCAAATTTGCCGCCGCCAAGGCCATCGGTACCAACAAAGTCGGTATCGCAAAATTGGCACACGGCATTTTCTCGGTCGCGCTCAAGCCCGCTCCACAAATTGCAGCCCGCAAAGCGACAAAACACAGCCGCGTGCCCCGCATTGGCACCTTCGCCTTGCAATGTGTAGAAAATTTCCTTAACGCTATATGCCATGAGTGTGTATTACACCAAAATCGCAAAAAATAAAAACGAAACAAATGACCCAAATCCAATCTCTCGCCATTCCCGATGTAAAATTGATCATCCCACCAAAATTTGGTGACGCGCGGGGGTTTTTTTCCGAGGTGTTCAAGCAAAGTGTGTTTGATGGCGCAGGCATTGCAGTGCAATTTGTGCAGGACAATATGTCGCTCTCAAATGCAAAAGGCACCATTCGGGGGCTGCATTTTCAAACACCGCCCTTTGCGCAAGCCAAATTGGTGCGATGTCCGCGCGGTGCGATTTGGGATGTGGCGGTGGATATTCGTGCGGGTTCACCGACATTCGGCCACCATGTGGCGGCCATTTTATCTGCGGAGAATTGGGCGCAGCTATACATTCCCGCAGGGTTTGCTCATGGATTTTGCACATTGGAAGATGATACCGAGGTGCAGTATAAAGTTTCGGCCCCCTATGCGCCGCAAAATGACGCCGGAATTGCATGGAACGACCCAGATTTGGAACTAGAGTGGCCGCTGGATGGCATGCCGGCGATTGTGTCGGATAAGGATGCAAAATTGCCGCAATTGCGCGCGATTGCACCCACATTTCACTATGAGGACTTCAAATGAAAGCAATTATCACGGGCGGGGCGGGGTTTATTGGGTCGGCTGTATGCCGCCATGCAGTGCTGGAATTGGGTTGGCAGGTGCTCAATCTTGATGCGCTGACCTATGCCGCCAATTTGTCGTCGTTGGCCAGCATTGAGGCGCACCCAAATTATCAATTTATCAAGGCCGATGTGTGTGATCGCACCGCGCTGGATGCGATTTTTGCAGATTTTCAGCCCGATTGCATGTTACATTTGGCAGCAGAAAGCCATGTAGACCGCTCCATCACGGGCTCTGCCGCATTTATCAACACCAATATTGTAGGCACTTACACAGTGCTAGAGGCTGTGCGTGCCTATCACACCAGCTGCCCAAATTTCCGCCTGCTGCATGTGTCTACGGATGAAGTGTATGGCTCATTGGGGGATGAAGGCCTTTTTACCGAGACAACGCCTTATAGCCCGCGCTCGCCCTATTCGGCCAGCAAGGCTGCATCCGACCATTTGGTAATGGCGTGGCATGAAACCTATGAGTTGAACGCGCTAATTTCGAATTGTTCCAATAATTATGGCCCTTATCATTTGCCCGAAAAGCTCATTCCATTGATGATTTTGAACGCGCTGGAAGGCAAGCCTCTGCCAGTATATGGTGATGGCAGCAATGTTCGCGATTGGTTATTTGTGGATGACCACGCCCGCGCGCTCACCACAATTGTGCAGCATGGTCGTGTGGGCGAAACCTATAATGTGGGCGGGCGCAACGAACGCACTAATTTGCAAGTGGTTGAAACCATTTGTGATTTGGTGGATGCGCTTGCGTTAGCATTGCCAAATGGCCAGCCGCGCCGCAGCTTGATTGCATATGTGGCCGATCGCCCAGGGCACGACAAACGCTACGCAATTGACGCCACAAAGCTAGAGCAAGAATTGGGTTGGCGCGCGCAAGAGAATTTTGACACTGGTTTGCGCAAAACTGTGGCGTGGTTTTTGGAGCATCAAGAGTGGTGGCAGCCATTGCGCTGGTTGGCTGCGCAACGGCAGGGGTTGTTAAAATGAATAGGCCGCGTGCACTCATCATCGGTAAATCTGGCCAAGTGGCACAAGCGCTCCTGGAGATTTTGCCGCAACATGGCTTTGAGGTGGCGCAGCTTGGGCGACCCGAGCTAGATTTGACCCATATGGACGCGGCTTTGCCATTGATTGCGGCATTAAAGCCAAATCTGATGATCAACGCCGCCGCCTACACCGCAGTGGATAAAGCCGAAACCGATGTGCAGGCCGCATTTGCCGTGAATGCGCAGGGCGCGCAGGCCTTGGCGCATATCGCGGCGCAATTGGGCATTCCACTCATTCATTTTTCTACCGATTATGTGTTCAATGGCCAAAAAGGCGCGCCCTATAGTGAGGAAGATGCCACCAATCCGCTGGGTGTATATGGTACTTCAAAATTAGCAGGCGAGCAGTTGATTGCGGCCGCCACGCCCAATCATGTGATTTTGCGCACATCATGGGTGTGCAGCGCGGGTGGTGCGAATTTTATGAACACCATGCTGAAATTGGCGCAAACCCGCAGCGAGCTGAATGTGGTGGATGACCAGCACGGCGCCCCTACATTCGCCGATGATTTGGCGATTGCCGTGGCGCAGATTGCTAAAAATCTACTCGCGCAGCCTGATGCTACAAATTTGCGCGGCATATTTCATTGCACGGGGGCGGGCGAAACCACATGGTGCGGTTTTGCAAAGGCGATATTTGTGGCGAAGGGGCTGCATGTGCAGGTGAACGCCATTCCTACCGCCGCTTACCCAACACCCGCAAGACGCCCGCAGGATTCTCGGTTGGATTGTGAGAAATTGGCGCGAATCCATGGTGTCCATATGCCGCAATGGCACGTGGCCTTGGCGCGTGTAGTGCATGAAGTGTGAGTGCCTAGTGTGCTCCCTATCCACATTCAATGATATTTGCGGATAAGTCCTACCATTTTGCCTTGGATGGCCACTTTTTCAGGGCCAAAAATGCGGGTTTCATAGGCAGGATTGGCGGCTTCTAGCGCGATGGAATTGCCACGGCGGCGCAAGCGTTTGAGCGTGGCTTCTTCATCATCTAATATCAGCGCCACAATAATTTCACCCGTATTAGCAGTGTTTTGTTTGCGGATGATCACTGTGTCGCCATCTAAAATTCCCGCTTCAATCATCGAATCGCCGCGCACTTCCAGTGCGTAATGCTCACCGCTGCCGAGCATGGCTTTGGGCACGGGCAAATCATTGCCATGGGTTTGAATAGCGGCAATTGGTACACCTGCCGCAATGCGCCCCATAATGGGCAATACCATCACATCTTGTTCTGGTGCTGGCGCAGCAGGTACTGTAGGTTTGATGTCTTTCTTGCTCAAACCACCTTCCACAACGGCGGGCTGAAATTGCCCTTTCATGGGGCGTGCCCATTGAGCGGATGCGGAATCTGGCAATTTGATCACTTCTAAAGCCCGCGCGCGGTGTGGTAAGCGACGCAAAAATCCGCGCTCCTCCAGCGATAAAATCAGGCGGTGAATGCCCGATTTCGATTGTAAATCCAGCGCCTCGCGCATCTCATCAAATGATGGAGGTACGCCTGTTTCCTTCAGGCGTTCGTGAATAAACATCAGCAAATCATGTTGGCGGCGGGTGATCATGACATTCCTTTTTCTCTCAAAAGCGTATGCTGACGCGCGCTTTTGATTACGCTTCGCGCTTCGCATTCGCTTGTTGCCGCTGCGTTTTGCGCTGCGGCCTCCGAATCGTACAAACTAAGAACAGACTTAGCATGTTCATTCTATGTTCTGCAAGTGTGAAAATTGCGTTAAGACCAAAAATTTATTTTGAGAGCAGCACTCGCGTTGCTGCGGCCACATCGGCCTGGCGCATCAGGCTTTCCCCCACCAAAAACGTGTGCACGCCGCAAGTGGTAATGCGCGCAATATCATCAGGCGTGAAAATGCCGCTTTCGCACACCAGCGTGTGGGTGGCAGGCACCATAGCGGCAAGTGTTTCAGTGACAGTGAGTGAGATTTCAAAGGTTTTGAGGTTGCGATTGTTGATACCAATGAACGTGCTTTTGAGCTGCAATGCGCGGGTCATTTCATCCGCGTCATGCACTTCCACCAATGCATCCATGCCCCATTCATGGGCTGAGGCGATCAGCTCGGCGGCTTGCGCATCTGAAACTGCGGCCATGATGACCAAAATGCAGTCGGCACCCATAGCGCGCGCCTCAAGCACTTGGTATGGGTCGTACATAAAGTCTTTTCGCAGCACGGGCAGGGTGCAGGCCGCGCGCGCGGCCACTAAAAATTCGGGTGCGCCTTGAAAATAGGGGGTGTCGGTGAGAATCGAGAGGCACGCCGCGCCACCAGCCTCGTAGGCCTGTGCAAGCTTTATGGGGTTAAAATCGGCGCGAATGATGCCTTTAGACGGGCTAGCTTTTTTGATTTCAGCAATCAGTGCGGTTTGATTTTGAGCAAGCTTTGTGCGGATGGCGCCTACAAATGGCCGAACAGACAGCGCCGCTTTGGCGGCAGCTTCCACCTGCGCCAGCGGCACGGCGCGCTTGGAGGCGGCAATTTCGGCTAGTTTGGTGGCGGTGATGGTTTCGAGGATGTTGGTCATTATGATGCGTTTTGCGAGAAACTAGCCAATTTGTCAACAATCGCCAGTGTTTTGCCGCTGTGCAAAATAGCGTGAGCTTGGCGTACGCCATCGGCAATTGT
>JANPGK010000037.1:0-54769 GCA_031423895.1 Hyphomicrobiales bacterium
GGCTTCGGTGGCGAGAATGCGTTTGGCGTCGTTAATCTGAGCGCCTTGCAGCGCTTCCAGCCGTGCAATTTCTGCCAAGGGCAATTCGGTGAATAGCTTCAAGAAGCGGCCAACGTCTTTATCCTCAGTATTGCGCCAGAATTGCCAATAATCAAACACGCTCACCTGTTCAGCATTGAGCCACACCGCACCATTGGCGGTTTTGCCCATTTTCGCGCCAGAGGATGTGGTGATCAGCGGCGAGGTGAGCGCAAACAGCTGCGCGCCATCGGTGCGGCGGCCAAGATCAACCCCGTTGATGATGTTGCCCCATTGATCCGACCCGCCCATTTGTAGCACGCAGCCATAGCGGCGATGCAGCTCTACAAAGTCATAGGCTTGCAAAATCATATAGTTAAACTCAAGGAATGACAGGTTTTGCTCACGCTCTAGCCGCAGCTTCACGCTGTCAAAGCTCATCATGCGGTTGACCGAGAAATGCTTGCCATAATCACGCAGGAACGCAATGTAATTGATGGTTTTAAGCCAATCATCATTGTTCACCATCACAGCATCGGTTTTGCCCTCACCAAACGTGAGAAATTGCGAAAACACTTGCTTGATACCGTCCATATTCGCGTCGATATCGGCATCTGTGAGCATTTTGCGGGCTTCGTCCTTGCCAGAAGGGTCGCCCACTTTTGTGGTACCCCCGCCCATCAATACAATAGGTTTATGCCCCGCTTTTTGCAGAATCCGCAGCATCATAATTTGCACAAGCGAGCCTACATGCAGGCTGGGCGCGGTGCAATCAAAGCCAATATAGGCCGAAATTGGGGCTTTTACCGCCAGAGCATCTAATTCCGCCCCTTCGGAGCATTGAAAAATATAGCCGCGCGCGTGTAAGGTTTTCAAAAGATCTGATGTGTAGTGTGTCATATATCCCTTTCAACGGATTGTACGAGATTTGTCAACATGAAGAGTATCGTTGCCCTGGGCTTAATGTGTGGCACTTCGGTGGACGCCATTGATGTAGCGTGGCTGCGCACCGACGGCCAAAACGCGCTGGAAACAGGCCCCACATGCGAGCTGCCCGTGCCAGAAGCCGCGCGCGCGCTCATCAAACGCGCCATGGAGGCCGCTAAAATGATGGACAATCGCGATGAGCGCGGAGGGCTGCTGGGTGAGGCCGAGGAATTGGTGGATGCGCTGCATATTGAGGCGATTGAAAAATTCGCGGCGCTTTACCCTGCTGAATTCGCTCAAGTGGAGCTGATCGGCTACCATGGCCAAACCGTGTTTCATGCCCCGCAGCGCGACCTCACCGTGCAGCTGGGGCAAGGCAAGTTGCTGGCCAAGCGGTTCAATATCCCTGTGGTGTATGATTTTCGTGGCGCCGATGTGGCCGCAGGTGGGCAAGGCGCACCGCTGGTGCCTGTGTTTCATCAAGCGCTGGCCGCGCATCATAATTTGCCGCAGCCATGTGTGTTCGTGAATATCGGCGGTGTGGCGAATGTGACATGGGTGAACACTTCGCTCCCCACTTGCGGGGGAGCTGTCGCGCAAAGCGTGACTGAGGGGGGTATTCTTAATAAGAACAAACAAAACCCCTCCCCCTACCCCCTCCCGCAAGGGGAGGGGAGTCATCTCCTCGCCTTCGACTGCGGCCCTGGAAATGCACTGATCGATGATGCCATGATGCGCTTATATGGTCAGCCCTATGATGCATGTGGTGCGCGCGCATCGGCTGGGCAGGTATATGCAGCTCAACTTGCGCATTGGCTGGCGCACCCGTTTTTTGATGAAGCGCCGCCCAAGTCGCTTGATCGGAATATGTTTGCTGTACTGTGTCATCCTGAACGCAGTGAAGGATCTCCAGCAATTAGAGCTCAATCGGCAGGAGATCCTTCGGCGATGCCTCAGGATGACAATACGTTCATCACCACCCTCAGCGAACTCACTGTGCAAGGTATAGTGCGGGCCGCGCAATATTTTCCTCATGCGCCAAAATTATGGCTGGTGGCAGGCGGCGGCGCTAAAAATGCCTATATTATGAAGCGGTTGGCAGACTCTCTTGATACACAAGTTCAGCCTGCTTCAAAATACAATATCGACGAAAATTTTCTCGAAGCACAGGCCTTTGCCTATTTGGCGGTGCGCTCGCTACACGGCTTGCCGCTTACCTTCCCCCGCACCACGGGTGTTGCGCAGCCCATGCGCGGCGGCGGTTTGGTGGCAAAATAATCAAAAATCCATGCATTTACAGTTGTCTTGCGGGCGCAAATCCGCTTTAGATGATGCAAAATCAGAAAGCCCGCACCATGAAACTCTCCAAATATTTCCTGCCCATTTTGCGTGATACCCCTAAAGAGGCCGAGATTGCCTCGCACCGCCTCATGCTGCGCGCGGGGATGATCCGTCAGCAATCAGCGGGCATCTATTCATGGCTGCCGCTGGGCTATAAAGTGCTGCAAAAGGTGGAGAACCTCATACGTGAGGAGCAAAACCGCGCTGGTGCGATCGAGCTGAAAATGCCTACCATTCAATCGGCCGATTTGTGGCGCGAAAGCGGCCGTTATGATGATTACGGCAAGGAAATGCTGCGGATTAAAGACCGCCACGAGCGCGACATGCTGTTTGGCCCCACCAATGAGGAGATGATCACCGAGATTTTCCGTGGGTCCGTAAAGTCTTATAAGGACTTGCCGCTGAACCTTTACCACATCCAGCTGAAATTTCGGGATGAGGTGCGCCCGCGTTTTGGCGTCATGCGCTCGCGCGAATTTGTAATGAAGGACGCCTATTCTTTTGATATGGACGAAGCCGCCGCCGTGCATTCTTATAATAAAATGTTTGTGGCCTATTTGCGCACCTTCGCCCGAATGGGGCTGAAGCCCGTGCCTGTGATGGCGGATACCGGGCCAATCGGCGGCAATTTATCGCATGAATTTGTGATTTTGGCCGATACGGGCGAAACGCGCCTGTTTGCCCACAAAGGCCTGCTGGAGGAAACCATTCCGCCTGCATCGCTTGATTATGACAATGTGGCCGCGGTGCAAGAACAAGTGACGAAATGGACGCAGCGCTATGCCGCAACCGATGAAAAGGGCAATGAAGCCGAATTTCATGCCGCAGTAAGTGATGAATCGGCCCGTATTGAAGCGCGCGGCATTGAGGTAGGGCATATTTTCTATTTCGGCACCAAATATTCCGCCGCCATGAATGCGCAAGTGCAAATGCCCGATGGCAAGCTGCAACATGTGCATATGGGCAGCTATGGTATTGGCCCCACACGGCTTGTGGCGGCCATTATTGAGGCATTGCATGATGAAAACGGCATTGTGTGGCCTGCCAGCATTGCGCCGTTCCATGTGGCATTGCTCAACCTCAAAGTAGGTGACGCCGCAACCGACACCGCCGCTCAAGAAGCTTATGCGCAACTCACCGCAGCCGGGCTCGATGTATTATATGACGACACCCAAGACGGCCCCGGCGCGAAGTTTAAAACCGCAGATTTAATTGGCCTACCCGTGCAGGTGATCATTGGCCCCAAAGGCTTGGCCGAGGGCAAGGTGGAGCTGAAAATCCGCAAGACGGGTGAGCGCGTGAGCGTTGCGCCGAGTGAAGTGGTGAAAATTGTGCAGCAGATGTTAAAGAACGTATGATTATGCTTCAGCGGAATTGTTATCGCTAACATTTGAAAGAGATGCGTAAATTCCTGCACCTAAAGTAAATATTGCGCCAATTATGACTGCTGTTTTTGAATGTGTAGAAGTCAGCCGTTTTTCTAATTTTCCAAAATTAGTAATATTCGCTTTTTCAATTGCTGCATCTTCAAATTCATGCCAGCTGTATCCAGTTAGAGCTTGAATGTTTGGGGTTTTATTATAATTTTCAGCGAAATTATAAAGTGGCTCATGCAGTTTAATAAACTGCGCGTTTGCTGTTTTCCACATTTTCCATTCATTCTTGAGTTTTTTTCTTGTAGTACCAATAATACTATTGGTGATCTTCAAATGATCTCTAATTTCTTTTTTACTTTGCGGTGTAATTATTCCATTTTCATTTCTTAAAATACGAGCTTGCTTCTTAGCTTTATTAAGAATATCATTCAGCGAATTAACATTAAGAGCTTTTTGTGCAAATACGTTTGCATAGTTTTGCAAAATGGGTTTCATATTTTCAAAATTATCAATTGTAATCATCTAATCTCTCCATAATAATTTAGCATTACAATATACCGTAATTTTAAACTGTCAACTCACCTCAGCCACAATGCCGCCACGCCTAGAAATGCGAAAAAGCCGATCACGTCGGTCACTGTCGTAACAAACACGCCCGATGAAACCGCGGGGTCGTAGTCGAGCTTATCGAGTATTATGGGGATCAAAATCCCCGCGCAGGCGGCCGCCAAAAGGTTGATCACCATTGCGGTGCCGATCACCAAGCCTAAACCAATGCTGGCAAACCATAGCCCTGCTGCAAGCCCTGTGAGGATAGCAAATCCAAAACCATTCAATAACCCCACCAAAATTTCCCGTACCACAACCCGCCCAGCGTTTAAGCTGGTGAGTTCCTTGGTGGCCAATGCACGTACGGCCACTGTCATGGTTTGAGTGCCTGCATTGCCGCCTTGGCTGGCCACAATTGGCAGCAGCACGGCAAGCGCCACCATTTTGCTCAGTTCGGCTTGGAATAGCCCCACAACGGATGAGGCTAAAAAGGCGGTGAGCAGGTTGATAAACAGCCAGCCAAAGCGGCTTTTGGCGATATACCATACGCTATCAGACAGTTCTTCGTCTTCGCTTACACCACCGAGTGCTTTGATGTCGGCATCGGCTTCATCGTCGATTACGTCGAGGACGTCATCCACCATCAGCACGCCCACAAGCCGCGCATGTTCATCAATTACAGGGGTGGACACAAGATTATAGCGCTTGAACATATGCGCAATTTCTTCCAGATCCTCCGCCACTGAAACGGGGTGCATCACCTCATCTTGCAAGGCTTCAATTGGTGTGCGGCGCTGCGCTCGTAGCACACGGTTGAGTGGCACAGTGCCCACAAGTTTATGGGTGGGGTCGACCACAAACAGCTCATAAAATTGATCGGGCAAATCGGCGGTATCACGCATGTAATCAATGGTGTGCCCCACACTCCAATGGCTCGGAATGCTGATCACATCGGTTTGCATGCGGCGGCCAGCCGAATATTCAGGATAATCAAGGCTGCGCTCAAGCGAAATCCGCTCACTATCAGGCAGGCGCGCCAAAACCTCGTCTTGGTCTTCCTCCTCCATGCCTTCTAGAATTGTCACGGCATCGTCAGATTCCAGCTCGGAAACCCCTTCGGCAATCACCTCATTGGGCAATTCTTCCAGAATTTCTTCACGAACTGTGTCGTCCACCTCATTGAGAATGTTGAAGTCGAACGCGCGGCCCAGCAATTGCACAAAGTGCGGGCGCTCATCGGCATCGAGGGCTTCCACCACGTCGGCCATGTCGGCTTCATGAATGTCATCAACAAAGGCTTTGAGGTCATCAGCTTGATTATTCAACAAAAAATTGCGAATTTTTGTCACAACACTCAGCGCAATATGGCCATCTTCATCACGCCAATCTTCAATTTGTGAGGTAAGTTGCGGCTGTGGGGGGGTATTGTCGATGTGCGGTGTGTCCGTCATGCGCCCCTCCCTTTTGTGCGTGGATAATGATGCGCGCATAGTGCCTGTGCAGCCGTGTGTGCGCAAGCAGAAAATGGTCATTTTGAGATATTCTATTGAACAGCAGCAGAATATGGAGAAGATAGAATTAAATTCGATTCTCCCTCATAAAACCCAATTAAGGATTGACACCATGAAACGTTTTATGCTGCTTGCTCTGTGTCTTTTAACAACACTGGTGGTACACATGTCTGACTCTGAAGCCAAAACCCTCACGCTCGAAACATCAAAAGGCACAGTGCTTATTGAATTGCAGCCAGAACTTGCGCCTGCACACGCCGAGCGGATTGAAACCCTTGCGAATAAAGGTTTTTATAATGGCGTGGTGTTTCACCGCGTGATTTCAGGGTTTATGGCGCAAACGGGTGACCCAACCGGCACAGGCATGGGCGGCTCTGAATTGCCAAATTTGAAAGCTGAATTTACCAAAGCGCCCTTCAAACGTGGAACATTGGGTATGGCGCGCTCGGCTTCGCCTGATTCTGCGAACAGCCAATTTTTCATCTGCTTTGCCGACACACCGCATCTCAATGGCCAATATACTGTGTTTGGCCAAGTGACAGAGGGTATGGACATTGTAGATTCGCTGAAAAAAGGCGCAGGCCAAAGCGGCACAGTGACCGACCCAGACAAAATCATTTCTGCAAGTGTGAAGTGATTGCGGGTGTGTGCATGTTGAAAAACGCCGCCTTGTGCGGCGTTTTTTATGAGGTGCACAAATTTTGCAGCACCGCCTCCAACATCTCTTGGTTCATCCGCCCCGTGAACACATTATACTGCGAGCAGTGGTAGCTGTTGTGCATCTGCAAGCCATTGGGCAGCACATGCACAGCACCATGTGTGAAGGGAGCACTACTTGCGCGCAGGCCAAAATGTTTGAGTACCGTTTCATGCGCCACGCGCCCGAGGGTAAGGATATGCTGAAGGTTATGCATCGCCGCAATTTCCGCCTGCAAAAAGCTACGGCAGGCCGTAATTTCAGCGGGTAGGGGTTTGTTGGCAGGGGGCACGCAGCGCACCGCATTGGTGATGCGGCAGTTTATCAGCTTCAGGTCATCATTTTTATGAGGATGTTCAGAATCATACGCACCCGTGGCAAATTCTGTATTCAGTAATGCATTATAGAGCACAATGCCGGCATAATCTCCCGTGAACGGCCGCCCCGTGCGATTGGCACCATGCAGGCCAGGGGCAAGCCCTACAATCAACAACTGCGCATCTAATGCACCGAATGATGGCACGGGCGAATTGTGCCAGCTTGCACCATATTCTGCGCGCAGCTCATTGCGCCAAGTAGCAAGGCGCGGGCATAGGTCGCAATTAAGGGAGGGGGCAGATTTCATAATCTCATGAAAACAAAAATGGCCAGCAAATGCCAGCCATTTTCAGTGTTGTGAGCAAGAAAAACCCCAGATTAGGTGGTTTTGTCTTTTTTCGGCTTGGTTTCAACAACCACTGCAGCAGCAGGTTCCATCACTGCAACTGGAATCACTTCTTCCATGTCCTCAAAATCAGGGCGGGAAGGGCGTGGGCCAGCAGGACGATCAGACGCAGGGCGTCCAATACGGCTAGATAGATCCATTAGATCAACGAATTGATCAGCTACGCGGCGCAATTCATCCGCAACCATTGCGGGTTGTGTTGAGATTGTAGACACCACCGTAACTTTTTTGCCTTTTTCTTGCACGGCACGCACAAGACGCGCAAAGTCACCATCGCCAGAGAATAACACAAGATGGTCGATATGGTCGGCAATCGCCATGGCGTCAATCGCCAGTTCAATGTCCATGTTGCCTTTAAGCTTACGACGCCCCATTGAGTCGAAGTATTCTTTCACTGGTTTGGTCACAACACGATAGCCGTTATAATCTAACCAATCAATCAGTGGACGCAAGGATGAAAATTCTTGATCCTCAGCCAAAGCAGTATAGTAGAAAGCCCGCACAAGATAGTAATGACTTTGAAACTCAGTTAGTAGTTTACGATAATCTACATCAAACCCAAGGGCTCGCGCAGTTGCATATAGATTGGCACCATCGATAAAAATGGCAATGCGTTCGTTTGAGTGAAAGCGCATGTATTTAACTCCTCTTAAATATTCGCCGCAGAACGGTTTGTAAATTGCACATTTTTTCTCATATGTATAGATGTTTTTTGTTTTAAAACCGCTCTATAGTTAATCTAAAGAAAGACATTATAATTTTGCCTATAAATGTGAATTTTTATGCATCATTTTGATATGTTTAAATATATTTTTTTGAATTTTTTAAGGTGCAATTTAAATGTAAGCAAAAAATATTGGCTTCAATTTATGTTTTTTAATTTAATTTAATGTCGTGAATTTCATAATTAAATTTAGAATTCTCAACTTAAGCGTGTCTTGGTATCTGAACGCACTTAGGGTGGACATAAATTTATTGCAGTTTTCATCTTTGCTATTGGACATTGGCGCGGAGTGTGGTAAACGCGCTCAAATTCCAAACAATGTTGAGGATGAAAAGCTAATGGCACGCGTCACCGTTGAAGATTGCATCGAAAAAGTAGGTAACCGTTTTGACCTCGTTTTATTGGCCAGCCATCGTGCGCGCCTCATATCACAAGGTTCTGAGCTTACAGTTGCGCGCGACCGGGATAAAAACCCAGTTGTTGCCTTGCGTGAAATTGCCGACGCCACAATTTCGGCCGATGATCTAAAAGAAGATCTGATCCATTCCATGCAAAAATATGTCGATGTGGATGAGCCGGAAGTGGATGATTTGGTGGCCACCAATGAAGAAGCTGCGGATACATCAAACTTGTTGTTTGGTGGGCAGTTGAGCGAAGAAGCATTACTGCGCGGCATTGAAGGGCTTTCAAGCCCACGCGCTGAAGTAGATCGCGACGACGACGATTGATCGTGATTGTAATTTTGACAAAAAAGCCCGCTTTTGTGGGCTTTTTTTATACACTTATTTGCAATTCTCGTGTTTAATATAAATCCTTTCTTTCTAATAGGATTTTGATTTTGCCATGATGCGGCAGTTTGAACTTGTGGAGCGCGTGCAGCGCTATAACCCTGAAACCGATGAGGATCTGCTCAATCGGGCCTATGTGTATGCCATGAAGGCACATGGTGGGCAAAAGCGCGCGTCTGGCGACCCCTATTTCTCGCATCCACTAGAAGTTGCGGCTATACTCACCGATTTGCACATGGATGACGCCACAATTGCCGCAGCCCTTTTGCACGATGTGGTGGAGGATACCGACCACACCTTGATTGAGGTGGAACAGATTTTTGGCGCCGATATTGCCAAATTGGTGGATGGTGTCACCAAGCTCAATCGATTGGAATTGGTGAGTAAAAAAGCCACCCAAGCTGAGAATTTGCGTAAATTATTGTTGGCAATCTCTACCGATGTGCGGGTGTTGCTGATAAAATTGGCGGATCGCCTCCATAATATTCGCACGCTGCACCATGTGCCACCAGCCAAACGCAGCCGTATTGCCGAAGAAACACTGGAGATTTATGCCCCACTCGCTGCCCGTATGGGGATGCAGCACCTGCGGGAAGAATTTGAGAATATATGTTTTGAAGCGATACAGCCTGAAGCTTTTGCCACCATCACCAAAAAAATGGCCTTGCTGCGGGTAAAAAATGCAGGGCTAATGGGCAAAATTACCAATGAATTGCAGCATAAATTGCATGAGCAAGGCATTGCCGCCCATGTGAGTTGGCGGGAAAAATCGAGCTTTAGCATTTGGCGCAAAATGGAGCATAAAACGCTTTCGTTCGAGCAATTGTCGGATGTGTATGGTTTTCGTATTGCCGTGGACTCAATTCCCTCGTGTTATCAAGCGCTTGGCGTGATCCATACCACATACCCCATGGTGCCGGGGCGATTTAAGGATTATATCTCGATCCCCAAAGAGAATGATTATCGCTCCATTCACACCACCATTGTGGGGCCGGGCAAGCAGCGGGTGGAGCTGCAAGTGCGAACGCAAGAAATGCACGAAATTGCTGAATATGGCATTGCCGCTCATGCGCTCTATAAAGCAGGCATCTCAAGTGGAAATGATAGGTTGGCCGCCGAAAGCCGTGCTTTTGCTTGGCTCAAACGCACAGTCGACATGCTGGTAGCAGGTGACAGCCCCGAGGAATTTTTGGAACACACCAAGCTGGAATTGTTTCAAGATCAGGTGTTTTGCTTCACGCCCAAAGGCAAGCTGATTGCCATGCCGCGCGGCGCCAAGCCTATGGATTTTGCCTATGCGCTGCACACCACAATTGGGAACGAGTGCATTGGCTGCAAAATTAACGGCCAAATTACTCCGCTCACGGTCGATTTGCGCAATGGCGATGAGGTGGAAATTCTCACTGCCAAAGGGCATGTGCCCATGGCCGCGTGGGAATCTCTTGTGGTGACAGGCAAAGCCCGCGCTGCCATTCGCCGTGCCACACGGCTGGCCGAGCGTGCGCGTTATGCAGCGTTGGGGCGGCAATTGCTCAAGCGGTTTTTCCAGCGCCATGCCCGCACCTATGATGAAGCGCAAATTGCGGCGGTGGCCAGCAAACTGGCGCGCCAAAGTGTGGAAGAAGTGCTGGCCGCAGTGGGGCAGGGCGACATCATCGCAAATGACGTGGTTTCAGCCGTTTATCCCGATTATGCCAAAAGCCCCGAAGGTATGATGCGCCTCACCGCCGAACAGCGTAAGGATCATACAGGCCAGCCTGTTGATAGCACCGACCAACTCAAAGCATTGTCTATTCAAGGCATTGATAATGACATTCCTATTGAATTTGCACCCCATGGTGGCGCCATTCCGGGGGATCGGATTGTGGGCATTCTCACGCCAAACCGTGGCATTACGATTTATCCCATTCATGCGCCCGAATTGGCGGCGTTAGAGGACCAAATCGAGCGCTGGGTGGATGTGCGCTGGGCGCCAGAGGCCGAAGGCGTGGTGCGCTTCCCCACGCAAATTCGCGCAATTGTATTGAATGAACCCGGCGTGCTGGCGCAAGTGGCGCAGGTGATCGCCGATACCGATGGCAATATTCAGAACCTACGGATCACTAGCAGCTCTCGCCCTGTATGCGAAATGCTGATTGATTTAGAAGTGTATAATGTCAAGCACCTCGCGCGAATTTTAGCGCTGCTCAAAACCAAAACCGTGGTGACAGATGCTCAAAGGGTGTTTGGATAAAATATGCTTGACGTCATACGTATTTTGTGAGACCATCAAAATGGGCACTTTGGACACAGATGGGTTCTTCCCAAAATATAAAGACAAGCGCACCAAGCTGTTTGCGGAGGGACATTTTGTTAAAGAATTTCAGGCGTTTCG
This sequence comes from Hyphomicrobiales bacterium, assembly GCA_031423895.1. Taxonomy (GTDB): domain Bacteria; phylum Pseudomonadota; class Alphaproteobacteria; order Rhizobiales; family JANPGK01; genus JANPGK01. The sequence goes on from JANPGK010000037.1 coordinate 11,030, forward strand.
TGAACAGGCAGAGCGTCGGCTTGATATTTTAGAGACAGCAACGTGTTTGAATGATCTCGCCCGTTTGCCCAGCAATCGGTTTGAATCCTTATCAGGCGATCGAAAGGGGCAATTTAGCATCCGCATCAATGGGCAATGGCGTGTATGTTTTGAATGGCCTCAGAAAATTGAAAAGCCGTATCACATTGAAATTGTTGATTATCACTAGGAGCATCTCATGACCACCACAGCCCCCTTGCGCGCACCAATCCATCCTGGAAAATTTCTTGCCGATGAGCTGGAAACGCTTAATATGTCGCCCAGTGCACTGGCGGCCGCGTTGCATGTGCCGCCAAATCGCATTTATCAATTGCTCAAGGGTACCCGCGCCATGACAGCCGATACGGCCCTGCGCCTTGCGCAATGGTTGGGCACATCGCCGCAAATGTGGATTAACTTACAATCCCTCTATGAATTGCGACTAGCAGAGCATGCCAATGGGGCACACATTCGTGCCAGCATTGCACCGTATCAAGAACGGGCTGTAGTTGAGACGCAATAATCGACGAATCTCCCTTGCCAGTGCCACATTGGTTTTGTAGTGGATATAATTCTGACATAATGTGTGACTACGAGTGATTCACACATAATCCTAAAGCGTGCAAATGGCTGTTTTCTTTCGATTCTTAGGCTTAGCATTTTCCATCGGCTTCTGGGTATTTCTGGTGGTTGCGGGGGTGGCAGGCTATTATCTGTGGCAATATTCGCATGATTTGCCCGATTATGCCCATTTGCAAAATTATGAACCCGCAGTGATGACGCGTGTGCATGCCTCTGATGGGTCGTTATTGGCCGAATATGCCCATGAGCGCCGCCTGCATTTGCCCTATTCGGCCATGCCAGCACGGCTGGTAAACGCGTTTATTTCTGCTGAAGACAAAAACTTTTTCTCCCACACGGGTGTGGATTTAGAAGGTGTGGCGCGCGCCAGTGTCAATAATTTGCGCAATATCGGTTCAGGCAAGCGGGCAGAGGGGGCATCAACCATCACGCAGCAGGTGGCCAAAAACTTCCTGCTCACATCTGAGCAATCAATGGAACGTAAGGTGAAGGAAGCGCTGATTTCGTTGCGGTTGGAGCAGGCCTATTCTAAGGAGAAAATCCTCGAGCTTTACCTGAACGAAATTTACTTAGGTCTTGGTTCTTATGGTGTTTCTGCTGCTGCACTCAACTTTTTTGGTAAATCTGTCGGTGAGCTAGAATTGCATGAAATTGCCTATTTGGCGGCTTTGCCAAAAGCCCCGAATAACTATCACCCTGTGCGCTATAAAGAGCGTGCGGAAGAGCGTCGCAATTGGGTGATCGATCGCATGGTGGAAAATGGCTATGCCGATGAGGAAGAGGCCGAAAAAGCAAAGAAAAAGCCGCTAGAAGTCACATTACGTGCCACAGGCGCGCAAATTTTTGCCGCAGAATATTTCTCGGAAGAGGTGCGCCGTGAATTGTTGGGCATGTATGGCGAGAAAAAACTCTATGGTGGCGGCATGTCGGTGCGCACCACGCTCGACCCAAAACTGCAACAGCAAGCCAAAAAAGCATTGGTGGCAGGGCTTGTGCAATTTGATCGCCGCCGTGGCTGGCGTGGTCCTGTGGCCACCATAAACCCAGCGGGGGATTGGGGCAAAACTCTGGCCGAGGTGCCGGCACTTTCCGACGTGGCGCCGTGGCGTATGGCAGTGGTGCTTGATGTCACCCAAGGCACTGTGCGGGTGGGGCTGCAGCCTGTGCGTGGTAAATTTGGTGTCACAGGTACCGAGCGAATTATTGGCATGATTGCGCCGAATAAATTAAATTGGGTGCGCCCTGCAAGTGGTGCAACACGTCGGGGCTCCGGCAGCAGCGCATTGGCGGCGGGCGATGTGGTATATGTCTCGCCAATTGAAGGCCAGCAAGGTCAATATGAACTGCAGCAAGTGCCTGAAGTGGGCGGCGGCATGGTGGTGATGGATCAATACACGGGCCGCGTGTTGGCGCTAGTGGGCGGCTTCTCCTATGCCGAGAGTGTGTTCAATCGCGCCACGCAAGCACAGCGCCAGCCGGGTTCATCGTTTAAGCCATTGGTGTATGCCACAGCGCTTGATAATGGCTACACGCCCGCCAGCGTGGTGGTTGATGGCCCGCTCGAGATTGACCAAGGCAATGGCCAAGAGGTGTGGAAGCCTGAAAATTATTCCAATAAATTTTATGGCCCATCTACGCTGCGCCTCGGAATTGAGCAATCGCGCAACGCCATGACCGTGCGTCTTTCCCAAGATATGGGCATGCCGCTGGTGGTGGAATATGCACGCCGCTTTGGGGTGTATGACAACATGCCGCCCTATTTATCGATGGCACTTGGCGCGGGCGAAACCACCGTGCTGAAAATGACAACTGGGTATAGCATCATTGCCAATGGGGGGATTAAAGTTCGTCCTACATTGATTGACCGCATTCAAGATCGATATGGCAAAACTATTTTTAAGCATGATGAGCGCGTATGTGCCCAGTGCAAAGCCACATTTTGGAACAATCAGGATGAGCCAGAATTGGTAGATAATCGTGAGCGCGTGCTTGATGCAATGTCGGCGTTTCAGATTACATCTATGATGGAAGGCGTCATTCAGCGCGGCACAGGCACAGTAATTCGCGATGTGGGCAAACCGCTTGCAGGCAAAACGGGCACCACAAATGATGAAAAAGATGCGTGGTTTGTAGGATTTTCGCCCGATATTGCGGTGGGGCTGTATCTTGGCTACGATAAACCACGCCCAATGGGTGAGGGTGAAACTGGTGGGCATTTGGCTGCGCCTGTGTTCCGCGATTTTATGAAAATGGCGCTTGCCGAGAAACCGGCTGTGCCATTCCGTGCGCCTGAGGGAATGAAATTCATTCGCATTGACGCTAAATCAGGTCTGCGTACATCTGCCACAGGTAAGGGCACCATTATGGAAGCTTTTAAACCGAATGAATTGCCCGTGGAGGGCTATTCACTGGTAGGCACCAAGGATGACCAAGGCCGCGACCTCACCGTGAACCCAGAGGCCGACCGCGCCGTGGGGGCTGGCACTGGCGGGTTGTATTAACCCGCACCAATATACCCAAGTGCTATGTCCTTTTGAAACAGCCGCAACAATTCACGCATCAATAGGCCCGTGGGTGTTTCCAGCCTCGGGTCGCTGGCCAGCATCATGGTGGCTTGGTCTTTAGCTGCGGCTAGCAAAGCCTGATCGGTTTCTAGATTGGCGAACAGGAATTCGGGCAAACCTGACTGTTTCACACCCAGCATTTCGCCAGGGCCACGCAGGCGCAAGTCTTCCTCCGCAATTATAAATCCATCATTGCTCTGCCGCATAATGCTCAGGCGCGCGCGCGCTGTGGGTGAAAGTGGCTCTTTATAGAGCAAAATGCAGCTCGATTGCGCCGCGCCGCGCCCCACGCGCCCGCGCACTTGGTGCAGTTGCGCCAAGCCAAATCGCTCGGCATGTTCAATCACCATCACGCTGGCGTTTGGTACATCCACCCCCACCTCGATCACCGTGGTGGCTACCAAAATTTTGATGCTCCCTGCTTTGAAGGCTGCCATCACTATATCGCGTTCATCCGCAGGCATTTGGCCGTGCACAAGGCCGACGATCGCACCAAACACCCCCTGCAAATGCGCAGCGCGGTCTTTGGCGGCGGCCAAATCAATCAATTCAGATTCCGCCACCAGCGGGCACACCCAATAAATTTGCCGCCCATCCGCCAATGTGCGCTGCAGTGCGGCGATGATCTCGTCCATGCGCTGCGTGGGCATGGCGGCAGTTTTAATCGGCAGGCGGCCAACGGGTTTTTCATCCAGCACGCACACGTCCATATCGCCATAGAGCGTGAGCACCAATGTGCGCGGAATTGGCGTGGCCGACATCACCAACATATCAATATTCGCGCCTTTTCTGGCCAGCTCCATGCGCTGCGTCACGCCAAATTTGTGCTGCTCGTCAATCACAGCCAGCCGCAAATCACGAAATTGCACAGCCTCTTGAAACAATGCATGCGTGCCAACCACCAGCTGCAATTCGCCGCCTGCCAGCCTGCGCAGGGTGCGGGCGCGGCTCGCGCCTTTATCGCGTCCCGTGAGAATACCCACCTCAATGCCCAGCGGCGTGAGGAGTTTTTCCAATGTAGCGGCATGTTGACGCGCGAGAATATCGGTGGGTGCCATCAGCGCGGCTTGGCCACCGGTTTCAATGGCGGCCAGAATGGCAAACAATGCCACAATGGTTTTGCCACTGCCGACATCGCCTTGCAACAGCTGCAACATACGAGTAGGGGCGGCCATGTCGGCTAAAATTTGCGCTATCGCGCGTTCCTGTGCGCCCGTGAGTGTGTAGGGCAGGGCGTTGCGCAGGCCAGCGCGCAAATGCCCCGCACCCACATTGCTTTCGCCCTTATTGGCCACCACAGTGCGACGCATCAGCGCAATGCCAATTTGATAGCCCAGCAGTTCATCATAGGCTAAGCGTTGCCGCGCGCGGGTGAGCGCTGCACTTTCTTCAAGCACGTCTTGCGCATTGTGCAGCGTGTGCATGGCGTCCACAAATGGTGGCCAATGCTTGCTTTCGAGCAATGAGGGGGCAATCCATTCCGCAATCGCTTGACCATTCAGCGGCGCCAGCACTTGCCCCACCACGCGGCGCACATGGCCATTGAACAACCCCGCCGTGAGGGGATACACCACCTCTTGCTCGGGGAGTGTCGCTTCGATAGCTTGCAATATCGTCGGGTGATGAATCTGTTTATGGCCGTTCCACATCTCCACATCGCCCATAATCAGCTTGCGCGCGCCGATCGGCAATTGCGATTGAATGCGGCGGCGATCCCCCCCAAAAAATGACAGAATGATCGATTCCGAGCCATCACCCACCACCACGCGGATGGGCGCGCGCGATTTGGCGGGCGGAAACAAATGCTCCTCCACCACTGCGGTGGCGATGATGGTTTCACCAAAATTACTGTCGGAAAGTTGTTTCACCGCGCGGCGCTGCAGCACCTTCAGCGGGCGGTGGGCGATTATATCCACCATGCGGGCGTGCGGGTTGCCTTGTTTGCATAGCAATTTATTGAAAAGCACCAGCCGCGCCTCACCCACGCCAGAAAGGCGACTAATGGGCGTGCGCAAAAATTGGAACAGTTCAACAGGGAGCATGTGTGCAGTGTAGGGCGGTGTGCCCTATCACGCAATTCCCAATGTTAGTCGTTCTTTGGCATTTTTAAGGCTTGGATACCAGCAGCTATCGCAGTGATTACTGTTGCCGTTGGAGATTTTTTAGTGACCTTTAAAATATGTGCGCCACGATCATTGCGCGCTTTAATTTCAGCCTGTTCTTTATTATGATGAATTGCTTCAAAATCAATCGCAGCTTTTTGTGCGGGAATAGCATCGCGAGCAATTTTTGCTTTCGGTGCAAATTTTGGTTCTTCTTGTTTTGGTTGTTCAATAATAATGGGTTTGTAGCCTGAAAATCCATGCCCAAAATATTGTTGTGTGACTTGAACTTTGCTTGAATCTGCAATTTGATAAAACTTACGTGTATAGAGTGTGTGTGACATATCTATTTCCTATGATTATAAATAACGTACTTACTTTATATCACTGATCCTATCTCTTCGCTATAAGCCTTTAGTATAAGGTGGGGTAGGAAGATATAGCAACGTCATTGCGAGCGGAGTGCAACGCAGCGCGGCAATCCAGAAATTGAAGAACTGGATTGCTTCCCCCTTCGCCAAGGCTTCGGCGGACACGTCGCCGTGTGAAGAACACGACTCGCAATGACGGTAGATAGAAAAATCACACCCGCCCGCTATTGCGCACAAATTCCTGCGCTTGCTTTACCCATTCTTCGCGCGCCACGCGGCCAGGGAATTCGAGGAATGAGTTGATCCATTCGGCTTCTTCATAGCTCCAGCCTGCAATTTGGTCGAAGTGATAAATGCCAATTTGGTTCAGCTTGCGCTCATTGGTAGGGCCAATGCCTTTTATCAGTTTCAGGTCGTCTGCACGATCATCACGCGGGGCGAATAAGCCCATGGGGCGCTTCATTTCAAGGTCGGAATCGCCCTCAGTGAGGACATCATTTACAGGCGCAGCATTCACATGTGAAGTACTGGAAGTGGTATAGGACGTCGCCATTGCGGGTGAAATTTGCTCATAGCCGTGCAAATTGCTCTGCAGCGCACCTGAAACGGACATGGATTTCGTTTCAAGTGAGTCCATAACCGAGGTATACGGCTCATCATGTAGCAAATGCGTACCTTCACCATGCTGACCACCTATTTTTTCACGTTGATAGGCTTGAGCCGCATCATAAGAGAATAAGCGCTGGAAAAATCCACCCACAATGCAGCCAATTAAAAAGCCACCGAATAGCAAACCTGCAATTTTTACATACATCATCAACATGGCGTTATCCTATCAATTATCGTTATGCTGTGTGGGCAGCGTTTTGGGCACCATACGAACGGGAGATTTGCGTGCGGCAATATAGCCTGTAATCAGCCCCAAAGCGACGGCTAGAATGACATAAAGTTTGAAGGCGTTGAGTAATGCAAACATGGGAAGCTCCTGAATTATAGCGCGCTGATAGGCACAAAACGCAATGTGTTGGCGTCGGCTTGCAATTGCACATCCAGCGCTTGAGTTTTCAATCGCTCGGGCACAATCCCTTCGTTCACTAAAGCTTTGGCAATGGTGCGGGCGCGACGCGATGCTAAATCGGTTTGAAATTCACCACCACCCGTGGTGTCTTTGGTGGCGCTCACTTTAAACTGCGTCTGTGGGCATTGCGCCAAAATTTCAGCCAATTGTGGAATTTTCGCTGCAAATTGTACAGAGAACTGTGTGTCGAGCGTTGCAAAAATTGCTGATGCCGGCACTGCACTTTGCAATTGAGCTTGGCATTGTTCTGCAGAAAGCTGTGCGATATTTGCAGGCTGCGCAACAGCAAATTTCATGCTTATAGCAGAATTTTTGCTTGAGGATGAATTGGTGAGGGCAGTGAATTGTTTGTGCAGTTTTGCATGGCCCAATGCTGTACGTGCAACACCATTCACCGCAATGGATTGCCCGCGAATTTCAACGCTGCCAGTTGCGAAAGTGCTAAGAGCATTGATGGCAACAGTTGCCAATTCCTGAAAATGCTGTGGCGCACCGCCTTCAATGCCCCATTGACCATTGATAGGCAATGTGTACCCACGAGATGCAAGTGCGGATGAAAGCACACTCGCATCATGCTCATGGCGAACCGAACCGCTCATCACAATCGCATCATTTGTTTTTTCCAGCTTCCAGAAAAAGCTGGCCGATGCAGGTGGTTCAATCGCAATGGTTTTGCCAATCAGGCCTGCGGGCAATAGCTTCACCAAGCCTTTCACGGTGGTGTAATCATCGGCAGTGTTGGCTTGGCCAGTGATACTGATGTTCAAGCCTTCAAGTGAAATGGTAGCGCGTTTGAGCAATTTGCTGATTTCAATCGCATATTGTGTAGCGATCACCCATTGGCCTTCATTTTCCATACTTGATGCAAAATGCATGGTGTCGATCAAAGAAGCAGTTTGCCCATAGGTGCTGCGGGCACGCCCTAGTAATTTAGCGCGTACGTCTTTATTTTGTACATAGCCTGTCATTTCAACGGCGTTACCGTCTTTTTGCAAGGTCCATTTAAACGGTTGCACCAATGGCGCTTTGAACGAAACCGCGCTAATTTTACCAGCAGGCAATGCCGCAAAATATTGCATGGCCACATCATAAGCGGTGGCGTCTATGGCTTCACCTTTCAGGTTCACCGTTTCTTTGTCGATTGTGACATCAAGCGATTTTGCCCAACGCAGCGCTTGTGTCGTATGCGCTAATGCGGCCCCATAATTCAGCTTAGGCTGCGATTTCACAACAGTTGTGGTGTCTTGCAATGTCAGCCCAGCAGCTTGTGCCTGTTTGGTGAGCATGTCTTTTGCTGTTTGGTCTGGCAGCTCGCCACTGGTAGCAATTATGCCATTTGCTAATTTCAGTACAAATGGTTTCAGCGCTTCAACCTTCAGTGCAACACCCGTTGCTGTCACTGCCACATCGCCCTTCAGGCCGCGTAATGAAGCTTGAATATCGTCAAATTGTTCCTGCCCCTCAACCAGAGCGGCAATGTCCATAGTGTCATTTACAATTTTTACAGTGCCATTTTGCACACGTGATAAATTCAAAATCGCCGATTGCGTTGAGCGCAAAAAGCTTGCAGGGGCATTTTGTGCCACACGCACATCTGTGGTCACCTTCACATCCGACATCACATTTTGCACTTTTTCAAGCAATTCTGCGCCAAATTTCTCAGAAGGAACAAACCCAACAATTTTCAAGCTGCTGTTCATACGTTCAAATGTCAGGTCATAACTTTTTGGTTTGGCTAACGCCAATGAATTGCCATTGAGTTTCAAGCCCTCAGGCAACGCTTGTAGAGCAGTTTTAATGGTGTCATATGTTTCATTGGTTTCAACAGAACCGGCGATATCAAATAGGCCATCGGTCAATTTTACCTGCCCATTGCTGATGCGCCCCAGTTGCGCCACAGAAAAATGTACACCTTTATACCAATTGTTGGGCTCACCTGCACCATTGGCAAAACGGGTTTTGTCTTCAATTTCAGCACCCGAGATTGTGGCGCGAATATGCTCAAAAATTTGCCCTTTAATCACGGTTGAAGGCAACGCACCTTCCGCAATAATTTTAGTGTCAGCACGCTTGAGAGAAAAAACATAAGGCGTTTCAGCAGGTTGTAGAGTTGTGTTATTAATAACATTGCGCACGCCCGGCACGCCTGCCAGCAATGATTTGGCAGTATCCATCATTTCAAGGGTAGGCGCTGCTCCCGTGAGCAAGAGGTCTTGCCCTTTGGCTTTAGCTTGTGCCCAAGGTAATTGCGCTGGCGCCAAAGCTTTTGCAGCAAGCTGCGTGAGGTTGGCTTCAAATTTTGGTAGCCCTGTACTCACAGCTGAGACAAACAAAGCCACTAACGAAATCAATGGAAAAAAACCGAACCATCTACGCAGGTTGAACATAAAACGCTCCCAAACTCTTTTCATACACTAGCACAAAGGCATAGCGCCGCATGTTTACACAAAATTAACCGATCACACATAGCAAACACAGGGAACTTTGAAAAGTTATTTTTTGATTAAGGTTAAGGTGAGGCACGAACTTCAATTTTTTTTGTGAGGAATCGCTTGCCAATCTCGCAAAATTCGTGCAACACACCTCCCTAAGCTAGCCATGTGGAGATGTGGGTGAGTGGCTTAAACCATCGGTTTGCTAAACCGTCGTACGATGTAAATTGTACCGAGAGTTCGAATCTCTCCGTCTCCGCCATTTAAGCTTTGATTTCAAAGATGTCTTCAAAACTTATGAATTCCTCTGCTGACATTGTACCGTGCACTTGCTGTTTTCATATTGGGTGTTAAGGTTCATACTCTTGGGGAGTATACTATAATATGAAAGATCCGCACGCCTGCATCACCAACAAAACATACGACCAAATTCAAATCGGCGACTCTGCAACGCTGACTCGTACCCTCACCAAGCGTGATATTCAGCTGTTCGCGGTGGTGACAGGTGATATGAACCCCGCACATTTGGATGAAGCCTATGCGAAAACGGATATTTTCCAGCAAATTGTTGGCCACGGCATGTGGACAGGCTCGATGTTCTCGGTGTTGCTGGGCATGCAATTGCCAGGGCCGGGCACCATTTACCTCACGCAAACCTTGCAATTTCTTAAGCCCGTGCGCGTGGGGGACACAATCACAGCATCGGTGAAAGCCATCGCTAAGGACGACAAACACAAACACATCACCTTCCAAACGCTATGCGCCAATCAAGACGGAGACCATGTGTTGGAGGGCGAAGCCGTGGTGATCGCGCCAACGGAACAAGTGTGCTGGAACGCTGTTTCATTGCCTGAAATTCAGATGCGCATTCCCAATCATAATTATGAACAGTGGTTGCTTAATCAAGTGGCCACATTAAAACCCCTCAAAACAGCTGTGGTGCACCCAGTGGATATTTATTCGCTGGCAGGTGCGGTGGAATCTGCCAAGGCGGGCGTGATCGAATTGGTGCTGGTGGGGCCTGAAGCCAAAATTCGTAAAACCGCTGAAGATGCCCATATCGACATCAGCGCCTATACGCTTGTGCCCACCCCGCACAGCCATGCCGCCGCCGCCAAAGCTGTGGAAATGGCCAATCGCGGCGAGGTGGAAGCCCTCATGAAAGGCAAGCTTCATACGGATGAGTTGATGGAGGCCATTGTAGATGCACAGCTTGGTTTGCGCACCGGGCGGCGGATGAGTCATATTTTTGTGCTTGATGTACCCAATTACCCCAAGCCGCTGTTCCTCACCGATGCAGCCATTAATATCAAACCCAACTTGATGGACAAGCGTGATATTGTGCAAAACGCGATTGATTTATATATGGCGCTGGGGCTTGGCACACCAAAAGTAGCGATTTTATCGGCTGTGGAAACGGTGAATGAGAAAATTCCCTCCACGCTCGATGCCACGGCTTTGTGCAAAATGGCGGAGCGTGGGCAAATCACGGGCGGCATACTCGATGGCCCATTGGCATTCGATAATGCCATTTCGCGCGAGGCCGCAGCGATTAAGGGCATTGTGTCACCAGTGGCAGGCAATGCCGATATTCTGGTGGTGCCCGATATTGAATCGGGCAATATGCTGTATAAACAGCTGCGCTATTTTTCAGGCGTGCAAGGCGCGGGCATTGTGCTGGGGGCAAAAGTGCCCATAATTCTCACCAGCCGTGCCGCCGATGCGGAAAATCGCGTGGCCTCCAGCGCATTGGCGCTCCTTTATGCGCGGACAAAAAAATGAGTGGCGGCGTGATCCTCACCTGCAATGCAGGTTCAACTAACACTAAACTTGCGGCATTTGATGCCAAAACGCTGGTGTGTATAAATAGTGCAAAACTCCATAATCAGCATGATGCATTGGCATGGCTGCAGGGGTTTAATATGCGAGATATACGCGCAATCGGTCATCGCGTGGTGCATGGTGGGCTGAAATTTACGCACCCTGAAGTGATCACAAATGATGTATTGGCGCAGCTGCACGCCTTTATTCCGTTGGCGCCATTGCACCAACCCGCCGCGCTGGAATGGGTTGCGCACACGCGCGCCTTATTCCCCAATATGCCCAATATCGTGTGTTTTGATACGGCCTTCCACCACACCATTCCCGCCCACGCACGGCGCTTGCCGCTGCCCCGCGCATTGCACGATGAAGGCATTATGAAATATGGCTTTCATGGCCTTTCCTATGCTTATATCGCGAGCGTGATGCCACAGCATTTCAGCACGCAATCCCATGAAAAGGTGATAGTGGTGCATTTGGGCGGTGGTGCGAGTGCCTGTGCCATGCAGAGCGGCATTTCAATTGCCACCACAATGGGGTTCTCCACCTTGGATGGGCTCATGATGGGCACGCGCTGCGGTGCGCTGGATGCCGGTGTGGTGCTGCATTTATTGCAAGAAAAACACATGAATCCACAAGACGTGAGCGATCTGCTCTATCATAATTCTGGCCTCAAGGGCGTGTCTAACATGAGTGGTGATATGAAGGAATTGCTTGAAAGCCAAGCCCCTGAAGCGCAGGAGGCGGTGGCACTGTATTGCGCACACGCTGCGCAGCAAATTGCGGGGCTCATCCCCAGCCTCGGTGGGTTGGATGCGCTCATATTCACTGGCGGCATTGGCGAACACGCCGAACTCGTACGTGAGTTGATTGTCGATGCCTTGCGGTGGGTGGGTGAATTTCCTGTATTTGTGATCTCCACTAATGAGGAGCTGGTGATCGCGAAAGCGTGCCAGCATATTATCACCAACTAATTTCGAATATCCGCCTGAATTTGCCCACCCCATGTCATGCGCAGGGCATTCAAAATAGCCAGCACATCAATGGCTTCTTGCAACAAAGCGCCTTGCACGGGGGTGATATAGCCAACTGAGGCAAAGCCCATCGCCACAAGGCTGAACACCATGCCGCCAATGGCACTTTGCAACGCAATGCGCCGCATGGAAATGCTAATGTGCAGCAGCTCATCCACCTTGCCCAGCGTGCTTTCAATAATCACCACACCTGCCGCTTCCGATGTCACCCCGCTGTGTTGCCCAAAGGCAATGCCCACAGTTGCGCAGGCCAATGCGGGGGCGTCGTTAATGCCATCGCCCATGAATAATGTGGGTGCTTTGGCGGTTTCCGCCCGTACAATGGCTACTTTTTGCTCGGGGCTTTGCGAGGCCAGCATGTTGGTAATGCCCAATAATTTGGCCAGATATGCAACTTCGGATTCCCGATCCCCCGATAGCAGCATGAGTTTTTTAAACTTATGAATGGGTCTGAGATGTTGAATAAATGCACGGCCATCAGCGCGCGGGGCGTCACGAAATTGGAAGGTGGCGGCATATTGGCCATCCATCAGAATGACACATTCCAGCCCTGCCGTAGTGGGGGGCAATAGCGGCGCTATCTCAGGGGTGGATATGAGCAATTTTTTTCGGCTGGTCACCGCAATTTCATGCGCGGCCACTTGCCCCGTTAAGCCTTGTCCCGGCTTTTCCGAGACATGATTGGCCTCGATCATCAGCAATTTTTTATGTTTGGCCGCCGCCAAAATCGCATTGGCAAGCGGGTGAGTGGAATATTGCTCTAAACTCGCCGCATATTGCAAAATTGTGTCGGCATCTCCATGCTCTGCTGGTAGAATTTTCATCAATTCAGGCTGGCCATAGGTGAGCGTGCCGGTTTTATCAAAAATTGCGGTGCGGCAGGTGGGCAGACGCTCCAGCACAGTGGGGTCTTTGATGATGATCCCACGCTGCGCTGCTTTTGATATGGCGCTAATAATCGTTACAGGAATTGCGATCAATAAGGGGCAGGGGGTTGCAACCACCAAAACTGCTAAAAACCGAGTGGAATCGCCCGTGAAATACAGCACGCCCAGTGCGAAGATCAGCACCAGCGGGGTGAAAAATGTGCCGATTTGGTCACCCAAACGCCGTAAATTGGGGCGTTTTTGCTCGGCATCTTCCATCACCTGCATAATTTGAGCATAGCGGGAATCCTTGGCGCGTTTATCTGCCCGCATCACCAACACACTTTCTCCATTGATCGCCCCCGATATAATCGCGGCACCGGGCGCTTTGGAGATCATATAAGGCTCCCCCGTGAGATAGGATTCATTCATTGCGCCATGCCCCTCAATCACCACACCATCCACTGGTGCAGTTTCATGCGGGAACATCACAATCTCATCCCCAATCGCTATTTTGCTTAATGCAATATCCTCAATATGTGCACCATGTTGGCGGTGCGCTTTGCTGGGTACACGTTGCGCCAATAATTTTAATACAGATGATGCGCGCCGCATAGCGAAGGATTCCAAAGCTTGTCCGCCCGAAAGCATAAGGATAATGAGTACCGCCGCCAAATTTTCTCCAAGCCATGCGGCCGTGAGCAGAGAAACGGCGGCCAGCAAATCCACCCCAAAATTGCCCTTGAGCATTTTTGCGGCAATTTGAAACAACATCACCGCGCCGCCAATGCCAATCATAAAAAGCAAGGGAATATTGGCCCATGGCTGCCCATAGAATTGCGACGGCACGCCCCGCAGCGCAAAATGTAGTGCAATGCTGATGAGCGATAAAAACGCAATTATGGTTTCCCAATTCAGCGCCCGAAGCCACTTATGTTGACGCGCCATTGAGTTTCTCCTTTAGGTAGTGGCTGCATTTAAATTGCAGTATTTCACTCACCTACAGATGTACCTTACACTCTGCGCACACTCACCATTTAACACAGATCAAGACTGATATGATCAATGGCCTGCTTTGAGCACACCGCTAATATAACGATACTCCTGCGTTTTGCCACCAAAGCCATAGGCCGCTGCAGGCACTTCATGCACAAGCGTGTAGCTTTCATGGTGCGTGCTGCCCAGTGTGTTGCTCAAATTGGTGAACACGGCCTCTAAATATGCGCTCAATTCTGGTTTGGTGTTCGTGCCTGCCACCACTTTAATATCCAGCCAGAAGCTGTTCATAGCCTGCTCGGCCAGCGACTTCCCGCCACAAAACCAATGCGTGGGGTCAATATAATGCACGCATACAGCGGTGATTGTTGGGTCTTTGCGTAAATGTTTTGCTGTAAGCTCTGTCAGCAATGTGGCCACTTTAGCAGAAACTGCGGCATCGGGCGTGCCAGTAAGGGATACGTTCAAAATTGGCATGAGAGTCTCCTGTGGTATGGCGCCAGTGTGGCACAGGCCTTGGGGGCAGGGCAAATCAATTGTGGTGGATCACTTCACAATCTTGCCATCAACAATTGTAATCACGCGGTCGGCACGTTTCACAAATTCAGGGTCGTGGCTCACAAACATCACGGCGCGATTGTGCTTGTGGGCTTGATCGAGCAAAATATTTTGCACAATTAGGCTTGATTTTGTGTCTAAATTCCCTGTGGGTTCATCTGCCAGCATCAACAACGGTTCATTGGCCATTGCGCGCGCAATGGCCACACGTTGGGCTTGCCCGCCTGAGAGTTGCCGTGGATATTTATGGATTTGATCGCCCATATCCAAACTCGCCAACAATTCTGCCGCGTGTTGTGCGCATTGCGCTTCCGACAATTTCCCCAAGCGCTGCATGGGCAGCATCACATTTTCCTGCGCGGTAAATTCTGGCAGCAAAAAGTGGAATTGAAATACAAAACCCAGTTCGCTCAAGCGCACATCAGCCAACGCATCTTCACTGAGCGCTGTAGTATCGTGTTCTTTGAGCCATAATGTGCCCGATGTGGGCTGATCGAGCAGCCCCAGCAAATACAATAATGACGACTTGCCAGAACCAGAAGGCCCTGTAATGGCCACACATTCTCCGCGATGAATTTGTACATTCGCATCTTGCACAAGCGTCACCTGCACTTCGCCTTCTAAGCGGCGGGTGATATTTTCAGTGCGCAGGATCAATTCATTCTTCATTATGAACCCCGCAAAATATCAACTGGGTGCACACTCGCCGCTTTTCGTGCGGGCAATAATGCGGCCAACATCGCGGCACACATTGCAAACCCCGCCGCAATCAAAAACTGTGGCGCGCTCCAATCAATTGGCATTTGGATAATTTCCGTGCCACCAGGGGGCTTAAAACGAATTTGCCCCAGCGCCAACATGAATATCATGCCCAATGGCAGGCCAAGCACACAGCCCGCAACGCCCAAAGTAAAACCTTGCGTGAGGAAAATGCTGCGAATGTCCTTGGCGTGAAAGCCCATTGATTTTAAAATCGCAATATCGCGCTGTTTCTCCATCACAACTGTAGAAATCACATTGTAAATGCCAAAGGCGGCCACCACCAAAACCGCACTCACCACTGCATACATAATAATATTACGAATGGCCAATGCGCTGATAATATCCTCGGAAGACTCCTGCCATGAAACCGATTTATAGCCAATGCGTTGCTCAATTTGCGTTGCCAATGTGCGGGCACTGGCAAAATCTGCAAGTTTCACAATAATCACATTGGCGCGGTTTGAACGCCCAAGCAGCGCTTGCACTCGTTTTATGCTGGCAAACGCCTGTGTTTCATCATAGCCAGCGCGCCCTGTACGAAATATGCCCTGAATTTTGAAAATCCGCACTTGCCCCGCAGTCGAGGCAATCGTGATATTATCATTGAGCGAAAGTGATAATTTTCGCGCCAGTTCTGCGCCAATAATGATGCCGTCTGAATTGGCAATCAGCTCATTAATACTCCCTGCAACCATGTATTTTTCAATGGTCGAAACCGTATTGACCTCTGATGGGATCATGCCATTGAGGGTGATGCCAAAATCTTTGCCAGCAAAATTCACCAAGGCTTGCCCTGCCATTACAGGTGACGCCGCAGTGCCGGGGGTGGCTTTCAGCTCTTCAATAATTTGTGTGAAGCCACGAATGCCGCGCGTTTCAGTGAGCGGTTTCACATGGCGAATTTCAATCGCGCCCTCGCCATAAAGCGTTTGCACGGGTTGAATGCGCGATGTGCGAAATTCATCGCTAATGGTGATATGCGGGGCATTGTCCACCAGCCTAGCGATAAAATCTTTTTCCGAGCCTTGCATGAGCGACGAAATGGCTAAAAAAAACGCGACACCCAGCACAATCCCCATCACCGACACCAAGCTTTGCCGCTTGCGGGCGAATAAATGCTTGAGGGCGATATAAATTAGTAAGCGCATTATTTGGACTCGATCACATGTGTGCGAACGGATTCACCTGCTTTGAGCGTTGAAACTGGTGCCGCCACCACAAAATCTTCTGCAGTCACACCACTGATAATTTCAATTTGCTTCAAACCTTTTGCGCCAGTTTGCACCTCTTGTTGGGTCAATATGCCATTGCGCACCACCCATAATTTGCGGTTCACCACTGCGCTTGAAGGCACCAAAAGTGCGTTCTCATTTTTCGAGATAATAATATTGGTTTCGGCGGTCATGCCAATGCGCAATGGCACAGCATCTGTAAATTCCACCCGCACGCGGTAGGTGCGTGAAATAGGGTCGCCTTTGGGGGTAATCGCCTGCACTTTGCCATTAAACACCTGTTCAGCGAACGCATCTGCGCGGATCAGCACCGTCTGCCCAATTTGTACAAGGGTAATGTCTTCCTCATTCACTTCGGTTGAAATCCGCAACGGTGCGCAACAACTGAGCCAAAACACAGTTTGCCCAGCGGGTATCATCTGCCCCACTTCACCATCACGCTTGATCACCAACCCATCCGCTGGCGCTGTTAGTTTCATAAATCCTGCATCGGCCTCGGCTTTTTCAGCCGCTGCTTTTGCCGCTTCCCATGTGGTTTTGGCCTTTTGAAAGGTCGAGGTAGAATTGAAACCTTGTTTATTCAATTGAATTTGCCGGTCATATTCAGCCCGTGCGAAGCGCTCTGTGGCGCGCAATTGCGCAATCACACTTTTAATATCGCTATCATCAAGCTGTGCTAAAATTTGCCCTTTTTTCACATTCGCGCCTTCATCGGCTTGTAATGCCAGCAATTTCCCGCTAGAGCGTGTCGCAATCGGGATCATCACACTGGCTTCCACCGTGCCCGTGGCATATACCGCTTGCACTGCAGGGCCGCGTGTGGGGTGGATCACATCAACCGATGGACGCAAAAAATATCGGCCGCCAAGCAGCGTGATTGCAACAATTAGTGCTGCAATAAGAATATATTTTTTCATTTTACTTGCAACTCACTACAATTTTATTGGTTACACACGCAATCATTACCCTGCATAACATGCGCATTGTTCCATTGAAACATAAAAGCTGCAAGTATCAATTGTAAATATGATTTATGTGCTTAATGCGTGCCCAGCCACCCAGCCGCTGCTCCACGCCCATTGAAAATTATAGCCGCCCAGCCAGCCTGTCACATCCATCGCTTCGCCAATGGCATATAGCCCCTTCATAGTGCGGGATTCCATGGTTTGGGATGAGAAACCGTCCGTATCAATGCCGCCAATTGTCACCTCAGCCTTATTAAACCCTTCTGAGCCGCTCGGGGTGAATTGAAAGCGCTGAATCTGTTCAGCAATGGCTGCAAGGGCTTTATCCGAAAATGTCGCCATCGGGGAGGTGGTGTATTGTTCAGCCAATGCCTGCGCCAGCCGTGCCGGTAACACCTGCGCCAGAATGGTTTTTAGCGCCACTTTGGGGCGGCTTTGCTTATGCGTTTTTAAATACGCCAACACATCCACATTCGGTAGCATATCCATGGTGATGCTGTCGCCGTGCCGCCAATAGCTAGAGATTTGCAAAATGGCAGGCCCCGAAAATCCACGATGCGTGAAGAGGATATTCTCGCGGAAGGTGGGGGGGGATGTCATCCTGAGCTTTAGCGAAGGATCTCCCTGAACGGAGCCTTTGACACGAGGAGATCCTTCACTGCGTTCAGGATGACAATGAGGACTTATCCCCACCACCGCCTCCACCGCAATGCCCGCAAGCCCTTGCACAAATGGCAATAACGCCGGCGGCGTGGTCAGCGGCACAAGGGCAGGGCGGGGCTCCACAATTTTATGGCCAAATTGCCGCGCCACATCATAGGCAAAACCAGTGGCCCCCATTTTGGGGATGGCAGGCCCGCCAGTGGCCAACACAAGATTTTCTGCCGTAAATGCCCCATGATTGGTGCTCACACTGAACATTCCATCGGCATGGGCAATATTGGTGATGCTGTGCTGTGTGCGCACATCCACCTGACCAAGCGCACATTCGGCCAGCAACATGGCCACAATCGCCCGTGCCGAGCCGTCGCAAAACAGCTGCCCCAAGGTTTTTTCATGATACGCAATGCCGTATCGCGCCACCATAGCGATAAACTCGTGCTGGGTGTAGCGGCTGAGTGCCGATTTAGCAAAATGCGTATTTTTAGAAATGTAGCACTTGGGCAGCACGTTCAGATTGGTGAAATTGCAGCGCCCCCCGCCTGAAATGAGAATTTTCTTGCCCACCTCATCGGCATGTTCCAGCACAAGCACACGCTTGCCGCGCTGCCCCGCAACGGCCGCGCACATAAGCCCTGCGGCACCCGCGCCAATAATAATCACATCAAAACTGTTCATAAAAAAACTGCTATCACAAATTATAAATTTTCTCAATTTGTGCGCGTTTCGACTCCCAAGTGTACTCCCGTGCGGCCACGGCGCGGGCATTGGTGGCAATGGTTTTATTCACATCATTATTGAGCAATAAGTCTATGCAATGTTTTGCAAAATCTTCAGTGGTATCGCCGATTAAAATATCAACGCCTTCGGTGAATTTGATGCCATAAATGGCCACTGATGACGCCACACAAGGCACGCCGCAAATGGCATATTGCACAATTTTTCCGCGAAACCCTGTGCCATAAATCACAGGGGCAATCCCCACTTTGGCAGCAGATATTGCGGGTGACACATCATTCACTGCGCCGATAAAATCAACAGATTGCGGCTGTAATGCACGAAATTCATCCAAACACCCAAAGCCCACCACTTGAAAACGATACGCGGGCACAGCTTTGAGAATGAGTGGATGCGCGTTTTCCAAATACCATTTTAAGGTCTCACGGTTGCCCTGCGACACATAGGAAGCGCAATACACCACTGTTAGTGGCTTATGTTCGGGCGCAAGCGGCATATTTTGATTGGCAATCGCATCTGCAAATTCAATAGTTGAAAGCGCCGTATCCATATAGCTCACAGTATTTACTTGGCTCACTAATGCCAAAAGTGCCGAGTCCGATTCCGACACACACACTGTTTCATCCGATTGAGTGGCATACACTATTTCTTGCGCGGCAGGGCGAAGCCCCAAAATTGATGTGACCAATTCGGGCCCAGTTTGTGAGAATGCCCCTGAATTGAGCCGCGATTGTGTCATTTTCACCTGCGATTCCATCGGCGTGAAAATGATTTTGCTGCCAAAAGCGCGCCACCCTTGAATGTGGCACCCTGTCTCATGAAATTGCAAATCGACCACATCATAATGCCCAGCGGTAGCCCCTGCAATGAATTGAAAATGCGAAGGCGAAAGGTCATCTTGCGTGGCGTAATAATGACCGTCAAAAATCCGTTCAATATCTGTATACACAGCATCAACAATTGGCCGCTTACATGTGAAAAGATCAAGCTTCACATGGGGATAATTGGTTTTGATAAACTGATAAATATCCAAAATCCGCAAGCCACCTGCATGCACGCGTGAGGGGCAATAATAGCTGACCAGCAATATTTTTTTGGGCGCTTTTTGCTCATTGTTATAGAGTTTTTGCAGCAAGCCCGCCGCCGTGGCAAGCGATTTGCCGCCTGCATCAGCAGGGGCGCAAACAGGTTTATTCCGCAAGTTAGGGCTCATGTGATGCGTTTCTATCATGATGTTTTAGAATCAAAAACCTATGCTCAGCGCTGAATCGTGTCAAGATTTCAATTCCCCTTGTGGTGCAAATGCGCTATGGGCAGGGCATGGCATCTCCCCCACTTCTCACCCTGCAAAATATCCACCTGCAATTTGGCATGCACCCTCTGCTGGAAGGGGCGGAGCTGATTATCAATGAA
The DNA here is from genome assembly GCA_031423895.1 of Hyphomicrobiales bacterium. Classification (GTDB taxonomy): domain Bacteria; phylum Pseudomonadota; class Alphaproteobacteria; order Rhizobiales; family JANPGK01; genus JANPGK01. The sequence goes on from JANPGK010000037.1 coordinate 31,222, forward strand.
TATGACCGCATGTGTTTTGTAGGGCGTAATGGCTCGGGCAAGTCGACCTTGCTGAAAATTGCGGCAGGCATGATAGAGCCAGACAAAGGCACGCGATTTGTGCGCCCCAACACCACCATGCGCTATTTGGCGCAGGAGCCAGATTTATCGAAATTCAAAACCACGCTCGATTATGTACTCTCTGGCGAAAATGCCAATGTGGAGCATTATCGCGCGCAAATGGTGCTGGAGAATTTAGGGCTCAATGGCCAAGAGCAATGCGGCACGCTTTCGGGTGGTGAGGTGCGCCGCGCCGCGCTTGCCTATGTGATTGCGGCCCAGCCCGACATTATTCTGCTCGACGAGCCCACCAACCATCTTGATTTGCCGACCATTGAATGGCTCGAAACAGAGCTTGCCCGCATTCGCTCGGCGGTGGTGATCATCAGCCATGATCGGCGCTTTCTCACCAATGTGTCCAAAGCCACGCTGTGGCTGGATCGGGGCATTACTCGCAAACTCAGCACTGGGTTTGGCACCTTCGAGGCCTGGCGCGATGATTTTCTCGAGCAGGAAGAGCTGAACCATCATAAACTCAGCCGTAAAATTGATGATGAGCTGCACTGGGTGCGCTATGGCGTAACCGCTAGAAGAAAACGAAATGTGCGCCGCATGGGCGAGCTGCAAAACCTCAAGACAGAATATAAAACCACGCGCCGCGCCACTGGCATTGCCAAAATGGACGTGTCGGAAGCCGATGTTTCGGGCAAAACCGTGATCGAGGCGATTAAAATTTTTAAATCCTATGAGCAGCGCCCGATTGTGACAGATTTTTCATGTCGTATAACGCGCGGCGAACGCATTGGCATTGTGGGCGCGAATGGTGCGGGCAAATCAACCTTGGTGAACATGCTCATTGGGCTTACAAAACCCGATGGCGGCAAGGTGAAACAGGGCACAAATTTAGAAATCGCCACGCTCGACCAAAACCGCACCGCGCTGAAACCCGACGCAACACTGGCCAGCATATTAACAGGCGGCACGGGCGACACCGTGTTTATTGGCGACAAACCACGCCATGTGATTGGCTATATGAAAGACTTTTTGTTCACGCCCGACCAAATGAACACCCCCGTGCATGTGCTTTCAGGCGGAGAGCGCGGGCGGCTGGTGCTGGCAAAAGCCCTTGCTACGTCTTCCAATTTGCTGGTGCTCGATGAGCCCACCAACGATTTAGACCTTGAAACGCTCGACGTGTTGCAAGAAATGCTGGGCGAATATTCGGGCACTGTTTTGCTGGTGAGCCACGACCGCGACTTTCTCGACCGCGTGTGCACCTCCACCATCATGGCCGAAGGCAATGGACACTTCACCGTATATGCTGGCGGTTATGCCGACATGGTGACCCAGCGCGGTGGCGGTGTTTTAAAGCGGAAGGTGATTGAAGTGGAGGGAGAACTTCCAACCTATGCCGCCTCATCCTCGGGCTCCTGTCTCGCTGAAGCCCGCTTTCAGGCGAAAGCGGATGGCCGAGGATCCACTTCTGAGTCGCACGCAAAAAAGCATAAAATGAGTTTTAAGGACAAACATGCCCTTGAAACGCTGCCGGCCGAGATTGCAAAAATTGAACAGCGTATGGCCAAAATTCAAGAGCTACTGGCCGACCCAAACCTCTATACTCAAAACGCAGCCCTGTTCGACCGCGCGACATTTGAACTGGCGGAACTGGATGAAAAGAAATCCGCCGCCGAGGAAAGGTGGTTGGAGCTGGAGATGTTAAGGGAAGAGATGGGGTGAGTTACTTAAAATCCATTATAATAAAAGATCCTTCACCTCCACTTCCATCCCATGCCTTAATTTCAGTGATTTTAGATTGAGGTTCTGGTGTGTTATCAAAACTTATTCCTACATAAAATGGATTTTTTGGACGTATTTCATGGCTCTGAATTTGGATAGAATAACTTCTGTCTGTTTTTAATTCTGACAAAGATATTTGGTGCATGCCCTTAAGTTTTGGGAGCCCCACATGGTTGATTTGATATTCTCACTTGTAGATATGCCAAAGCTAATTTTCTCTGCCCAATACTGAGCCTCAAAAAGCACTATAACAGCGCTTGGATCGTCTCGAGCAAGATGAGTTGAAATTAGTAAATTCTCTCTAGGTTCTGCAAGTTCTTTCTTTTTCCTGCTTATAGACAGGTATATATCTTCTAACCATTCATCCTCAGTTTTTGTTTCGATGTCGATATAAAATTTACTCTCTAGGAATGGGGGAAATTGAGAGATATATCCAATTTTTATTGGAATGATAAACTCGGGTTTTATACCATTTATTTCGCTAATTAATGCTTTTCGCAGCTCTGTTCTAACCCAAGGTTTATCAATGCTATTCGATGATAAAAATATTAGAAATTTATCTGCATTTTCAATTCCAGAATGGATTGTTTCTATTAAATCATCGCCACCAAGAATCTCATATTTATCTAGCCATCCCTCAATTTCTGGAAATTTTTGACATACCCTTAGTAAGATTTGTTCAACAATCTTTTTATCTTCAGAAGCATGACAAAAGAATACTTTCATTGATGAACCTCTTTACGATTAGGGGAGGATAGCTACTCATTAAAGACTAAACTCTATAAACATAGATTGTCCAGATTTATAATTCGAGATGATTTCCATATGCGGCCTCTTTAGGCCGTTTTCTCGCTATGTGTTTTGCCTCTCCGCTGCAAAACGGGCTTTGCCCGCATACGGATTATTATGTATAGTCCACACATGGTGATAAGCTGGCGGGCAATGCCCACTTGATCACTCCCCACAAACCGCCATACTCCCTCCATTCAATTGCCCTACTCTTCGCCTCCATCCCCACATCACACAATGAGCCCCCCATGCATAAAACCCGCCTCGAAGCCTTTAGCGATGGTGTTTTGGCCATTATCATTACCATTATGGTGTTGGAGTTGAAAGTGCCCCATGGCGGCGCGATCGAGGATTTGCTCAAACTCACGCCCGTATTTTTGAGCTATGTGCTGAGCTTCATTTATATCGGCATTTATTGGAATAACCACCACCACATGTTGCAGGCCAGCACACGCGTGAATGGTGCCATTATGTGGGCCAATATGCACCTGTTGTTTTGGCTGTCATTGGTGCCATTTGTGACAGGCTGGATGGGTGAAAATCATTTTCAAACCCTGCCTGTGGCGCTATATGGCGGCGTGTTGTTGATGTCGGCCATAGCCTATTACATCCTCTCGCGTGCATTAATCGCCCACCATGGGGCAGGTTCGGCCATTGCCACAGCCTTGGGGCGGGATGTTAAAGGCAAGGCGTCGTTGGTTATTTATGCTTCGGCCATTCCGTTGGCGTTCTGGCAGCCATGGGCGGCAATCGCACTTTACATCTTGGTGGCGGTGATGTGGTTTATCCCCGATAAACGCATAGAACGTGTGGTGAAATAACTTATTGCATCAATTGTGCTCGCCATGCCACACCATATGAAGACACGAAAGGATACACCCCATGAGCGACGACATTGAAATTCGCGATTCCAACGGCACCGTGCTGCAAGATGGCGATAATATTGTGGTGATCAAGGATTTGAAGGTGAAGGGCTCCAACTCTGGCCTCAAACGTGGCACGCTCATCAAAGCTGTGCGGATCAACCCCTATGGTGGTGATGAATGCGTGGAATGCCGCACTGGCAGCTTCAAAGGCATCAGCATTCGCCAAGAATATGTGAAAAAAGCGTGAGGCGCATAAGCGCATGACGTTTGCCCGCGCATTTCTCATATTCAAATATACGGTGTATGCGCTGCTGGCGCTGAATATGCTGTTTTATTTTATCAACGAGCCTGCCTATGTGGGGGTGGACGCACTGGGCTGGGTGATATTGCTAGCGCTGGCCGAATGGCAAAGCTGGAAGGAAGCGGAAGACGATTTAACCCCGCACGAATTGGCCATTGTGATTGCCGTGCAGGTGGTGTGTTCCATTTTGATCCTATTTTCATGGTCTAAATTTTATGCCGAAGCGCAGTGGCTCGATTTTATCAGCGCTTCACTATGGCTGGTGATTGTGGTGCTGCTGTTTTTTGATTTCAGCACGAATAGTGTTGCCAAGCGCCGTGCCCATAAATGGTATAATGCCTTGAAATATATCCTGTATGGGGCGCTAGTTTTGATAATTGTTTTGCTAGCCGCTTTGCGCGATTATTTTAATTTTTACGACGCCGTTTTGTGGGCCATTTGCTTTTTTACCATCGAAATGGACCTGCTCAAGCGCATGCGTTCGCGGTGGCGCCGAAAATTATCACCCTAAAATTCACCAATTGTGCGGCGCATCATATACCCCCTTGCAATCTCCCAAAAAACATGTATAAGGGCGGCAGAGTTTAAATGCAGTTATGGGTCTTTGTGGGTTTGCGGCGTGGTTGCCACGCAGGCGGTTCCTAAAACATCTGGTCTAGCACTTGCTAGTGTACAGTATTGGAACTCGCGCTTACGCATGGTGCGTAGGCTGCAAACACGCATATCGCATGGATTTTTCCATCACTTGATATGCATAATCACGGTGCGGGCACATGGCCACGCGCCGCAAAAGGACTTATAATGCAAAGTTTTAATGAATTAGACCTTCCACAAGCCTTAGCCGACAGCATCAAAGCGATGGGCTTCGACATTCCAACCCCAATTCAAGCGCAAGCCATTCCGCATGCGTTGCAAGGGCTCGATATGCTCGGCACCGCGCAAACCGGCACTGGCAAAACAGGTGCGTATGGCATTCCATTGGTGGCCAAAATTCTCAATAACCCAAATGGCACCGCGCTTGTGCTATTGCCAACGCGTGAATTGGCCGCACAGGTGATGCAAGCCTTGCACAAATTCATTGGTCGTAGCCGCGTGCAAACCGCGTTGCTCATCGGCGGTGAGGGGATGTTCAAGCAATTCAAACAATTACAATCAAACCCGCGCATTATTGTAGGAACACCTGGCCGGATCAACGACCATCTCAATCGTGGCTCGCTGAAAATTGACCGCACCGACTTTTTAGTGCTCGACGAAGTGGACCGTATGCTTGATATGGGCTTTGGTGTTCAATTGGAAGAAATTGCCAAACATTTGCCTGAGCAACGCCAAACATTGATGTTCTCGGCCACATTGCCAGCCAATATTTTGAAAATGTCGAACCGCTATCTCAAAAGCCCTGTGCGCATTTCAGTGGGCGACACCCACGCCCCAGCGGCCAATGTGAAGCAAGAGCATATCAAAGTGTCTGAAGGCGAAAAATATCCGCGCCTATTGGCCGAGCTTGAAACACGTACAGGTTCCGTAATTATTTTCATTAAAACCAAACATGCAGCGGATCGTATGGCCGACCGTTTGCAAGACGCAGGCCACACCGTGGATGCATTGCATGGCGATTTGCGCCAAAATCAACGCAATGCGGTTGTGTCAGCATTCCGCAATCAACGCTTCCGCATTCTTGTGGCCACCGACGTGGCGGCGCGCGGGCTCGACATTCCGCACATCGAGCATGTGATCAACTTCGATTTGCCGCAAAGCCCTGAAGACTATATTCACCGCATCGGCCGCACCGCGCGCGCGGGCGCTGAAGGCCATGCGTTGAGCTTCCTTAGCCCTGCGGATTCCCTCAAATGGCGTGCAATTCAACGCTTACTCAACCCAGATGCGCCGCAAGAGCGCTTTGTGGAAGAGCGTCGCGGTGGTCGCGCGCCAGCGCGTGGTGGCTTCAAACGCAATTCTGCCCCACGTGAGGGTGGCTATCGTTCGGAAGGCCCACGTGAAGGTGGTTATCGCTCAGAAGGCCGTAGCGAAGGCAAACCACGTGATGCTGCAGCAGGTGGCTATCAACGCGAAGGTGTTGTTGTGCGCGATGGACAATCTCGCGATGCCCAAAGAGAGGGAAAACCATTCTCTGGTGAACGTAAGTTCAAGCCCTTTAACAAAGACGGCGCTGGTAAATTCGGTAAGCCATCAGGCAAGCCTGCACCACAGCCGTTGAATGCAAAAGCGCGTCGCAGCGCGTAAGTACTGCACAATAACTTAAATGGCGTCTTGGGGGAACCCTTGGGCGCCATTTTTGTGTTTAAAGGCAAAATCCATCAAACTTGAATATAGGAACGATGTGTGATATGTGAATTATGTAAATTGATATTAAAATGGATTATTTAAATGAACGCTCATAAACTCGCTGATACAATATTTAAAGAATGCAAAACTGTGCTTGAATTGTCGCACACGCGCTATGGGCAATTGTATAGCCTTACTGAAGGCAAACAAACGGAAGCGACAGCACATGAGTTTTCTAAATTATTTGAAATTCAATTAAAAGGCGCAGCAAAACAATATGGATTTACTTTAGCGCAATCACATGGGCAAAAAAATGTGAACGATGCGCTGCTTTTATTATATAAAAGAAATATTATGTTGATAGGCAATCAAATTTTACTGCCACACGTTAAAGGGCAATCTGAGAAGACAATTCTCGTGTGGAAGAAAGTTGTGAGCGACACATATAGAAATTGGATGACACATTTTGCCGTCGGGGCAGGGCAAAAAATGCTTGGGGTCATCGCAACTTTTGGCACAATGTGGTCTGCTTTTGGCCGTACTCAACCCGCTAGCACATCCACCTTGCCGCTGTCTAAATCGAGCACAGCGCCCATAATATGAATTTTCCCTTCTTGCACAAGGGCTTCTATCAATCGGCTCGAGTGCGAAAGCTGGTTCACCGAGGCGCGCACATTGGCTTCAATCGCGCGGGTGAGCATTTCATCGGCAGGCAGGTCTTTAATTTGTGTGAGCGTGAAAATATTGGGGCGAATGCGGCCAATAATATCGTGGATATTTTCTGAAGCAATATCTTGTGTGCCATGAATGTGCCCCAGCGTGGCTTTTATCGCCCCGCATTGGCTGTGCCCCATCACCAACACTAAATTCGTACCGAACATGGAGGCCGCAAATTCCACGCTGCCCACAAGTGATGGCGCAATAATATTGCCTGCCACGCGGATCACGAACAAATCGCCAATGTCTTGGTCGAAGAGTAATTCCACTGGTGCACGTGAGTCGGAGCAGCATAACACAATCGCTTTGGGGAGTTGGCCTGTTTTTGCGAAATTCTTCAGCTTATCGAGCGATGAAATCGAGCATTTTTGCGATTTTCCAGCCAAAAATCGCTCATTTCCAGCCATTAAGTCGGCGATAACGTCGTGTGAATTCATGCGCATTACTCCCATATTTTACGTAGCACTAGCGCACAGAATTTCAAAAAAAAAGCCTAAAATGCCTCATATACCTACATGCGTTATCAAACCCCTGTGATAAGTGGTAAAAATACGCAATCAGCGCTAGACAAAACCGTAAAATCTTGCCAGAAGAGCAAAAATTCTATCATCGCGCTCAAATCGTGGTGATTCTGTCCTATGTTCAATTGAGGGTATCATGGCAGTTGTCAAAAACACAGTTTCGTCCGCCGACTCCGTCACACGGCGCGATTTTTTATTTTTAGCTACTGGCGCGTTTGGCGCGGTGGGTGGTGCTGCCTTCGTGTGGCCACTTATCAATCAAATGAACCCAGATGCAGGTACATTGGCCATGGCGTCGATCGAGCTTGACCTGTCTACGGTTAAAGAAGGGCAAGCCATCACTGTGCTATGGCGCGGCAAGCCTGTGTTTGTGCGTCATCGCACTGCAGCGGAAATTGATGCCGCCAAAAAAGTGCCCATGGCCGATTTGAAAGACCCAGCGAGTGATGAATCGCGCGCCACCAAGCCGCAATGGCTGGTGATGGTGGGTGTGTGTACGCATTTGGGCTGCGTGCCACTGGGGCAGGCGGGCGACTTTGGCGGTTGGTTCTGCCCATGTCATGGTTCACATTATGATACGTCTGGCCGTATTCGCAAAGGTCCTGCACCCAAAAACTTGGAAGTGCCATCCTATGCGTTCTTATCAGACACAAAAATTAAAATCGGCTAAGCTACTGTCCACACATTAAGAGGTTTCACATGTCAGGTCATTCCACCTTCGAGCCAAAATCTGCTGCAGGCAAATGGTTTGAGCAGCGCTTGCCGATTATGGGGCTTATTCATGGCTCGTTTGTGGCATTTCGCACACCCAAAAATCTGAATTTTTTCTACATTTTTGGTGCCATTTTAATGGTGTGCCTCGTGAGTCAAATTATTACAGGCATTGTGTTGGCTATGCACTATACGCCAAATGTTGAAATGGCATTCACCTCGGTTGAGCACATCATGCGCGATGTAAATTATGGCTGGTTGATCCGTTATTTACACTCCAATGGCGCGTCGATGTTCTTTATCGCGGTATATATGCATATATTTCGTGGTCTTTACTATGGTTCATACAAAGACCCGCGCGAAGTATTGTGGATTATTGGCGTGCTCATTTATTTATTGATGATTATGACCGCATTTATGGGGTATTTGTTGCCATGGGGTCAAATGAGCTTATGGGGCGCGGTGGTGATCACCAATTTGTTTGGCGCCATTCCTGTGGTCGGCGAGGCGATTGCAACATGGCTGCGTGGCGATTTCTCGGTTGGTAATGCCACACTCAACCGCTTCTTTTCATTGCACTATCTCATGCCATTCGTGATTTTTGGCCTTGTAATATTACATGTGTGGGCGCTGCACATTCCAGGCAATAATAACCCTGCTGGTGTTGAGGCCAAAACAGAAAAAGATACCGTTCCGTTCCATCCTTTTTATACCGTAAAGGATATGTTCTGGGTTGTTGTGTTCATCGCAATGTTTAGTTTTTTCGTGTTTTATAACCCCAACTACCTTGGCCATGCGGTGAACTATGTGCCGGCCGACCCATTGGTGACGCCGTCTCACATTGTGCCAGAATGGTATTTGCTGCCGTTCTATGCCATTTTGCGCGCTATTCCCTCCAAACTTGGCGGTGTCATCGCTATGTTTGGCGCCATCGCAGTGCTGTTCTTCTTGCCGTGGCTCGATACGCACAAAGTAAAATCGGCGCGGTATCGCCCATTGTTCCGCCAATTCTTCTGGATATTTGTGGCTGTTTCGGTGGTGCTTGGGTGGCTTGGTTCGCAACCAGCTGAAGGTTTGTATGTTGTCATTGCGCAAGTGCTCACTGCATATTATTTCGCGCATTTTCTCATCATTCTGCCGCTGCTGAGTCGCGTAGAAAAAGCCAAGCCCGTGCCCGAGTCCATCCATGCGGACTTTGTGAAAACGCATGGCATTGTTGAACATGCGCCCGCCAAAAAACAATAACGGAACACTAGAGTTAGGTGACATTATGATCGTAACACATTCGCTCTTAAAACGCTTTTTCCTGCTTTCAGGCGTGTCCGTTCTGCTCGGTTTGAGCGCAGCAGCACACGTGCATGCAAGTTCTGACGTGAAAGCTCCGCAAGCACAAGAGTGGTCATTCTCAGGGCCATTAGGAACATTTGACCAAGCCCAATTGCAGCGCGGCTTTAAGGTTTATAAAGAAGTGTGCGCTTCGTGCCATTCCATGAACTTGCTGAAATATCGTAATTTATCGGACAAAGGCGGCCCCGGCTTTACAAAAGAACAAGTGAAAGTGATTGCCGCAGGTTATAAAGTGACAGATGGCCCAAATGACGCCGGCGATATGTTCGAGCGCGTAGGTGTTTCAACTGATAAATTTGTAGCGCCCTACGCAAATGCAAAGGCTGCAGCGGCCAGCAATAACGGCAAAGCCCCGCCCGATTTGTCGGTTATGGCCAAGGCCCGCACAGTCGAGCGCGGCTTCCCAATGTTCGTATTCGACATGTTCACCGGCAAATCCAATGATTTGGGCGTTGATTATATTTATGCATTGCTCACAGGCTACACCGATGCCCCAATGGGGCATGAACTGGGTGCTGGTCTTTATTACAATCCCTATTACCCTGGCGGTGCCATTGCCATGCCAAAGCCAATATCAGATGGTCAAGTGGATTATTCTGACGGTTCACCCCAAACTATTGAGCAATATGCCAAAGATGTCACCGCATTTATGATGTGGACAGCGGAACCAAAATTACAAGAACGCAAGCAGATCGGTTTTCAAGTGATGATCTTCTTGCTGGTTTTGGCGGTATTGCTCTATAAATCCAACAAGAAAATTTGGAAGTCGATAAAAGGGCATTGAGTGGGGATTACCCTTCTCCCCTTGCGGGAGAAGGTGTCACGCAGTGACGGATGAGGGGTTTTCTTGTTACAATGACCCCTCACCCAATTTGCCCAATGAGATGGCCAAATCACCCTCTCTCGCCCATCATTCGCCCTCCGGGCTTCGGAGGGCACAGCAGGGGGGAGAGGAATAAGGAAATATCATGACCAAAACCATTCTCGGCATCATAGGCGGCTCTGGCCTGTACGACATTCCGCAATTGCAAAATGTGCGCGAGGTTGAGGTGCAATCGCCGTGGGGCAAACCTTCGGACAGCTTTCGCATTGGCGATATCAACGGTTTGCAAGTGGTGTTTCTGGCGCGTCATGGCCGCCATCATGCCATCAGCCCGTCCGATATCAACTACCGCGCCAATATTGACGCGCTCAAACGCTTGGGTGTGACAGATATCGTTTCTATCTCCGCCTGCGGTTCGCTCAAACATGAATTTGCGCCGGGCGACTTTGTGATGGTAGACCAATTCATTGATCGCACCTTCCATCGCGCCAAGTCCTTCTTTGGGGCAGGGTGCGTGGCGCATGTGTCGTTGGCGCATCCTGTGAGCCCATTGCTGCAAGCACATGCGTTTGAAGCGAGCAAGGCCGCTGGTATCACATCACACAAAAATGGCACTTATGTGTGCATTGAAGGGCCGCAATTCTCTACCTTGGCCGAATCCCTCATGTATCGTGGGTGGAATTGCGACGTGATCGGCATGACCAATGTGCCCGAAAGCTTCCTCGCGCGTGAGGCCGAGATCTGCTATACCACCGTTGCGATGGTGACAGATTATGATAGCTGGCACCCAGACCATGGCGCAGTTGATATTCGCGATATTATTCGCCTCATGGGTGAAAATGTGATCAAAGCCCGTGAATTGGTGGTGCAATTGGCAAATCGCTTGCCGCGTGAGCATGAGCCATGCCCTGCCTATTCCGACACCGCGCTGGAATACGCCATCATGACCAAGCCTGAGCAACGCGACCCCGTGCTAGTGGCCAAGCTCGATGCGATTGCAGGGCGGGTGATTAGCCGTTAATGGTGAATTTGTAACGCATTAAATGTAGAGAGTGTATTGATATCAGGTATGCTGAGTTTCAGCTTATCCATATTATATTCAAACTCGTCTAAGGACATACATTTGCCATTCGTATTCAAATCAGCTTGTATTTGCGCATATTTTTGTATGGTGAGCGCGTTTTGCGCTCTGATTGCGATTTTAACTTCCTCTATACTAATTAAATCATCATGTTCTTCAGGTCTGACAAAAGTATTTTTATGATGTATATATTCAATGGCGATTTCTTTATAACGTTTTTTATTTTCATCAAATATATCTAAACGGCGTAAAGCATCATATGCAGCGCTTGATTCACTTTGATTTTCTCCATCATCACCGGCCGTTATAACACCGTCTTGATTACTATCTGCATATTTTAGCATAATGTCACGGAAGCTTGTTCCATTGATTTCATATGTAATATTTTTGCCATTATTATGCTTAAAAATTGCGGCAAGATTTAAAAAATCGTTCATCTAAACTTTCTCCTAAAGGCACATTATATATCGATATGGTGCGATGTCAATTGCACTGTATTTCATTCCGATATTTACCATGCCCCTTTATTCTCTTAAGTCTAATTGTTGATCCATTCTATATTTGTTATTATGTGCAAATATACAGTGGAGTTCCTTTATGTCTGGACCAATTACTGGCGTAATTCACGATGTAAACCCCGTGATTACAAATGCAAAAGGAGAGCGCGCCTATGCAGGGTTTCAGGATGTTTTTTATGAAATGGCTGAAGATGGAAAAACAGGGCGTGCATACATCAAAGATAAAACGGGTCAAGATATTGATGTGACACATGATGTTGTGGTTGAGAAAGATGGATTTGGGAGTGCACTTCAGTTTACTGCACAAACGCATTTGCCCTTAAATGGAGTCGTGATTGACGATGAAAATCCTGATGTGATAGTTGTTGATCATTCACGATATGACGGAGAAACAGTTGTTTCAAAATATTATTATCCTGAAACACCTCAATTTGATGCATTTAAGAATCAATTTAGCGGGGCACTGGAGCATTATGTTAGCATAACTACTGGGGAGTTTGGAAAATCGGGGGTTGGTGGCGGAAGTGGCGCATTTAATCAGCGCATTGATACAGATAATCTGAGCGATGAATTTATATTTGAGGGAGGGGGAAAATTTGTACCTATGACTGCCAATAATTATTATGGGTATGAGCGAGAAGCCAATAAAGATTACAATACACAGGCGCGACTGAAGCTAACCTTAGGGGCAGATCAAGCGAATTAACTCACCCCTCCAGCTGATGCACCAAATTGCCACCCACAAAGGTGAGTAGCACGCGGCCTTGCAGGCGGGCATCTTCAAACGGGGTGTTCTTGGAGCGAGAATGGAGCTTTTGCGCCTCCACCAGCCAGGGGCGGCCAATATCCACCACAATCACATCGGCTGGTGCGCCCACTTTGAGCGTGCCCAGCGGAATCCCCAAAATTTCGGCGGGGCGGGTGCTCATCGCGCGGAACAGCGTGAGCAGCGACACATCGCCATTATGATAGAGCCGCAGTGCCACCGCCAGCATGGTTTCCAGCCCAATGGCGCCATTTTCGGCCTCGGCAAAGGGGTGGCGTTTGGTTTCCACATGCTGCGGGTCGTGCGATGACACAATCACATCAATTGTGCCATCGGCAATGCCATCAACACAGGCTAATCGGTCGTTTTCATCGCGCAATGGCGGCGAAAGCTTGAAGAAAGTGCGATAGAAGCCAATATCAATTTCGTTTAAACTCAGGTGGTTAATCGAAACACCGCAGGTGATGGGCAAGCCGTTGCTTTTGGCGTGGCGGATCACATCCACCGATGCCCCGCATGAAATTTGCGCAGCGTGATAGCGCCCACCGGTGAGCTGCACAAGTCGCATGTCGCGCTCGAGCATCACCACTTCAGCCTCTAGCGGAATGCCCTTTAACCCCAGTCGCGTGGCGGTTTCGCCTTCATTCATCACGCCATCATCCACCAAATGCGCGTCTTCCACATGGTGCATCACCAACACGTCCATATCGCGCGCATAGGTGAGGGCGCGGCGCATCACCTGCGCATTCATCACCGATTTGCGGCCATCGGTAAACGCAATGGCACCCGCTTGGCGCAGCAGGCCAAATTCTGTCATCTCTTGCCCCAGCAAGCCTTTGGTGAGGGCAGCGGCAGGCATTACCCGCACAATGCCTGTGTCGCGCGCGCGGCGTTGCACAAAATCCACCAGCGCCATTTCATCAATCACGGGGTCGGTGTCGGGCATGGTCACCAAGGTGGTGACGCCGCCTTTGGCCGCTGCTTTGGTGGCCGATTTGAATGACTCGCGGTGTTCAAAACCAGGCTCGCCTACAAACACGCGCATGTCGATCAGCCCAGGGGCGATCACCAGCCCAGCGGCGTTGAGCCGATCAAGCTTGGCGGGCAATTTCTCAGGCGCAATGAGGCCGATCGCGGCAATTTTACCGTTTTCAATCAACACGCTGCCGATCATGTCCATCTCTTGCGAGGGGTCTATAATATGCGCGTTTTCGATCAATAGTGCGGTGTCGGGGGCGATTGTGTACATGTTACACTCCGTCATCTTTGGGCTTGGCCCGAGGATTTATTGTAAAATGGAATGCCATGGCGTATTCTTGCCCCTCCCCTTGTGGGAGGGGGTAGGGGGAGGGGTTTTCTTGTTTGAGTGCGTATATAAGAGATTGATAGCATCCATCTATATTATTCAAAATGTCGTTGTTCCAAAATCGAATAACTGTGAAGCCCTTGCGATTAAAATATTCATCTCGTTCTTTATCTGAAGTATTTTCACTGTGCTGACCACCATCAATCTCAACAATCAGTCGCTTTTGTAAGCATATGAAATCTACAATATGATGTGGATCAATAGAATATTGCCTACGGAATTTAAACCCTGTCTGCCCTTTGTTGACAGTGTACCAGAATTTTCGTTCTGCTGGTGTAAGGTTATTTCTCAATATGCGTGCGAGTGATTTCATGCGAGGTGGGTAAGGCTTATGATGAGGAATACCCCCCTCAGTCACGCAAGTGCGTGACAGCTCCCCCACAAGTGGGGAGCCTGAAGTGTTAGTGTTATGAGTGAAACCCATCATTCTTCACCCCCAGCGCCCGCCAGCAATTCCAGCACGGCCATGCGGATGGCAACGCCCATTTCCACTTGCTCGCGGATCAATGATTGCGCGCCATCAGCCACTTCAGAATCAATCTCCACGCCGCGGTTCATAGGGCCGGGGTGCATCACCAGCGCATCAGGCTTGGCATATTTGAGCTTCTCAGAATCCAGCCCAAAATAACGGTAATATTCCTTCAATGAGGGGATGAAGCTGCTGGTCATGCGCTCTTTTTGCAAGCGCAGCATCATCACAATATCGGCATCTTTTAGGCCGTCCTTCATGGTGGTGAACACCTCAACACCCATGCGTTCAATGCCCCTTGGCAGCAAGGTGGAGGGGGCGATCACCCGCACGCGGGCGCCCATTTTGCTCAGCAGTAGAATGTTAGAGCGGGCCACGCGCGAGTGCAAAATATCGCCGCAAATGGCCACAGTTAGCCCCATAAAATTATGCTTGTGGCGGCGAATAGTGAACGCGTCCAGCAGCGCTTGGGTGGGGTGCTCATGCGCGCCATCGCCAGCGTTCACCACCGCGCAATCCACCTTTTGGGCGAGCAAATGCACCGCACCAGCCGATTGATGCCGCACCACAATTACATCGGGCCGCATGGCGTTCAGCGTCATGGCGGTGTCGATTAGCGTTTCACCTTTTTTGATGGACGACGAGGCCACGGCCATATTCATCACATCGGCGCCCAGCCGTTTGCCTGCGAGCTCGAACGAGGCCTGCGTGCGGGTGGAGGATTCAAAGAACAAATTGATTTGGGTACGGCCACGCAACACACTACGTTTTTTGTCGGCTTGGCGGTTGAGAACCACCGCTTCCTCGGCTTTATCGAGCAGCATCACAATGGTTTGCGGCGATAAATCCGCAATGCCCAGCAAATCTCGGTGAGGGAATGGTGCATGTGTCATTAAAACCATAGTGATAATGCGGATTCTGCCCCTTGGCAAGCCCCCTGTTGACAGGGAGTGCTGATTATAATATTGATTAGGCGGATATTTAAAGAGGTGTAATTATGGCAGG
The DNA here is from genome assembly GCA_031423895.1 of Hyphomicrobiales bacterium. Lineage (GTDB taxonomy): Bacteria > Pseudomonadota > Alphaproteobacteria > Rhizobiales > JANPGK01 > JANPGK01. Next base: position 46,621 of record JANPGK010000037.1, read on the forward strand.
CTATGGTGATTTTTTAAATGTAATTGACGTTGCGTCATATTTGAACAGGAAAGATGTTAGGAAAGTTCTTTCAGATGGAAATGAACAGAATATCAATCATTTGGCAGCAGATTTTGTGAGCTGTTGTAAAATGAGCGGGCTTCAGGATTACACCCCAGAAAATTGTTCTAGGATATTTAATTCTGCATATAAAAGAGCGGCTGGACTTGTAACAGCGCACATGGATGCAGAATCTAAACAAAAATTTGAGGCTGGATTCACAAAGTTTGTATCCAGTGTGAAGACAATTGTGAAAGGACGCTATAACATTGCGCTTTCGCTTGCAATTTTGGCCATTGTCGGCATAAAAGCCAGTGGTGCGGCTGAAAACAGATCGCGCAACACTTCAAATAATGTATAAAACAACATATTAAAGGTGGATATTATGAATATTAATTACAAAGACAGCATTACAATATTGGAAACTCTTAAGAATAATTATTTTGATCAAATAGCGGCAACGCAATTTAATGGTGTAGAAAAAACAGCGAAACGAAAAGCATTTGCAATTGCTCTATTGAGTGATATTGAATCAAAACCGAATGTTTGGCTTACAGATGTGTGCGATAAGCTAGAAAATATTGTTAATCGTAATAAAAGTGCTGTAGGTGTACAGCAACATTTTTATTCAGGCCTGAAATTTGTTCGTAGAGAATTGCAATCGCTCAGTAAAAATGGCAGTGCAAAAATGATTGCTGTGTTCGCAATGGCCGCCAGTGGTCTTGCCGCCATTCAAAAATCGCTTTTCTCTCAAGGCAACCAAAGCGCTTAATTCACAATCTCACTTCAACACCAAACATTTAGAAGGACTATACAATGGCAAATGAATTTACGAACCTCAGCGGCGGCTACCCATTGAAGCAGTTCGGTAATGATCAAATTCATAGCACTTATGGGTTTGATGTTGTCACAGCAATCCGTAATGCTTTAAAACCAGGTGCTGAACCATCAGTTGCCGCCGCAACACTTGCTTCACAAGTGGCAACTAAAGGAAAAACAGCTGAAGCACAAACCCACATTGCGCGCGCCATTGTCAATAATATTAATAAAACAACAGCTGGCACACTGGCAACTCAATTAAAATCCGCGTTCGTTGCTGTATGTAAAGTCAGAAACATTACTTTGGGAATTGCGGCACTTGCAGCCATTGGCAGCTTTTTTGGCCTTAAATCAGCAGCCCAGCTTTCAGACAGTGAACCCGTTTAAGCAAAAATTATACATATAGGGATTTTATGACAATATTATTCGGTGATTTACAAACACTCCTAAGTCATTACAGCCAGCAGGTGGCGGGTGATTATCACTCGAGTGAAATTATCGCCAAACGCAGTGAGGCCGTGAATGCACTATATGCAGCGGCAGGAATTAAGCTACAGCAGGGACACAAACAGGCCGAATACGCAAAAAATGTACATGACATGATTTTAACTGCGGGCAGGGCTGTGAAACATACGGATCCATCCTTGCATAAGCAATATCTGAAAGGGTTATTCATTGTGCAGCGCATGTTTAAGGCTACATGTGAAAATAGCGGCGTTAAATTCAGATCGTTAGCCTTGGTGCTCAGTTTGGCGAGTTGGGCTTTGGGCAAAAATACGAATTCAAGCATATTGCAGCATAACCCGAATGGCGTATTATAAACTCAAATTTCAAATAGGATAAACGCTATGAGTGATATTAATTTTAAAGATGTGCAGCAGGTTTCCGCGTATTTGCTCGCTCGAAAAGATGATGTTACAGCCATTCGGTTTGCTGGTCAAAATGCACCATTACTGCAAACACGTGATCAGGTGGCGCAGGATATATTCAATATATTAAAGAAAAACCCAGAGCGTTTAAATCAAATGAATTTTAAACAAGTCATTTCTGCAATTAACGCTGCTAAAACAAGCAACAATTTTGGGAAATATTACAAAGAATTTTATATTGCAGGCATCACACGAATTATAACAACACTTAAAGCACTGCTTGCAGATCATAAACTCACGCATAAATCTATGGTGATTTGGGCAATGGCGGGTGCACTAGGGGCATTTGTCAGAAAAATCTCGCAGCCTGATACCCGCGCCTAAATACCTGCCATCCACGCCAACACCAGTGGCAAGCTTACCATCGCTACAATATTTTGAAATGTGAGAATGCGGGCCATATAGGGTGCATCACCGCCCATTTGCCGTGCAAGAATATAGCTGGCGCTGGCAGAAGGCACAGCCGCACACAGCACCACCACCTGCAGCGCAATGCCGTGTACACCAAGTTGATAGGCGATGAAATAGGCGCAGGCGGGCAGGGCGGCCATTTTCAGCAGCGTGGTGGCAATAATGCCAAAATCGAGCCGCCATAATGTGCGCAGCTCAAGCCCCGTGCCCACAAGAATTAAGGCCGTGGCCAGCCCCGCTTGCCCCGCGATCGAAAGCGCCTGCGCCACTGGCATGGGAATATACACGCCGCCCAGCTTGAGCGCCAAGCCCAACAGGCATGAGAGAATCATGGGGTTAGTGAGCATTTGCCCCATGTAAGACACTGTGCGCGCGCCCGAATTGCGGCCATGGCGCACCATCACCCACACGCACAGCACGTTCAAAATTGGGGTCATGGTGGCAATGGCAATGGCCACATAGGCCGCGCCTTGCGCCCCAAAAACAGACTTGGCCACCGCCAGCGCAATGAAGGTTTGCCAGCGAATGCTGCCTTGAAAAACGGATGTGAATGCGGCGGAGCTATAATGGAGTGATTTCGTGAAGAAGCGCTGTAATATCAATGTGATTGCAGCGATTATTACCACGGCACCTAGCAGCGCAATGGCTACTGAAATGGCTTGGGTGTCGAGGTCGCCCTTCAAAATGGTTTCAATAAACAGGGCGGGGTACAGTACATAATAGGAAACACGCTCGAGCCCGGCAGTGTCCTTGGGCGTCACAAGCCCTGTGGCGCGCAGCACAAAGCCGGCGAATACGATGAGTAAAATCGCCAATAACGCAGAATGGAGGGGGTCGAGTGTCATGCCCCAGCAGCATGGCTGAATCGGGCAGGGGCAGCAAGGAGATATATGTTGACAGCTGTGTCTTTTTATCTTTCATAATTGTGTTTTTAGGAGATGAAAATGCCTACTTTTTATCACATCAATATGTATCTAGCTGAAGATGGCATCAATATACTTGATCATCACATGAGAATAATGCCTGCTGATGCACCAGTTGATTGGCAGCATGATACAATTAAGGCGGCATTTGAGAAGGCTGTTTTTCCCAACGGAAAGCATAACCCTATAGACATAGTTGAAGCTCGCCGCTGGTGGACAAGAGCGGAACGAATAGGGCAATATGTTATTGCAGACATAATCATGCCAACAGATAATTATTTGAATGGTAAATGGCCAGAAACAGTAAAGCAGGGTATCCTTGAGAAACTACCCTATGTTGATGCAGCGCGTGCAAAAATACAAAGAAATTGGATCAATAAGTTACAACAATATTTTGATAAAATTATTAGAAATTCAGCGATTGGGTTATTTGGTGCCTGTATATTGCTGAAACACGTTTTAAGCGCAGAAAATACTGTGGGATGATAATCTATATGGCCGATATAATATCGGTCATGACATATTCACGGTGGGTGTTAGCTTACAGCTTCCGAACGACTGCCAAATGGCATGAATTTTTTGATGTTTGAAAAATCAAAATCAATCGCTGGCATGCTGACTTTTGGCATATCGGGCATGGTGATGGTTTTACCGAGAATGTCGAATCTGCGGGGCTGATTGGCCACCACTTCATCGCCTGCAAGCACCACTTCAGTCGGTAAAGCTGGTGCTTCATAACGCATCACAGGGGCAGGGCGGGGTGCATATTGTGCGGCCAAATCCGCTGCCTTTGCTTTATATTCCTGCGCAGTGGTTGGCAAAGACTCATATGATTTCGCCGCCACAACCCAATCGCCTTTGCCGCTCACCAAATGGGCAAAGCCAGCCGCGCCCGAATAGGGGTTAGTGCGGGTGGTGAATTGGTCTTGCCGTGTGATTGCGCCTGTCATGGGATTCATCCTTAACTGTATGCACAATATATACGCCAATGCGCCGCCACTGCCTAGCTAGACATGAGGCGTAGAGCCTATAGGTATAAGGTCTAATGCGGAGGCATGAATATGGTTAAATCGTGGCCTGATAACGGGTATTATCCTTAATATGCGCCGCCGCAAAGCCTGTCGCGCGCAATCGGCAGGAATCACATTGCCCGCAGGCCGCGCCCGTTTCATCGGCTTGATAGCATGAAACGGTGAGGGCAAAATCCACACCCAATTGCGTGCCGTGTTTGATAATATCGGCCTTAGAAAACGTAATAATCGGCGTGTGAATGGTGAGCTTTTGCCCTTCCACCCCCATTTTTGTGGCCAAATTGGCCATGGTTTCAAAGGCGGCGATATATTCGGGGCGGCAGTCGGGGTAGCCCGAATAATCCACCGCGTTCACGCCAATGAACATATCATGCGCGCCAATGATTTCGGCAAACCCCAGCGCGATGGATAGCATAATGGTGTTGCGTGCCGGCACATAGGTGCTGGGAATCCCCGCCGCCACCCCTGTGGTGCACACATCTTGCGCCATATCGGTGAGGGACGAGCCGCCCAATTTGCCAAAATCGAGCGTGAGCGTTTCGTGCCGCACCACGCCATAGGCCTGCGCAATGGCCCGAGCGGCATTGAGTTCCGCCTTGTGTCGCTGGCCATAGTCGAACGACAACGCCGCGCATGTGTAGCCTTGCGATTTGGCAATGGCCAACACAGTGGCGGAGTCGAGCCCACCAGAAAGTAGGACAACTGCGGATTTGGTCATGGTGCATTTCCTAATAGTGCTTGACCCCCCATATCAGAACTTGCTACGCACACGCAACAACGGAGAACCACAATGAGCGCATTACTCAAACGCCTTGAAGAATTGAACCTGATTTTGCCGCCTGCAGCCCCTGCTGTGGCCAATTATGTGCCCGCCGTCATTTCAGGCCACATATGCGTGGTGTCGGGCCAATTGCCGTTGAAGGATGGCAAGCTAGTGGCCGAAGGCTTGCTAGGGCGCGATGTATCGCTGGAATTGGCGCAAGACGCCGCCCGCGCCTCCATGCTCAATGTGCTGGCACAGGTGAACGCCGCCGTGGGGGGTGACTGGAGCCGCGTGGTGCGCTGCGTGCGCTTGGGCGGGTTTATCGCCTGCGTGCCCGAGTTTCATGTGCATCATTTGGTGATGAATGGCGCCTCCGACCTGCTGGTAGACGTGATGGGTGAGCCTGGCCGCCACATCCGCACCACCATTGGCGTGCCCTGCCTGCCGATGAATGCGGCTGTTGAGGTTGAGGCGATGTTTGAGGTGCGGTAAAATTATTCTCATGGGCTGCAAGCGGCAATCGTTCTGTGCTCCGCTGCTCATGTACCAAATGTACACTGCGCTGCGGTGCTCGAACGCTCACCACTTTCGCCGCATGAGAATAATTTTAGGTATAATACTGCACTTGCCACCCACCCCACACCCATGTTAATACATTTTTAACGAATGGATGTGAGTGAGATGAGTGAAGTGGCACCAATATTTTTGCTCTGTATTGCGGTGGGGATTGTCACCTCTGGCCTGCTGCATAGTGGCTTGGCGGTGGTGATGAACAGCCAACCGCAGCGCAAAACTGCTTTATTTTCTTGGAACATTGTGAATTTGCTTTATTTCATCGCCACGGGTGCGCTGGGCATGTATGCCCGCGCTCTGCACCATGGCGCGGCAATTCAGCGTCAGCCTGTCCAAGGTTTATTAGCTGTGCTGGCAGTAGCCGTTGGCGGCATGTGGAGCTTTCTGCTGGGCGTGGCAGTTTTGAATGTGTATGTTCATATCTAAATTGCACAATGAGTTTACAAAGAATGCCCACGCTCGTCATTGCGAGCGTAACGAAGTGAAGCGCGGCAATCCAGAGTCTTAAGGGCTGGATTGCTTTTCCGTGTGAAGAACACGACTCGCAATGACGTGCGTGTAATAAGCGATGTGTTCAAAGGCAATTATAGAGCTGCGCCTCAGCATTAATTCTTTATTCACCCTGTCTATAACTGCACTCGAAATACAACTATTAGTATATTTCAATTTGAAATGTTTCGGCGTATTGATTGGCTTCCTTCCTTTCCCAGAACTGGGTACTTCCTATCCGAGAACCGGGCCTTATAAAAACTTATGGAGTGTAACATGTCTATTGGCATGGTGCGTACGCTATTGGCTGCAACGCTAATGGCCAGCACTTTCTGCGTTCAAAATGCTGTTTCTGCTGATCTTTCAGGTGGAAACGACAATTCTTACGGCCGTTCTCACAACACTTGGCAGGGGTTTTACCTGGGCGCTTTAGTGGGTGCAGAGCGCGCGAACTTCAACACATCCATGCTCAATCCCGTTTCAAATTTCGATATGGGGGCAGTTGCCTTTCAAGGCGGCGGCTTCTTGGGGCACAACTGGCAGTGGTGGAAATTTGTTGCGGGGGTCGAGCTGGATGGTGTTGTCAGCAAGCTCGATAAAGAGAATATCATCTCGGGCGTGAAATATGCAGGCGCTAGCGATTGGAAGTTTTCCATGCGCGGCCGTGTGGGTGTGGCGCTTGATAATGTGCTGCTGTATACCACAGCGGGGTTGGCCGCCTCTAAGGTCGATTTTAGCAAAGACCTCTACACTGGCAGCCAAAGCACAACGGGCGTTGTGGCGGGAATCGGTGCGGATATAAAACTGCTCGATATGCTGTTCGTGCGCGGTGAATATATGTATTCAGGCTTTGCGAAAACCAATTTCACATTGCAAAATGCCAATGTCACCACTGAGCTCACAGGCCATGCACTGCGGGCAGGGGTGGGCGTGAAGTTTTAATAACAAAGCGCGTGCTCTATGTACAACGCCATATATAGAGTGCACGCAGCTTCTAAATTCAGCTCAAAACCCGTTTATAACCAATTGATAACCATAAATAATTCAATGCTTAAACGATATGGTTTATGAACTTAAAATTGCACCGTCGAACTGTTGCAAATTTGCCACATCAAATGGTTAACGCGCATTAATGGGTCGTTTTTGTCTGGTAATGTGCGCAAAAGCGATTATGAACAAGAGGTCGTCTCTGTCTTGATTCCTCAGTGTCGGGGTTGCGGGGCGGATACATATAAAAAAGGAAAACGACTATGAAAAATCTACTTTTGGCTTCCGTTGCCGCGCTTGCATTTGCTGGTGCCGCTAACGCTGCAGATCTTCCTTCCAAACGTTCAGCTGTAGTTGCTTATGCACCTGCAAGCATTTGGACTGGCTTCTATGCTGGTGTTCACGCTGGTTGGACTGGTGGCGAATTCAAAACAACTGATACAGTTGTGACTTCACGCACACAAACACAAAAAGATTCATCATTCTCAGGCGGTGCTTTGGTTGGTTATAACTACCAAATCCAACAATTCGTTCTGGGTGCTGAAGCTGATATCACTGCTTTCAACCTGAAAAAAGCGAAATTGGGTGCAGTTGGTTCGCTTGAAACATCAGCAAACTATTTGGCAACTGTGCGTGGCCGTGTAGGTTACGCTGTTGATCGTTTCTTGCCATTCGTAACTGCTGGTGTTGCATTCACAGATTCCAAACAAGCATATCCATTGGCGTCACAATCAAAAACACGCACTGGTTATGCTTTGGGCGCTGGCGTTGATTATGCCTTCACAAACAACATCATTGGCCGCGTTGAATATCAATATGCAAAATTTGACAACACAAAATTCAATTTTGTGACTGACAAATCAGACTTGACACTTCATCAAGTTCGCGCTGCTGTTTCTTACAAATTCTGAGTTTTGCCTCGGCACACTTAGTTTTGTATAACGCAATCGATAAAGCCCATGGGAAACTGCGGGCTTTATTGTGTTTGAATGTGTCATTCTGAACGTAGTGAAGAATCTCATCCAACGTGAACAGATCCTTCGTATGCACTTAAGGATGACACGTGGCCGCAGGGTTGTTTGATTAACACCGTTAAAGTTAAGTGGAGGAATTATCTTCCGTCCCTTTGTTGCTGTTGCGCTGGCTCTATTTCTCTTATAGGTTCTGACACGTGAGGAGTCGGCG
>JANPGK010000038.1:0-7011 GCA_031423895.1 Hyphomicrobiales bacterium
TGTGTTTCGTCTTTCAGCAGCTTGCTACGCCCTATAATCGATCCACTGCTCGCCCCGGAAGTCACGTTAAGGTTCCCAAGATATGACCCGCCCAATGCTCTCCTTGCTTCTTCCAGATACTTTGAAGCAACTCGCCTATTACCGCTACTACCACGCTCGCCACAAAGTATATGAGAAGCTGTTTGAGAGGGCAAATCTCGCGTTTGCGCCGAGTATCGAGATGCACGATCTAATATTGGGGGACGTAATCTCTGGCAATCTAGCCTTTCACGGCTTCTACGAACTTGGATTAACTAAGAAAATCTGTCATCTAGCCAAAGTCGGTGGCACCCTTGTCGATGTTGGCGCAAACATGGGCTACTTCTCGCTGCTTTGGGCGGGCTCTAATCCAAACGCGAAGGCAATTACCTTCGAGGCTGCCCCCAGGAACATAGCGTTACTCGCCAATAACGTTGAGAAAAATAGACTTACAACGCGAATCCAACAAATCGGAAAGGCTGCCAGTCACTCAAATGGCACGATAACGTTTGACCTTGGGCCGACGGAACAGACAGGGTGGGGTGGAATCTCGCGTTCAACCTCTAACACCAGTATTGAGGTTTCAAGCGTACGAATCGACGAGGAGTTAAGAGATACAGTGATCGATGTTCTGAAGATTGACGTAGAGGGTGCAGATACTTGGGTCCTGTTTGGGTGTGAGGAACTACTGAAGAAAAAGAAGATTAAGAATATTTTCTTTGAACTAAATCCAAGTCGAATGATGGCGCTGGGCATATCAGAGAGTGAGGCCAAGAACTTTCTGAATGCGCTCGGATACGACTGTGTACCCTTCGACACTGTCCAAGGTGAATGGCATGCTTACCCGAAACCCGTATATCCTTAGCGACATTGGTGCCCTCTCCATTCCCGAGTAGCGGAAGGAACATTATCGGGGACGTGCCGAAGCCTCACATTTTTTTGTCAGCGGCCAAAAGCGCTTAGGTAGTGACGATCAGCAGCGTTCATACGCTTGGAAATCGCCTAATTTAATGGCATTCTAACTTCCAAAGAAGACATGAATAATTTTAAATTCTTCTAATTATTCATGAAGATATATAAAGTTTATGTATCGCCATCCAGTTCCATTGCGCCGGGGTTATCGTTTCGGTGGTATTTAATGGTCATGTCGAAAAACCAACTATGATGAAGGCACTACTTGTCGAGCCAGGCTCTAAAGGGATGCGACCCATGTACCATGGGAGACAGTAGTGATCAAATGTTCGAAAGCGCGTTCGTGCCGTTTGGTCGATCAGCCAGATCACGACCGAACGCATGAGCGCATGAGCGCTTGGGAGCCCGTGCCACGGGAAGCCTACTTGCAAGTTCCAAATGCCATCCACCCGGCGCGCGACGGCATGGCACCGCGTCGACCCGACCTGCAACAACGCCACTGGTTGAACGACGGCGAAGAAGTCATCATGACGCTGGACCGCCCGCCCGACGCGGAACGCTATAAAGGCTTGGACGAAGTGCTCGAAGCCATGCCGACGCTTCTTCAACGCCGGCCCCGCCTCAAGTATCTGGTGTGCGGGGAAGGCAACGATCGCCCGCGCCTGATGGCGAAAGCCCGAAGCCTGGGCATTGCAGACGCGGTGGTTTTCACCGGCATGATCGACGAGTGCGACAAGGCCGACTACTTCCGGCTTGCAGATGCGTTCGCAATGCCCGGAAGGGGCGAAGGCTTCGGCTTCGTGTTCCTCGAAGCTCTGGCCTGCGGCGTGCCGGTTGTGGGCAGCAAGCTCGACGGAAGCCAAGAAGCGCTGCGCGATGGGCTTCTCGGTGAATTGGTAGATCCGGGCAATGCGACGTCGGTCATCGAGTCGATAGAGCGTGCATTGAGCCAGCCGAAGTTAATTCCCGAAGGGTTGACTTATTTCGCTTGGCCTCAGTTTCAGGAGCGTCTGTCGATCGCAATCAAGGCTGCGGCAGGTGACAACGGCATTCAACGCCGGACGGCGACGAAAGTCTCATGAGGTTGCATGGAACAGATTTACCGGTCGACCGCCATTTAACAGAATAGCCTTCTGGTAGTTCAAATTGGAGCTTTGTGCTTGAGTAATGTATACGTTCAGTATGGCTGCGGTCTTTCTGCGCCTGCTCAGTGGCTGAACTTTGACGCCTCTCCTCGACTCAGGCTGGAATCCTCTTCAGTTTTCGGAGGGCTATTCAAGTTGTCCGGTAAACGTCTGTTTCCAGTCAATGTAAGGTATGGCGATATCGCTCTAGGGCTCCCAGTGAACGACGGAAGTGCGGACGGCGTCTACGCAAGCCATGTGCTCGAGCATTTGCCACGTTCAGCGGTACCGATAGCACTGGAGAATACATTTCGGCTTCTCCGCAAGGGGGGGGTCTTTAGAATGATCGTTCCTGATTTGGCCTGGCGTGCCAAAAAATATGTTCTGGAGCGTGAGGGTGGGCTGGCATCGGCTGCCGATAGCTTCATCGCTGATTGCATGATCGGTCAGCGCGATTCCGCTACTGGCCTTGTGGCGCGACTTCGCGCCGCTTATGGAAACTCCGAACATAAATGGATGTATGACGAGCTGGTCATGAAAGCACTACTTGCCGAGGCAGGCTTTAAAGAGGTGCGAGTCTGTACGATGGGAGACAGTGGTGATCAAATGTTCGACTTAGTCGAGCGAGCAGATAGATTTACTGATCAAGGTAAATCTGAACTCGCACTTCACGCGATCCGCCCTTGAGTTCAAAAACATGGATGAATGGTTACTGAAGAATCTTGTTTGTCCAAGACATCGAGTCAGCCTAAAACTCGAGTCGAGAACGCTTTCATGCATCCACGGTTGCAGTTTTCCTGTGATCGACGATATACCGATCATGCTACTCGCTGACGAGAATCAGACTATCGATCTCGCCAGAGCAACGATGAATACAGAGAGTAAGGCCGGCGCTCCGGATGATCTATATCTAGATTCGCTTGGCGTATCAGCTACCGAGCGTGAAGGAATCTTGGAACGGGTTCGTCAGCGTAACAGTGCCATTGATCCTGTCGTGTCTTACTTGGTGGGCGCAACAAATGGTATCGCCTATAAGTCATTGATAGGCACAATCGACCGCTACCCCATACCAAACCTGCGTTTGCCCGAAAGCCATGGCGCGCGATTTCTAGACATCGGCTGCAGTTGGGGGCGCTGGTCACTGGCAGCAGCACGCAAAGGTTACAAGCCTGTCGGAATCGATCCCTCACTCGGCGCTGTCATGGCTGCGCGTCGGGCTGCGAAGAAACTCGGCTTGAAGGCCTCATTCATCGTTGGTGACGCGCGGTTCTTGCCTATCAGGTCAGGGTCGATCGACCAGGTGTTTTCCTACAGCGTGATCCAACACTTCAGCCGACTTGACGCAGCGGCGGCGGTGAAAGAAATCGGGCGCGTTTTAAACGATACCGGACGCAGCTTGGTGCAGATGCCGACCAAGTACGGTTTGCGGTGCCTGTATCACCAAGCGCGTCGCGGCTTTTCTGACGGCGACGGATTCGCCGTCAGGTACTGGACCGTACCCGCACTGCGTCGCATGTTCTCCGATTCAATCGGGCCGACCGAGGTGTCGGTGGATTGTTTCTTCGGTATAGGTCTGCAGAAATCGGACGCATCTATGATGCCTGCGCACCTGAAGTTCGTCATCGGCGCATCCGAGTTGCTCCGGGAAACAAGCCTAATCATCACGCCGCTTGTCTACACCGCTGACAGCGTCTATTTGGCGAACCGCAAACGACCGCAGCAGCATTGAATCGTGCCGGACCTGCACCCGGTCGGACACATATCAAGCGGCAAAGCGCAATCCCCTTACTACTCTAGACAGTCTGTCAAACTGACCTATACAAACATCGCTGTCATCCGCAGCCGGTTGGCACCCTTACTTCGTCTGGGCTTCGAGTATTTTGTCGCCCACGTGGCCACACGTCTTCTCGCAGCCGCAGGTTCCCTCTTGCTCATCCGGTTGCTCCCTGTTAATGAGTATGGGTTTTTCACGATCGCACTGTCGGCCTTTCTGTTCATCTCCGCGGCATCAGATCTTGGTGTCACTGAAACCCTGTCCTACTTCCGCTTGCGCGCCGCCAAGAACCGCCGATCCTGGGAGCCCTACTTTCGTGCGGTGATACGCCTGCGCATTCACCTGTTCTGCGTCGGCTTTGGACTCGCGGCAATCTACATTGCCTACACCGCATCGCGCGTCGGAGCCCAGAATTCGTCAATCTGGGTGGTGACGGCCGCGGTCGGCGTAGCCGCTTGGTTCTCCACTCAATCCGGCATTCGCACGTACGTTCTCAAGCTGGAACAACGCTACCGAGTCGTCTATCTGGTTGAAACCACCAACGAGACTGTCAAACTCGTCACGGTTGGCTTGGCGTGGTGGGGTGGGTTCGCCACGGCCTCTGCGGCCATGGGAGGCGTTTGCCTGGGCGCCTGGCTTTCCGCCTCGGTCGCAGCACGGGCTCTCGGACCTCGGGTGCAATTGGCCGCCGAGCACATGGCCGCACGTCGACGGCGTTACTCCGGTCTCCTGCTGTCGCAGGTCCTCCCCATCCTCCCGGGCACGATTCACTTCACTTTGCAAGGACCACTGATCGCTTGGCTCGCTGCCTACTACGGTTCTATCGCCAACGTTGCTGCAGTGGGCGCTTTGGGCAGATTGGGGGTACTCATCGCCGTCGTCTCGGGTTTCACGGCGACCGTGTTCATCCCGAGGTTGCTGGCGATATCAGATGATCGGATTTTTTTCCGGCGATACCTGCAGTGGTGGGTGTTCATGTTGACGTTCGGTGCCTTCGTCATGACGGCTATTTCCGCTCGTCCTGATGTCTTGCTCTCGATCCTAGGCAGTTCATATTCCGGCCTCGACAAGGAACTGCTGATTTCCGCCGCTACGGCCGTGATAGGCACATGGAGCACATTTTCATGGCATATCAACCGAGCGCGCGGATGGGCCCGATATCAGATTTACCGCGTACCAGTGGTAGTGGCATTGCAAGCCCCTCTTTTCTACTGGTTGGACTTCACCACTACCGAGGGCGTTCTTTGGTTTGCCCTCGGTTCATTGTTTGCTGATTTTGCCTTCCAGACGGCGATCAGTATTGCCGGCTTCTATCGGGAACGCATGAAGCGTAGCAGTTTGGGAGGACAAAATTGACATCTAAGTTGACGCATTACATTGGGCGAGTTTTTGACAAAGGCATTCTGCCATTGTCGCCGGCGAGATTCCGTCTTGGCCTTCAGTATCGTAGGTATGTTCAAATCTCCGGCTGGGAGCCGGAGGTACAACGCATTAGATCTTTTGCCGGCCCTAGCAAGGTGGCGATCGACGTAGGGGCGAACATCGGTCTCTGGACCTATGCCATGGCGCAGTCACAATTATTTAAGCGTATTGTGGCCTTCGAACCAAATCGCGTACTAACGGAAGATCTGCGGCGTGCACGACTGCCATCGGTCACGATCTCCGACAAAGCAGTATCCGATCGAGCTGGCACTGCCACACTCAGGGCTCCGCGTTTCGCCGGCAACGTGCTCACCGGCTGGGCGTCTCTTGAAAGCCAAATCGACGTTGCAACGGACTCCTTCCAAGAATTCGACGTGGAGACGATTCGCCTGAACGACTTGGAATATCAGGGCGTCGGATTCATCAAGATCGATGTCGAAGGCCACGAGCTCAGCCTCCTGAAGGGCGGGGTCGAATTCTTCAGACGGGAACAACCGGTCTGTCTGCTGGAGTGCCGAGATCGCAACCGAGAACAAGTCGACGAGTTCTTTGCAGGCCTCGGTGTGGGGTACCACGTCGTCAACACGAAGGCCAAATTCGGATTTGAGCTTTCACCTGGTAATCATCTTTTTTCACGATGAAATATTGGGCCTGGGCGGCTGCTTTGCCGACCATCGCCGACACGTCACATGGCAAACATTCAACTGCTCTTGCCGCCTCTCCAGTCGGGTGGTGTTTACGACTTTGCAAGGCAGCTCCATCAAGCCATCGGGCCGGATCGGTCGACGCTGGTCCATCTCGCCAAAGAGGATGCTCATGGCTGGCAGGTCGAACCAACCGATGTCGTATTTCTGCAGCTTAGCGGCTATGGCTTCCAGAAGCGTGGAGCTCCGCTTTGGCTGCTTCGGGCTCTCAAATCCAGAAGAAAGAATATCTCCACACTCGTAACGTTTTTTCATGAACTGTACGCTTTCGGCCCACCATGGCGCTCTTCGTTCTGGCTATCTCCCCTGCAGCGTTTTGTGAGTTGCGAGATCGCAAAGATATCGGACTGTTGGATAGCGAGCCGCGAACAATCCGCAACCTGGTTGCTGGGTTGTGCAGGCGACAAGCCACATGCTTGTCTACCGGTGTTTTCAACTATCGGCGAACCCGACTTTCTTCCCGGGAAGAAGCAGCGCCGTATTGTTGTGTTCGGAAGTGCCGGCCTGAGGCAAGAGGCGTACCAAAACGCAGGAGAGCGTCTCTTCCGATGGGCAGCGCGCCATGCTTTGGAAATACATGACGTCGGATCCCCGATTACAGATCAACACGTGTCCGCAACGTTGAAGAACTTCGGCGCCTATTTACACGGGCGACTCGATGAACAGTCAGCCCGCTCGATTCTCGCAGACTCAGCATATGGCTTGGTCAGCTATCCTACGGCCTATGTCGCCAAAAGCAGTATTTTCGCAGCGTATTGCGCGCATGCTGTGGTACCCATACTATTATCAACGAAGTACGGCCTGTACGACGACCTAACCCCTGGACAGCAATATCTTGCCGGCATCCCGGCAGATGATGAGATTGCCGCGCACGAAGCTGTACGCCAAGCCGCATGGTTATGGTATCAGCCACACAGCATTCAAAGACACGTGCGATATTTATCTGAAATCATCCTGTCCAACACCAATAAATAGGAAAGAAGAGATCTTGAAGTCCGTCTCGTCAGGTGCCCTGATGCTCGATATCAAGTTTCTATGGCGAAACCGGGAGCGCCCA
>JANPGK010000039.1:0-42958 GCA_031423895.1 Hyphomicrobiales bacterium
CCGTGCCCACCGGCAATTTCGGCGATATTTACGCCGGCTATGTGGCGATGAAAATGGGTCTGCCGATTGAGCACCTTGTGGTGGCCACCAACCAGAATGATATTCTGGCGCGAACATTCAATACAGGCGTCTACGGTCTGGAAGCCGTGGTGCCGACCACTTCCCCCTCCATGGACATTCAGATTTCCTCCAATTTCGAGCGCCTGCTGTTTGATGCCTATGGCCGCGACCCCGCCAAAGTGCGCAATGCAATGGAAAGCCTCAAGCAATCCGGCAATTTTACAGTTGAAGCAGATGCATTGAGCCGGATGAAGGGCTTTATGAGCGCCCAGCGCGCCAGCGAGGATGAGGTGAAGGCCAAAATCCGCAGCACATATCAGAAAGCCCATATGCTGGTGGACCCACACACGGCCGTTGGGCTGGTGGCCGCTGAAAAAACCGGCGCGCTGCACAGCCCGCTTGTCACCCTGGCGACTGCCCATCCGGCGAAATTCCCGGATGCCGTAAAAGCCGCCAGCGGCATTCACCCCGCCCTGCCCGCGCACATGGCCGATTTATTCGAGCGCGATGAGCGCATCACCCAAATTGCCAATGATGCGGGGGCGGTGGCTGCGTTTATGAAAAAAGAGATTGCGTAAAAAACAAAATTATAGTCATTTCAACTATGCATAAAACTTTCAATTTCACTGGTGATAATAATGCCATTCTTTTTTTCTGAACACATTAAAAATACATTTGGGGATATTTCAAGCGATTTAAAATTTACTGGAGAATTACAAATTTCAGATGATTTAGAAAAATTATTTATATCTATTCAAACTCCAATTGTTGTACCAGAGCATCATAATACGCTCAATAGCTGGATTGGAAAATATAAGAAAGCGATCATCGGCCATGATCCTGTTGGCCGTGTTCCAATTGATGTCAAACTTAGAAATACTATTAGCAGTTTATCACTCTCATTAAATGATGCCATGCCAATAGGCATCCCTTCAAATATACCAAATGAAAATTGGCTCCCGATTCAGCAGGTACGTGCCGCGTGGTTGAAGGAATGTTTGAATCAAATTGGAAAAATACGCAGAAATGGCGTGGGAGTCATCGCTGCGGCAGTGGCCACCACCATTGGCTTTTTTGCTGTGAAAACTGTAAAAGACAATTTCGATGGTTTTGCCTAACGCTCACCACTGCGCCCACAGTTCCTGCAACTTTGCTTTGGCCTGCTGCACATTGGCCAATTTCACAGGGCCAAAACCACGGATGGTGTGCGGAATGGCGGCAATAACGCAGGCGGTTTCATAACGCTCTGAAGTCAGCTGCGCAGAAATCCGTGCAATATCGGCTTCATAATCGGCCAATAATTGCCACTCCATTTTGCGTTCATCGCTGTAGCCGAACACATCCCACACTGTGCCACGCAGGGCTTTCATATGCGCCAGCACCCGCAATATGGGGAAAATCCATGGCCCAAATTTACGTTTCATGGGGCGGCCAGTGTCCTTATTGATGCGGGCCAGCAGCGGCGGGGCTAGCGAGAGTGAAAGCGACACCTTTCCCTCAAATTGTTCCGCAATTTTGGCGCGGAATGCAGGCGCGCTATACAGCCGTGCCACCTCATACTCATCCTTTATCGCCATCAGTTTATAGAGATTCTCAGCCACTGCGCGGGTGAGGCGCTGCTCGCCATGATCGCGGCATGCAATTGCCTCGATATTGTTCAAAAATCGCTGCGCATATGTGGCGTTTTGGTAGTGCGTCAGCTCATCCGCCAAAAACGCGATGCGTGCCTCCAGCGATTGTGGCGCAGCAAGGGGCGGCTGCAAAATGTCGAACACCTCGGGCGTGGCAGCCAGCAACCGCCCTGCATGCAGCGCGTGCACATTCTCTGTCTCAGAAGCTTTATTCAAATGAATGGCCTGTACCATGGCCGCGAGCGAAATGGGCAGCAGGCCTTTTTGCAGGGCAAAGCCCGCCAGCATCATGTTGGTATAGAGCACATCGCCCAAAATTTTCTCCGCCAGAATGGCAAATTCCGCCGCATGATAGCTATGCGATGCGCCGCGCAGCACCTGCGCAATATGTGCCGCATCAAAACTTTGGGTTTGCGTGCGGGTAAACTCGGCGGTTGGCGCAATATGCGCATTGGCCACCACATTGGTGCGTTTTTGGTGGAGCATTACCAATTGATCCGCCTGCGCAGCCACCAGCATATCCGCCGCCAGCAACACATCGGTGCTGGCGAGGGGCACATGCGCACCATGAATGGGTTGGCCAGCGGGGGCAAAGCGCACATGGCTCACCACGGGGCCACCCTTTTGTGCCAGCCCTGTCATATCGAGCGTGAGGGCATTGAGGCCATCAATATGCGCGGCCATAGCAAAAATAGCCGCCAAAGTGGTGATGCCAAGCCCGCCAATGCCCGTGATCAAGCAATCATATGTGGCGGTGATGGGCTTTACAGTGGGAGCAGGCAATTGCGCAGCGGCGGCGGCAATATCGAGCCCATGCCCCTGGGATTTCCGCACCGCCCCGCCCTTCACATATACAAATGAGGGGCAAAATCCTTTGACGCAGGAGAGGTCCTTATTGCAGCTGGATTGGTTGATGTGGCGTTTTTGGCCGAAATCGGTCTCGAGCGGTTCCACTGAAAGGCAGTTCGATTGCTTGGAGCAATCGCCGCACCCCTCACATACACGATCGTTGATAAACACCCGCTCTGGCGCTTGCGCCATGGTGCCACGCTTGCGACGGCGGCGTTTTTCTGCGGCGCAGGTTTGGTCGTAGATTAAAACTGAAACATCAGGGAATGCGCGTAACTCCTTCTGAACACGCATTAATTCATCACGGTGGTAAAGCTCAACACCTTCAGGTAGGGGCGCGTTCGCCGTGTAATTTTGCGGCGTTTCACTCACCACCACAATTTTTTGTACGCCTTCAGCTACCATTTGCTGAGCAAGGCGCGGCACGGAAAGTTCACCATCCACATGCTGGCCGCCTGTCATGGCCACCGCGTCATTATACAATATTTTATAGGTCACAGGCACATGCGCCGCCACCGCCGCGCGAATGGCCAGCAGGCCCGAATGGAAATAGGTGCCGTCGCCCATATTCACAAACATATGCGGCTGCTTGGTGAAGGGCTTCATACCGATCCACGGCACGCCCTCCCCGCCCATTGCGGTGCTGCCCTCATGGGTGCGATCGACAAATTCTGTCATAATATGGCAGCCAATGCCCGCCATGGCGGTGCTGCCTTCAGGCAACACGGTGGAGCTATTATGCGGGCAGCCCGAGCAAAAATAGGGCGAACGCTTGGCATTTTCGGCAAATTTTTGGGCATAGCTCACGCTATCTTCCACCTGCGCCATCCGCGATTGCAGCGCGGGCGTGAGGTGTAGCGCGGGCAGCGTACTCAAAATGCCTTTCATCATGGCATCCAGCGTGATTTCGCCCGTTTGGGCAAACAGCGGCGCGCCTGTTGGGTCGCATTTGCCAAACACCATGGGGCGAGCGCTGGCGGCCATGTGGTAGAGCTGCTCCTTCAGCTGCACTTCCATGAGTGCGCGCTTATGTTCCACCACCACAATGCGGTGCGCCGTACTGGCCAATACGGCAATGCCTTGCGACTCCAGCGGCCACGGCATCGCCACTTTATAAATGCCAATGCCCATTGTGGCGGCAACATCTGCTGAAATCCCCAGCATTTGGAAGGCTTGGCGCACATCGCGATAGGCCTTGCCGGTGGCTACATAGGCGGTGCTGGGTTGCGGGTGGCCAAATGTAATGCGATTCAGGCCATTAGCGCGCACATAGGCCTGCGCGGCGGGGAGCTTCACATTCCGCAACAAGCCTTCCAGCTCTAGCCTGCCCTTGAGAATAATCTGCCGATTGAGATTGTGCAGCGATCGCGGGGTGGGTATATCGTGCGGCAATTGCACCACAGGCCGTGCGGAATCCACCCGAATGATGCCAGAGGAATCCATGGTGTCGGCCAAGCAAATCAACCCCACCCATAGGCCGCTATAACGCGAAAGCGCAATGCCATGCAGGCCATAATCATGTACATCTTGCAAATCGGCGGGGTTAAAAAACGGCACCTCGCAACTGGCAAACACCCAATCGCTTTGGCATGGCAATGTGGAGGATTTGGCCAAAATATCGTCGCCCGCTAGCGCCAACACCCCGCCATTTGGGTGCGTGCCCGCATTATTGGCATGTTTGAGCACATCGGTGGAGCGGTCGAGCCCCGGCGCCTTGCCATACCACATGCCAAACACGCCATCATATTCGCTGCGCACATTAATGCCTAGCTTTTGCGTGCCCCACACCGCTGTCATGGCCAGCTCTTCATTAATGCCCGGCTGCGCCACAATGTTGTGCGTGTCTAAAAATGGTTTGGCCTGCGCCAATTGTTGGTCGAATCCGCCAAGCGGCGAGCCGCGATAGCCAGAAATAAACCCCGCCGTGTTTAGACCTGCAGCTGCATCACGCTGCTGTTGCGCTAATGCCAATCGCACTAAGGCCTGCACGCCAGTGAGATACACCTGCCCGTGAGTGGCGGCATATTTATCATTTAATGAAATGTTCAGTGCGCGCTCGTCCATCCACCGCTCTTCAGCATGAGGTGTTCAGTGTAGCGCAAATGTGCGAAGAATTCGTTGCGTTACACCTTCCGCAGCCGCAGCAATGTGAAAAAGCCAAAGGGATGCACTTTTCTTTGTTCTTCCACCACAATGCCAGGCTTTTGGGTGATCCGCTCCACAGCGAAATTGGGGCGCAGGCCAAAACGTGCCACATGTGGTGCGGCCACACGCTCTAACCAGCCTATAAAGCCTTTGGATTCCGCATAATGATTGAGCAAAATAATTTCGCCGCCATGCTTTGTTACGCGCATCAATTCAGCAAACATTTTATCAGGCTCTGGCGTGATCGTAATGACGAACATCGACACGGTGACATCGAATGTTTCATCGGCAAATTGCAAATTTGTGGCGTCCATCTCGTGCAAGGCCAACACATTAGAAAGATTTTCCTTCGCCGCTTTTTCATGCGCCTTGGCGAGCATTTCAGGCGACAAATCCACGCCTGTCACCTGCAATTGGGCACCGTAATCGGCCAACGCAAGCCCTGTGCCCACCCCTACATCGAGCAATTGCCCTGAATAACGATTGGCCGCACGAGATGCCGCTTTGCGCCCACTATAAAATATGAGCGAAAACACCGCATTATATATGGGCGCCCATTTGGCATAGGCGCTGCGGATATGATCGTGGCTGAGGTCGCTTTTGGTATGGGTCATGGCCGATTCTGAATGGGAGTTGATGCCATCCGCTATACTGCGCGGCGGGAATGGGTGCAAATTAAAAGATGACTAAAATAGAAATTCATCACACCAGCCCAACTTCCACAAGCGCCTTGGCCACTTGCATAAAATACGCACGGGGCACGAAATCGCCCATGGGGGAGCGGCCGATCAGCTCGGCAACTAGGGCGTTGTCTTGATAAATGGCAATATTATTAGTGCGGCAATAATTGATGAATTCTGTGGCTTTAGCACCCGAGCCTTTGGCCACGGTAATCGGCGCTGGCGTTTCGCCACGCACATACACAATTCCGATGGCCACACCATCCCCCAACAGTAACAAATTGGCGCGATTAATACCCACAGGGCCGCCCTCTATGAGCTGACGATGGCGCTGTTTACGGGCAGAACGAATGTGCGGATCACCCATTTCTTCTTTTTGCTCACGCTTGACCTCAGTATCGGTCATTTTTTGGTCGCGCTTGAATAACCAATCTGACAACGGCAAATCAAGAAATGCGCCCAACACAATGATGGCCAATGCAACAATAATCACCTGCATAAACAGCTTTTGCCCTGCACTCACCACACATTCTACACCGCATGACGGGGCAATTAATAGGCTGGAAATCGCTGATTTTGCGATAAAAATCATGCAAATGGCAATGAGTGTAATTTTGGTGATCCCCTTGAGGAGGTCGATCAATGTTTGCAGTTTAAATAAGTTTTTAAAACCTTGCACAGGGTTTAATTTGGTAAAATTAGGGGCAACAGCCTTTTTATTAATCACCAATCCTTTGGTATTCCAAAAGGTTGAGGCAATTGTGGCAAATGTGGCCACGCCCATTGCAGGCAAAATGATAGCGGCCAATGAATTCATGATTGTTGGACCTGCAAATTTAATTTGCGTTGTGAAATCCATACCAAAATTCATGTAAATGGCGTTAAACAGCGATTTAAACCGTAATAACAACCCGCGCGAATCCATCATCAAATAGGCCAACACACACACAAGCGTAATGGCGGGCGCAAAATCCTGGCTTTTAGGAATTTGCCCTTCTTTTTCCCGCAGATTCTTTAATTTCTTAGAACTGGGGGCGTGTTTTTTCTCTTCGGTATCACTACCAGACATTGACTGTCCTTTTTACGCTTCGACACATTTTAGGGCACAAAAAAGAAACTATTGAGCACTTCACTCACGCGAACAAACGCACCAAACACGTTCTTTTCAATGTTACTCCAGAAAAACAAAATATACATTGGCATGAATACCATATAGAGTAAGTTCTTAAAAGAGTTTGAAAGCTCAAATATCTGCAATTGTTTATAGCTTTTAGTTGCAAACACAAGGAATATGTCGGCCAAAGCAAGAATGATGATCATGGGTGCGGCCAGCAAAAGCGCCAATTGCAACAATACCATTACACCCGCTGTGAGGGTCATAAAGCTATCCACACCTGTTTTGGGCGCAAGTTGCAGCACAGGCCACACTTGATAGGATTTATAGACCGCCCCCAACAACAACTCCATACCGCCTGACACCAGAAAAATCGCTAAAGATGTGAGCAAAAACATGGTGCCTGAGATGGTGGTCTCAGCGGCGTTCACTGGGTCAGATATATTCACCTGAGATGCACCACGGTAAAAATCGATGGTGTCGCCCGCTGCTTGCGCCGCAAAAAATGGCAGTGCCAGCGAAAGTCCTAGCACCGCGCCCAGCGCAAATTCTTTAATCCCAAGCAGCATCAACTGCATGGAATTGCCTTGATAGTGCTCCATTTGGCTGGCCAATGCAAAGGCCATTGGCGTGGCCAACACAAACGACATCACGCTGCGCAGGCTTTGCGGCATTTGCACCCAGCTAAATAATGGAAACATTTGCATAAAGCCCAGCAAACGCGCCGCAGAAATCACATAGGCAACACCATAAGTGAGCACCAGCTGATTGGCATATTCGATAAGGGCGGTGTTCATGCACCCTCCTCTATCTCACCAATGTGGGAAAGCTAGTGTAAATATGCTTGGTATGTTCAAACAATGGAATGCCAAAACGCGCGCCAGCGATCATTAAAAAGGCAGAAATCACGAGAATTTTAACCGTAGTGGGGAGTACCTGATCTTGCACTTGCGTTACGGCTTGCAAAATGCCCAAGAACAACCCAATGCCAGCAGCGATCAACAATACAGGCCCCGCCAACAGCAACGCGGCCATCATGGTTTGGTAGACTTCATTGGCAATTTGGCCGTTGGTCATTGGTTAAAAATCCTATGTCTTGCTCTTGCTTCTCCCTCGAAGGGAGAAGGTGTCACGTAGTGACGGATGAGGGTGAGAATCAAGGAAAGAGTCCCCCTCACCCGCCTTTCAGGCACCCTCTCCCGCAGGGGGAGAGGGGAAGAAGTATGTTCACGGCAAATTCGCATAGCTTAAAACAAGCCCCTGCATCAGCCTGGCCCAGCCGTCTACCAACACAAACATCAGCAATTTAAAGGGCGTCGAGATAATGTTTGGCGACATCATCTGCATACCAAGCGCCATCAAAATAGCAGAAACCGCAATATCAATGGCGAGAAATGGCAAATAAATCAGAAAGCCAATTTCAAACGCTCGGGTCAGTTCGGACACCATAAAGGCCGGCAGTAAAATCACAAAATCGTCGGCCTTCACCTCCCACGGGATGATTTTATTGATCTGCGCTTGGGTAATCGGCTGCTCATATGTGCCCTTGCCTTGGCTTGGAATTGCGGGTTTCACACCCGATTGTGTGAGCCAAATTTGCTTAGTGGCCTCCACAAAAAACTGTTTATTTTCGGGAGTGGCATAGCGAATGAGAAATCCTTTGAAGGGCTTAGAGGCTTCAGTTAAGACCTGCTCCCACCCTGCTGATGTATTATAATCGACCCGTGCGTCTGTCACCGCTTTATAGGCGGTGTAGGCTTGCGGCGCCATAATATACATAGAGAGAATGAGTGCCGCCGAATTGAGCAGCAAGTTTGGCGGCGTTTGCTGCACGCCCAAAGCGTTGCGAAAAATGAGGAACACAATCACAATTTTGGCGAATGACGTAAGCGTCAACACCATAAACGGCAGCATTGTGATGCTGAGCGAAATGGCGATAATCGCAACAAGATTTAGTGATAAGTCCATGTTATTCCTATCTTTGTCATGCTGAACGCAGTGAAGGATCTCCTGCAATTTACGCGAAACTCATGGAGATTCTTCGCCTTCAGCTCAGAATGACAGCTACAATTTAAGGCCGCGCAAAATTCCGCACGCGCACCGCAAAACTTTCGCCCACTTTCACAATCTCACCCGAACCAATGACCCGCCCGCCCGTCATAATATCGACCGCTTGCATTTTGGTTTTGTTGAGATTGAAAATATAGCCATCGCGGATAGTTTCCAACTCACTGAGCGGCACATCGAGCCGCCCCAATTCAAACACCATGGTGATTGGTAATTCACCGAAACTGCTCACTTTTGGTGCGGATTCTCCACCGCGATGATCGCCAGACTCTTCCGCCATAATATAGTTCTCCATAGGTTTGTTCGCCAAGCTCAATAAGGGCTCAATCAATTGCAAGCCATCTTGTGTAATACCACATCGTGCGGCGTATTTTTCAGCAATCACGGCCACAACACAATGATTTTCTAAACTGGTGTCGTCCATCACAATGCCGTCGCCGAGGCTTAAATCATACAACGCCTGCAAATCTACCGTCGAGTGCCCCACACGGAATGAAACAGGCACGTTGAGTCCTTGCGGGCGGGCATTTTCCATCGGCCATTGCTCAATATACGGCGTGAGGCGCTGGGCAGTGATGGCATCGCAGCCGATCAAAAATAGGGAATCACCAAATGTGGGGTGTGCGGCGCGCAGGCCAAATGTACCATGCGGCTCCAGCCCTTGCGGCGCTGTTACGCCCCGCAGTTCCATGGTCATTTGTGTGGTGCGCTCAAACGCATCTAGCACGGGGCCAAGAGCATGTTCCACAATTAATGCACGTGCGGTTGGGTCAAGCTTATCGGCACCAATACTGGGGTCGAGGCTCATCACCATACGCTCCAACGTTTCCAGCGGGGCATAAATTTCAGCTTGCCGCCCTGCCACCATCAGCGAAATTAGCCCCCAATGGTCGGTGCTGGCCAATGCAAACGCCACGGGCACAGGCTGCACAGTGATATTGCCATTGGGAAAATTCCATGTTTGTGCCGCCCAGCGCCGTGCCAGCACATTTTCACGCGCGGCATTTGTGGGCGAGAGCACCTCAAACACAGGAATTTCATAATGCGTAGCCATGGTGAGCAGAATCCTTCAGTTCATCTTGAACACAGGCGCGCGATTCTCACAAATTCACCTTGCTAAAAATCCCGCTTTTCGACAATTATCTTTTATGTCTACAGCCATCCTCCAATCTCGCAGCGTGATTTCCATTTCTGGCTTGGATGCCGTGCCATTTTTGCAAGGCCTTATCACAGCGGATTTGAGCGCGCTATCGCCCACCCACCCGCTTTATGGGGCATTGCTCACACCGCAAGGCAAGGTGGTGGCGGATATGTTTGTGTATACCCAACGCACACTATGCGTTGGAACGAGCGATAGCGAAGCGCGAAGCGTAACTTCAACAATTGAGCGTGAGCATTCAATTGTTGAGAACCCTGAAGATTTTGATGGTGTGCTGCTCGATATCTGGAGTGGGTTTAAGGATGAACTATTGCGGCGCTTAAGCCTCTATAAAATGCGTGCGCAGGTGGAGATTGTTGACGCCAGCGCCATGTGGGATGTGGTTGTGGAGTGGGAAGAGTCAGGGTTTGATTTGCCGCAAGACCCGCGCACGCCTTCAATTGGTTATCGCGGTATTGTGGCGAAGGGTTTGCCTTTACTGCCTTCTCCCTTGACGGGAGAATGTGCCCCGATAGGGGCGGATGAGGGTGAGTATGGTTCTTTTCAAAATCACCCTCACCCGTCACTGCGTGACACCCTCTCCCGTCAAGGGAGAGGGGAAGTATCATACCACACTCACTTATGCCGCCTTGGCATTGCGCAAGCGGGGCTTGATTTTGGCAGCAATGAGGTGTTTGTGCATGACATCAATCTCGACCTTATGGGTGGTGTGGCCTTCACAAAGGGCTGCTATATTGGGCAAGAGGTGGTCTCGCGCGTGCATCATAAAGCGGTTGTGCGCACCCGCACGGTGGCGGTGGAGTTTGAAGGCGAGGCACCTCACGACATACAGTCTATAATGGCTGGCCCCATTGAAATTGGCACGATAGGTGCCCGATTTGGCACTCACGCCACCGCACGCCTACGCATCGACCGCGCGCAAGAGGCAGGGGCCAATGGGCTGAAAATCACATGTGGTGGTATAAAATTGAGAATTCCTCACAATTTTTCATGAAAATTGCAAATTTTTCTCATTCTAAATGTAAAATTGTAGAAAAATTCCCCAAGACACACAAAATTAACTAAGCGCCTTCTACATTGAAGAACCCATCAATTGAGGAGAATCGGTATGGTCAATAAATTTTACAGCACATTAGCGGCAGTCGTGTGTTTAAGTGTTTCTGCTGCATATGCACAAACTCCAGTTGTGATTCATGGTTCCACAACGGTTTCCAGCGCAGTGATGTTGCCGAAACAAGCTGAAATTGAAGCCGCTTCTGGTGCAAAACTTACCATCGTCTCGAATGGTTCAGGCCGTGGTATTATAGGATTAGCAGAAGGCACTGCAAAAATTGGCATGATTTCTTCACCGCTTGAAGGTGTGGTTTCCAAAGCAGAAAAAGATAGCCCAGCGGTCAAAGGAAAAGACTATAAAGCCACGCAAATTGGCGTTTCTAAAGTGGCCTTTATTGTGAACCCCGCCAACACAGTTAAAAAACTGACCAATGAGCAGATTGCTGATATTTTACTTGGTAAAATCAAAAATTGGTCAGAAGTCGGTGGCAAAGCTGAGCCCATTATGGTGGTGATTGAAGATAAAAAAGGCGGCATTCGCTCAATGGTAGAAAGTGACTTACTTGCAAAACAAGACGTTGCTGCTGAAAAACGCGAAGTGCCAAATGGATCACAAATACCCAATATGGTTGCACAGTTACCCAATGCTTTGGGTGTTGCAACCGTGAGTGCTGCTTCGGCAAAAGTTGTGGTTCTTGAAACATCTAAACCGATTCAGCAGCCCCTTATTCTTGTCACGCTTGGTGCACCGACCCCAGACTTGCAAAAAATTATTGATGCAGCCTCTAAAGTCGCACCTAAATAATATAAAAATGGGTTGGTGCGCCGTGCCAACCCATTACTTTCATTCAGATGATGAGACCTACCAATGAACAAGCTCACTTTAAATATGCCTGGCTTTCGCGCGATTTCGTCTAAGCTTGCCATTACAATTTCAACGAAGTTGTTTACCATCATTGGTCTGTCTGTTTTAAGTTTTTCTGCACTATGCATTGCAGAATATCGCGCAATAAATGCTATGTATTCTCAAGGCGGTACAATTTACAATTTCTCTATCAATGACATGGCGTCTGTACAAAAAATGGCCATTACATTGGAGCAAATGGATGGATTTGTGTCGCGCACTCCCGCCGAAATGGATCTGGAAAAGCAAAAATCTTATCAACAAAGCGTTGCAATGAAAATTTCTGAACTCAATGCGTTAATACACGATTATAAAAAAGTAGGCGACAGTAAATATTTAGACCAAATGAACGTTATCTCTGAAAAACTAAGCGGTTTAAAATCTGAAACTGATTCAATTTTTGAATTTTCAAAATCATTTGCAGTGGACCAAGCTGTAGAAGTGTTTAATGGAAAATATGCAAAAAATTTTAATACCATTAAAAAATATATGAAGCTGATCTCCACAAATATTGAAGCGGACATGAAGACTGAATTGTTGAAGCTAAATGAAACACGTGAGTCTGCTTATAAAATAATGGCGATTGTTGCTTTTTCTGCAGTATTATTGTCTATAATTCCAGGTATTATTGTAGCCCTCGATATTTCACGCCGCATACAGCGTTTATCTCGCTCGATGGTTGTGTTGGCAACCGACGACACCAGCGTAGATATTCCCTATGTGAACGCGCGCGATGAATTGGGGCAAATGGCACGTTCGGTTGAAACATTTAAAACAAATGCCATTGCGCGCAAAACGCTAGAGGCACAATCGCTTGATAATGACGCGCACCAAAAACAAATGCAGCATGACCTGATGCAAAATACAGCAGACCAGTTGGAAGCGAGCATTAATAAGGTTGTGAATTGCTTGGCGGATCAGTCGGCTATTCTCGCACAAACATCCGACTTTTTGCTCAATGTTGTACAAAATACTGAAACGCAAACCCAAGACGTAAGCCACGCAACACAAGACGCCATGACAAATGTTGATAGCGTTGCCGCCGCAACTGAAGAGCTTTCATCTTCAATACACGAAATTAGCCATCAAATACAAAAAGCATCCGACATCATCACCATTGCAAACTCTGGTGCACAGCGTGGGCACGCCAATGTTGGCAGCTTATCAACTGCCGCGCAAAAAATTGGGGACGTTGTTGAACTCATTCGCGCTATTGCGAATAAAACCAACCTATTAGCCCTCAACGCCACAATTGAAGCCGCCCGCGCAGGCGAGGCTGGCCGTGGGTTTGCTGTCGTGGCTTCAGAGGTGAAAGATCTTGCAATTCAAACTGCAAATGCAACGGACGAAATTGCCGCACAAATTGATTCCATACAAAATTCAACCTCAGAAGCGGTTGAGTCGATGGGGGGTATTGCGAAAGATATGGTGGAAGTGAATGAATATGCGCTTTCAATTTCTTCTGCCGTAACAGAGCAATCCGCCGCCACGTCAGAAATCAGCCGAAGCGCGCAACACGCATCGGCTGCAAGCAGCAAGGTGCAAAATGCGATGGTCAATGTGAGTGCCGCCGTGAATGAAACAGCACAATCGGCACAGCAATTGAAGTTGATGGCTGGCGAAATGGATGGCCAAATTACACATTTGCGTGAAGAAGTGCAGCAATTTGTTGCCCGCATCCGCGCTGCATAATCACCGATTTTTGCGGCCATACCATAGCTTCATACCCACAATGGCGAAGCTGAGCACCAAAGTTACGGAGTTGGCGATGATAATCGGCCATGCGTGTATCATCACACCATAGGCCAGCCACAAGGCCACGCCCGTGGAAAATGCCGCATAAGTGGCCAGCGAAATGGCCTCGACATCGCGCGTTTGCAATATTTTGATCACTTGTGGCAGCCAGCACCCTGTGGTGAATATACCGGCCAAAATGCCGATGATGGTGATGAGATCCATTTCAATATATTCTTTCTATCTCACAGACGCTGCAAAGCTAGAGATTGCGCTGGTGACAGCCCCTTCACGCCCAATAAAGCCATGATAGGCGCGGGCTTGGCATGGGTCCCCCTCCGATGTGCCGCCTTCAATCCAAACCGCACGAGCGCGTTTGCCAGCCCATTGCAAAAATGGTGGTACAAATTCGGCCAGCGTCACATGGCAGGAGTCCTGCTTGTGGTGGATCACCAAGGTTGGCGGCAATCGGGCGGGGTCACCAATCATTTCATCGACATCATCAAGCATCGATGACGCGAACACAACACCGTTTGGGTTAGAATTCAGCGCTGATGGCACTTTAAGTGAGCCACGGCTCATGGCCACCACCACCACTTTGGGCGTGATCTGGCGCATATAGGCAATGGCTTGGTTCACGTCTACGCCGCCATCCACCAAAAGGCTGGCAATACCGCGCGATGCATAAGCGGCGCGCGTGCGCACAATCCAATTGCCTTGGCGTTGTATTGAACCATCCGCCTGAATTCCAATATAACCATCGCCGCCCGGCAGTAACACCAATCCCACTTTGGGCTTGCCAGCAGGCGTATTCAAAATTGCATTACCACCTGGAATTTGAACGACGGATTCTGCTGCATGTGCGGCGCTCACGGAAAGCGTAAACGCGCACACAATACCCAAAATTGCTATTTTAATCGTCATGACTCCCCCCATTTTTGCACCATTTGATACTGCGCACATTGTATTTGCAAGCCAAATGCACTATATCACCACAAGAATGAACGCACCCACCCACTCCCCTTCTGACGATTCCGATATTTTAGCTGCGTTTTTGGATTCATCGGATCCGCTCGAGCGCAGCATTATTGCGGGGGATGTCGTGTCTGCTAAGGCCAAGGCCAAAAAAAAGCTGAAATCTGTTGCCATTCCAGCGGATGCATCGGAAGGGCTCACGGCCACCATCACCGCGCTCAACAGCCTGATGGAGGTGGGTGACCCCAACATTCCCAAAACATGGCAGCCGCATCGGCCAGACCGCCCCGCAAAAACTGAAGGTGGCGTGAAATTCGAGCTGGTTTCCCCCTATGAGCCAAAGGGCGACCAACCCGCTGCGATTGCCGAGCTAGTGGATGGGATTAGCAAGCAAGAGCGCGACCAAGTGCTACTGGGCGTTACAGGCTCGGGCAAAACTTACACCATGGCGCAAGTGATTGCCCGCACGCAGCGCCCCGCCATGATTATGGCACATAACAAAACGCTGGCGGCGCAATTGCACAGCGAATTCAAGGCGTTTTTCCCCAATAATGCGGTGGAATATTTCGTGTCATACTATGATTATTACCAGCCAGAGGCGTATGTGGCGCGGTCGGACACCTTCATTGAAAAGGAATCGACCATCAATGAGCAAATCGACCGCATGCGCCACGCGGCAACCCGCGCCATGCTGGAGCGCGATGATGTGATCATTGTGGCCTCGGTTTCGTGCATCTATGGCATCGGCTCGGTGGAAACCTATTCCGCCATGAGTTTTGATGTGCATATGGGTGGTAAAATTGAGCAGCGTGAGCTGATCAATCAGTTGGTGGCACTGCAATATAAACGCAATGATATTGAGTTTGCCCGTGGCATGTTTCGCGTGCGGGGCGACACCATAGAGCTTTTTCCTGCCCATAGCGACAGCACCGCGTGGCGCATTAGTCTATTCGGCGATGACATTGAGCATATTCATGAATTCGACCCGCTCACGGGTAAAAAATTGGGCGAACACAAGCAAGTGCGCATTTATGCCAACTCGCATTATGTCACCCCGCGCCCCACCGTGCTTTCAGCCATGAAGAACATTAAGGTGGAGCTAAAGCAACGCCTTGAACAGCTGCATAAAGCGGGGCGCGTGCTAGAAGCTTCGCGGCTGGAGCAGCGCGTGCTGTTCGATTTAGAGATGCTCGAGGCTACAGGTTCGTGCCAGGGCATTGAGAATTATTCGCGCTATCTCACAGGCCGCGCGCCGGGTGAGCCACCGCCTACCCTATTTGAATATCTGCCTGAAAATGCGTTGTTATTCGTGGATGAAAGCCATGTGAGCGTGCCGCAAATTGGCGCCATGTATAAGGGCGATTTTCGGCGCAAAGCCACGCTGGCTGAATATGGCTTCCGCCTGCCCTCGTGCCTCGACAATCGCCCCATGCGCTTTGAGGAGTGGGATGCGATGCGCCCGCAATCGATTTTCGTTTCGGCCACCCCCGGCAAATGGGAGATGGAGCGCACCGGCGGCGTGTTCACCGAGCAGGTGATCCGCCCCACAGGGCTCATCGACCCGAACTGCGACATTCGCCCCGCAAAGCATCAGGTCGACGACGTGTTGGGCGAGGTGCGCATGGTGGCCGCGCAGGGCTATCGCACCCTCATCACTGTGCTGACCAAGCGGATGGCGGAGGACTTGACAGAATATTTATTCGATCACGGCATTAAGGTGCGCTATATGCACTCCGACATTGATACGCTGGAACGCATTGAAATCATTCGTGATTTGCGCCTCGGCGTGTTCGATGTGCTGGTGGGGATCAACCTATTGCGTGAAGGCTTGGATATTCCCGAATGCGGGTTGGTAGCCATTTTGGATGCGGATAAAGAAGGGTTTTTGCGTTCCGAAACTGCGCTGATTCAAACCATTGGCCGCGCCGCCCGCAATGTCGATGGCCGCGTGATTTTATATGCCGATAATATGACAGGCTCGATGGAACGCGCATTGCTTGAGACCAGCCGCCGCCGTGAAAAGCAAGTGGCGCATAACATTTTGCATGGCATCACCCCTCACTCCACCAAGCGCACGCTGGAAGACGCCCCGCCAAGTGATGAGCCAAGCTATACGCAGCGCTCTGGCCATGAGAAATATGCGGCATTTGCGGAAGATGGCATCCCTATGGGGCATAATTTAGAGGTGGTTCTGGCCGACTTAGACGCCCGCATGAAAACCGCCGCCGCTAACCTTGATTTTGAAACGGCAGCGAAGATAAGAGATGAGATTAAAAAGTTGACGCAGTAAGCTACAATATGTATTGACTGTATAATATAGCTTTTTTTAATCAATTCATATTGATAAGTAAAAAATATAAAACGGAGACATGTAATGAACATTGAAAATAAATACCTCGATGTAAAAACTCTTGGATATTTCTTTAATAATAATTGGCTTGATATTATCGAAACTACACGCGCAGTTGACGAACATAGACTGCCAAATATTTCAAGCTATAGCGATGTAACGCGCATGAGAGCTGGATTAAAATTATTTTATGATTCAAAAATAGATGATTTATTGAAGGAAAACGGAAAAGTTATCGCGAAACAAATTCACGACCTTATGCCCGCAGCAATTGAAACACTCCCGAACGACCACGCATTCAAGCCAAATTTACGCGGCGCGCTCAAGGCATTCCAAGCTACCTTCAAAGAAATATGCATGGCAAAAGGTTATGGCTGGTATGTGGCCGCACTCGTTGCATTTGGCGCTATGATTGGCGTAGCATCTCAGAATTCTAAGTCTTCTCCACTTTCATAACCCCAAAATTCGTGCATATATGCCTCTACGCGATTGACAGCTTCGCCCCACGCTGTACTGATAACGCATAAATTGGGGATTTACGTATGAAGCGCAATACACTGCTGCTAGTCGATGATGATATGCCGCTGCAAACCACATTATGTGAGCAGCTGGCACATTATGAAGAATTTACCGTGCTCACCAGCAATTCCGGCGCGGCCGCGCTCGAGGCGATCAAACAACCCACTATTGATATGGTACTGCTCGATGTGGGCTTGCAAGATATGGATGGCCGCGAAGTGTGCAAACTTATGCGCAAAGGCGGCTTCACGGGCCCAATTTTGATGCTGACAGGACATGTATCGGATGCCGACACCATTTTGGGGCTGGAATCGGGCGCGAATGATTACATCACCAAGCCGTTCAAATTTGCGGTGCTGCTAGCGCGCATTCGCACCCATTTGCGCACCTATGAAAACCAAGATGATGCCGTGCTGAATATTGGCGACTATCAATTTAAGCCCGCACAGCGCCAGCTGACACCTCCACAAGGCAAGCCCGTTAAATTGACGGATAAAGAAGCCGGCATTTTGAAATATATGCTAAAGAACGCAGCGCGCCCCGTGAATAAAGACGAGCTGCTACGCGATGTGTGGGGGTATCACACCGATGTCACCACCCACACGTTGGAAACACATATTTACCGATTGCGCCAAAAGATCGACCCCAACGGTACCCTCCCCCCATTGGTGATGACGGTTGAAGGTGGGTATCAGTTGAGGACATGATGGAAAAAATTGCCAGCCAGCTTCAACACCACGCATTTTTTTCACCCCTTTCTGGCAGGGTACTGAACAGCCTAGCGCGCGAGTGCGAAGTGCTGCGGGTGAGCAAGGGCGCGCGGTTATATACGCAAAATGCGCCTGCTGATTGTGCCTTTTTGGTGCTCAATGGTAGTGTGGATTTGGTGGAAGAAACAGGCCGTATTGATGCACTCACGCATTTTGTAGGCACAGGCGTGGTGCTGAGCCATTTGGCACTGCTCACGCAAACTACACGCCTCACCTCAGCTTATGCCCGCACTAATTTAGAAGTCGCCAAAATCACCCGCGCCAGCTTCACCCGCGCGCTGAAGGACGACCCCGCAGGTGCTCGCGGCGTTCAAGCGCATTTGGTGAGTCTACTTGAAATTTCAGAACAGGAACGCCGCCAGATGATCGCAGATTTAGAGCGAATGGTGGGGTGATTAGGCAGAAAACTTATCTTTAGCATTCAATGAATTGAATGCCCATGCCCCACCCATCATCACAAGACCAGCAATCACTTTTACACCAAAGTCTTTTTTGGTTTTGAGTATTACTTCTGAGAAAGCTTTTGCAGCAGTGCCTAATTTTGTATATTCAGATTGATACCAGCGAACCGATTCCTCATAAATTTCATAACGCGCATGAAATTTTTTTAAATAGCCTGGGCTTATTTGACCCGCATCTATAACTTTTGACCCAGTTTTATGTTCATCAATTATAGCTTGAGCATCTTTATAATTTTTTATATAGCCCTCTAATTCTTTAACGAGCGTATTAATATAACTAAATTTTTCTGAAAAATTATATTCTGGATTAATATTATGCATCGTACAATCTCCAATTGTATATAATATCGGCACACACATAGCCTTTTAAATATTATATGTCAAGTTATTCCCCCATCAACTTCGGCAAGAATTCTTCATGCAATTGCTTGAGCGCGGCCACTTGCACTATGCCTTCACCTTCAATTTCGAGCGCGCCAGAGTTTGTGACATCACCTAATGTAAACACATCAATATTCAGCGCTTTTGCCTCAAGAATGAGCTTTGCTGCATGTGCGGCAGATGTTGTCACCGCATAACGGGCTTGGTCTTCACCGAAGAAGAAGGCGTGTGTATTGTCATTCTGCGGCGCAGCCGAAGAATCTCCCTGAAGTGAAGTGCATTCGGCTAGAGATCCTTCACTGCGTTCAGGATGACAATGTGTATTCAATCTCACACCCAAACCCTTGCTGCCAAAACACATCTCCGCAAGTGTCACCAACAATCCACCATCGGAAATATCATGCACGGCGTTGACTTGGCCTGTGTGAATGAGCCCACGGACGAAATCACCATTGCGTTTTTCAACGGCCAAATCCACTGGCGGTGGGGCGCCTTCTTCACGCCCGCACACTTCACGCAAGTAAAGCGTTGCGCCTAAGTGCCTGCACGCGCCGCCAATCAGCAACACCGCATCGCCCGCGTTTTTCAGCGCAATGGTAGCAGATTTTTGCCAATCGGTGAGCAAGCCCACGCCGCCAATGGCTGGGGTTGGCAAAATCGATTTTCCATCGGTTTCATTATACAGCGACACATTGCCCGAAACCACAGGGAAATTGAGCGCCGCACATGCCGCGCCAATGCCGTGGATACATTTGACAAATTGCCCCATAATCTCTGGGCGTTCGGGGTTGCCAAAATTGAGGTTATCAGTAATCGCCAGCGGCAAGCCGCCCACTGCTGTAATGTTACGATACACTTCGGCTACCGCTTGCTTGCCGCCTTCAAATGCATCGGCTTCGCAATATCTAGGCGTTACATCGGTGCACAAAGCCACCGCTTTTTGCGTGCCATGAATCCGCACCACAGCCGCATCACCACCTGGTTTTTGCAGGGTTTCGCCACCAATGAGGTGGTCATATTGTTCCCAAATCCAGCGGCGGCTGGCCACATCGGGCGAACCAATCAGAATTTTCAACGCTTCAATTGTGCCCACTGGTGGCTTCACATCACTTGCGTTGATGAACGGCAATTTGGCGGGCTCAGTCCACGGACGGTCATAAAGCGGGGCTTCATCGCCCAATTCTTTAATCGGCAAGTCGGCCTCAATCACGCCATTATGCTTCACCACAAAGCGTTTTGTGTCGGTGGTGTAGCCCACAATGGCAAAGTCGAGATCCCATTTTACAAAAATTGCCCGCGCAATATCCTCAAGCTCAGGCTTGAGCACCATCAACATGCGCTCTTGGCTTTCCGAAAGCATCATCTCGTAAGCTGTCATGCCCTCTTCGCGGCACGGAACATTGTCGAGCTCGAGTGTTAAGCCCAAATTTCCCTTGGCGCCCATTTCTACTGCGCTTGAGGTGAGCCCTGCCGCACCCATGTCTTGAATGGCGATCACCGCGCCCGAGGCCATAAGTTCAAGCGTGGCCTCCAGCAATAATTTCTCGCGGAATGGGTCGCCCACTTGCACGGTGGGGCGCAAATCCTCATTGGAATCCTCAAAGCTTTGGCTGGCCATTGTGGCGCCATGAATGCCATCACGCCCCGTTTTCGCACCCAAATACACCACTGGCATGCCCACGCCTGTGGCTTTTGAGTAAAATATGGAATCGGTTTTTGCCAACCCAACCGCCATGGCATTCACCAAAATATTGCCATTATAGCGGGCATGGAAGTTCACCTCACCGCCCACAGTTGGCACACCAAACGCATTGCCATAGCCGGCAATACCCGCCACTACGCCTGAAACCAGCGAGCGGGTTTTGGGGTGATCGACCGCACCAAAGCGCAGGGCATTCAGCGCTGCAATTGGCCGCGCGCCCATGGTGAACACATCGCGCAAAATGCCGCCTACACCTGTGCCAGCGCCTTGATAAGGCTCAATGAATGAGGGGTGGTTATGGCTTTCCATTTTGAATATAATTGCGTCACCATCGCCAATATCGATCACGCCTGCGTTTTCCCCCGGGCCTTGAATCACCCATTCCGCCTTGGTGGGCAGGCCGCGTAAATGGAGTCGTGATGATTTATAGGAGCAATGCTCGTTCCACATCGCCGAGAAAATGCCCAGCTCGCACAAACTTGGCTCGCGCCCAATGAGTGCCAGAATTTTTTGGTATTCATCGGGCTTCAAGCCATGTGAAGCGACACGTTCGGGCGTGATTTTGGGGGCGGTGGTGTTGAGCATACAGGTTCTCGCAATTTTGCACCCTTCCTAGCCCAAAGCCCTTGCATTTTCTAGCAGGAAAATGACGTTTGCCTGAAATTGCTTATGCTACACCCACCCGCTTAATTTCCCATTCCAGCATCACGCCAGAATGTTCAAACACGCGCTGGCGCACGGTTTCGCCAAGCGTTTCAATATCGGCTGCGGTGGCGTTTTCGTCATTTATCAAAAAATTGCAGTGCAGCTCCGACATATGCGCGCCGCCCACGCGGAAGCCGCGCAAGCCTGCCGCATCAATGAGCTGCCAGCTTTTATGCCCTTCAGGGTTTTTAAAGGTCGAGCCACCCGTTTTGCTTTTCACCGGCTGGGTGGTTTCGCGTTTTTTGGTGATTTCATCCATCTCAGCACGAATTTGTGCTTGATCGCCATGCTCAGCTTGAAACCGCGCCGACACCACAATCGCATCTTCTGGCAGAGCAGAATTGCGATAGACAAAGCCCAGCTCCGCATTGGTGAGGCGGTGTACATCGCCATTGCGGCGCACCACTGTGCAATCGATTAGCGCATCTTTGGTTTCTCGCCCATAAGCGCCCGCATTCATACGCACCGCACCGCCAATGCCGCCCGGAATACCGCGAAAAAATTGTAGCCCTGCCAAGCTCGCATCAGCGGCAGCGGAGGCCACTTTCACATCAGGCACGCCTGCGCCTGCGGAAACGATGCAGGTTTCTGCATCCGCATGTACATGATTGAACCCTTTGCCACCAAGACGGATCACCACACCTTCAATCCCGCCATCGCGCACAATGGTGTTGGAGCCTAAGCCCAAAACTGTCACGGGAATATCTGCTGGGATATGCCCCAAAAAGAAGGCTAAATCTTGCGCATCGGCTGGGGTGTAAAGCACCTGCGCTGGCCCACCCACTCGAAACCATGTGATGGTGTTCAGCGGAACATTCGCCTCCAACCGCCCACGCAGTTCAGGCACAAGGGGTTTCAGCTGGGAGATGATGTCTGGGTGGGTCATAAATACTCCGTCATCCTCGGCCTCCGAGCCGAGGATCTTATTATTGATACACAGTAGATTCTCGGGTCAAGCCCGAGGATGACGCACCATATGTAGTCATTACACAAGCTGTTTCGGCAAATCATTCGCCCACGTTGTAATTGTGCCCGCGCCCAAGCAAATCACATAATCGCCTGCTTGTGCGTGGTCCTTAATCAATTGCGGCAAAGCCTCTGGGCTTTCTAATGCAACAACATGGCGGTGGCCGCGCGCGATGAGCCCTTCCACCAAATCTTGCTTGCTTGCGCCTTCAATGGGCTGCTCCCCTGCGGAATAGACATCGGCCACAATCACTGAGTCTGCATCGTTAAAGCAGGTGCTGAACCCGTCGAACAGGGTTTTGAGGCGGGTGTAGCGATGCGGCTGCACCACGGCAATTACGCGGCCTTTGCACACATAACGCGCCGCTTTGAGCACTGCGGCAATCTCCACTGGGTGGTGGCCGTAATCATCAATAATCGTCACCCCATTCACCACGCCTGTTGTGGTGAAGCGGCGTTTTACCCCTGCAAACGCGGCTAAACCTTTGCGGATACCATCTTCATTCACGCCCAAAGTGTAGGCTACCGCCAATGCACCAACGGCATTGAGCACATTATGGTGCCCTGGCATGGGGAGTGCGAGCTTTTCAAATGTCACATCCGAACCGGTTTTGCGATTGCGCAATTGCACGCTAAATATCATTT
The DNA here is from genome assembly GCA_031423895.1 of Hyphomicrobiales bacterium. Taxonomy (GTDB): domain Bacteria; phylum Pseudomonadota; class Alphaproteobacteria; order Rhizobiales; family JANPGK01; genus JANPGK01. Next base: position 22,871 of record JANPGK010000039.1, read on the forward strand.
GCCCAGCGTCTGCATGAATATCAAACACCCGCACATCGGCCTGCGGGTTTTCGCCATAGGTGATCACGCGCCTGTCTTCCACCAGCCCCACCAAATTTTGCACAACTGGGTGGTCAATACACATCACCGCAAAACCATAAAACGGCACATTTTCCACGAAGGTTTTGAACGCTTTATGCAGCGCTTCCACGCTGCCGTAATGGTCTAAATGTTCGGGGTCGATATTGGTGACCAATGCCACATCGGCGGGTAATTTGATGAATGTGCCGTCGCTCTCATCGGCTTCCACCACCATCCATTGGCCTTCGCCCGTGCGGGCATTGGTGCCATACGCATTGACAATGCCGCCATTGATCACGGTTGGGTCAAGCTTGCCAGCTTCCAATAATGAAGCCACCATAGACGTTGTGGTGGTTTTGCCATGTGTACCCGCCACCGCAATGCACGATTTTAAGCGCATGAGCTCGGCCAGCATTTCAGCGCGACGCACAACAGGAATTTTAAGCTCGCGCGCCCGCATCAGCTCCACATTGTCACGCATAATGGCCGATGACATCACCACAACATCAGCATTTTCAACATTATTGGCCGATTGCCCGATGAATATTTTTGCGCCCTTATCACGCAAGCGCTGCACATTGGCATTTTCGCTCGCGTCGCTGCCTTGCACTTTATAACCTTGCGTCAGCAGCACTTCGGCAATACCGCTCATGCCAATTCCACCGATTCCGATGAAGTGTATTGCGCCAGTTGAATGTGGTAGTTTCATTGTGTGCCTATTTCAGAAATCATTTGGCCATTGTTGGGACGCATGCAGAATTGTCAATATATCAATCGAATGTGGCGTCACACGATAGACAATTATATAGGAAATATCGGCCAAAATCTGCTCGCGCGTGTTGTGTATGCGCCCATTGCGCCCCAAAGCGGGTTGTGTGGTGAGCATGTCGATTGACATCACAATTCGGGTGATCACATTTTGCGCGGCGTTTGGGTCATCGCGCGCGATATATGCCCCAATAGAATCAAGCCTGCGCAATGCCCGCTGTGTCCACCGAATGATGCGCATGTTTACGCGCCCATATATGTATTGAGCACACGGCCAACATCTGCCGTGCTGGCGAATTGCCCGGCCTCAGCTTCTGCCAACCCCGCTTCAATTTCTTGCAATTGCCAGTCTTCTCGCGCCACATACTGTTCAATGGCTTGTGCGGCGATATAAGCACGAGAGCGGTCGAGTTTATGGGCGAGAGCGTCTAATTTACTAACAGTTTCATCTGCCACACGCACGGTGAAGGCGGTCATGCGAACCTCATTATTTAATGTGATTATAAATAAACCAAAAAGAACCGTCAAGAACCAATGTGGTTATTTTCCGCTTGGCATAAATTTGATGATTTGGCAAAAGCGTTCAATGGCATCCATGCGGGCTTGGGTGTGCGCGCAAGCCGCCATCTGCGCCAAGCTGTCGGGGGATGAAAGCGCTTGGCGCATGTAAGTGGCCAGCGCTTCAGGCGTGAATTGCACCTGTGGCACCACAATTGCGGCGCCTGCGCTTTGCAGCACTTTGGCGTTGCCCGCTTGGTCTTGATCCACCGCGCCGGGTAAGGGCACCAAAATACTGGGGCGGCCAAGCGCTGCCAATTCCGCCACTGTGGAGGCGCCTGCCCTGCCGATCACCAAATGTGCATCGGCCATGCGCGCCGGCAAATCGGCAAAAAATGGTGCCAAATGCACATTGATGCCCATTGCGTCATATTGTTGACGGGTACGCTCTAAATCTTCCTCACGCACTTGATGGAGAATTTGCAATTGCGCGCGCTCCTCTAACGTGAGCAAACCACACGCTGGTGGCAATACATTTGCGAACACACGGGCGCCTTGGCTACCGCCAAACACCACTATATTGAGGGGGTCGAATGGGGCGCGTTTTGGGTATGGCTTAGCGTATTGAGCTGCCACAGCTGCGCGCACAGGCGTGCCCACCAAATGCGCCTTTGTGCTCCATGAATAGGTTTCAAGCCGTTCAATGGGCAGCCCCAACGCCACCACTTTGGCACGCTTGGCCAGCAAGCCATTGGCGCGACCCAACACCGCATTTTGCTCGTGAATCATGGTGGAAATGCCCATGGCCTGCGCCAGCAACACAGGCGGCACAGATGGGTAGCCGCCAAAACCAATGACGCATGAAGGCTTATTTTTATAGAGCAATTGCGCGCTTTTCATAATGCCTTTTGCAAGCGATAGCGCCAATTTCAACACGCCTTGCGGGGTGGCACTCCATGGCGCAGAGGGAATTTCATGCACAGTGCCGGGGAATCGTTTGGTGTAGTTCAGCCCGCGTGTGTCTGTAAATAATTGCACATGCGCACCCATGGCAATGAGGGCGTGTGCCAAACTTTCCGCAGGAAAAATATGGCCACCTGTGCCACCCGCCACCAACACAAATTTTTGGCCTGCAAATGGTTTGAGTGTGGAGATGTGCGGCTGTGTTTCCATCAAAACACCAATGTTCGTGGCTGTTTACGCGTAACTGCTAACAAAAAACCAAGTGTGATGGCAATGGCGATGAGTGATGAACCACCATAGGAAATGAATGGTAATGTCATGCCTTTTGCAGGGGCAAGCCGCACATTCACCGCAACATTAATGAGCGCCTGCAGGCCAAATAATACCGCTAGCCCCGCGCTGGCGAGGCGCAAAAATGGATCTTCGGCTTTGAACGCATGAAACAATGTGCGCAACACAATGAAAGCAAACACCGCCACCAACCCCATACAAAACAGGGCACCAAATTCTTCGGCGATCACAGCAAATACGAAATCTGTGTGGCTATCGGGCAAAATGCGCTTCATTGTGCCTTCGCCCACGCCCACACCAAACCAGCCACCGCGCTGAATGGCCTCAAGTGCTGTGTCAACTTGGAAGGTGTCCCCGCTGGATTTATCAAGAAATTTATCAATCCTTTGCTGCACATGGTGGATAGAAAAATAGGCCATAACAACCCCTGCCCCGCCAAGACCTATCAATGCAGCTACCAGCCACCATGAAAGCCCCGCAAACACAAACAGCGACGCCCAAGTGAGGGTGATGAGCATGGTTTGGCCAAAATCTGGCTGCAAAATCAGCAAGCTCACGGTGATGCTATAAAAGCCAATCGCCAGCAATTGCGCGGGCATTTCCACCCGCTTCAAGCGTTCTGCAAAGGCCCATGCGCACAGCACCACCACCGCTGGCTTGATAAATTCCGAGGGTTGAATGGTAAGGCCAACAATATTGATCCAGCGCCGCGCACCTTTAATTTCTACCCCAAACAGCAATGTGAGCAGAATACCGCCCAGCGCCACCAAAAACAGTGCACCCGCCGCGCGCCGCACCCAGCGCGGACTCAAAAACGAAACGCCCACCAGCACAGGTGCCGAAAGCAGTGCAAACATGGCTTGGCGTTTGACAAAATAATATTGATCGAGCCCCAAACGCAGCGCCACCGCAGGGCTTGCCGCGAAAGAAAGCACCACGCCGCCCACCAACAACACCAAAATGGCGGCGAGCAGCCAACGGTCGACTGTCCACCACCAATGCGCCACAGGGCTTTTATCTGCGCGTGAGATCATGCCGCAGCCTCCTGAAGCACAGCGTGTACAGCCATACGAAATACCTCGCCGCGATGCTCAAAATTTTTGAATTGATCATAAGATGCACATGCAGGTGAGAGTAGCACCGCGGGTTCATCATGCAGGTCTTGCGCGGCATCTTGCGCTGCAAGTTTCACAGCAATTTCCATGGTTTCCGCAATCACATAGGGCACTTTTCCCTCAAGTGTGCTGGCGAAGCGCTTGGCCGCATAACCAATGAGATAGGCCTTACGCACGCGGGGGAAAAAATGCTCGAGTGGCGCGATTCCGTCCGATTTATCCTTGCCGCCCACAATCCAATAAATGGGGTTAAAACTACTCAGTGCCCGCTGGGTGGCGTCGGCATTTGTGGCTTTACTATCGTTGATAAACAACACATTACCTTTACGAGCAACCTCTTCCATACGGTGCGGCAGGCCAGAAAAACTATTCAGCCCCGCTTGTAATTTCATCGGATCTGCAAACCCAAGCTGATACAACACCGCCAATGCAGCCGCCGCGTTTTGCGCATTATGCTGGCCACGCAAGCTGCGAATGCCTTGCAAATGAAAGCGCGCTTTCACCACGCGGTCTTCGCAATATACAATGCTTTGCCCCTCGGCACTGAAGCCATTTTGCAGCGCGCGCGCCGCAGAGATGGGGATGATATGGCGCGCTTGCATTTTCAAGTTTTGATGAATAGTGCGTGTGTCCTCATCATCTTGCCCCATAATCGCTACATCGGCCTGTGCCACAACATGCTGCTTCAGCGCGGCATAGTGCGCCATTGTGCCGTGGCGATCGAGATGATCCTCGGCCAAATTAAGCAAAACACCCACAGTTGGCGCAATTGATGAGGCGAGGTCGCTTTGAAAGGTTGAAATTTCCAACACATGGATAGTCTCGGCGGTGGGTGTCTCCAATTGCAGCACGGGCACGCCAATATTGCCCCCCATCTGCACATTTTGGCCAAAGCCTTGCAGCAAATGCGCCACTAATGCGGTGGTCGTCGATTTGCCATTCGTGCCTGTGATACACACACATTTTGAATGTGGCGCAACGGCGGCGCGTTGGCGAAAGAACAGCTCCACATCGCCAATTATTTGCACCTTGGCGGCATGAGCCTTTTCCACCACCCAGTGCGGCTGCGGGTGGGTGAGCGGCACGCCCGGCGCTAATATGAGGGCGGTAATCTGCCCCCAATCGGCCGTGCTCAGATTCTGAATATTCACACCCTTTTGTGCAGCCTTATTGCGAGACTCTTCTGCATCATCCCATGCCCACACGGTTGCGCCACCCGCTTGCAATGCCAAAGCTGTGGCCTCACCCGAAGCCCCAAGCCCAAACAGCGCCACAGTATTGCTGGCGAACACATCACACCGCATATTTATTTCTCCTTACGCTTCGCGGTTCGCTAGCGCTCCAGCCAAAACACGATGTGTTTTGGATATATTTTACCTCAGCTTCAACGTAGCAAGACCGATGATGGCCAACACCACCGAAATAATCCAAAACCGCACCACCACCTGCGATTCCGACCACCCCTTATGCTCAAAATGATGATGAATCGGCGCCATACGAAACACGCGCTTGCCTGTGAGCTTGAATGAAACCACCTGCACGATCACCGAAACCGCCTCGAGCACAAACAGCCCACCCGTGATCGCCAGCACAAGTTCATGCTTGGTGGCCACGGCAATTGTGCCCAGCATACCGCCCAGCGCGAGCGAGCCCGTATCGCCCATAAAAATTTGGGCTGGCGGCGCATTGAACCACAAAAAGCCAAGCCCTGCACCAATGAGTGCGCCACAAATCACTGCCATTTCGCCCGTACCCGCCACATAATGCAAATCGAGATAGTTGGAAAACACAGTATTGCCCACCACATAGGCAATGAAGCCGAATGTCCCTGCACAAATCATCACAGGCACAATGGCCAGCCCATCTAGGCCATCGGTTAAATTCACAGCATTGCCCGCGCCCACCACCACAAACATCGAAAATAAAATAAAAAACATGCCCATATCAATCAAAATTGATTTGAAAAATGGTAGCGCCAGTGATGTGGCAAGGTTAGGCGCCATCAAATTCGACATAACAAAACACGCAATAAACGCAATGATAAACTCAACAAGCAGGCGCTGCTTCCCACTAAACCCTTTGTGAGATTGCTTATGCACCTTCAAATAATCATCGTAAAAACCAATCGCGCCAAAGCCAAGCGTCACAAACATCACCACCCACACATAGGGGTTGGCTAAATTGGCCCACACCAATACCGAAAATACCACACCTGCCAAGATCATCAAGCCACCCATAGTGGGCGTGCCTTTTTTGGTAAGCAAATGGCTTTGCGGCCCATCCTCACGAATGGGCTGCCCTTTGCCTTGTTTCAGCCGCAGCGTATCAATGATTTTTGGCCCGAATAGAAATACAAAAATCAGTGCTGTCACCAATGCTCCACTGGTGCGAAAGGTGATGTAGCGAAACAGGTTGAACAGTTGGAACTGATCTTGAAATTGTGCAAGCCAAACTAGCATGTGTGCCCTCGAAACGAATCAAACCTTTATAGCGCCAATCTCGTTAATGACTAAATATGTTAGACAATTTGTCACGGGAAATTTTGAGTTGACACTCAAAACATATCTTGTAGAAAGGGAGACAAATTTATAATATGGAGACTATTGTGATAAGCTTAGAACAACAAATTCGATACAAAATTGCAGACATATACAACGAAGTTAGTCGCTTACCGCATTATCATTTGCCGAATTTTAATGAAGAAACAGCAGAAGCGGGCCGCAATATTGTAAACACACCTAGTACATACGCGCGCATTCATAATCAGTTATTTAATATAAAATATTACAACTACAGCCTTTGGTTGAACAATTTGAATAGACACTCTGAAATAACTAATAATAATGCAGATACTTACATAAGCAATTTTAAAGCAGCGTTACCTTTAGCAAAAGCAAACTTAAAAACACCTAAAACAGCAGTTTCAGCCAAACAAATTGCTATGTTTCAAGAAGTGAGTAAGGTTGCATTTGATTATTTGGGAAAAGGCGTGGTGTTATCAGTACTGGCAATTGCGGCATTCAGCGCTTTAGTTTTGGGATCAAAATTCAAAAAATCTGATCAAAATACTATGAATTAATGCACTAAATTTTAGTCTTTAACGCCTCCACAATGCGCCACACGCCGCTGCCGTTGCTGCCTTTGATCAGCAGCACATCGCCAGCGCGCGCATTAGCCTGTAACTGCGGCACAAGCGCGAGCGCTGTATGCTCATGCGCGCCGCGCATATGGCTTGAAAGGATATCCCACAACGGCTGCATGGCTGCACCTGCGCAGTAGACCACGTCCACCTTCGCCTCCATAATGGGCGCAAGCAGCCCCTCATGTGCGGCGTGGGAATGGGTGCCAAGCTCCAGCATTTGCCCCAAAACTGCAATGCGGCGGCCTTTGGTGGGCGTGCCCGCCAACACTTTGAGCGCAGCACGCATAGACGCTGGGTTGGCATTATAACTTTCATCCAGCAGCGTAATTTGGCCATTAGGCACGTTCAACATAAACCGTTGCCCACGCCCTTTTGGCGGGGTGAAGCTGGCTAATTGTGCGGCGGCTTGTGCCACATCCAGCCCCAATTGCTGCACACACAGCAGCACACCAAGGCTATTGTGCGCGAAATGCGCCCCGGGTGCGCCAATGGTGTATTCCACTGCAACACCGCCAATTGTGGCATGCACATGGGAATTTTCAGCGTTCAATTGCATGCTAGTGATGGTGGCGTTGGCTTTGGCTTCAGGGTAAAGAGAGTAGGTAAGGAAATGCGCGTTTGCTGCCTTCGCCGCCGCAAGCACCACATCAAGCGCCTGTGCATCGGCATTCACAATTGCAACCCCACCCGCAACCAGCCCGCTGAAAATCTCGCCTTTGGCCAGCGCAATGCCTTGAATATTCTCAAAATGCTCAATATGCACAGGCTCCACCGCTGTAACCATGGCAACATGCGGCTGCACAAAGCCTGCCAGCGGCGTGATTTCGCCGGCGTGGTTCATGCCAATTTCAAACACGCCAAATTGCGTGTTCTGCGGCATACGCGCCAATGTAAGCGGCACGCCGATGTGATTATTAAACGAGGCTTTGGCGGCATGGGTGCGGCCAAAATGCTGCAGCACATGCGCCAGCATATCCTTGGTGCTGGTTTTGCCCACACTGCCTGTAATGGCCACGCGCTGCGCCGCAATGCGGGTGCGCGCCGCCACGCCAAGCGCTTCTAACGCCCGCAGGGTATTTTCCACAACAACTAGCGGATATTGCGCACAGCCTTCGGGGATGTGCGCCACCACCGCAAGTGTCGCCCCAGTATCAAACGCTTTTTTCACATAAGCGTGGCCATCAGCCCCCTCACCACTAAGCGCAAAAAACACATCGCCAGCCTCCACAAGGCGGCTATCAAACTGCACGCCTGTAACGCGCATATTGTCATCGCAATTGTGCAATTTACCGTATGTTGCGGTGGCAATTTCGATGGCGGTGTAAAGGGGAAAACTCATTATAAATTCCTTTTCTCCCCTCCCCTTGCGGGAGGGGGTAGGGGGAGGGGTTTTCTTGTTAAAAGGACAGTAAGAATACCCCCCTCAGTCTCGCTACGCTCGACAGCTCCCCCGCAAGTGGGGAGCAAAAAATACAGCCTATAATTCCTTAATCGCCTGCGCAATCACCTCATGATCACTAAACGGATGGGTGACACCCGCAATGATTTGCCCCGTCTCGTGCCCTTTGCCTGCCACCAACACAATATCGCCCGATTGCGCCATGGCAATGGCGGCATGAATAGCCTGCGCCCTGTCACCAATTTCTTGCGCTTTGGGTGCTGCTGCCAAAATTGCGGCGCGAATGCTAGCGGGGGCTTCACTGCGGGGGTTGTCGTCTGTCACAATCACCACATCTGATAATTTCTGAGCGACTGCGCCCATCAGCGGGCGCTTGCCGGCGTCGCGATCCCCCCCACAGCCAAACACAGTGATCAATTTGCCTTGCACATAAGGCCGCAATGCCAGAATTGCGTTTTCCAATGCGTCAGGCGTGTGGGCATAGTCCACAAATGCGGCGCAGCTAAACGCCCCTTGCTTGTTCCATGTGCCGCACGGTTCAAGCCTGCCAGATGCCCCCACAATCTGCTGAAGCGCGGCAAATACATGCGGCGCGCTGATGCCCGTTGCAAGCGCCAAACCTGCCGCAACCAGCGCATTTTGCACTTGAAACTGCCCTGCCAGCGGCAAAATTACCTCGGCATGCCCCCATGGCCCCGCCAGCGAAAGCAATTGCGAAAACCCGCGCGATTGCACACCTAGCAATTTAATATATGCACCATTTTTACCAACACTGCGCACATCGCACCCTGCAGTGCGGGCGATTTCCACCATATGCACGCCCTCTTCACTATCCACATCAATGATTGCGGGTGCGCCTTTGGGCAGCAATTGCGTGAATAATGCGGCTTTTGCATCTCTATAGGCTTCAAACGTGCCGTGATAATCCAAATGATCGCGCGTGAGGTTGGTGAACGCCCCCGCGCAAAATTGCACACCGCTCAGGCGATGCTGCACAATGCCGTGGCTTGAGGCCTCCATTGCCACATGGGTTATGCCTTGCTGTTTGAGCTGCGCCAGCGTTTCATGCAGCACCTCAGGGCTGGGTGTTGTCAGCCCTGAGCTTTTGGTGCCCGCTTTTGTGGTGACCCCAATTGTGCCGATATTGGCAGCTTCATGCCCTGCATAGTCCCATATTTGCCGCAAAAATGTGGTGACAGAGGTTTTGCCATTGGTGCCCGTAACCGCCACTTGCACTGCAGGCTGCACGCCATAAAATGCGGCGGCAGATTTTGCGAAGGCACAGGCCACATTATTGGACTCAATGATCGTAATATCAGTGGGATAGCCAGTTATACTCACCTCATCACTTAACAGCAGCGCCACCGCACCCGCAGCTATTGCGGCATCAATAAATGCGGTGCCATCGGCGCTCGCACCTGGCAATGCTGCGAATAAATACCCTGGCTTCACCTTGCGGGAGTCGGATGTGATGCCTGAAATGGAAACAGCAGTATCGCCCGAAATGGCAATAGACCTATCGGTGTTCAAAACTTGGCAAGCTGGCGCGCCAAGCTTTGTTTGCGCTTCGCGGTTCGCTATCGCTCCTGCCAACGCCGAAGAAACGTTGGGTATATCAGCGGCGGTGAACAGATTGGATAAGATCATCAAGCGATACAGGCCCCGTGTTGGATTGTGCCAATTTAGGTGTAGCCTTGCTTGCAGATTTTGCCAATGAGTCTTTTGGTTTTATCGCAGTTTTTTTCTTATTTTTTGCCGCATTTTGTGCGGGTTTTGTAACTGTATTCACAGCACCCGTGGTGGCAACGGGCAATGTTGCCAATTGCGTGAGGCGGGGCTGCATGCCCAACAATGGTGCCGCGCGCGCAATGATTTTGCCTGCGGTTGGTGCGGCATTCCAGCCTGCTGTGGCATACCCACCGCTATCTGGTGTGGAATGAGGTTCATCCAAAATCACGAGCAGCAAATAATCTGGTTTGTCAGACGGAAATGTCGCCATAAATGTGGTAAAGCGCTTATCTTTCGAATAGCGGCCGTTCACAACTTTTTCAGCGGTGCCAGTTTTGCCGCCCACATTATAGCCTTCAACTTCGGCCTTTTTTGCGGTGCCCTTCTCAACATTCAGACGGAATAAATAGCGCATCGCATCTGATGTTTCTTCACGGATCACGCGAGTGGCAATAGAGTGCGCCAACTCTGGCGTGCGCGGCAACACGGTGGGAACCAATAAATAACCACCATTCACCAGCGCTGCTGCACCCACAGTGGCCTGAATGGGGGTTACCGTAATGCCATGGCCAAATGCAATGGTGGCAGAGTTAATTTGTCCCCAGTGTTTTGGCACGATCGGGTCGGCGCTTTCAGGCAATTCGGTGCGGATGCGATCGAACATCCCCAGTTTTTTCAAAAAGGATTTGTGCCCATCAATACCATGCGCTAGCGCCACCTTGGCGGTCGCAATATTAGACGAATAGGTGAACACTTCAGGAATGGTGAGCGCGCGATATTGCCCATGGAAATCACCAATCGAGTGCTTGCCAATATATAAATCGCTGCTGGCATCGACTTTGTCGGAAAGGGTATATTTGCCCGAATCCAACCCCATCGCGAGTGTAAACGCTTTAAAGGTGGAGCCCATCTCGAATGTACCTGCCAACACACGGTTGAGCCGATCAGGTTGCAGTGCATCCTTGGGAGAATTGGAATCAAAATCTGGCAATGACACCATCGCCACAATTTCACCCGTGTGGACATTGAGCAGCATACCCGCGCTGGCCACAGTTTTATAACGCTCAGTGGCGTGCACCATCTCATCGCGCAGGGCGTGCTGCACTTTTAAATCGACCGACAGGCGCAAAGGTTTTAATTTTTTAAATGGCAATTCGCTCAGTTTAACGGATTCACTCAAGTCATTGTTATCAATATATTTCTCAAGCCCCGCAATGCCTTGATTGTCCACATTCACTGCACCCAAAATATGCGCACCCACATTCCCTGCGGGGTATATGCGGTGGTTTTCATAGGTGAAGCCAATGCCGGGCAAACCAAGTGAATGCACCGATTGCTGCTGCGCGGGGGTGAGTTTACGCTTGATCCACACAAAACCGCGCTTGGCTGCCAGCTTATCACGCAGCTCTCGCACATTAATATTGGGCAAAATATTGGCAATTTGTTCGGCGGCATCATCGGGGTCGATAATTTTTTTCGGCTCGGCATACACCGAGGCCACTTTCACATCTGTGGCCAGAATTTCACCATTTCTGTCCACAATCTCGGGGCGCACCATCACCGTAGTTTCGGCAATGGAGGACGGAACGCCGTCATCGGCCGCGCGCGGCATGGTGGAAAATTGCACCAACCGGCCAAAAATCGCGCAAATAATGAGGCTATACACAATGATGGCCAATTGAATACGGCCACGCAACATGGTTTGGGTTTGCGTTGAAATGGCGCCTTTCACAGCATTTGGCACAGGCGCAACAGTGCTGGCACGTAATCGCCCCAGTGTTTTGCTTTTGATCTGCGCCCAGATGCTCATAAATTTCTACTCATTGCAATTTAGTATTTTTAATCGTTGAAGGTGGGAGTGGAATTTGCTCAACCGAGGCCACATTGGGGCCCGCACGCACAGGTACATCAGCCAATTTGCCAATTTGCTGCACGTCCATTGTTTTCATATTAAGATGTTTTTGTGCCAAGGCTTGCAACCGTGAGGGTTGGTTCAAATGACTCCACTCAGCCCGCAGCATGGCGATAGAATCCCGCTCTTTGGCAATTTTACGTTCCAAATCAGAAGCTTGGCGCATTTGCCCTTGCACCTCATATTTTACGCCATACACAAAGGCCGCTGAAGCCAACAGCACACTCACACACAGAATATAGAATACTCTCACCATAACGCACCACGCTTACGCAACATTACACTTGGTGTAATGCTTCATACAACGCAGCACACCATTTATAAATTTAGCACGAATGATTTAAGAAGATATTGACTCATTTTTTTTAATTGCTGTTCAGCATAAATTTTTTCACGCGGCTGTTTGATGCCAACACGCAGGCGCGCCGAGCGTGAACGTGGGTTGCGCGCAATCTCAATATCTGATGGCGTGATGCCCTTGCGTGAGGGCACATCAAACAATGGCAAATTATTAGCGTGCACATCAGGCATATGGCGCGAGCGGGTGACATTATCGCCGGTTTCCCCCTTCAAAAACTGCTTCACAATGCGGTCCTCAAGCGAATGGAACGATACCACCGCCAAAATGCCTCCGTCGGCCAGCACATTATGTGCCGCCTCTAGCCCTTCAATCAATGCCCGAAGTTCATCATTCACCGCAATGCGTAGCGCTTGAAATGTGCGCGTGGATGGAGAAATTTTCATGCCTGCGTGGGGCTTGATCACGCCCTCCACAATTTTCACCAGCTGCTTTGTGGTGGCCAATGGCCGCGCGGCGATGATGGCTTTTGCTATGCGCCGCCCAGCCGCCTCCTCGCCATAGCGAAACAACACACTGGCCAGATCATATTCTGTGAGGGTATTGCATAAATCTGCAGCCGTTGGCCCCTCATTACGCATGCGCATATCCAGCGGCGCATCGGCTCGAAATGAAAATCCACGATGCGCCTCATCCAACTGCATAGACGACACACCAATATCGAGCACCACGCCGTGCACAGGCTGCTGAATATACCCCGCCATTTGCCCAAACGGCGCATGAATCAGCTGCAAACGCCCTGCAAACTCGGCTACCATGGCTTGCCCTGCGGTAATGGCGATTGGGTCTTGGTCAAACGCAATGACATTAGCACCGCGCTCCAAAATCGCCCGTGTATAGCCCCCCGCCCCAAATGTGCCATCGATAATCACCTGCTCGGCTTGCGGATTCATTGCCTCTAGCACTTCGGCCAGCAGAACAGGAATATGAGGAGCATCAGGAGCGATAGGGTCTTGCACAGCGGGCACCAAAGGGTTAGGTAAATCGCATGAATATATGTGAACGCATCAAAACACAACTGCAGCAAAATTTTCAGCCTGAAATACTGGAGGTGATCGACGAAAGCCACCTCCATGCAGGGCATGCGGGGGCGCGTGAGGGCGAGATCACCCATGTGCGCGTGATGATGCACGCCACACAATTAACTGGTTTGCGCCGTGTGCAACAACACCAAGCGGTGAATGCCGCGCTGAAATGGTATTTTGATGAAGGCGGGCATGCGTTAGCGTTAGAAATCAGCGCAACATAAACGCATAATATTGAGGGCGCGCCCTAGGTTCAGCAGGCAGTCCACGTTCTTAAACGCGATTTAGCAATTGACTCTTGGGTAAGATCATAGTAATTGTTTCTCAGTTTATTCGCATATAATTTTGTAAGGAAACAATTGCCATGATTCAAGATGTAAATAAAATTATTCGTCAAGGTGCAATCAATAATTTCAATTCACTGACCGAGTTTGATGCCGCCTTATCTGGTAAACCTGGGAATGTTCAAGATGGGGTGCGCCCTGGTTTGCGACTTAGACCAAGTTTTGACATGCGCGTTCAGGGGAAATTCAGCCCTAGCAACGCACACGCTGGTAAGTCAGAAACGTGGCATGTGCTTGCAACAGCTCCCAATGGCAATATCACAGGTGGATCTGGCACCTATTATCCACGGCCTGAACCAGTGAGCAATCCAAAAAGCAGCACCGTTGGGCTTGAAGCTGGTTTTAATTTCCCAATTGCTAAAAATGCTGCAGTTGTCGCTGGTTTAGATATAGATTTCTCCTCTGCCAATTTTGCCAATGTAAAAACGATTTCAAGTCAAGGCGCGTTTGTGCGCGCAGATCTTTATGACGCATTAGGCAAAGAAACCAGTAAAGTTACACTTAAGCTATCAGCGAACAATCGGTTTTTTGAAGTTGGCCCAGTTTATGACGGTAATCCTGCAGGATATGGGTTCTCACATAGCTATCAGCAAACTGGCATTGAGAGCGAGTTGAGTTACCCTGTAGTTCAAAAAACAACCCCAAATAATAAATATTTGGATTTTAATGTAGTGCTTGGCGGCGGCATGTTTTCAACCGTAAGCTCCCCCTATACAGGTAAGTCTTACGCAAGCGCTGTGGGTCAGCCACATCCAAGTGGCCCAACGAGCAATGATGAAACTGTTCAAGCCATTCATTCTGGGCAGCGTTATATCAAAGGTGGTCTTGGGTTGACTGTTTACGAAAATAACAAAAAAAGCGGCATGCATCAAAGTCTAGAATGGCAGCTTGGTGTTCGTAGAGATTTTGGTGGGGAGAATATTGTCAACAGGGATGTTGCTATATACTCGTATCCAAATAAAACTAAAATTGGAAATGAAAACTATAGCATTCAATCTCAAGCTACCGCCGGTTTAAGCGTGTTTACGTCTCTAAAACTCAATTTTGGTCTATAAATTAGTATCGAATTTAAAATACTGGTTTGCGCCGCGTGCAACAACACCAAGCGGTGAATGCCGCGCTGAAATGGTATGTTGATGAAGGCGGGCATGCTTTAGCGTTAGAAATCACGTCCACACCCTAAAAATTTACTAATAGTTGTATTGTGAATTAATTATTAATTAAGCATACCACTCATATTATCCCCTTCAGTGCCAACCGCAAACGAAATCCATTGAAAGAGGCTGTTATGCTGAACAATATGCCCATTCGCCACAAGCTGGCAGGGGTCGTTACCTTGTTGGTACTTCCCATCGTTTTATTTGCTTTTTTGTTTATACAACAAAGCGCTAAGGACATTAGCTTTGCACAAAAAGAAAATGATGGTGTTGCCTATATGCACGCAGCATGGCCAGTGCTTTCTGGTTTGATCCAAGGATCGAACGATAAATCATTCTCAATTGATTCGAAATCAGCGGCCAATTTAGCTGAATTGAGCAAGCGATATGATGAGAGTTTTACTAGCAAAGAAGCTGCTGCCGATGCGAACGCAGCACTTTCTGCAATTGGGTTTCCATCCAAAGCATTAGAGCGCACTGAAGCTGTGGAAAAAACCATCGCATCCATCCGCGCATTGATCGTGAAAGTGGGTGATGGTTCAAACCTCACGCTCGACCCAGATCTCGACAGTTTCTACACAATGGATGCTGCCGTGGTGAAATTGCCAGAAGCCATGGATCGCGCCGGCACACTCATTTCATTGGTGCGTGCCTATAAAGAGAAAGCATCCCTCACCGATGATGAAAAAGCGGAGCTGATGATTCAGCTAGGTGCATTTGATACCGCATCAATTGGTGCATTGGGCTCAATTGATGGCGCGTATAAAGGCAATGCCGATGGCATGGTCAAAAAAAATCTTTCACATCACGCAAGTGCATTTGAAAAAAGCAGTGCCTTCTATGTAAAAACTCTCAAGGAAGCTGCCAACACTTTGAGAGATGATAATGCCCGCGCCAGCATGAATTTGGCGCCAATTAACAGCGCCTATGCAACTGTGGCCAAAGATATCGACTCTTTATGGGGAAACACAGCCAAAGAACTTGGCCGCCTGCTCGATGCCCGCATTGCTGGCTTCAACAGCCGCCTATGGCAAATGTTGATTATCGGTGGGTTGATTGCCTGCGCTGCGCTTGCCTCAGCTTGGTTTGCCTCACAATCAATTATCAAAAGCATCAACGCGCTTGATAATCGCATTCGTCAACTGGCCAGCCAAGATTTGAACGCTGAAATTGCGGAAGCCAAAGGCAACACCGAAATTGCACAAATTGCGCGTGCCGTTGCGTTTTTCCGCGACGCAACACTCTCGAAACTGGCCGATGCCAATTCCGATGAACGCAAGCAAGAATTGCTTGCAACGCAACGCGAAGCCTTGGGCAAGGTGGGTGAAAAAATCCGCAGCTCAGTTGGGATTATTGTCACTTCATTGCAAAATGTTGCCACCGATATTTCCAGCTCCACAGCTCTGGTGGCCGACAACGCAACCAACACAAAGGAAAGTTTAATCGTGGCTATTGAAAAACTCAACGAAGCCTCTGGAGATGTGAACACTGTTCTTGCAGCGGTCACTGAACTTTCCGCCTCGATTTCGGAAATTTCAAGCCAAGCGGCAATGTCCACTAAGGACACCACCGAGGCGCTCAATCGCGCATCGGAAGCCAAAGAAGTGGCGCAACGCTTGGCCGATAATAGCCAAAAAATTACGCAAATCACTGGGCTTATCAACGCCATTGCACAGCAAACCAACTTGTTGGCACTTAATGCCACCATCGAGGCGGCGCGTGCTGGTGAAGCAGGTAAAGGCTTTGCCGTTGTGGCTTCAGAGGTGAAAAGCTTGGCGACACAAACCGCCAAAGCCACCGAGGAAATTGAAATTCAGGTGAACCAAATTGTGCTGGCCTCTGGCGATATGCTCAATGCGGTAGACTCAATTTCGTCGGCAATCGGCAATATCGACAGCGTTTCCACCTCAATCGCAGGTGCTGTGGAAGAGCAAAATGCCGCTACGCAAGAAATTAGCGCCAGCCTCACACGCACAACCGATGGCACCCGCGCTGCAGTTTTAGCAATCAATGAACTGCCTGAAGCGGCTGTAAATGCTGAAATGACGGCAAATGGTTTGTCGGAGCTGGCTAAGGAGCTCGACAGTCTTGCCAACAAACTCACTGGCGAAGTGGATGGCTTGGTGCGGGAACTCACTGCAGCTTAATCTTAATATGCCTACAAAAACGCCCCGTATCGCCATGCGATGCGGGGTTTTTTGTTGACAAATCACCGCTCATTTGTGCACTATCTGCGGCTTAAAATAGAAAGACGTGAACAATGGCACAGCCTTCCGCAGTTTTGGGAACCTATCGGCGCTCTGAGCTTGCTTTTGAGCGAGGCGAAGGCTGTTGGCTGCACGCCACCAATGGGCAGCGTTATTTGGATTGCGCCGCTGGCATTGCGGTGAATGCGCTTGGCCATTGCCACCCGCATATGGTGGAAGCTATTGTAAAGCAAGCGCAAAAGCTGTGGCATGTCTCCAACGTATTCCAAATTCCCGAGCAGGAATTGCTAGCGCAGCGGCTGGTGGATCTTACATTCGCCGATAAAGCCTTCTTCACTAACTCGGGCGCCGAAGCGATGGAAGCCGCCATTAAAATGGCGCGGCGTTATTTTTGGAGCCTCGGCCAAGCTGAGAAATTCCGCATCATCACCATTGAAGGTGCATTCCATGGCCGCACTCTGGCCACCATAGCGGCAGGTGGGCAGGAGAAATATCTCGAAGGCTTCGGCCCCAAAGTTGATGGCTTCGACAGCGTGCCGTATGGCGACCATGCAGCACTCACAGCCGCAATCACCCCCGCAACGGCGGCCATTTTGGTGGAGCCCATTCAGGGTGAAGGTGGTATACGCACCATCCCCCCGCAGTGCCTGAAAGGCTTGCGCCAAATGTGTGATGAGCGTGGTTTGTTATTGATATTTGACGAAGTGCAGTGTGGCATGGGGCGCACTGGCAAGCTGTTTGCGCATGAATGGGCGGGTGTAACCCCTGATATTCTGGCTGCAGCCAAAGGTATTGGCGGCGGCTTCCCGCTGGGTGCGTGCCTTGCGATTGAGAGGGTGGCCGCCTGCATGACCCCTGGCACCCACGGCACCACCTATGGCGGCAACCCGCTGGCCATGGCCGTGGGCAATTCTGTGCTCGATGTGATTGAGCAGCCAGTATTTTTGGAGAATATCATCGCCAAAGGTCATGAATTTCGCCATGGCTTGCAGCAATTGTGCCAAAAATTTCCACATCTGTTTCTCGAAGTGCGGGGGCAAGGCCTTATGCTTGGGCTGAAGCTTTCGGTTGAACCCAGTGAAATGGTAGCACAATTGCGCAAACACAACCTCCTCAGCGTTGCGGGGGGCGACCACACCATGCGCCTGCTGCCGCCACTCATCATTTCATCGGACGAAATCGCTTTCGCGCTGGATGCCCTTGCGCAAGCGGCAACCCATTTCCCTGAAAAGGCTGCATCATGACCACTCGCCATTTTCTTGATATTAAAGACCATTCGCCCGAAACGCTACGGGGCATGATCGACAACGCCGTGCGCATGAAAGCGCTGCAAAAAGCGGGCAAGGGCGAACGCCCATTGGTGGGCAAAACGCTGGCCATGATTTTTGAGCGCCCCAGCACCCGCACGCGTGTGTCGTTCGATGTGGGAATGCGGCAACTCGGGGGTGAGCCGCTCATGCTCACAGGGCAAGAGATGCAGCTCGGTCGTGGCGAAAGCCTGCCAGACACCGCCCGTGTGCTATCGCGCTATGTGGATGCGGTGATGATCCGTCTGCTCAACCATGAGGATGTGCTGGAACTTGCTGCCAATGCGAGCGTGCCCATCATCAACGGCCTCACCAAAAAATCGCACCCCTGCCAAGTGATGGCCGACATTCTCACCTTTGAGGAGCATCGCGGGCGGATCAACGGCAAAACTATCACATGGGTAGGCGATGCCAATAATGTGTTCACCTCGCTGGTGCATGCTGCGGGTAAGTTCAACTTCACCATTCGCTGTGCCGCCCCTGAAGAGTTGCAACCCACAGCGGAACTCATTGCATGGGCGCGCAAGGAAGGCGTGCGCCTCACCATCACCGATAATCCGCAGGAAGCGGCAGCGGGGGCAGATGCGATCATCGCCGACACATGGGTTTCCATGGGCGACACTGGCGCCGAAGAACGCCATGAATTGCTGATGCCCTATCAAGTGAATGCCGCGTTAATGGCGCTTGCCGCCCCCAAGGCTGTGTTTATGCATTGCCTACCCGCCCACCGCGGTGAGGAAGTGACAGAAGATGTGATCGATGGGCCACAATCGGTGGTGTTCGATGAAGCTGAAAACCGCCTGCATGCGCAGAAGGCCGTGTTGTGCTGGTGTTTGGGAGTGTGAAGTCGCTCCTACTGCTCCCCACCTGCGGGGGAGCTGTCGCGCGCAGCGTGACTGAGGGGGGTATTCTTTCTTCTGAATCAGAAAAGAAAACCCCTCCCCCTACCCCCTCCCGCAAGGGGAGGGGAGAAGTTATTATAAAATCTTGAATTGAGTACAGCCATTGACAACTATAACCAACCCACCCCCCCTCGACTCTGTCCTGCCCTTCTCTATTGAAGGCTTAAATGTGCGCGGCCGCATTGTGCGCCTGCACGCTTTGCCGCAGGAATTGCTGCGCCATCATAATTACCCCGCTGCGGTGAATCACATATTAATGCAAGCGGTGAGCATGTGCGTATTGCTGGGCTCGGCCATGAAAACCCAAGGCCGCTTGATTTTGCAAACCTCCTCCAACGGCCCCATTTCCTTACTAGTGGTGGATTATGAAAACGGCACTGATGATGCCCCATGCCGCGTGCGCGCCTGCGCCACATTTGATAAGGCGTTTTTTGAACAAGCCCCCAATGCGCAAGCATTGGGCACGAGCGAACGCGAAGCGCGAAGCGTGGGGGAGTTTGAGGGGGAACACCCTCAATCAGATATAAACTTATTGGGCACTGGCCATTTAGCCCTCACTATCGATTTAGGCGGCGAAGATACCAGCTATCAAGGTGTTGTGGCACTAGATGAAGATGGACTTGAAGCTGCCGCCAATCATTATTTTGCGCAGTCAGAACAGCTGCCCACCCGTATTCTATTAATGAGTGAGGGATCTGAAAATAACATTACATGCGGCGGCATTTTCATTCAATCGCTGCCGCTCACAGACGCGCAGAAATTATTGCCGATCCAAGCCAATGATAATGGCGATGAAACCAATCCGCTTGAAACGGAAGACTGGCGCGAGGCCGAAGCGCGTTTGATGACCCTCACAGCGGAGGAATTGCTACGGGAAGACATCACCGCTGGCCATTTGCTGCTGCGCTTGTT